>JAENYX010000054.1:0-2808 GCA_016841565.1 Clostridium thermobutyricum | reverse complement strand
CCTACCGAAAAGCTGGAGCCCTCTGGAATAAACTGTTTTGCCGCTTTTTCTGCCTCCTCCCGGTCCAGTGCATTCAGTCTGAAATTCATTTCAGTCATTAATTGGTCTGCTTCAATCTTTTGGTCGCCCTCTTCCGAAACAATCATAATTTCAATCCGGGCCTTATATTCTCCCGAGGTCAGTTTGTCGCCCGCCTTATTGGTCATGTCCCATTCGTCCTGCCATTTTAAGGCCTGGCCCGGTTTGACATCTTTAAATATGAGAGCCATTGTAAAGAATTTACCATCGGAATATCTATATACCTCTTGGCCTTTCTCATCGGTTATGATTATTTCAAACTGCTGTCCCGATCCGAACTTAAGCCGCTTAGACTGAGTATGGTTGTTCACCAGCTCAAAACTAAGCACCACTCTGTGGTCCTTTATCTCATAACTGCCCCTGGTCTCAAACGTATCCTCCTCTACGGACGCACCATCCGGCTGGGATACATTTTCTATGGCCTTATCCGTATTATTCAACAATGCCGCAAACTCACCATAGGTAACATTCGCCTTGGGGTCAAAGAGCCTTTCGCCTTTACCCTTTGCTATACCTTTCATATAGGCTACAGTTATACTGTGGTTATACTTTCCATCAATATTGATGGTATCCGAATATACCAGCATTTTTATAACCGGTATACTTTCCAAATCCTGACCTGTTTTCTGTGCCCATATTCTTGTAAGCTCATGTACAACCGCTTCTCTGGTGACTGCATCCGGCATGCCATGGTATTCCTTATCTACTGTTAACTTTACAAGCTCTTGAAAATCTTCCACCGTAATGCCAGCATCCAGGTCTTTTCCCTTAAATGCTGACTCTACGTCATACTTCTTAGACAACTGGTCTATATAAGTTTCAGACCAGTGGTTTAGTTCATAGCTAACAGGGATAATTCCCTTATACCCGGTCGATATAGGCCGCGCTTCCGCCCCCTGAACAAATGTTGGAACTGTTAGAACTGCACATAAAGCGCCTGCAATAAGTGTTCTGCCAAATAGATTATTTTTCAAAAAACCACATCCCCTACTATTTATTTGTTTATAACTATTAGGCGAAAACAAAAATGATTTGTTCCCTTTATCATTAGCATTTGTAAGGGGATATAAAATCTTCTTAATTAAAGCCGGCACGCTTACTGGTAATTTGATACACTATGCCCGTCACCGCCAGCAGTGCACCCGATACCAAAAGGATTAAACCGATGGGTACAATGTCAGCAAGCGGTCCGAATAACAGTATTGCTACCGGCATAGCGCTGCCCGTTACTATTTGTACCAGGGAGAATACCCGCCCCATCATGGCGGCTTCCACATTCTCCTGAAGCAATACTGTCTGCACAGTGGCTATAACCGGCATGAAGAAGCCGGCAGCACCCATTATAAGCAGGTATATTGTAAAACTATTGGCTATGCCAAGCAAAGTGAAGGAAACTCCAAATGCCACCAGGCAAAGGGCCACAGTACCTATCTTGTTTTTAAATTCTCCTTTCAGTGACACAAAGACTCCGCCAACCAAAGAACCCACCGTCCAAACCATCTCATTTGCGGTAAGCCGCCAGACATCGCCGCCGAAGCTGCGCTCCACCAATAACGGAGTCAATACCGCAGCCGGAGTAATCAGAAAAAATGATACCCCGAAACAGATTAAAATACGTTTCAATAGCCTGTGGCCTAATGCATAGGATATCCCCCGGCGCAGCTCGGTAAAAACAGATGCAACTTCCCCAGTTTGCGCTATCCTTTGGACAGGGATAAAGCAAAGAACAGCAATGGCCGATGAGGCAGTAACCACATCCAACATAAATGCCCGGGAAATATCCATTGACCCAAGGACTATACCACCCACTGCAGGGGAAATCAGCATTAATATAGAATTAAGTGTTTGGTTAATCCCCTGCACCTTGGTCAGCTTTTCCTGTGGTACAATCTGCGGAAACAAAGCATTTACGGCGGGTGTTTGAATGCCTGCACCTATCGAGCGAATAAATGAAACTGCCAGAAGCAGCTCCATTTTCTGATACCCCGCCCAAAACGCAATCGCCAGCCCCAGGGTAGCCAGAGCAATAAAACCGTCGGCCAGCATAATAAGATGCTTCCGATTGTACCGGTCTGCCCAGACGCCTGCCCATAGGGAAATCAGTACCTGGGGCAATAAGGAGCAGATGGTAAACAGCATCACCCATACACCGGATGATGTTTCCAGAGTGATATACCATATAACCGAGAAGCTTACAACAGATGAGCCGAACAAAGAAACACTCTGGCTTATCAGGAATAACGCCGTTTCCTTCTTCCATGAAGAACCATTGTCGCATAATATATTTGTATTCATAGAATCGTCCTTTCTTGTCTTTTCCTGGGAAAAAGGACACAAAAAAGACGGCGGAATGCACCACCGTCTTTTCTTAACACTAATCCTGTAATACCAAAAGATTAGTAATAAAGATGTGCCTTTTCCGGGTTTTTACTACATGATCTATACAAATGGGTACACTTGTCTCTATATGCAAAATCAATGACAGGAATCATATAAGCTACCGCCCTCTGCATTCCGGTAAGGCTACACATCTTTACACCTCTCCTTCAATAAAATCTTAATCCATGATACTATACTAATTAATATAATTCAAGAGCTTTGTTGACTGAATACGGATTATACGTCCAACATCATGACACGCCTCCTGGTACAAGGTTCCAGTCCCCTTGTCCCTGCTATTTATCGGCAAAACGGTAACCAATACCCACCTGGGTAAGGATAAAACGGGGC
>JAENYX010000053.1 GCA_016841565.1 Clostridium thermobutyricum | reverse complement strand
ACTAATGTTTATAAACAACATTGCGTCTTTTTTATAAGTTATAATTTTTATTGTTTGGGGCAGAGTCCTTTCGGCCTATGAATCTGGGGGCGATCAACTTTACTTACATTGGTTTCCCATTCGGTACGAAAAACAGGGGCAGCGGTGGAAGGATTAAGGGCGGGCTGAAGCCTGCGCGCCGTCCCTTCGACGGGTGACAATCACCGCCAGGAAGAAGAGCTTTGTGGGTCCGGCTCAGGGGAGGCGGGAAGCCGGAAACGTTCTCCAAAACCACACGCAATGACGCGGTGTCCTGCCGCGAATTATATAAGCATATGATTTGGGTGTGTATTGGTGTATATTAGTAGAATAATGCGTAGCAAAGTTTGTGGAGGAGATAAATTGAATAGGCTAAAGAAACAGTTATTATACTTAGCGATAGGTGAATTTGCAGCTCTATGTACATTTGTATTCGTATATAGATTAATAAATTCTGGAATGGCTAGTATCATAGCATTTTCATATCTCATATTTATATTATTTCAAGGAAGCATGTATTGGCTTTATAGATATATATTGATAATAAAAAAACATAGCTTTGGTCTTAAGGCCATAAAATTTCTTGGGTTTTTAAGACAGTTGAATATGATTTTATTAGTGGCGATAAGTATGATAATACCTATTATCAATAGCAGCAGCAAAGATATAATAATTGCTATCGGATTATTCTTATTCGGAATAATTGAGTATATAAACTACTATTGGTATAGATTAAGCTACGGAAAATCAGGATTTAATATTAAAATATTACTAAATACAGGATTTGAAAGGTCAAGTATAAACAAGATGATTAATAAATAATGTTAAGACACATTCTTCATATATGGTGCAATAGTCGTAACTTTGTACAGTAATGCCTGAACGTAAGGCGGAATTCTTAAAAATCCAGTAACGGGAGGATAAATATGAGTAATTATAAATCTAAAAAAGCAATATTAGATGAGTTTCCAGAATTTAAATTAACACAGTATGGAGATTTTGTTGTAGATCCCAAATTAATAGAAAATTATGAAATAATTGATTTTCACACTCACATAACTGAAGGTATTGCTAAAACTATGTTACCACCTTTATTTAGAAAACCTATTATTGACTTGGACATTTCTTTCTTTGATAAATCTCCTTACCATGGAAAAGGAAGGTATTTAGATTTTGATAGACCTAGTTATCAGGTCTGGCCTAAATCATTATTAAGTATTTTTGGTTTGAAAGTGGCATGTGATATGTTAGGACTTACTGGATTTATTTCTTCTTTGAGAAGAGCCAGTACAGATAGATTAATTAGAGATATGGAAGATGGAGGTATTAATCAGGCAGTAGTCTTGCCAATAAGTGAATGCAATTGTGATGATACTGCCAAATTGAAAACTCAAACTGATAAATATGATAATCTTATTTCATTTGGTTCAATACATCCTTACGACTCAAACCGGGAAGAAAAAATAAAAAGATATACTGGACTTGGTATTAAAGGGTTTAAAATAAACCCTCATATATGGAAAATAGGTTTTGATGACCCTAAATTGGTTGATTTAATAAAAGAATTAACCGAAACAAATTTACCTATTATTTCTTGTAGTGGATTGGCAATACCGGATTATTTTAATATACCTGATTTTATTAAATCAAATTTACAAACCCAAAATATAATCAAATATGAGAAAGTATTAAGTCAAGTTCCGGATGCCACTTTTATTTTTGCCCATGGAGCAATAGAGCAAAATGAAGAATTAATAGAATTAATGGATAGGTTTCCTAATACATATGCCGAAATAAGCACTCAGCCTCCTCAGAATATCAGGCAGATGATAAAACAAATTGGCAGCGATAGATTATTATTAGGATCTGATTATCCGGTTTTCAACCAAGCATTCCCGATATTAGCTGTATTAAGAGCTACAGAAAATGAAAATGACAGGAAAGCAATATTTTCAAAAAATGCAAAAAAAATCTTGGGATTAAAACAGTAAAAGTACTTCGTCTAACACATTAGAGCTGTATTGAGCCGTCTGCCGCATTAAGGTGATTATGGGAAATCAATCTTCGCCATAATCATATAAACCGCCAAATGACAATGCGTAGGGATGTTTGGCATAATGGTATTTATCTAAATAAGGAGTGTATTGGCTTATGATTAATGAAAAAATGAAAAAACCATCGCCATCAATTGATGAATGGCTCAAAGAAGCAAAAGCCGGTCGGGAGGCTTTACGGGAAGGGATGTTTTTAGTGCATAATGGTGTTGTGCGCCAAACGCCCAGAGCTAAGGTGCGCCAGGGAATTGATGACGGTTCGGTGGTAAAGGGGATGGAGTTTGCTTATGATGCAGCAAAGGTTGATGCTGCGATTGCAAAGACCTATGAGATGGACGGTATCTTCCATGTCAGAGTCTGGCTTAATGAAGGCCGGCTGGAGCTTGGAGATGACATAATGTATGTACTGATAGGCGGCGACATCAGACCTCATGTTGTTGATGCCCTGCAATTCTTGGTTGAAAAAATTAAAAGCGAATGTGTTACCGAAATCGAACAAAAGCAGTAATTTGCTTTTTTTGCAGGTAAATATAAACAATTGTAGAATTATTACGATAGATAAAGTGCATAAAATTAAGAGATGAGTGAAGAAACAAATCTATGCTAAAACAGAAACGGTTCTATGAAATGAAATTCAGAAGAATACAAGGAGGAATACGATGAAAACCAATAAGCTTATCTGGCTTCCCAGAGTGATTGGTATAATCTATATCATGTTTCTTTTATTTTTCACACTGGATGCATTTTCAGGGGATGTATTTTCAGGGAATGCTTTATTATTGGAAGAAACTATGGTATTGATAATACATTTAGTACCATCGCTTATCATATTAATTGTATTGGCGGTTTCCTGGAAGCTGCCGGTGATTGGCGGCATTTTATTTATTGCTCTCAGCGTAGTATTCATGTACTATTTTGGAACATACGAAGTCTTGTCTGACTTTTTTATTATTTCCTTTCCTTTAGCCGTCATCGGACTATTATTTATAGTTTTGCAGTTTGCCGGAACCGAAAAAAAAGCCAAAAAGAAGACGGTGTAAAGTATATATCAGGTGTATGCATCTCAGGCAGAACGTAGGAAGTAAAAGGCAGACTGCTCTTTTGAGACGGTAGTCAAAGCGGGAGGAAAAGGGGAGAGGTAAATTGCCAAACATAGAGATACGAAGGCCCGGGCCGGGGGATATTGAAAAGCTGTACCGGTTCTTTGAGTTGGTGCTTCGGGATACCTTCGCCAAAGAGGGCCTGGCACATATGACCCAAGAGATAGAGGAAGAGACTACCGATAAGAAAAGATTTCTAAAAGAGGATATTGAATCAAACGGAGAAAAACGGTATTTCCTGATAGCTTTGGATAACGGTAAGGTTATCGCTACAGTCGAATACGGTCCCGCCGGCCGGCTGATTAGTAATTGCACCCATGGAGAATTGAAAGGCATGTTTGAAGTAGGAACTGTCTTCGTTCATCCTGACTACCAGAGACAGGGTGTGGGTACATTGATGCTGAATATGATTTGCCTGACTTTGATAAGCAGAAATATCAATGAATTCTGTCTGGACAGCGGGTATAAAAATGCCCAAAGAGTATGGAAAAAGAAGCTCGGAGCACCCGACTATGTTGTGAAGGATTATTGGGGCGAGGGCTATGACCATATGATATGGAGAAAACCCATAAGGGACTTTCCGATAGTATTCAGGCAACATTGATAACCGGATTGAGTACAATTTCGATGAGCCGGGAAACGCCCAAAATACAACCCAAAAACCACCGGGAGGTGCACCATGAACAAGTACCATATGAACAAGCAGGAAAGAGAGATTAAGGATAATAATGAGATTGCGGAAATATTAAAAAACGGCAAGTATGCGGTTATTTCCATGTGCCGGGACAACGAGCCGTACATAGTTACGCTAAGCTACGGCTATAACCAAAGCGAGAATTCGTTATACTTCCATACCGCGTTAAAAGGGCTGAAGCTGGATTTTATCAGGAGCAACCCTTCTGTCTGTGCAACCGTTATAGATGACGGCGGCTATAATTCGGGACAGTGCGAGCATTCATACCGATCGGTGGTATTCTGGGGCAATATGTCTATAGTAGAAAAACTGGAAGAGAAAAAGCTGGGCATGGAAGTTCTGCTTAATCATCTGGAGGATATGCCCGGCCCTATCAAGGAAAGAAATCTGAAGAATGACAAGGTATATGGCAATATGACAGTACTGAAGCTAAATATTGAACAAATATCGGGCAAGAAGGGGAAATAAAGCTCATAGATCCGGGAACTACTGCAAAGGAGGCAAAAAAGAGCCATGGACGGATGGCTCTTTTTTGCTATGTTCCATATATGGTGACGGCATTGTTCTATGACCTGTTCTGCCTGACGGAAGAAAGCAGCAGTAAAAAATCGCTCGCCTGTCACTTGAGTTTCATATACATAATAGACTGTATGTATGAGAAAAATATATTTTAAGAAAGTGAAAAAATAAATATTGGATGGGGATGCGTATGTATAGAAAAATCAGCCTGATATTAATAATTATAATAATAGCCGCTGCCACAAGCTGTGTATATCGCAGAAGTACTCCAAGGCAGCAGAGCGACTTGCCCAAAGAGGACAAACTTGCTAAATCCGACCGGGAAGCAGTGGAGGAGAATATAAACGGTATCAGCATCGAAGACGACTTGAGTATAACCCAAGGATCAAAGCGGAATGAAAAGGACAGGATATCAGGTCTAACAAAGCAGCAGAGCATACAGATGTTGAAAAGTATTGGCTCAAAAAAAATGAATACCGTGCTCCATGAATATGATACCACCCTGCCCCAGGGTATCAATGATACAGTCAAGTATAACCAGTACAACTTTTCCTACGATTATTTTCTCGTAACAGCCGAGAACGGTGCTGATGTGAGGGAGAACCCCGTACCCGATGCCACCGTTGTTGCACGGGTGGAAAACCTGGACAAGATGTCACTGCTCCAGAGGGTTGAGAGTGATGAGATGCAGGGCTCAAACATATGGTACAGGGTAGGATTCCAGAACGGCGATAGAACTTACGAGGGTTATCTTCACTCGACAGAGGGCACTCCCAGAGCTTTCAGGTTTAACAGGATGCAGGACGCGGTAAACCGGCTGAAACAGCAGTTGGAAGAGGGAGCCCTGCACTTTGTCAGTAACTATAAAAACCAGAATGGTGCGCCGCCATCAATGGGTGATGTTGCAGTGGACCAGCACGGATACAGGGTTTATCATAGTGCACCGGCGTATGAGCAGGCGGATACCGGCAGCAATTTCCGGTATGTACCCGACGGAATGCTGGTACGGATACTGGGGGAGACTGGTGAGTTTTACCATATCAACGTTCCTACTTTTAACCGAGATTACTATATCCCCCAAAAGTACATTGACCGGGAACTGACATTAGGCCGGCTGAGCCATGTAGTGGTGGTTGACAGAGACCAGCAGAACCAGGCTGCTTTTGAACTTGTCGAAAATGGTCTCAACCTTATTTCATATACCCTGTCCACAACCGGGTTTAAGGGAGATTTTTCCTTTGAGACCACCCTTGGTAGTTACAAGGCCATCGAAAAAAGAGAACGCTTTGAGTATCTGAAAAAAGAAACGCCGGATGTTGCCGGTTATGCACCCTTTGCAGTACGATTTACCGGAGGAGCTTACATCCACGGTGTTCCGGTGGCATATGAGGAACGGGACGGTGAGAAGGCGGATCCCGGAACAATAGAATATCTTCATACCATCGGCACATTTCCCCGATCCAGTATGTGTGTACGTAATTATACCAGTCATGCGGAATTCCTTTATAACTGGATGGCCATCCAAAACGGTGCCGTTATTGTCATAGAGTAAAACAAAAACCTGTTGACATGAACATAATACTGTAGTAATATATTGAATGAAAGTTCAATCATAATATTATACAAGGTGGTATGTTGCGTATGGCAAGAAGCAGGCAGTTGAATGAAAGAATGCGGGAAGAACGAAAGGAGCAGATACTGTCAAGCGCACTGCATCTGTTCGCCACCAAGGGTCTTTTTGCCACCAAAATAAAGGATATCGCGAAGGCGGTAGGTATGGCGCAGGGCTTGGTATATCATTATTATGAGTCAAAGGATGAAATCTATGTGGAGCTTATAAAGAACGCACTGGAGAAACTTAATACGGCTGTATTTTCGCTAAGAGATATGCCGCAGCCGCCCCATGAAAAGATAATAATGGCAATAGAGCAGCTGTTTAAGACAATTGAAAGCAGCCATGACTTCACGCAGACCTGCCGCTTGATAGCCCATGCAACAAACTCCACTGCAATACCCGAGGATGCACGAAAACTGATTGTGGAGAAGCGGGACATTCCATACCGGGAGATTGCAAAGATAATGGCCGACGGGCAAAAGGAAGGGACTATTGTAGAGGCCGATCCGGATGAGCTGGCAGTGGTCTTTTGGACATCCATTAACGGTCTGGCTATTTACAAAGCTACCCGTCAGGATACTACAACGGTGCCGGATGCCGGTATATTAGCAAGAATGTTTTTAAAGGAGGGTAATCATGGAACAAAAAGTAAAACGTTTCCTGGATGATGAGGGAAGGCTTAAGCAGGTGCCGTCCAAGAGCAGTGTTAGAAAGGAAGCATTACGATACCTGAGCGACAAGTTCGAGACCGGTAAAATCTACACAGAAAAGGAGGTGAACCAGGTTTTAATAGAATGGAGTACTACCGGGGACTACTCTTTTCTGCGCAGAGGATTAATAGAGGGCAGTTTTTTGGATAGGACTGCAGATGGAAGCCAGTACTGGAAGAGGCCCCTAAATGAAGATACCGGGTATGGCAGTCATGGGTTGCGCAGAATGGGAGAATGAAATAAACAAAAAATATTTTCGGTCTTTTATTGGGATTTTGAAGGAGAGGATGTTATGCCGAGTTTAAGAAGTCGATTGATTATCGGTCTTATAAAGAGACGTCATCTTTTTAAGTTCAGGCTTAAACCAGAAGTAATCGATGAGAATTTCCAGGTTGAGAAATTCCGTAAGAGTGTTGATGATGCATCACGTAAAACAAATCGTATACCTAAGGATATCAAAGTTGTACCAATCAAGGTTAAGGATATGTATGGCGAATGGATAGTGCCAAAAAATGCACTCCGGCAGAAGGTTATTATGTATATTCATGGAGGCGGATTTATTTCGGGATCTTGCTTAACGCATCGGGTGCATGTTGCAAAGTTTGCCGTGGGAAGTAAAATAAAGGCATTGCTGTTTGATTATCGGCTGGCGCCCGAATACCCTTATCCTGCCGCCGTAGAGGATTGTGTAACGGCGTATCTTTGGCTGCTGGAGCAGGGGTATTCACCGTTAAATATTGTACTGTGCGGCGAATCCGCAGGGGCTACCCTCACACTGGCCACTCTCGTAGCACTGAGGGATAAAGGTATAGCTTTGCCGGGCGGTGGGATATCCATTTCGCCGGTTACCGACCTTACATGTAGCGCAAAGTCTTTTACAACCAATGTCAAAAACGATATTGCGCCTCTTAATTCATGGATTATATGGACTAAGTACTATATAGGCGATAGTGACCCGGAGCTGCCGTGGCTATCGCCGCAAAAAGCAGACCTTGGCGGTCTGCCGCCCGTTTTGCTGTGTGTCGGGACCAACGAAATACATCTGGATGATACGGTCAATTTCGCGAAAAAAGCTAAAGAGCAGGGCACCGAAGCGACATTGATGGTTTGGGAAGGCATGGTCCATGCATTTCCAATCATGTCTCCGCTTTTTCCGGAAGCAAAGAAGGCTATGGGCGATATATGCTCGTTTATAAAGCAAAGACTGGACAGCTGAGTAGTATGGGCAGTTCCGGCCTGCTGTTGCATCAAACTCCTTTGTCGGCAGCTCCCAATACCTTTTCTATAAATACTTTCACCAAATCAGGGTCAAACTGAGTACCGGAGTTATTTATCAATTCTTTTATGGCTGCCTCTTTTGGCAGCGCATCTTTATAGTTTCTGATGCTGGTCATGGCATCATAAGCATCGGCAATAGCTATTATCCTTGACTGAAGCGGTATATCTGTCCCTTTCAGCCCCTTTGGGTAACCCTTTCCGTCCCATCTTTCGTGGTGGGCAAGAACAAACTCTGCGATTTCTGTCATTTCGTTTGCCGAACTGAGGATACGGTATCCCACTTCAGAATGACGCTGAACTTCTTCGCGTTCAAGGTTGGTTAATCTTCCGGGCTTGTTCAGTAGTTTATCCTTTGTGGCAATTTTGCCTATATCATGCAGCAACCCTGCGGTTCTTATTATTGTGTTCTGGTCTGCTGAAAGCTCAAGGGCTTTTCCCATTCTTTCACAGAACTGAGCTACTCTTTTGGAATGTTCTTCTTCAGCCTTGTTTTTCTCGTGTAGGGTGCGCAGAATAATATCAATACTTTTGCTTCTCATGCTGGGGCTTTCATATAGCTTTCTTTTGTACATGTTATCATCGGCTTTTTTAATGATTTCCTGTATTTCCTGAGTACTGTCGGTTTTGGTTTCCCATCCGAAGGAAACGGATAATTTGATGGAGGATACCTCTTCCCTTATAGTCAGATTTTTGATCCGCTCAACAATTTGCTCTGCGTCATTGGCATCCGTTTTTGGCAGGAGAACCGAGAATTCATCCCCACCAAATCTTGCTACTATATCATCCGACCGGCAGGCCTTTCTGAGTACCTCAGCCGCTTTTTTCAGCAGCATATCGCCGGTTGAATGGCCGAAGGCATCATTGGTTAGCTTGAGGCCGTTCACATCTGCCATAACTATGGTAAGAGGGAGGTTCCTGGGAGTGTCCAGCCGTTTCAATTCTTCCTCGAAAAATCTTCTGTTGTACAGGCCGGTCAATTGGTCGTGAAAGCTTAAATATTTCAGCTTTTCTTCCATATTTTTGCGGTCGCTTATGTCTCTGATTATAGAGTGCAGGACTTTTTTGCCGCCAAGCATGATGGGAGTCAGTAAAACCTCTACCGGAAATATTGTTCCGTCACTTTTTTTGTGCCACCATTCAAATTTGCATCTTCCTAGTTTTTGGGCCTTTATTGAATATTCAATGGCTTTTTGCCTGGAGGGCGTACCGTCGGGCTGCCTTTGGGGAGAGATTTCCCATGGGATCTTCCCCAAAATATCATCCTTGCCCGGATATCCCAGCAATCTGACGGTAGCCGGGTTACAGTCGGTAAACCTGTATTCATCCATTATTAATATAGAATCGGATGAACCTTCAAACAAAGTACGAAAAGTAAGTTCGCTGGCCTGCAGTGCTTCCTCAGCCATTTTTCTTTCGGTTACGTTTGTAATTATCAGCGCTATCTGATTTGGTTTGGGTCTGTAAGCCACCACTTCGTGGTATGCATTCAGTCCCTGGATATAATCCTCATGACGCATTGATTCTCCGGTGTTTAGGACATGCTCCAGCCTTTGTATCCAACAATCCATGTTGGCAGGGAGCATTTGAAGCAGTGTTTTTCCAATAATGCCATGATGTTTTTGTTTGATTAACTTTTCAAAGCTATCGTTTACGTCAATAAATCGGAAATCAGCAACCCCGCCGCGTTTTTCATATACAGCTTCAAGCAGGGCCAATCCCTGCTGCATACGGGTGACAAGGGTTTTATATTTTTCTTCACTTTCCAGTAGTTTTTCATACTGCCGTCTTAATTCACCCTCCACTGCGGTTAGTTGTTCGAGGGATGCTTCCAGTTCGGTATTGGCGGCTTCCAGGTCTTCCCTGTATTTTATCCTTTCGGTAATATCACAGTAAATCCCGTATCCCCCCACCACTTGGTCCTCAATGCTTACAAGTACACCCCTAATGCTCACAAGGACTGGTTCTCCCGATTTCTTGTGACGGAAGTCTTCCAGGTTAGCAATGCCTTCCTCAAAAAGCTTGTGTGTAATCTTAGAAGCCCTCTGTATGTCCTCGCCCTTTGCGACTATTTCATCCAGATTTATTCCTTTGCATTCTTCCGGTGTATATCCGAAAAGCTCTGTAAAGGCGGGATTAATATCCTGTATAAGGTGGTTTCTATCAAAATATGCAATGGCATCAGGGCTGTTATTAAACAGTTCTTCAAACTGTTTTTGTGAATACTCCAATTCCCGACGGGCATTTATAATATCGGTGATATCCCTGGATATGGAGGCTGCCCCCAGCAGGCCGCCTTTTCCATCATGTATCGGGAAAGCCTTGGTCCAGTCATAATAGTCCAAGGCCGGGATATGGCTCTCTCCCTCAACGCTATTATCTCTGTGACGGCGGAAGGGCTTGTACTTTTTTTCCATCTCGGGGTTGGGTTTTAATGCCAGGTCTATAAGGATAGGTACTCTCATTCCATAAAAGGGAAGAGCATGTTCATAGTTGCCTTTTCCAAGCATATCTTCTCTCTTCACGCCTGTAAGGTGTTCTACAGCCTTGTTCCATAAGGTGACATTGCCATCGCAGTCTATGGCGAAAACAGGATCGGGCAGAATATCCAGAACCTGTCGGTAAAAGGTTTCATCTTGTGCTTTATTGGAAGTCTCCCGTATAAAAAGTGCAATAGCTTTCCTGTCTCCCCAGGTGCAGCTGTCGGTACCGACGGAACAGCAGACTTTTGATTTATCCTTTGTTATGAGCGCAACTTGCTGCCATTGGATGCTACGTTTATGTTTCTCAGATGATAAGTCGGGGAGGTGAAGGTCTTTTCCATGTCCGCTTATCAAATCCAAGAGGCTCATTCCCATAATTTCCTCTTTGTTGTACCCGGTTTTCTCCAGCAGGGAAGGGCTGGCGTATCGAATAATACCATCATTGCTTGTTGTGATAGCCATCATGATTGCACATCACCTCAATGAATATTTATCTTGGCCGCTTACAATCCAATTTTGCTGTAAAGGGTGTTTTCGACGGATTTTCGACATTGAGTTGTTTTCTTGTATTTTATTTTACCATATTTAAAGAAAAATGGTGTAGGGAAATAGGCCGATGTAGATAGATATATGCACGAGGGACGGTAAACAGGAGACAGGTATATTGGCACTACAGACCTCAGCGTACTGCCGCGAAGCAATGGTAACGGATGGCAAGCACGGTGATGCCGGGAAAAGTTATTGGATATAAGTAGAAGGAAATACCCGTCAAAGACAGAATATTGATATGCAGAAGATAATAAGTATATTAACGAAATGGGCATGATAATGGATATTCAATACTGCCGTCGGTTTCAAGAGAAGCCGGATGGTTATACTACCGTAGAAGAAGGAATCCAATGAGGTCTTTGATTTCAGAGTAAACATGAAGGATTTTCAGATGTCTGACAGTACAACCAAATCATTTATTGAAACGGTAAACGGTTATGGTAATAATTAGAAATAGCGGATGTTAATGTACCAAGTCAACAAATACATGGAAGCTGATGATAATTCGCTTTGTAACAAATCTTGAAAGTGGATGTGGAAGACTTGAAGATACCATGGAATAGCAAAAGTATTGTATTAATAAGCATTGCTGCAATTATTGCCATATATGTGTTTTTGCAGAACAACCGGATAGAGGTCCAACACCTGGATGTTGAAATCAACCATTTGCCGGAAGGGTTAGAAGGGTTGAAAATAGCGCATTTATCGGATGTTCATATTCCAAAAAACGCTTCCAGCATAGAGAAGCTGGTAAATATACTGCGGAAGGAAGATCCCGATATTATTGTACTGACCGGTGACATTCTTGATGGAAGCGCAAGTATTGATAATCCTGATTTCAATGAATTGTGCAAAAGCCTTGCGGGTATTACAGACACCTATGCAGTGACAGGCAATCATGAAGCAAGGAAAAACAGCACCGGAGAATGGGCAGAGGCTTTAGATAAAAACAGCGTTAAAGTGGTTGAGAACAAAATAGAGATATACAGGAAAGGCAATTCCAAGCTTGCTATTATGGGGTTAAAGGATAACTGCGGTTACTCATACCAATACTTTGACAATATAGAAACGGTAAAGGCCATTCCCAGAATACTGTTGGCGCACAGACCGGAACTCTTCCATACATATTGCTCAGGCTCTAATAAAATCAGGCCCGATCTGGTATTCAGCGGGCATGTCCACGGAGGACAGTTTAGAATACCTTTCCTGAACAAGGGGGTATTGTCTCCCAACCCGGGGTTTTTCCCGGAATATACCTCGGGGCTATACGCTTCGGGCAACGGAGTGCAGATGATTGTCAGCAGAGGATTGGGAAACAGCATAATTCCCGTCAGAATAAACAACAGGCCCCATTTGCCCATTATTCATCTTAAATGACACATCAAACGGGCGGGATTTAATTAACGGGAACAATACATATGCGCATGAGTGTCGGCACCGGTAAAGGAGGATGTTTAATGATGGATGCAGTATATATAAAAGAAACCATTTGCTAAAATTATTCTATGAGGTTTATTAAAAAAGGAGACAAAGTATATGTATGACATTGCAGTCATAGGAGCCGGACCGGCCGGAGCTACGCTTGCGCGGCTTGTAGGAAGGAAATATAAGGTGCTGCTTTTAGACAGAAGGGAGCTGGTTGGTACCGGGGATGGGTATTACGAAAAGTGCTGCGGAGGGCTGATAGCTCCGGATGCGCAGTATATGCTGGCCAAACTTGGCCTGGGAGTACCTAAAGAAATACTGGTTGGCCCGCAGCTGTTTACCGTACGGACAATTGACATTCAAAATAGTATTGAGCGGTATTATCAAAGACATTATATAAATATTGACAGGGAGAGGTTTGACAGATGGTTGGTTTCTCTGATACCGTCGTCGGTTGATATCCGTTGCGGTGCCTTGTTTAAGAAATATCTTATTGAGAATAAAATTATTAAAGTAAGTTTTAAACATAAAGGCAAGGAGTACACCGAAGATGTAAGATATTTGGTTGGAGCTGACGGGGCATTTTCAACTCTGCGGAGACAGATGGTTCCCGGCTTATTTCAGAAGACATATATCTCTGTTCAGGAATGGTTTAAGGCAAGTCAAAATCAGCCATTCTTTTCAGCAATATTCGATAATGATATATCTGATTTTTATTCCTGGACAATACCCAAAGAAGATTGCATATTAGTCGGCGCAACAGTTCTACTTAATGAAAATGCTGGTCAAAGGTTTAATTTGCTGAAAGAAAGATTGGTTAAGAGGGGTTACGAGTTGCAGGAAAGCATGAAAAAGAACGGAGCATTCATATTGCGCCCGCAGAATATTAAGCAAGTATTTATTGGAAATGACAACATTGCATTTATCGGTGAAGCAGCCGGCTGGATCAGTCCTACATCTGCCGAAGGATTGAGCTACGCTTTTCGAAGTGCGGTTGCATTAAGCAAAAGCATTCAGCAGGATCCCGAAAACCTTATACGGGAATATCATAAAAATACGAGAGGCTTAGGAATGAATATAATAATAAAGAATTTAAAGTCACCGTTCATGTATAATCAATATTTAAGAAAGGCGGTAATGAAAACAGGGTTACTGAGTATGGATATCTACGAATAGACCACGGGCGGATGCATGCTGCTTGGCAGCGTATTGACGTGCGCTTCCGGCTTAGCATGCTCAGGCGGTGGGCTGTTTTACTAATCGTCCATTTTCAGTTCATGATATAAGTCCGGTATAGCAATTTAATAAGTATGAAGAAGGTTAAATATATTTAAGGGGGGCAATATATGGAGTACCACAAGGTTGTTCAAAGGATTGCCGCATGCGGACTTGATTGCGGCCGGTGCGCAGATTACCAAAAGGGAGAAATTAAGGAATTAAGTGAAAGATTGCTAAACCTGTTGACGGGCTACGACAGGCTGGTGAAAATCAAATCGCAGGCAAATCCTGCCTTTGAGGGATACGATAAATTCAAAGAGGTGCTCAATGTATTTGCCGGAGCATCCTGCGGCGGGTGCAGAAGCGAAAATGTTAAATGTCCCGTTGACTGTCACGCCAAGACATGCCATAAAGAAAAAAGGGTTGATTTTTGCTTCCAATGCAATGAATACCCCTGCAGTAAACAATTTGAAGGAAAGCTGAGGGAAAGGTGGATGGAAAAGAACAACCGAATGAGAGAAATCGGCGTTATGGATTTTTACAAAGAACAAAGCAAACTGCCAAGATATTAAAGGAAAAGAGGAGCATCTCAGGCGCGGAAAGCTATAGAAAGGGGAGGTGTACGTGAAAGCTTTTCTTTCAATATTATTGAATGTTGTAGTCACGGCACTAAGTTTGGTCTATACTTTTATAGTTGCAGCTTATATTTATACCAGCCTTATTCCTGACAAAGGAATAAGCGTTGTCGGAAAGCCCGGTTCAGTGGAAGCGATACAATTTCTAATACTTTTTGGAGCTACAGTCTATTACTATAAATCTAAAAAGCCACGGATGAGATTAATTTCATCACTGGGGTGTATAAGCATGGTTATGGTTTTATTAATCATATCCCAATATGTTTGATTGCCGGAAAGCAGTTAAGGGTAATATTCAAGGTTGAAAAATATCTTCAAGGTGAGTGGAATTTAAAGAGAATAAGTCATGTAATTGCTCAAATATAATTCTCTGTTATAATAGGTATCAGTATGTGATTAACATAATCTTAGAGGGGGATATAATAATGTATGATGCTGTATTTATTAAAGAGACTATACTGAATATGGGAGCCGACCTTTGCGGTATTGCACCTGCCGAAAGATTTAGTGAAGCACCGGAAGGGTTTAAACCCGTGGATATATTTAAAGAATGTAAATCGGTTATTGTTTTTGCCAAGAGAGTCCCCGGTTCAAGCCTTAATATATCAAGCTGTATTCCGTACACTCATGTAAACAACGTATTAACCCAGGTGGTTGATGAACTTGGCATAGAAATATCAATGAAACTGGAAAGCCAGGGAATAAAGGCCGTCCCGGTTCCATCAAACGACCCCTATGAGTACTGGGAAGCAGAGAATTCCTTTGGAAGGGCAATTCTGTCCATGAAACACGCAGCCTTCCTGGCAGGGCTCGGGGGCTTAGGTAAGAGTACATTACTTATTAATAAAGACTTTGGCAATATGATACAAATTGGTGCCGTGCTGGTTGATATGGAGCTTGAGGGCGATCCGTTGGCCGAATATCGGGTGTGTCCGCCCAATTGCAGTATTTGTATTGACTCGTGCCCCCAGGAGGCGCTGGACGGAGAAACGGTGAGTCAAAAATTATGCCGGCCGGCCTCAAATTTTAAGCATGAAAAGGGATATATACTAAAGAAGTGCAACATATGCAGAAGGGTTTGTCCAAATTACCTGGGGCTTTAGAAGAAACGAATACACAGGGATTATTTGATTTCAGTTATAAGATGCAGAGTTTGGAGTAATAAGGGGGGTGTAGCTTATCATTAACGTAGAGATACGGGAAGCTGCCGCCGCAGATCTGCCCCATATTCTGTCATTGTATTCACAGCCTGGCATGGATAATGGGGTGCTTCTTTCGCTGGAACGTGCTGAGGCAATATTCGGCAAAATGAAAAACTATCCCGATTATAAGGTCTACGTGGCGATATTCCGGGGAGAGGTCGTCGGAACCTTTGCGTTGCTAATAATGGACAATCTTGCCCATATGGGAGTACCCTCCGGCGTAGTGGAGGACGTAGTGGTGCGGGAAGGGTTGCAGGGACAGGGCATAGGAAAACAGATGATGGGATTGGCAATGGATATTTGCAGGACAAAGGGGTGCTACAAGCTGGCACTGTCCAGCAATTTAAAAAGGAAAGCCGCCCATTCCTTTTATGAATCATTGGGATTTGAAAAGCACGGGTACAGCTTTTTGGTTGAATACTGACCGGTTTGACCTGAAACAGTTTGTACTGACAAAATAATACATTAGCATTTTCCCGGCAGAATATTATACTATATATAACGCGTTAATAATATTACATTCCTCTGCCTGTCATTCTGAGGGCGGAGCCCGAAGAACCCCGCTTGAAGGTGGACATAAGATCCTTCGCTTGGCTCAGGATGACAAGCGTTACTCTCAGGATAACACGTTAGTAGATGTAAAGCCTTAAGTACATTATATATATATTAGTAATAATAAAGGTATCAGGAACAAAGCCGTGCTCAGATACGTCTAACAAGTGCTCAGTAATTACCAAGACAAAAATAAGAAAGGGTGAGGCATTATCATATCGATTTCAGTGTTAATTATTCCTGCAGTTATTTTGTTGATTATTCTGGCAGTTGCAGGGTTAAGAGCCGAATCTAGAGAAGGAGGGGAAGATGTGATAAAAAACGTATACATATACCTGGTATTGTTTGCTACACTAATGATGACCATAGGCGGAAGTGTGGGAGTATTCATGGCGGCGGCTGATATTGTCGCTCCAACGTATTACTACCAATCCTTTGAGGAATATAAACGCTGGGGAATGGAAAAGCCTGCGGTTGAAGGCCAGGAAGCCGTGCAGCCCGAGCTTTCCGAAGAAGAGCTGAGAGAAAAATATGATGCTATGGTACAACAGGAGAAATCAAGGCAGGTTGAAAGAGCTAAGAACAGTCTAATAAAGAGCTTTGGATGGATAGTAATTCCATTGCCGGTCTTTCTGTATTTCCAACGGCGTCTGGTGAAAAAGGAAGCCTGAAACCGGTATTTTAATTGATGGGACGAATTTCTATACTTGCGGATAAGGCGCCCGGGCATGTGCCCCGGGCGTCTTGGCTTCTATTGATTTATGTTGTAATATGGTCAAATGATTCTTATGGCGAATTCTTTGCAGGAGGAAGTGCAGTAGCCGCAGGTAAGGCATTTATCATCATTGATATATGCCTTCTTTTTCTCCTGGTCATATTCTATCGCAAAGTTGGGGCAGACCGTGATACAGGTTTTACAGCCTTTGCAAAGGCCGCTGACTATTGTGTATTTCTTTGAATAACCTTTCAGAGTTGGAGTTTTTTCCGGGTCAAAGGTGCCGTCAAAGTATGCAACATTAAAGTTTACCTCTTCAGGACTTACCATACCTATTGCAATGGAATGATAACCCTCTATGCCTCTTGCCCAGTCAACGCTGCTTATATAATCGTTTATTAGATTTCCCCCAGCCAGAACCTTCATAAGATAAACTCCCTTGCCGGCAGCATGGTTTTCCATGATGGCCTGCTGCATGTCCTGGATGGTACCGTCCAGTATTCCCGTTCCTGTTTTGTTTATTATGGGAAACATAATATCCATGTCCTGTCTTCCGGCAGTGAGTTTAGCAACCTGTACGTTATGAGTGGATATTCCCATGGCCCGTATCAAGCCTTTGGATTTGTATTCCTTCATACATTCTATGGCTCCGGCTCTGACATCAAAGATGTCTGTCCCCATCCTGGCGGCGTGAAGCAGGAAAATATCCACATAGTCAACGTCAAGCTGCTCCAGAGCTTGTTTTATGGCCTTTTCCATACCGTTATAATCGGATGCGGCAGATTTGGATGCAATGACCGGACGGATACCCGTCGCCTTTATTGCTTCCCTTATGGGTGCATAGGTCTGATACATCTGGGCAGTGTCTATAAAACTAATACCATTTACCAATGCGGTTTCAACTACTTTGGTACAATCATCCAGAGGCATATCTTTCTGGAGCGGACCCATGGGAAGCGCCCCCAAGCACAGTTCGGTAACCTCTATACCGGTATTACCCAAAATACTTGTTTTCATTAATTGTCTCTCCTTTTATCCTTATTGTTCTTAATTATACTATTCTGCCTGTTTCTAAATATTCCTGTCATTGCTTTAAACAAAATACCCATGACGGCAATGTATATACCTATTGTTGGACGAAAACACATAATATCCATATTCACCGGCATAGTATATAAGGATATAGCATATTGCCGGTCAGGGGTGGGAGTTTTGTCA
>JAENYX010000052.1 GCA_016841565.1 Clostridium thermobutyricum | reverse complement strand
CTAGGTGCTAGGTGCTAGGTGCTAGGTGCTAGATTCTAGGTACTAGGTGCTAGGTACTAGGTGCTAGGTGCTAGGTGGTAGTTCACAGATCACAGATTACGTCGAAGCCCAGTCCCCTGTCATTCTGTGGGCCAAGCCCGAAGAATCCGACTCTGTCATTCTGAGGGCCAAGCCCGAAGAATCCGACTCTGTCGTTCTGAGAGCCAAGCTCGAAGAATCCGACTCTGTCGTTCTGAGAGCCAAGCTCGAAGAATCCGACTCTGTCGTTCTGAGGGCCAAGCCCGAAGAATCCGACTCTGTCGTTCTGAGGGCCAAGCCCGAAGAATCCGACTCTGTCGTTCTGAGGGCCAAGCCCGAAGAATCCGACTCTGTCGTTCTGAGGGCCAAGCCCGAAGAATCCGACTCTGTCATTCTGAGGGCCAAGCTCGAAGAATCTTCTCAGAAACAGACATAAGATCCTTCGCTTGGCTCAGGATGACACACTAGGAGATGTAAAGTTTAAAATGCGTCATATATAGATGACCGATGCCTGTCGCAAACCACTGACCACAGATTTAGTGTTTAAAGTGCCTCATGCCGGTAAATACCATGGCTATACCCAGTCTGTCGGCCGCTTGTATGGATTCCTTATCCTTCAGCGACCCTCCCGGTTGTATTATTGCTTTGACGCCCGCCTTTGCCGCCGCTTCAACACAGTCCGGGAAAGGAAAGAAGGCATCCGATGCCATTACAGAGTCCTTAAGGTCTGACCTGGACTGCCTTATGGCGTTCTCCACCGCCCATATCCTGTTGACCTGGCCGGGGCCTATTCCCAGGGTCTTTTGATCCCGGGCCAATACTATTCCGTTTGATTTGATGTGCTTAACCACTCTCCATGCAAACAACAGGTCTTCCAAAGTCTTGCCGTCGGGCTTCTCCCGGGTGACAACCTTCAGATCGCCCTGTGTCAGCAAGAGGTTGCTGTCCTGTACAAGCAAACCTCCGTTAACCTTTTTCAAATCCATAGCCGAGTTGGTTCCGCTGTCTATATTATTAAGCTTTAGAATCCTTATGTTCTTTTTGCTCTTTAATATTTCCAGAGCTTTAGGGGTATAGCCCGGAGCCACTACAATTTCTACAAATATCTCGTTTATATCCTTTGCAGTATCGGCATCCACCTCGCCGTTTGACGCAACTATCCCTCCGAATATGGATACCGGATCGGCCTGATATGCTTTCTGCCAGGCTTCATAAACCGTATCTCCCCTACCCACTCCGCAGGGATTTGTGTGCTTAAGGCCTATAACCACAGGCTTGGAGCTGTCAAACTCCTTGAGAAGCTCAAGGGCACCGTTTGTATCGTTTATATTATTAAAGGACAGCTCCTTGCCATGCAGCTGCTCTGCCTCCACAAGGGTTCCTTCTTTTTTACATGTTTCCCTGTAAAAGGCGGCTCTCTGGTGCGGATTCTCACCATAACGGAGATCCTGCACCTTCTCGAATGTCAAAGTCATATAATCAGGGAAATCAACGCCCCTGCTGCGACCGAAGTAATCCGTTATAAGAGCGTCGTAATGGGCGGTATGCATAAACACCTTTGCACATAGCTCAAATTTGGTTTCAAGGGATACCTGGCCGTTTTTTTGCAGCTGGTCCAAAATTCTATCATAATCCGCCGGATCCACTACAACCGCAACGTCCTGATAGTTCTTAGCCGCAGCCCTTAGCATGGTGGGTCCGCCTATGTCTATATTTTCAATGGCTTCCTCCAGGCTGACCCCGGGCTTTTGTATGGTTTCCTTAAAAGGATAGAGGTTTATTACAACAATATCGATTGTTTTTACCTTCAATTGCTCAAGCTGCTTCATATGCTCGGCATTACTTCTTACAGCAAGCAGTCCTGCATGGATATTGGGATGCAGGGTTTTTACCCTGCCGTCCAAACACTCGGGGAAGCCGGTAACTTCCGAGACACCGATGACTTTTACCCCTGCCTGCTCCAACGTCCTGGCAGTGCCACCGGTTGAGACAATCTCGTAGCCCAGCTTTTCAAGCCCTTTTGCGAATTCTGCAATTCCTTTCTTGTCTGATACGCTGATCAATGCTCTCTTGTTCATAATGCACCTCCATACTGTTTTCTGCATTACAGGCTGCCGGCATTCCGACAACCTCTTCATTCGGTTTCAATGTCCACTCTTCTTCCCTGTATCCTCAGGCGGTCACGGCAATACAGGTCAACAGCCAGGGGCAGAAGAGTGTGCTCAACCTCCAGCACCCTTTTGGCCAGGCTTTGGACGGTGTCCTCCCGGTCGACCTCCACCGCCTTCTGAAGTATTATTGGCCCCGTATCGGTACCCTCGTCCACAAAATGCACCGTTGCACCGGTTACCTTTGCTCCGTACTCCAGAACCTCCATGTGCACCCTTTCCCCGTAGTAGCCCTTGCCACAGAATGCAGGTATCAGCGAAGGATGAATATTAATAATGGCATCCTTGTATGCTTTCACAAAACCCTCCGACAGTATTCTCATGTACCCTGCCAGGACCACAAGGTCAATTTCCCTTTTGTGCATCTCCTGAAGCAGGGCATTGTTGTATTCTGCATGCCCCGGAAAAGCCCCGGGGTCAATCCACAACGCCTCTATACCGTTATTCCCTGCCCTCTCAAGGGCATAGGCTTCCTTTTTGTCCGAAATCACAAGCTCTATTGCCGCATTATTAATCTGCCCGGATTTCACACCGTCAATTATTGACTGCAGGTTTGTACCCCTGCCGGATGCCAGCACGGCTATTTTCTTTTTGGACATAGCTCTACTCCTCCGGCTCCCCGGGATACCCGGCCTATCACCTTTGCCCCGTCGTCTGACAGCTCTTCCAGGAGCCTGTCGGCCTGTGCGCCGGGCACTACCAGGACAAGTCCTATCCCCATATTGAAGGTCCTGAACATCTCGGCTTGTTTTATATTTCCACCTCTTTGGATAAACTCAAAAACAGCCGGAACATCCCATCCGTCAAGATAAATTTCAGCCTTAAGGCCGGGCGGAATTATCCTTGGTATGTTATCAATAAATCCGCCGCCGGTAATATGCACTATGCCTTTGACGTCCGATACCTCAAGTGTCCTCAATGCCTGCTTTACATAAATTTTGGTAGGCTTTATCAGTTCCTGCCCCAGGGTACAGCCCAACTCGTCCACGTATGTATCCACCGTCATGCCCTGTCTCTCAAACAGCACTTTTCGGACCAGTGAGTACCCGTTGCTGTGCAGCCCCGAGGAAGGCAGCCCCACCAGCATGTCACCTTCCCCGATTGTGCTGCCGTCAATCATTCTATCCCTGTCGGCCAGCCCTACTGCAAAGCCTGCCATATCGTATTCGCCCCGGCTGTAAAAACCGGGCATCTCTGCCGTTTCACCGCCAATAAGGGCGCATCCGGCCTGGCAACAACCCTCCGAAATGCCCTTTACGATATCCGAAATCTTCCGGGGCTCCATTTTTCCTGTTGCAATATAGTCGAGAAAAAACAAGGGCTTGGCTCCCATGCAGACAATATCATTTACGCACATTGCAACGCAGTCTATTCCCACCGTATTGTGCTTGTCCATCATAAAAGCTATTTTCAACTTTGTGCCTACACCGTCGGTACCCGACACCAGCACGGGGTTTTTACAGCCGCTAAGGTCAGGCTGGAATGCTCCTCCAAACCCTCCTATGCCGCCCATTACTCCCGGAATACGGGTCCTGGAAATATGTTTTTTTATAAGCTCCACCGCCTGGGTGCCGGCGTCTATATCCACCCCTGAGTCCCTGTAGGACATTGTATCCATTATAACCCTCCTTGTTAGGTACTAGGTACTAGTAGTCCGTAGCCGGAGCAATCGCATTATTGAAGCGAGAGAACCGTCCCTATGCTTCTATGCTTCCTGTGGAACCTCCATGGGATAGTCCCCGCTAAAGCACGCATGACAGTACCCGGTATTTCCATTTACCACCTCATTAAGACCTTCAAGGCTTAAAAAACCCAGGCTGTCGGCTTCAATCTTTTTTCTTATATCCTCAATGCTAAGGTTTGCTCCCACCAGGTCCTTTCTGGAAGGAGTATCAATACCAAAGTAACAGGGGTGCTTTACCGGCGGCGAGCTGACTCTGAAATGCACCTCAAGGGCTCCCGCGTTTTTCAGCATCCTTACCAGGTTACGGCTGGTTGTCCCCCTGACTATGGAATCGTCCACCATTACCACCCTCTTGCCTTTTACCATGTCTTCAAGGACATTCAGCTTAAGGGTCACACCAATTTCCCGAAGTCTCTGCTTGGGCTGTATAAAGGTTCTGCCTACATACCGGTTTTTTACCAGCCCTTCCACAAAGGGAATTCCCGAAGCCTCGGAGTAACCTATGGCTGCTGCAGTGCCCGAATCCGGTACCGATATGACTATGTCGGCATCTGCCGGATGCTCCCTGTACAGAACGGCGCCGGATTTTCTGCGGGCCATGTAAATATTCTTGCCTCCCATTACACTGTCGGGCCTTCCAAAATATATAAACTCAAACACACACAGGCTGTTATTTCGGCCGGTTTGTGTGAAAAAGCTTTTCAGGCCGCCACCGTCAATAACCACTATTTCCCCCGGCTCCACATCTCTTACCAGCTTTGCTCCAACTGTATCAAAGGCGCAGCTTTCGGAAGACAGCATATAGCAGCCATCCTTAATCCCTATGCTTAAGGGGCGTATTCCATTGGGATCCCTGACTCCTATAAGCCTGTCTCCCGTCATTATTATCAGGGCATAGGCTCCCTTAATGCAATCCATGGCCGCCTTGACAGCTTCCAATATGTCTCCGTTGTCCATGCGGGCCGCCAGGTTAGCTATGACTTCACTGTCTATGGAGGTCTGGAATATTACCCCTTCCTTCTCGAGACGTTGGCGCAGTTCCCCGGCATTAACCAGATTGCCGTTATGGGCAAGAGCAAGACTGCCGTTCTTGTATTTAACCACCAGTGGCTGGGCATTTATCACATGGCTGTCTCCCATGGTGGAATACCTGACATGTCCACAGGCCATACTGCCCTGCAGTTCTTCAAGTATCCCGTCGTCAAATACCTCCGACACCAGTCCCATCTGCTTGTAGTGCTTTATTATGCCGTCCCGGGATACGGCTATCCCGGCGCTTTCCTGGCCTCTGTGCTGCAGGGCATACAGCCCGTAATAGGTTGTCCGTGCAATACCCTGTTCCTGCTCCCCGTATATGCCGAAAACACCACACTCTTCCCGCAGCTTATCGCTGGGCACCATTACTCCATTATACATTTTATAGCCCCCCGCCAGTTGGATTCCATTTCTGCCACATCCAAGCCAATCTCTTTTTTGCCCGCAACGGCAATTTCCAGCTTTTCTCCCCCGACCTGCCCCAGTTCCATAGCCGGCACGCCCATACGCCGGGCAATTTCTTTCAACTCATCAAGCCGGTCTTTTTCAACCGAGACCAATATTCTGGACTGAGTTTCGCCGAACAGCAGGAAATCCTTACGAAAACAGCTTTCAAATCCTACCGATGCCCCTATATTCCCCGATATGCAGCTCTCGGCAAGGGCTACCGCCATTCCGCCTTCGCTGCAGTCATGGGCCGATTTTACCATACGGCTTTCAATAAGCTCAAGACAGCAGTCCTGCAGCCTTTTCTCGGACTCCAGGTCCAACTGGGGTACACTGCCCCTTTCCATATCGTGGACAACCTTAAGGTATTCGGAGCCTCCAATCTCTTCTTTGTTTTCCCCCAGCAGCACGATTATATCCCCCTGGTCCTTAAAAGCCTGGGTTGTTATGCAGTCTGTGTTTTGTATCAATCCCACCATTCCCACTACGGGAGTGGGAAATACCGCGTCGGTTGCAGTCTCATTATAGAAGCTCACGTTACCTCCTATAACCGGCGTATCCAGCACCCGGCATGCCTCGCTCATTCCTGACACCGCCTGGCGGAACTGCCAGAATACCTCCGGTTTTTCGGGATTGCCGAAATTCAGGCCATCGGTTACCGCAAGGGGTCTGGCCCCGCTGCACACCAGGTTTCTGGCCGCCTCGGCTATGGCAATTGCACCGCCCACACCCGGATTCAGATAACAATACCTACTGTTACAATCGGTGGTTAAGGCTATCGCCATATTTGTCCCCCTGATTCTTATTACCGCCGCGTCCGAGCCGGGAACCACAGCCGTAGATGTTCTGACCATATGGTCATACTGCCGGTACACCCATTCCTTGCTGGCAATACTGGTGCTGGACAGCAGCCTGTTCAGTACATTGTTCATGTCACCGGGGACATCAAGACCGGCCATATCAAGAACCTTCAGTTGCTCCAGGTATGCAGGTTCCCTGTGCTCTCTCTGATAAACGGGCGCCTGTTCGGCCAGAGATTTTGCGGGAACCCTTGCCACCACCTGTCCTTTATCCCTGATGGTAAGCATACCGTCATCGGTTACCCGTCCTATTACCGAGGAATGGAGGCCCCACTTCTCAAATATTCCGGTTACCTCCTCTTCCCTGCCCTTCTCAACTATTACAAGCATCCTTTCCTGGGACTCCGAAATCATAACCTCCACCGGTATCATCCCTGTTTCCCTCCTGGGAACCAGGTCAACGTCAATGTCCATACCGCTGTTCCCCCTGCTGGCGGTTTCACAGGAGGCCGATGTCAGTCCCGCCGCTCCCAGGTCCTGTACTCCTATCACGCAGCCGGTATTAAACAGCTCCAGACAGGCCTCCAGCAGCAGCTTTTCCATAAAGGGGTCTCCCACCTGAACCGCCGAGCGGTTTTCCTGGGATTCCTGGCTCAGCTCTGTTGACGCAAAGCTGGCTCCCCCCATTCCGTCCCTGCCGGTTGAGGCTCCCACAATCATTACCGCATTCCCCGCTCCCGAGGCGGTACCCTTCTTTATATCCTTATGATTTATAATACCTACACACATGGCGTTGACCAAAGGATTTCCCTTGTAGCAATCGTTGAAATAGACCTCTCCGCCCACGGTGGGTATGCCTATGCAGTTGCCGTAACCGCCTATGCCTGCCACCACTTTTTCGAACAGGTATTTTGTCCTGTCGTTATTCAGCTCTCCAAACCTCAGCGAATTAAGCAGTGCCACCGGTCTTGCTCCCATGGTAAAAATATCTCTTATAATTCCGCCTGCACCTGTAGCTGCTCCCTGATAAGGCTCCACCGCCGACGGGTGGTTGTGGCTTTCTATCTTCATTACCACCGCAAGATTATCACCAATATCCACTATCCCTGCGTTTTCTCCCGGTCCCTGCAGCACCCTGTCCCCGGAAGTTGGAAACATTCTAAGCACAGGCTTGGAATTCTTATAGCTGCAGTGTTCCGACCACATGACACCGTAAAGGTTTAATTCCAGGTTATTGGGCTGTCGCCCCAGAATGTTCACAATGCTCTCATACTCTCCACGGGTAAGCCCTACTTTTTCGTAAGGTGTCTTATCCATTGACAACGCCCCCCTTCAAGTAGTCTATCAGCGACTGGAAAACGACCAATCCGTCATCATTGCCCAATATCTTTTCCATACATCTTTCGGGATGGGGCATCATCCCGAGAACGTTGCCCCGGCGGTTGCAGATGCCCGCTATATTTTCAACGGAACCGTTGGGGTTTGCAGTGCCGGTTACCCTTCCGTTGGAATCGCAGTACCTGAACACAATCTGATTGTTTTTCTCCATACTTTTTAGCGTACCTTCATCGACATAATAGTTTCCGTCTCCATGGGCAACGGGTATCTTAAGCGCATGTTGCCCATCGCAAAGACCTGTAAAGGGTGTATTGGTATTTTCAGCTTTAATGTATACATTGTCGCATATAAATTTCATGTCTTTGTTGCGAAGAAGCGTACCCGGCAAAAGACCGGCTTCGGTTAGAACCTGAAAGCCGTTGCAAATTCCTATTACCGGCTTTCCTCTGTTGGCAAATTCTATAACGCTGTCCATAACCGGAGAAAACCTGGCAATAGCGCCGCAGCGGAGATAATCTCCATAGGAAAACCCTCCCGGCAGCACTATACAGTCAAAGGAATCCAAATCCACAGTCCTGTGCCAGATGTATTCGGTATCCTGACCCATGACGTCCCGGAGGGCGTGAAAGCAATCTATATCACAGTTGGAACCCGGAAAAACAACTACTCCAAACTTCATGGCTATACCTCCAATATATCGTAAGAATAATCCTCAATTACCGTGTTTGCCAGCAGTGTTTCGCACATATCCTTAACCTTGTTTTCGGCCTGGATCCGGTTCTTCTCTTCAAGCTTGATTTCTATCAGCTTACCCATCCGTACATCCTGTACACCCTCGTAATCCATGGAAATCAGGGCTTCCCTTATTGCATTCCCCTGGGGATCGGCAATACTTTTCTTTAATGTAATGTAAACCTTGGCATAGAACACGTTATCTACCTCCCATTATTCTTTCCAATACTTGATGGTAGCTCTCCTCCACTTTCCCGAGGTCACGCCTGAATCTATCCTTGTCCAGTTTTTCATCGGTTTGTATATCCCAAAGCCTGCAGGTATCGGGAGATATCTCATCGGCCAGTACTATCTGCCCGTCACACCTTCCGAATTCCAGTTTGAAGTCTACCAATCTAATACCGGCTTGGGCAAACCTTTCCGCCAGAATATCGTTTATCATAAGTGCCATTTCCTTAATTCTTTCTACTTCCTGGGGTGTGGCCATTTTCATAGCTTCTATATGGTATTCATTAATGATTGGATCTCCCAGCTCATCGTTTTTATAGCAGAATTCCAGGACTGTCATTGGAAGCCGGGTACCCTCGGCCAATCCCAGCCTTTTTGACAGGGAACCGGCTGCAACGTTTCTTACAAGCACCTCGATAGGAACAATCTCAACGCTTTTTACAAGCATATTTCTGTCGTCCAATCTGCTAACAAAGTGGGTGGGTATTCCTTCGGCCTCAAGTGCTTCAAACAGATAGGCCGACATAGTATTGTTAACAATTCCCTTGTCGGCAATGGTGCCCTTTTTCAGCCCGTTAAAGGCGGTGGCATCGTCCTTGTATTCGATTATATATCTGTCGCTCTGGTCTGTTTTGTATACCTTTTTGGCCTTTCCTTCATATAGCATGTCCAGCTTTTTCATGGCTTTACCTCCTCTCAAATGCGCAGACACGGGCAGACACGGGGACACGGGACGGTTCTCTTGTCTGCATCGCATACAAACTACATCAGAACCAGCGCCATTACCCTGTCGTATTAAAATTGTTCTCTGACCTGCGCATCTTTTTTTATGACAATTTGTGCCATTTCTTCTCTATAAGTTTTTAACGACAATGCCAGTTGAGGATATTTCAGGGCCAGCATTTGTACTGCAAGCAGTGCGGCATTCTCACTGCCGTTTATTGCTACGGTAGCCACCGGAATCCCACTCGGCATCTGAACTATTGACAAAAGGGAATCCAACCCGTCCATGGTGGATGACTTTATGGGTATTCCTATGACCGGAACAGTTGTAAACGCAGCCATTACCCCGGGAAGGTGAGCCGCTTTTCCTGCAGCCGCTATAATGACCTCTATTCCTTCCCGCTCTGCATCCTTGGCCAACTGCGCCGCCGCATGGGGAGTTCTGTGGGCCGAAATCACCCTGACCTCCCTTTCAATACCAAACCGGTCAAGTAAAACAATAGCTTTTTCTACAATCGGAAGATCGGAATCGCTTCCCATTACAACTGCAACCTTAGGCATACAATCCTCTCCTTTGAAATAGATAAACCCTGTCGGGGTATACAGGTGAAACCTCCGCAGGGCTTTTAAACGGGGGGTACGAAGTTCGTACGCAAATTTGCACAAATAGCAAACTTGCTTTCACCCATAGTCAGACAATTTACGGTTGCCTGGTAGAAACTTGCGGGCCAATTCCCGCCATTATATGAGTGAAACAAATTATTTGCTTGTCGTCTTTATTTAATCTTAACAAACACCTTTATTAGTGTCAATAAAAATAACGAATAAATTATGAAATATTAATGTTTTTGTATAGCATAATCCGAACATTCTGCCAGGCATTGTTGTATATAGTTCGTTATCACAGATTAAGTAGCAGAAGTTATCCTTGGCTCCGGCTTTTGTGGAAAAAGTGCGTATAATCACACATCCATACCCAGCAAAATGTTTCCCCATCTATCAATAAAGACAGACACAAGAACCGTCGTCCCCGTGTCTGTCTCTGTGAATTATGCTCCGTATTTATCAAGCCTCAGAGCGTTGGCCAGCAGCAAAGTCATCAAATGCTTGCTCTCAAAAAATCCAAGGCCTCCGGTATTACACTGGTTTTCGGTAAAGCGCATGGTGTTGTCTATGCCGCAAAACTGTGAATTCAAAAGAATGGGTACCGGATGCCAGCTGTGGGAGTGCATGGGACAGGGCGAAGAATGGTCGCCGGTAATGGCCAGTACGTTGGGCCTCTTGCCCATAAGTATGGGCAGAGCTCTGTCCACCTTCTCAATCACGCTTACCTTGGTAAGAAACTCTCCGTCCTCGCCGGCCTGGTCGGTCCCTTTAACGTGTATGAAGAAGAAGTCGTATTTGTTGTGGAATTCTATATATGTATTGAATAAGCCGTCAATTGAATCGGGAGCCGGCAAAAGAGTCATTCCCAATAGATCGGCTATACCCCTGTACATAGGATAGGACGCAATGGCCGCAGCCTCCAGCTTGTATCTTTCCTTGAAACCGGGTATCTTTGGCCTTGCCGAAATTCCCCTGAGCAAAATCCCGTTGGCCGGCTGCTTGTCCCCTATCAATTCCCCGGCTTTTTCCAAAAACTTATTAATAATACCCGCCGTGTACGCCGCCTCTTTTTTTTGTTCCCTGGCCTTTAGCGGAGCAAGACCTTCATGCTGTGGGTCGGTATCGTACACCGCAGGATTTAGATTGTCACCTCTGAATATCACCACAAACCTGTGCCCCTTGCCCGGCTCAATTATTATCCGGACACCGTCGATTTCCTTTATTTCACTTAAAGCCTTGCACAGTTCTGTTGTTTTTTCGGTGGGTATTCTGCCAGCTCTCCTGTCTGTTATCAGTCCGCCGTCGTCAAGGGTAGCAAAGTTTGCCCTTGCCGCAACGTCATTGTGCTTGAGTTCCACCCCCAGCCCCACCGCCTCCAGCACCCCCCTGCCGATTATTACGTTAAGAGGGTCATATCCGAAAATCCCCAGATGACCGGGTCCGCTTCCGGGGGTTATACCCGGCATAACCGGTATATGCCTCCCGCATACCGACTCTTTCGCAAGGGCATCCATATTGGGCGTGCTTGCATATTCCAAAGGCGTCTTGTTATCAAACTCGGGGTTGTGTATATCTCCAACACCGTCCATTACCACCATAACTATCTTGGAATTGTTCTCTTTGACAAGACCTTCCAAGACCTTTTCCATTTCCATACTATCACCTTCCCTGTCATGGTCATTTAGTATACTGCTGCTTGTTTCCTATTCCCACTCTATTGTACCCGGCGGCTTAGTGGTTATATCGTATACCACCCTGTTAACTCCCCTTACGTTGTTTACAATTTTCGATGACATGCTCTCCAGTACATTGTAGGGGATTTTGGCCCAATCGGCCGTCATCCCGTCCGAGCTGGTTACCGCCCTTATGGCAAGCACATGGTCGTATGTCCTTTCATCTCCCATAACGCCCACCGATTTGACATCCAACAGTGCTGCAAAGTACTGCCATATTTCCCTGTCCAGGCCGGCATCCCTTATCTCCTGTCTCACTATGGCATCGGCTTCCTTTAATATATTCAGCTTATCCCTTGTAATATCTCCTATTATCCTTATGGCAAGGCCGGGCCCAGGAAAGGGCTGGCGCCATACCTGCGCGGCCGGAATACCAAGATCCTTTCCAACCTCCCTTACCTCATCCTTGAATAATGACCTTAAGGGTTCTATAAGCGACAGGCTCATATCCTCGGGCAGGCCTCCGACATTATGGTGGCTCTTTATGACCGAAGCCACCTTGCTCCCGCTCTCTATAACATCGGGGTAAATAGTCCCCTGAACAAGAAAATCCACCTTACCCAGTTTACCTGCCTCTTCCTCGAATACCCTTATGAATTCCCCGCCTATTATTTTCCTCTTTGTTTCGGGATCGGTTATTCCCTTCAACCGGTTTAAGAATCTGTCCCTGGCATCCACCGCTATCAGGTTGATGCTGAACCTGTCCCTAAACATCCTTTGAACCTGTATCTCCTCGTCTTTTCGTAAAAGGCCGTGGTCTACAAATATACAGGTAAGCTGGTTTCCTATGGCTTTGTGAACCAGTACCGCAGCTACCGAGGAATCCACGCCGCCGCTTAAGGCACAAAGAACCTTTCTATCTCCCACCTTTTCTCTGATACTTCTAACCTGGTCCTCTATGAAGCTGCTCATATTCCAGTCAGGTTTACAAGTGCATATTTCGAATATGAAGTTAGATAACAACTTACTGCCAATTGGCGTATGCTCCACCTCGGGGTGAAACTGCACGGCGTATAGCCTGTTTTCCTCGTCGGCCATAGCGGCTACCGGACAGCTTTCGGTTGCAGCCGATATACTAAAACCCTGGGGAGGTTTCTCGATATAACAGGTATGACTCATCCAGCACACCGATTGACTTTCTATGTCACTAAATATATGCTGCTGTTCCTTTATGAACAAATCGGTCTTACCATACTCCCTTGATGCGGCTTTTTTTACACTGCCCCCAAAAACATGGGCAATAAGTTGTGCCCCGTAGCAAATTCCAAGAATAGGTATGCCCATTTTAAAGACATCTTCATGACATACAGGAGCACCCTCATCAAATACACTGCTTGGTCCTCCTGTAAATATTATCCCCTTAGGATTTTTTGCCATTATTTGTTCGGGTGAAGTATCATAGGGTAAAACCTCACTGAACACATGCAAATCCCTTATCCTTCTTGCTATTAACTGATTATACTGGCCCCCAAAATCAAGTACTAAAATCCTGTCTGATGGCTGCGGCATTATTCTACCCCTCTCTTAGCCTAAGCTGTAGTTAGGCGCTTCTTTTGTTATATGAACATCATGGGGATGGTTTTCCTTAAGACCTGCGGCGGTAATGGTCAGAAACTTGGTGTTGGCCTTAAGCTCGCGTATGGTTCTGGTTCCGCAATATCCCATACCTGCCCTTAAGCCCCCCATAAGCTGATAGACCGTTTCGGCTACGGCTCCCTTGTAGGCTACCCTGCCTTCCACTCCTTCAGGTACCAGTTTTTTGCTGTCCTCCTGAAAATATCTGTCCTTGCTCCCCGATGTCATTGCAGCTATTGAACCCATACCTCTATATACCTTAAAACTTCTGCCCTGGAATATCTCGGTCTCTCCCGGGCTCTCTTCGGTGCCTGCAAAAAGTGAACCAATCATAACTGTATCGGCCCCTGCCGCTATTGCCTTGGGAATATCCCCCGAATACTTGATTCCACCATCGGCAATTATGGGCACTCCGTATTTGGCGGCAGCCTCTGCGCTGTCCATCACCGCCGTTATCTGGGGAACCCCAATGCCGGCCACCACCCGGGTGGTACAGATGGAGCCCGGTCCGATACCCACCTTTACTGCATCTGCACCGGCCTTTATCAACTGCTCGGTTCCCTGGTAGGTAGCAACATTGCCGGCCACCAACTGAAGCTCCGGAAAAGTCGATTTAATTTTATATACAGCCTCCATTACACCCCTGGAATGTCCATGGGCGGTATCAAGAACCACTACATCCACCTTTGCGTTTACCAGGGCTTGAACCCTGTCCATCATATCCTGGGTTACTCCTACGGCCGCTCCGGCCAAAAGTCTCCCCGCTGTATCCTTTGCCGAGTGCGGATATTGTATGGCCTTCTCAATATCTTTTATGGTTATCAGGCCTTTGAGGTTGCCGTCATTGTCAACAATGGGCAGCTTCTCAATCTTATATTTCTTGAGAATTTCCTGGGCTTGTGTAAGGTTGGTCCCCTCGGCTGCCGTCACCAGGTTTTCACTGGTCATTACATCGGAAATCCTTTTTGTCACGTCGGTTTCAAATCTCAAATCCCTGTTGGTAAGTATCCCCACCAGTTTGCCTTTAACGGTTATGGGTACTCCCGAGATACGGTACCTCTCCATAAGCTCCAGGGCATCAGAAATGGGATGTTCGGGACCCAGGTGAAAAGGATCGACAATAACGCCGTGTTCCGACCTTTTCACCTTGTCCACCTCCGAGGCCTGGGCCTGAACCGACATGTTCTTGTGAATAATGCCCATTCCGCCTTCCCTGGCCATGGCAATGGCCATACGGGCTTCTGTCACCGTATCCATGCCTGCGCTTATAAGCGGGATATTCAGTTTGATATTCTTTGTCAAATAGGTGTTCAGTTCAGCCTCCCGGGGGAGTACCTGGGACTCTGAAGGAATAAGCAATACGTCATCAAAGGTCAGACCCTTCTTTAACACCTTTTCTTCATACATATATTACATCCCCTTTTCTTTTATAAACTATATATAACGTATTAATAATATTATATTCCCTTCCATGTCATTCTGAGGGCCATGCCCGAAGAATCTTCCATGTCATTCTGAGGGCCATGCCCGAAGAATCTTCCATGTCATTCTGAGGGCCATGCCCGAAGAATCTTCTTGGAGACAGACATAAGATCCTTCGCTTGGCTCAGGATGACAAGCGTTACTCCCAGGATGACATGTTGGAAGATGTAAAGTCTTAAGCACGTTATATATAGCATTAGTATACCAATAATCCATTGTATGGATTAAGTATTTTTGAGTATTATAGTCAAATAAGAGTCCCTTGTCAAATACTTTATTGCACAGCTTACATTTATTGGATCAAATTACATAAGCCTGGGCCATCTGCTCGGGCTGCTTAACCTTTATTATACCAAAAATATATTAATGAAGAACACTCAATGCCCATACAAGTTTTTACGGTGGTTTCCAATACAGGAGTATTATATCTTTATGGGCAACAATTTACCCAAATAAAAAAAATATATAAGTCAATAATATACAGAAGAATTAAATAACAAGGAGGCCGTTGCATGGAGAGTTTCAGCCCCCCGGAAGCTTTCGAACCGTTATCGTCAATAAATCTGTCCATATTGGAGGAACAATTATCCAATGAATCCCTGATGATACTCAAAATGAGGCAGTATTCAAGGCAATGTCAGGATTCCGAGCTTAAGAACCTCTGCAGCAGGTTGGCGGAAAAGCATAAGAACCATTACAGTACATTGTATAACTATGTGGTTTCTCACAGCAGCAACTAAGGAGGTTATCCAATGAACGGCACCGATTACTTTGGAGACAGGGAAATACTGAATGACCTGCTGATTTCCGAGAAACACCTGTCGGATGCCTACAATACCAACATCTGTGAAAGCACCAGCCAGGCCTTTGGGCAAATACTTGAAAATATTCTGAATGAAACCCATAAAATGCATTCGGATATATGGGAGGCCATGGTAAAACGGGGTTGGTACAAAACCAGGAAGGCCAGCAGTCAGGAGATTGAAATGATAAAACATAAATTTGAGCAGCTTGGCAATAAGCATCAGTGAAAAGAGTACGGCACTGTCTATAGCATTCCACCGGAAAACGGGGAATGTTCCCGGTGGATATTCCTACAGGCATAAAAAAGAAGCCGATAAACGGCTTCTTTTTTATTACATCATATCCATTCCGCCCATTCCGCCCATTCCGCCCATTCCCGGGGGCATGTCGTTTTTCTTCTCGGGAATATCGGCCACAAGGCTCTCGGTGGTAAGCACCATGGCTGCAACCGATGCGGCGTTCTGCAGAGCAGACCTGGTAACCTTCGTGGGATCTACTATTCCGGCCTTTATCATGTCTACATACTCACCCTTGTATGCATCATAACCCATTGCACCCTGAAGGTTAATAACCTTTTCCACTATAACAGAGCCTTCCATACCGGCATTATCGGCTATCTGCCTTACCGGCTCCTCAAGGGCTCTCCTTACTATCCGGGCACCGGTCTTTTCGTCGCCCTGGGCGCTGTCAATTATTTCATCCACAGCCTTCAGTGTCCTTAACAGAGCAGTTCCGCCGCCGGGTACTATTCCCTCTTCAACTGCTGCTCTGGTTGCCGAAAGTGCATCTTCAATCCTGTGTTTTTTCTCCTTAAGCTCGGTTTCGGAGGCTGCACCCACCTGAATAACGGCTACACCACCGGCCAGTTTTGCAAGCCTTTCCTGCAGCTTTTCCTTATCAAATTCCGAGGTAGTGTCATCTATCTGTACCTTAATCTGCTTGATTCTATCTTTGATATCTTTTTCGCTGCCTGCGCCGTCCACAACAATGGTGTTCTCTTTGGATACCTTAACCTGCCTTGCCCTGCCCATCTGGCTGATGGTGGCGTTTTTGAGCTCAAGACCCAGCTCCTCCGAGATGACCTCTCCTCCGGTAAGGATTGCTATATCCTGAAGCATTGCCTTTCTCCTGTCGCCAAAGCCGGGAGCCTTTACAGCAACACAGGTGAATGTTCCCCTAAGCTTGTTGAGTACCAGCGTTGCAAGGGCTTCCCCCTCTATGTCTTCGGCAATTATCAGGAGTTTCTTGCCCTGCTGTACCACCTGCTCAAGCACCGGCAGAAGGTCCTGAATGTTGGTTATCTTTTTATCGGTTATAAGTATATGGGCATCATCCAGAACGGCTTCCATTTTATCGGTATCTGTTACCATATAAGCCGAGATATATCCCCTGTCAAACTGCATACCTTCGACAACCTCAAGGGTTGTACCCATTGTTTTGGACTCTTCAACGGTTATAACACCATCTTTGCCCACCTTCTCCATGGCGTCGGCAATCAGGCTTCCTATTTCTTCGTCGGATGCCGAAACAGAAGCAACCTGGGCAATTGATTCCTTCTTGTCTATGTCTTTGCTCTGCTCCTTAAGGGCTTCCACAGCCTTCTCCACCGATTTTTGTATACCCCTCTTAAGTACCATGGGGTTGGCTCCGGCTGCAACGTTTTTGAGGCCTTCCCTGACCATGGCCTGGGCCAGAAGAGTAGCCGTTGTGGTTCCGTCACCGGCTACATCATTGGTCTTTGTGGCAACCTCTTTTACCAGCTGCGCTCCCATGTTCTCAAAGGGATCCTCCACCTCTATTTCTCTAGCTATTGTAACACCGTCATTGGTTATAAGCGGAGTTCCAAATTTTTTATCCAAAACTACATTTCTGCCCTTTGGTCCAAGAGTAATCTTTACGGTATCGGCGAGCTGGTTCATTCCCCTCTCCAGCAACCTTCTGGCTTCTTCGCCGAACTTAATCTGCTTAGCCATATTCATCCACTCCTTTAAATTGTTATGTTTACTCTATTATGGCAAGTATATCGCTTTGCCTGAGAATGAGGTACTCCTGCTCGTCCATTTTTATTTCGGTACCTGCATACTTGGAATAAATAACCTTATCTCCTACTTTTACCTCCAGGGGAACTCTCTTACCTTCAACCAATTCCCCGCTGCCTACCGATAAAACTTCGCCCTCCTGGGGCTTTTCTTTTGCAGCCTCGGGCAGTACTATACCGCTCTTGGTAGTCTCCTGTTTCTCAAGAACCTTCACAACAATCCTGTCTCCCAGTGGTTTAATGTTCATATTTACCCTCCTAACCTATATGTATAGTTTTTGTTCTGTTTTGTTAGCACTCACCCCTGTCGAGTGCTAATTACATTTAATATAATATTAAAAGCCGGTTGAGTAATCAAACCCTATTCCGGCCAGAAATTGTTCAAAAATGGGCAAATATTTCAACTACACTAAAAAGTAACGTTTTTTCTCCGTATATCCAATAATTATTCCCTTTCTCACCAATACTATTCATTTTGAAGTGAATCTTCCCATTGTACTCCTGGCATAATAGAACAAATACTGCTGCGCTACTCCTGCAAGGGCTCCGAATTTGCCTGCAGCAAACTGACGAATCTCAGCCGGACGGGTATCCCGTTTCAGATAATAATGCTCCATTACCCTTTTAACCCACACGTCCACCGGAAAAACATCAAGCTTTGCCATGGAAAACAGCATTATGCAGTCGGACACCTTAGGCCCTATACCGGGAAAGCATAATAGGGCAGCCCTTGCGTCTGTGGTATTCATCCCGGCCAAAGAATGTAAATCAACCTGGCCCCCGGCTACAATCCGGGCGGCCTTTAAAACATATTTGGCCCTGAAACCGCAGCCACAGAGCATAATATCCTCCTCGGTCAGCTGCGCCAGACGTGCAGGGGAGGGGAAACTGTAGTAGGTTTCTCCCTTATACACCTGTTCCTGGCCGTAATGGCTGCTCAACCGTTCTACGGTGGCCTTAATCCTGGGAATCCAATTATTGGCCGAGATTATGAACGAAACCATTGTCTCCCATATATCCTGTTTCAGAATACGTATGCCGTATCCGAATTCTATGGCCTGCTTTAACACCTGGTCCCGGGAAAGCTCAGCCTTAATAGCCCGGTAATCCCTTTCAAGATCAAAATAACCAACCCAGAAGTCCCTGAATTCCTGCTCGTCGGTACCGGCAAATAAAATATCCCGGCCATTTTTTTTGACTCTGAGGGTCCTGCCTTCTGCAACTCCCTTATAGCTCCCGTCAGGCATTGCATTCCACCGGAAGCACTGACCGCATTCGAAAATGTGCCGGGGCTGGAAATCCTTTGCGTCTTTAAGCAGTATTCCCTCGTCTGTCTTAATATAGTCCACAGAATATCCTCCCTTTCAGGTGCTAGGTGCTAGGTGCTAGGTACTAGGTGCTAGGTACTAGGTGCTAGGTGC
>JAENYX010000051.1 GCA_016841565.1 Clostridium thermobutyricum | reverse complement strand
TCACTTTACCCTCGATGTAACCGGCCGTACCCTCGCCTTTGTCTCAGACGGCCGCTAACCACCAGGATTTGTTCTACTAACCTTCAGACGGGAATATCGCCCTTCTGATGGAAGTATCACTTTACAATCTTGAGGGAGTACCTTCTTTCCAGGTAGTCCACCAATTCCTCCACTATGTCTATGTAGTTGTATTTAAGGCTTACCCATCCCCGGGAATACTCTGCCACAATCTCCTTGCGGCTGCTTCCGATGTATACGCACAAACGGGATACCCTCCCTCCTCCCTTTAGAAGGGTACGAGGGTTAATTCCAAAGCTTGTGGGTTCGGGCTGTACAAGGGCAAACCACCGGCAGTGCATAATTCTTCCTTCAATCAAACCATGTCGGCCATTCTGGGACACATCAATCCTGCTGCTCATATCCATACCTCCAGGATATTGCTTCTTACAGTTTATGTCTCAAAACAGCTTTTATTCACCCTGAATTAAAAAATACCCAACCGACAGACCAAGCCCATGAAACCGGGAGACAGCTTTGTTGCTTCCCCGATTGATAAAAAACCGGCAGCTTTACTCTCCGGTTTTTATTATTCCGATATTAAAAAATCATTGGTTCAGGGGCGGGATAATAAAACGTGCAATGGCATTGCCATCTCTGCGATAGGAAGCCATTTTCTTTTTGCTGAGATAATTTCTCCCGTCTGCTGTTACTATGACCAACCCGGTGTTCATCAAAAATTGCAGTGCATGAATCCTGTTGTCACGTTTTTTTAAAGCCCGTTCAATAAAATCCTGCTTCCTGATACCAAGATTCTCACCGCTTATTGCAGTTTTTGAAGACAAGGCATTTTTTTCTTCAAAAACCTTAACCACCTTCAGGACATTTCTCCTAAGGGTAAATAGGGCTGTTGCATAATATACTGCGATAAACGCAATAATTACAGCTATCCAGCGGACAACCTCGTTTGTTGCCATATTATCAACTCCAGTCTGTTAAGGTAAAATGGAGCAAGAGAACCGTCCCCTCGCTTATCCCCTCGCTTATCGCTTAGTTACTTTTCCTTAATCCTTACCCCTTCCTCCAATTCATTGGGCGGGTCTACTATCACTGTATCCTCAGGGTCAAGGCCGTCAAGTATCTGCGCCCAGTCCTTGTTCTCTATCCCGACGCTCACCTTTCTAAGCACAGCCTTTCCATCATCCACAGCGAATACATAGTCTTTTCCGTCCATCTCAAATACAGCGTCTCCGGGGACCATAAGAGCATCCTTTGCTTCCCCGGTAATTACCTCTACATCCACACTGAACCCCGGCTTAAGGTTTTGGTGGCTTTCCAGAAACTCAATCTCTACCGGCACCCGCTGCTGCTCCACCCCCAACTGTGACATCATCTTAACTGCCTGGGGAAATACTTTCTCAACTCTTCCCTTAAGCACCTGATCATCGAGTATATCTCCGCTTATGAGGGCTTCATTCCCCTCCTCTATTTTTATAGCTTCACTGGCAAGAAACATGCATCTTACCTGCAAATCGTCCGGATCTCCTATTCTCAGGACAAGACTGCCGGGAGGAACCGTCATGCCCTCTTCAAAACCAATTTCAAGCACGACACCCTCCATATCCGAAAGGGGGCTTGCCTCACCAATCTGCCGCTTTATTAGCGAAACTTCGGCCCGGGCCGCCGCCATGGAGGCCTGCTGCGACGTCTCACCCTTTCTGGCCGCATCCAAAGCTGCCACCGCCGCGTTTAACTGCAGCTCGGAGATTTCATAGGCGTCCATTATCTGCTGATAATCGAATTCGCTAATTGCTCCCATCTCAAAGAGAGGTGCAGAGCTGTCAAGGCTTTTTTTGGCTCTGTCCCTTCCAACAGCTGCCTGCTCAAAGGCAGCCAAAGCCGCCGAGACTTCAGCACCGGTTACGGCGCTGCCCTCGATTAGCACCAGCTGTGCCTCGGCCTGGTCAAGCCTTATATTGAGTTCATCAAGGTCAAACTCAATTAAAGGCTGGCCTTCTTTTACCGATTGACCCACCTCCACCGGTATGCTCTTGATACGGCCTCCGTACACGGCATAAATGTCCTGTTTTTGGCCGGCTTCAATATCTCCGGTCTGCTCCACTATATTTCTCATATCCCCGACAAGCGGCAATGCGGTCTCAACCTCCACCGCATTCCCCATGCTTTGAAATAAAAATGCGGATATAAGAACAACAGCCAGTATCCCTATCAGGAATACCTTTTTCTTCCTTCTTATCACTTCTCTGATTTTGCCAAATACCCTGATCTTCATAAAACGACCCCCTATTCTCTACTCTTCATGACCTCAACCAGGTCCATCCTGGAAATTCTTCGCATATTGGCCATCTGGGCCAGTATCACAAACAAAGCAACTGTAACCGCCGCCAAAACATAGGTCTTGGGGAATATCACCAGCGGCAGGCTCATCATATCTTCGGGTACATAGTTTAACATCTGTACTCCCATAAATCTGCCCAGCGGCATACCAACAATCAGACCCATTACACTAACCGCCGTGTTTTCGTTGAATATCAGTTCTGATACCTTTTTATTGGTAAATCCCATAATCCTGAGGGAGGCAAGCTCTCGTTTCCTTTCCATTATGCTTATGGTTGTGGTGTTGTATATGATGGCAAAACCCATTATACAGCTTAGGGTAATGATAACTCCGATATATGCATACATAAGTCCCATATACTCATTGTACTGCTTTACCATATCATCCGGCTCCCTCACGCTCTGTACATAGGCCATGCCTTCAATGTCCCTGACAAAGTTACCGCTGTTGTACCTTAGGTTTATCAAAGCGTTGTTTATGGTAGAGCCCTCCTGCAGCACTCCATTTAACACATCCAGCTCCATAAAACCGCTGCCGCCCATATACTCCTCCACCAAACCCTTTACTGTTACCTGCCGTTCAATCCCCGGCTTGTTGAGGGCTTCAATTGTAAGCATATCTCCACGTTTTACTCCCAAGGATTCTGCAAGCCCCTCGGTAAGCAAAATGCCTTCCCGGGGAACGTCTATCCTGCCGCCATTCAAGCCGGACAGATGATATACTCTCGAGTTTCGTTCGATACCCATTATCATTGTGTTCTTTTCCCTCCATCCGTTCTTGAGCCTGAAGGGATATTCGGCTATGGGCTCAACGTAGGTAATCTCTTCAAACTCGCTTAGGTCATTGACTATATCCTGGTGCACATCGGTAGTAAATGCCACCTTATAGTCATATGATAAAGCATCACCAAAGGCCATTTCAAAGAGGTAATCCACCGAATCCAGCATCATAAGAATGGATATCATAAGTCCCACCGTCATAGAGATTGCCGACACAGTAAAAATAGTCCTTTTCTTGTTCCGCCACATATTCCGGAAGGTAAGCCGCCAGGAAATTTTCATACTGCCTATAAATGGCAGTATCCTTTCTCCCCACCACTTTTTACCTTCAATGGGAGCCACCGGCCTCATGGCCTCGGCCGGCGCGATTTTAAGAACCCTTTTGGCGGCATTGAGCCCGGCAATACCGCAGAATACAACGCTCATCAGTATGCCGATTATAATAACACTCACATAGGTCTTTATTTGCAGCACCGGTACGTTGAAAAATACCAGATAGTATCTTGTAAGGGCTCCACCCAGTTTTATCCCGGCAAGGCTCCCCAGCGCCGAACCCACAAACCCCACAAACAGTGCATATCCCAGATAGTGAAAGAGTATGGCTCTCTTGGTAAACCCAAGGGCCATAAGCACCCCTATCTGCAACCGCTGGTTATCTACCAACCTTAACAGAAGCATATATATTACTATTGAACCTATGGTCAGAAATATAACGGGATACGCCGAGCCCATGGATTCCAGCCCGTTCAGTTCATTTTCCATCATCACATAACTTACTTCTTCATCCCTTTCGGTGACTGATATTAAACCATAGTGCTTCAGCCTGTCTTCAAGCTCTTTCTTAATCTCTTCGACCCGATCCTCATCCTTTATTTCCACTATCACTTCATTGACCATTCCATCATATCCGAAAAGCTGCTGCATAAAGCCATGTTCCAAAAACAGGATTGTAAATCTCTCATTGTCCGGCATCATGGCCTGGGCCGATGGTATCACATATATATGTTCAGGGCTCACCGCCTTTCCGCCCACCTCAAGCTCTATCCTTTTACCGTCTACAATCGGGTATATGGTGCTTCCAATCTCCAGTCCGTGAAATTCCATAAACATCTTTTCAACAAGGACAGTATCCCGGTAGCTTCCCGAAACATATCTGCCATCCTCTAAATACAGCTTGTTTAAAGCATCATTATTGGAAGGTGGTACCGACACAACCCTGGCCTGAACCCTGCCTTCATAGTCGGGCACCTCCATCGGCACATCCAAAACCAGTCTCCCCCGGGCAGACGTTACACCGTCAACCCCTTCAGCAACCCTTACCACGCTCTCAGATGATTTGTTAAGTCTGACAAACAGGTGAGGAAGGTTGTATTCTTCATAATAGTACTCGACCGAATTGCTTAGGTTTTCATAGGACATCAAAGTTGCGTTATACATGGCTATTCCTATTACAACCACCAATATAACTGCAATATACTGTCCCTTGTTGCTCTTTATATCCCTGAGGGTCATAAGCCTTAGCTTATTCACTACCACTCAATCCTTTCGGGGTCAATTGGGTTTTCTATTACCCTGATATTCGCAATCCTGCCGTTGCTTAAGTACAGTACCCGGTTTGCCATCTCGGCTATGACTGCATTGTGCGTTATTACCACTACTGTTTTACCCAGACTTTCGTTAATCTCTTTAAGGACTCTGAGCACAACCCTGCCGGTGGCGTTATCCAGAGCACCGGTGGGTTCGTCGCACAAAAGCATCTCGGGATTCTTTGCCACCGCCCTGGCCACCGCCACCCTCTGCTGCTCGCCGCCGCTCATCTGGGACGGAAAATGGTCGGCCCTGTCCTTAAGGCCTACCTTATCCAATACCTCGATAACATCCAGTGGGTCGCTGCTCATATCGGTGACCAGTTCCACATTTTCCCGCGCCGTCAGGTTGGGAAGCAAGTTATAAAACTGAAATATAAATCCAATATTTTCTCTTCTGTGCCTGGTTAGTGCATTATCATCGAAATCATTTAGTTGCTGACCCTTGAACAGAACCTTGCCCATGGTGGGCGTATCCATACCTCCTATAATATTGAGCAGGGTGCTTTTGCCCGAACCGCTGGGCCCCAGGATTACTACGAACTCGCCTTCATAAATCTCCAAAGTGGCATCTCTCAAAGCCTCCACCGATATCTCGCCCATATGGTATGTCTTGCCCAAATCCTCGGTACTTATCAGTACCTTTTTCATACAAATCTCCCCCCGCAGCATTCATATCATAACAAAATATTCCCTGTCAAGTTCAAACAAAACCTGACATCCATTTCCCCGCCCGGCATCAGTCACCTTGTCTGTTGACAATTCCTTCTTTTAGTATATTTATAACTTCACCGATTTTTTTTATTAATTGGCTTTCCTCATCAGTTTTAAAATAATGTATTAGCAGGTGTAAATTCAATGTATAAATAATATCCACCACCAGGCCGGGATCAATATCCGGCCTTATCCTGCCAAGCCGCATATCCTTCTCTATCATTCCCCGCAGCATTGAAAAGCCCTCCGGCAGCGCTTTGCGCAATTCCGAAACGAAATGGCTGTCGTCAAACTCCATCAGCATAGCTACCCGGTAGTATTTTGGTTTGGTTCTGCTCCACTCGAGGGCTGCCTTTGTCATATGCATAAAACCATCAAAAAAATCGGCATCCGGTTTTTGTTCTCCAATATAATCAATTAAGTCAAGCTTTTCTTTGCCTATCTGCTTCAAGACATAAAGATAAATGTCCTCTTTGTTTTTGAAATATTGATAAAAGCTGCCCCTGGATATCTCCGCATTTTTTACTATCTGGTTTATGGACGCTTCACTAAAGCGCCTCTGGGCAAACTCACCCACGGCGGCATCAAAGATTCTTTTTTTCTTTTCTTCACTGAGGTTGTCGAAGGTATCTTTCGGCATATCATCATCTCCTGTTTCCATTAATATCATATTAGCACACCTCACCTAAAATGACAACCCTGTCATATCAAACAGAAGCATATGAAGCGCAGGGACGGTTCTCTTGCTTCTTTTTTCTCAACGGAATTGTTGACTGAAGGTTCCCCCGCTCCAGCCGGCAGTTGGTAGTTGTAAGGCGGAGACCATAGCCGCTTTCCTTCATACATTATATTGTTACTAGATACTGTCCAATGACGAATACCTTATATAGAAAAGGTGGCAGAGAACCCTTCCCTGTCACCTCATAATCTGTGATTTTTGTCAATCTGGGACATACCTTGGCCAAAAAAATGTCCCATGTTAAGGTGTGTCCCTTTATCTTAATAGCAGCGCAGTCGCCATTCCTTAATTTTTCACATCATATCCTGCGCCCTGGATGGCTTCCTTTAGCTGCTCCATGTTTACACCTTCACCGTGTTGTACCAAAACCGTGCCGCCCTCAAGATTTACGTCAACGCTTTCCACGCCCTGTATTGCCGACACCGTCTTTTTAATGGCCATTACGCAATGGTTGCAGCTCATGCCTTCCACATTAAGTGTACTTGTCTTCATGTAATCCCTCCTTTCCGTTCATTGCTTCCCACCCTACCGGCCCATGCAAGGGATCTGGATACCCCGACCATAAGGAACATTCTACAGATTGGTCCTCTTATTATCTCTCCGTCCCATGAAGACAATAGAACCGTCCCCGTGTCTTTACTTTAGCTTGACCCTTCTTAGCCTTAAGGCATTGGATACCACCGAAACCGAGCTGAAAGCCATGGCAGCTCCGGCTATGACCGGGCTTAAGAAGCCCAGGGCCGCAAAAGGGATACCTACCGTATTGTATATGAAAGCCCAGAAAAGATTCTGCCTTATATTCCTCATGGTCATACGGCTCAGCCTTATGGCATGCACAATGCCCATAAGGTCACCGCTCATCAGGGTTATGTCGGCAGCCTCCATGGCCACATCAGTACCGGTCCCTATGGCCAGGCCAACATCCGCAGCAGCCAGCGCAGGAGCATCGTTTATCCCGTCCCCCACCATTCCCGTCACCTTACCGGCTTTTATAAGCTTCATCACTTCTTCAGCCTTGTGCTCGGGCAGCACCTCGGCAAGGACCTTTTCTATCCCCACCTGTTTGGCTATTGCAGCAGCAGTGCTTTTATTGTCCCCGGTTATCATATAGACCTCTATTCCCATATCCTTGAGTTGTTTAATTGCTTCCGCCGAATTCTCCTTAACGGTGTCGGCCACCGCCACAAGGCCGGCCATTTTTTCATTCACCGCCAGTATCATTGCTGTTTTTCCCTCTTCCTCCAGCCTCCGCATTGCATCTTCAACCGGCTTAATTTCAAGGCCGGCCTGCTCCATCAGCCGCCGGTTGCCCAGCAGGACATCCTGCCCCTCAACCGTTGCTTTGACCCCGTGCCCGGGAACGGCCTCGAACATCCCGGCATCACCCAGCCTGATGCCCTTTTCACGCGCTCCCTTTACTATGGCTTCACCCAGAGGATGTTCCGATCCTTTTTCGGTTACGGCAGCGTACCTCAAAATCTCCTCTTCCGACAGCTGCCCGACACTTATCACATCGGTCAATTCCGGTTCTCCCTTTGTTATGGTACCTGTTTTGTCCAATATCAATGCATTAATTTCATGGGCCTTCTGCAGATATTCGCCGCCCTTTATCAATATTCCGTTTTCGGCGCCCTTGCCTGTACCCACCATTACCGATGTGGGAGTAGCAAGACCAAGGGCACAGGGACAGGCAATTACCAGAACGGCCACCGCATTTATTATCCCTGCGTTAAGGTCTTTGAAGGCCAGCCACCACAGCAGCAGAGTGACAGCCGCAATGACCATAACCGTGGGCACAAATACGCCGGATATCCTGTCGGCCAGTTTCTGTATAGGAGCCTTGGAGCCCTGTGCTTCTTCCACCATACGGACAATCTGCGCAAGTACGGTATCCCTGCCAATCTTGGTAGCCTTAAATCTGAACAACCCGGTTTTATTTATTGTAGCTCCTATTACCTGATCCCCCGGGTTTTTCTCTACCGGTATGCTTTCCCCGGTAAGCATTGATTCGTCCACCGACGAACGCCCTTCGACAACCTGTCCGTCCACAGGTATCTTTTCCCCCGGCCTTACCACAATTATATCGTCCACCAGCACCTCTTCTATCGGTATATCAATTTCCTCCCGGTCCCTCACAACCCTTGCTGTCCTTGCCTGTAGTCCCATAAGCTTCTTTATGGCTTCCGAGGTCTTGCCCTTTGCTATCGCTTCAAGGTATTTGCCCAGCATTATCAGAGTAATGACAACAGCCGATGCCTCAAAGTATAGGTTCATAACATCCCTGGCAATAAACCCGTTGTAAACGCTGTAAAGGTAAGCTGCAGTGGTTCCCATGGAAACCAGTACGTCCATATTGGCCCCGCCTCCCTTGAGGGCGTGATAGGCTCCCTTGTAGAATCTGTAACCCACCACAAACTGCACCGGCGTTGCCAGCAATAGCTGCACCCATGGATTGTGTAATATTTCTATGGGGCTTCCTATCAGGTGAAAAATCATGGCTGCAACCAGCGGAAAGGAGAGAACAGCCGACATGGTAAATAAGCCCCTTAACTGCCTAACCTCCCTTTCCCGCTCGTGCCTTTCCAAATCCTCATCAATCAGTTTCTTTTCCTCGGCATCATACCCTGCCCTTTGTACGGCCTCTATCATATCCCTCACCGTAATCTGCAGGGAATTGTATTCCACCACCGCCGTTTCCATGGCAAAATTGATGGTAGCATTAAGCACTCCGTCCAGCTTGTTTAAAACCTTTTCCAGCCTTGCAGAGCAGGCGGCACAGGTCATACCTTTGAGCCTTAACTCGGCCCTGTCCAGCACCACGTCATATCCGGTATCCCGTATGATCTCTATCAGCCGGCCCGGGTCAATCTGTAAACTGTCGTATTCCACGGTGGCCTTTTCCACAGCCAGATTAACCGCCGCCTTGTGTACACCCTTCACGGTTCCCAGCCTTTTTTCTATCCTGCTTGAGCAGGCGGCACACGTCATCCCTGAAACCCTGAAGGTTACTTTGCTATAAGAGCTTGAACCATTATTGCCGTTTTCCATCATACCACCTCCGGTCGGTCCTTAGTTGTTTTATTCCCATCCTCCGTCCTTTCAATCATATCCATCATATACCCTTATGGGGTATACGAATATTATACCGCTCTACTTTTAGAGTGTCAAAATACTTTTTATTCTATCCATACAGCCCGGCCGATATATAGCACAGATGTCGGTATAGGATTAATAACCACCTTATACCGCCTGCCATAAAAACTAAATCCACTGCCGGAATTCAAAATAGTTGATATTATTGCCTTTGAAAAATATAATATAACAGGAAAGCAGGTCAAAGATCATATGGGTTCTCCACGACTGCTGGTTTATATCCATTCACCACCGGTCACCCATCCCTGGTCGCTGTGTAATAGATTGGAGGAATTGTATTGAATAAACGATTATATCGTTCCAGCAAAAATACCGTTATAGGAGGCGTATGCGGAGGTATTGCAGAATACCTGAATACAGACCCCACGCTAATAAGACTGATTTGGGTGATTTCTGCCCTTTACATTGGAGTTGGCGTCATGGCATACATTATATGTCTTATTGTTATTCCCGAAAGGAAAACCGACTCATTTACCCATAGAAAGGAGAATGAGCATACCGGAGAAGAAATAATTGTATCGGCTAAAATGGAGAACTCCGACTTAAAAGAAGAAGAGTACTGCCAAGAATCTCCGGACAGCAACCAAAATAGCAGGTTTCTCGCAGGTACCCTGCTTATATGCCTGGGAGGGCTGATGCTGGCTAAAAAGTGGTTTTACTGGATTGACTTCAGCAAATATTGGCCTGTCCTTCTAATCATTGCGGGACTTATGATAATAGTCAGGGCAACCGGAAGAAAGGAGGAATCCCAGTGAAAAGCTCAAGAGCAATATTGGGGACACTGATTATCCTAATAGGCCTTGTTCTTCTGTTAAACAACCTGAACTTGATAAATATAGACCTGTCTCAGCTATGGCCTCTCTTTCTCCTTGTGCCGGGCCTGGCCTTTGAGATTGGCTATCTGACCGGCGGCAGGGACCCGGGCCTTCTTGTGCCGGGCGGCATGCTGACAACTTACGGACTTGTCTTTTTTGCAAACATTATCTGGGGATGGCATAATATGGCATACCTGTGGCCGGCTTTTCCCCTTGGGGTGGCCATAGGACTTTTCCAGCTGTATCTGTTTGGCAAAAGGGAAGCGGCTTTGCTGATACCCATCGGTATCCTTGGAGGATACTCAGCCATAGCCTTTTTAAACGCATATACCGGGCTGGGATGGGAAACTGTTTTCCCTGTTGCTCTTATTGCAGTGGGCGTATTGCTGCTTTTTAACAGAAAAAAATAAAAAATGCAGTCAAAACAACTTGCAGCCCACCCTTAAGGATGGGCTGCGCAAATGTTCATCCACAGATTATTCTGCAGAGCTCCTTTTGGTCAATTCCCCTGCCGTCCCTTTTCACCCTCATATTATCCCCGGAAATCTCATCTATGACCACTATTTTGCCATCCACCCTGCCGAATTCAAACTTTATATCTATAAACTCAAGGTCAAACCGCTCCAGTTCTTTCTCCACAAGTGCTGTAACCTTTTTGGTAAGGTCCACCGCGAATTCTATTTCTTCTGCAGTCATCAGCCCCAGCTGGCGCAGGCTGTCCTCATTGACCAGGGGGTCTCCCCTTTCATCGTCTTTAAGGGTAATCTCCACCAGATAATCCAAAGGCGTGCCTTCCTTTATGTACCTGCCATATCTTCTTACAAAGCTGCCGGCCGCTTTCCGGCGGCATATGAATTCCAGCCCGTCTCCAAAGGTAACGGCCTTCTTAACCAGCATGGTATTTTTATTGGTATCGGCATGGATATAGTGGCTAGGAATCCCTTCCTTCTCCAGCAGTTCAAAAAAATGTCTGCTAAGCTTTAGCGATGCGTTGCCTTTTCCTTCCACCTTACCTATTATGGAATTGGCGCCGGGGTCTATTACATCCCCCTCCCCCGTCACGTCATCCTTAAACTTAAATAGTACGTTTCCATCCTCTGCTTCAAACACCGTTTTTGTTTTGCCTTCATAGAGTATTTTCATTGTTTCCGCCTCCGTCCTGTATGGATTTCCATGGTTTTTTCAGATATTATGGTAATTATTCTACCACATATACCAATAGATTCAAAGACAGGCGGGAGGAATTCTCAAGCAACCCCACAATGCCCCTATTACCTGGCCTGGTCAGAATTTAAAAAAACGCTTCAAAGTACATTTATTCGCCCTCTGAAGCGCCCCTTTCCTGTTTCCGGTATTTATAAGTTCTCCGATCTGAATATTAGCCTCTCCCCGTCCTTTCCCACCGCAAACAGCTTATCAATATCCTCGCTGATAAATCCCCCTATATCCCGGGATGTCGAAAAGCGTGCCCCTATCCCGCAGTCGGAACTAAGACGCCGCGGCACCGGAAGGAGTTCAATATCAACGCCCAGCTTGGTCATGTATTTTTTGTATTTGACAGCCCCCGAATGGGTAAAGAACGTGGCTATATAGTCCATATACGTCACCTGCTTATTGTTAATACGCAGTCCTGCCCGTCCCTTACTATTTCCACCTTGTAACCCAGGTTTCCTGCAAATCTTTTCACATTCTCACTGGCCGTTGTATTATCCACCAAAACCAGCACCCCTTCCGGAGACTGGTCTATCGCTTTCTTTGTCAATAACACCGGTTCGGGGCAAGACCTTCCCCTTGCATCCACTTTTTTAAGCGTCAATGCTGACATCTCCTTTCATTTTAACCTCTGCCGCCCTGTCGGTATTCATTAAGCCTATTATAAGAACCGCCGCAAGGCCAATAACGACCGCAACCCGCCCGTTGGCGGAAGGGCCGCTGCCCGATGCGGCCAGCCCGAAGTTATGCGAAAAAGCGGCTCCAACAAGCATACCCATAAAGGTAACAACCGAGTCAATATTTCCTTCCGCCCCAAGGATTATCTGCCTCATGGGACATCCTCCCAGCAGTACAGAGCCCAGCCCCGCCAGCACCATGCCAAGGAAATTCCACAGCCCGTCGGCATGGGCAACCGGCTGTCCTTCAAAGCCCAGGTTGAAGGTGCCCGTGACGAGACTGCCTATAAAAGCCACAACAAGGATGGCTGCAAACCCGGATATTAGGTGCGTATCCCTAAACATTATAAAATCCCTTATGCCGCCCACCATACAGAGCCTGGTCCTCTGGGCGGCTATCCCGATTATAAGGCCCGCCGCCAGCGAGATAATTACCGGCGCATGGGCAGCCCCCGGTCCTTCGGTGCTAAACAGTATAAAGGCCGGCCTTACAAGCAGAAGCAACAGCAGCATTAACTGGACCGCCGGAAACAGATAACCTTCGGTTCTTTGCAGGGAATAGGTCCTCTTCAGCGTAAAACCACTGTTTAAGAACAATACGCCTATATATATGCCTGCCGCAAATCCTGCCAGACCCATTAATGCGTTAAGGTCCCCTCCTGCAAGCCTAAGCACCATCCTTAAGGGGCATCCCAAAAACATCAACGCCCCAATAACCACAAAGACCCCCAGGATAAAACGGGTAAAGGGCGACGACCCGCCGCGGGCATTAAAGTCCCCGCTTTTTAGTGCAATAATGAAGGCCCCAAGGGCCATGCCTATTATTTCCGGCCTTATGTACTGGACCACTCTCGCCCTGTGCAGCCCCAGGCCCCCTGCCGTATCCCTGATAAAGCATACAATACAAATTCCCATGTTGACGGGGTTTCCGAATCTCACAAGCGCCACTGCCAGTAACCCTACAATGACACCGGTAAGTATGATACCTTTCTTGCCGCTCACATTGGTTCCCTCCTCCCGTAATATTAGCTCAGCTTGCGATAACCCCCAACAGTCCATCCAAACCTCCAGCTATATAGAACGTATTTGAAACTGGTGTCATCCTGAGCGAAGCGAAGGATCTTATGTTTGTCTCCTCTCCTGTTATTATATTAACGGTGTCTCGCGGTGTACAATCGGGTTTTCCTATAACGGCCCCGTCCATATAGGAATAATCTATTATTTACCAGGGAGAAGTTAGTGTACAATTAGATATAATGCACTCAAGTTTTTACATCCTCATACGTGTCATCCTGAGCGATAGCGAAGGATCTATTCCCAAGTAAGATTCTTCGGGCTTCACCCTCAGGACGACAGGATGGGATTCTTCGGGCTTGGCCCTCAGAATGACAAATGAAAGAAAGTAATATTTTTAACGCATTGTATATACGGAGGTGGTTTTAATTGAAGATAATATACCTGGACAACGGTGCTACTTCCTACCCAAAGGCACCGGGGGTGGGAGATGCGGTAAAGCGCTTTATTGACGATATTGGCAGCAACGTCAACCGCAGCGGCTATACCGGTTCGCTGGCCGCGGAAGAAGTTGTGTTCGAGACAAGGGAGATGCTGGGCCGTCTGTTTAACTTCGAACTCAGCGAAAACATAATATTCACCATGAATATTACCTATGGGCTCAATTTCCTGCTAAAGGGCCTGTTAAATCCAGGGGACCACTGTATAGTGTCCTCGATGGAGCATAACGCAGTAATGCGCCCCCTTATGCAGCTTAAGGAAAAGGGTGTGGAGTTTTCAAGGGCCATGTGTGATGCAACGGGAAGGCTTGACCCCTCCGACCTTTATAGCCACATTAAACAAAACACAAAGGTTGTTGTGGTAACCCATGCATCCAACGTATGCGGCACAATACTGCCGGTAGAGGAAATCGGAAGATTCTGTGAAAAAAAGGGCATTATATTTATAATAGATACCGCCCAGACGGCGGGGATTTTAGACATGGATTTCAAGAAAATAAAGGCCGACGCAATAGCCTTTACCGGGCATAAGGGCCTTTTGGGACCCCAAGGTACGGGAGGGTTTTTAATAAGCCATGAAATAGCCCAGTCGATAGATTCCCTAATCAGCGGCGGTACCGGAAGCCTGTCTGAATACGAAGAGCAACCTCCCTATATGCCGGACAAATTTGAAGCCGGCACCATGAATCTGCCGGGAATATACGGCCTGAATGCCGCTCTTAGGTATATAGAGCAAATTGGAATAGACGCCATAAGAGAAAAGGAACTTGAACTTACAGAAATGCTGCTTGAGGGCCTTTGTAGCATTAAGGGTGCGCATATTGCCGGACTAAAGGAGACAAACGGCCGAACAGCGGTGGTATCGGCCGACTTTGAGGGCTTAGACAACGCCGAAGTGGCGCACCGCCTTGATAAATACTATGGCATCAAAACCCGGTGCGGTCTTCACTGCGCCCCTTCCGCCCACAGGACACTGGGCACCTTCCCCCAGGGCACCGTAAGATTTTGCCCGGGACATTTCAATACAAAGGAAGATATAAAAACAACCATAACTTCGGTAAGCAGAATACTTAAAGATCTCCGGTGTACTGTAAGGTAAATTCCTTAAAGGCCCTTGTGGCCGGGCTTAGAACCCTGTTTTTGTGGCTTATGAAATAAAAATCCCGCCTAAGGTCAAGGTCGGATATGTAATAACCCTTTAGCAAACCCAGGCGGATTTCTTCCTCCGCCGACCTTTCGGATACTATGGCAACGCCCAATCCTTTTCGTACACATTGTTTTATTGTATCAGGGTTTTCTATATTAGCAATCACCTTCAGGTTGTTTATATCTATGCCCATACCCCTAAGACCGTTTATAAACAGATCCCTTGTCCCCGATCCCTCTTCCCTCAGGATGAACCTTTCATCCTTAATCTCATCCCAGGTAACTGAAGCACCACTAAAACCTTCAAATTTCCCCTGTACCGATGTGATAAGTATAAGGCGGTCCTCACAAAGCTTTTGCATCTCAAGCCCCGGGTAGGGCGTACCGGTGCCTACGAAGCCAAAGTCCATACCACCCGAAACAATGGCGTCAATGACCCCTCTGCTGTCAAACTGCTTCAATACAAATCTTATTCCGGGATATTCACGGTTAAAGCCGGTTAACAGTCCGGGAAGCAGGTATTTCTGGGGAACAGTGCTGGATGCTATGGCAAGCTCTCCCTCCAGCCTGCCCTCATACCGGGCCATGGAATACAAGGCCTGCTCCCTCATATTTAGAATATTCACCGCATGGTTGTACAAAATCTGTCCGGCCTGGGTCAGAGTTACGGCCTTGCCACACCTGTTGAACAAAACCGTCCCCAGCTGGTTTTCCATGGACTGGATGTGCCCGGTCAGGGTAGGCTGGGTCAGATACAGCTCTTGGGCAGCCCTGGTAAAACTGCCGTATTTAGCTATCGCCACAAAAGACTCAAGCTGTCTGAAATCCATAGCTTCACCTCAATAAGCATATTTAGTATGATTATATTATAAAGGTATATACTCCTTAATATCAATTAAAAGAGCCTTTACCCAATCATTCCAGCGTATCAGTACCCACATGGGTATTTTCAGTATTACCCTTAACAGGGTCCATATGGATTACCATATTAATCCCGAATTGGTTTTGGATTTTTTGTTCAATTTCATCTATCTCGGAATGGATATCGGTGATGCTTAGATCCTCCGAAACCTCTGCGTGTATTGACGCAATTACCCGCCCGGGACCATAATCATGGATTATCAGATCATGGACACCCTTTATATTTTTGCCTTTAAGAACCAATGAATTAATATCGTTTATAAGCTGGGGATCCGGGGAGGGGCCAAGAAGCAAATTCACCGAATCCTTTGCAATACCAAACCCTGAGTAAATAATCAGAAGTGAAATAATAAGGCCCAGCAACCCGTCTACAGGGAAGCTGACATACCTTCCCAGTACGGTTCCTGCTATTACCGCACCGGTAGCAGCAGCGTCATTTAAGCTGTCCCTGGCTGCCGCCCTGTTGATACTTGAATTTATCGCCCTTGCTATATATTTGTTATAGAAAAACATCCATATTTTTATTGAAATGGAGATAAGCAGAATTGCCATAGATACAGGGCTAAAAAGCACTGCTTCCGGTGCAATAATTTTATCAAAAGAGCTTCTCAGCACCTGTAGTCCAACCGCAAAAATAATAAAAGACATCACCAGGGATGCTACATATTCAAATCTTCCATGACCATAGGGATGCTCTTTATCGGGCGGCCTGCTGCTCAGCTTTGCCCCGAATATGGTAATTAATGATGAGCCTAAATCACTCAGGTTATTAAAGGCATCCGAAATCACCGCAATACTGTCAATAAAAAGTCCTACCGCCAATTTAACTGCAAATAAAATTAAATTGCACGCTATACCAAGTACCCCGGATAATACACCATAGGACTCTCTTACATATATGTCGGATGTATTTTGGTAGTCCTTAACAAACTTTCTGATTATTAGCTTTATCAAAATAACCCCTCCGGTTTTATATTGCTCTTTGGCATATAAATTAACCTTTTTTGCCTTACGTTCTTGTAAAAGTATAAAAACACATCTGTGGAATATTGCTGTCCCACAGATGTGTTCATAATTCATCTGCTGCCGTTTTGGGCCCGGCTCCATGAACCCAAGTCGATCCATGGCCTGCTCAGCTTATAGCATAGTTCAAATGCAATAAGTTTTATTCATTATATATGTTTATTTGGCATTTGTCAAAAATATAACGGGAAGTGATAGTTCATTCAATCCTGGTCCGGCTATTCCTTTTTCGGCCGTTATAATACACTTTCTCATAATACTTGTTATCCCAAGAATAAATCTGCGGTACCAACCCCAGGTAATTCATACTTATCCTTCACCAATATATTAATGAAGGATTTTGAAAATATTGGAACATTTTGATGCCAAAAACGTCTTATAAGCACAAAAGGAACTTATAGTTTGTCCGATCCTGGTCCTACAGATCCTTTCCCTGGGCCTTATAGCAAGCTTTTTCATGCTTGCAAGCATATATACATGTGGCTTAAATACAATAGGATGAAGTAATAATTAGTGTAGCAGGATTCAACAAATTTTAGCCATTGAATGAGATATAATGGTGTAGCAAAAACAGTTTATTCAAAGGCAAACCTACTGAAAAGTAGGGACGCAAAGCCACGGGTCTACAGCGGACACCAGAATCGCTACGATAGCCGGGTTGCCAGAACAAGCCTACCAGGCTCACTCGTGCTTTGCGTAAAGGCATTAGTGAGCCTTTTTGTTAACGAGCAGCCACACGCAAGGCAGCAATAGAATAACAAACATCCCTGCCAATGTACAAGCCTTTGCCGGGACCAGTCATTGGCAGGGATCCACCCTTTACCTGTCAGAGACAGGATGGGAGTTATTCCTATTATATCTTCCTGCCTTGCCTCTGTAAAGAATAAAAGAGACTATGGAAAAGGAGGTGTTTCCAATGGGCTAGTGCATAATTGATATGAGTTGGGACGGGATATAATTAAAGCAGGCGTGGAAAGCCAAATTAATTTGATGAGGAGGGGCTAAAATGGAAGGGAAGGAGGAAAATTGGTCGGACGCCGCTGCTGTTGTTTACATTCAGGCCCGTTTAAGGGGTAGAGCCGCAAGAATAGCTCAAAAGTGGAATACCGTAAGGGAACAGGAACAGCTTGTTTTGAATAAGCCGGTGCACTGCTCCGCCAATTCTGAAGAGGTAATAGATAAGCTTATTGATGACTCTGCCTGTTTTGATGGCTTAATTGTTGACAAACTGCTTCTGCACCAGGCAATGGAGAGCTTGAAGCCGAAAGAAGCACAGATGATTGTTGAACTATTCTGGAAGCAAAAACAGATATCACAACTATGCAAAGAACTGCATGTGTCCAGAAAAACCGTTCAAAAAAGAAAAAAAATTGCGCTGGATAAACTGCGCAAATTCATTAACTGCTCATGAAACAAAAAAGAAACATTGAAGGGTTGACCCGGCTGATTGAACGGGCTAAAAAGGGAAACCCTGAAGATTTGGAAGAACTATACCAGCGCTTCAAGCCCATTATCTTCAAAATGGCCAGGAAAATGAACATACAATACCGCGAAGATGCCAAGCAGGAACTGATTGCAGAGCTGTTCGAAGCTATACAACGTTTCCAACCGAACACAAACTGGGGAAAAAAGGAGTTGTATCGGCACTTTGAAAAACGCAAAAAATAAGAGAATTGAAAATCCCCAAAGTTTTGGGGATTTTTTTCTTTTTTGGGGTTACATTTTTAACGCCGGATGTCTTTTATATATATAAGAGACAGCATGCCTCCGACACAAGAAAGACTGCTTAAAATAAATTAATAAATAGTCTGGAGATGAGAACATGAATGATATTAACGAATGGTCGAATGTAATCGGTAATATCGGCTTTCCCATCGCTGTAGCAATATACCTTTTAATAAGATTTGAAAAAAGAATTGATTCCTTAAGGGAAAACATCAATCAACTGGAACAGACTGTTCGTGATTTCAACAAAATCAGAAAATAGACACGGGGACTAAAACGGTTCTTCTGTCTGTCTTAGACATGCCAACCCTTATTCAGAACTTTGGACAAAGGACGTATTTGAGTATGAAGGCTTGCTCGTTAGCTTATTAAACTACATAATTGCGATGGTATATTTTTGAACTGAAATACGGATTCATATTTATATTTAGGCTGTGTTAAATAATAGTGTCGTTATTTATTAATAAATATTCTAAGCGCCTAAAAATTCCTTAAGGAGTTTTAAACATTTACAACCAAGCCTTTACAATATTAATCACTGCGATTAATAAGAATATTACACCGCTCCATCGTTGCCTATCCAAATTTTTTTGCCTGTCTTTACTCCTAAATGCATTAAAGGCTTCAAGGGCTATGGAAGGATTAATGAATATAATAAAACCATCTAATCCTAATGGCAAATAAGCCAATGTCATGTATATTTTTCTTTGAATCATAGAAGGATGAAAACT
>JAENYX010000050.1:14624-19161 GCA_016841565.1 Clostridium thermobutyricum | reverse complement strand
TGTTATCCCTCCATTACTCCTTCTCGCATGATTTTGATGGCCTTATCCAGCGTGGTCAGGAATTTTTCTTCATCCGGGCCCACCCGGTAAAAATTCAGCAAAACAAAATTATAAAACATGTCTATCATTACATCAGCATCTATTTCCGGCTTTATAAGCCCGCGCTTCTTATCGCGTTCAATAATGTCTTTCCAGCGTTTGGTTGAATCTCCACGCAGTTTTTTAATGAATTCATTGTCATCCATTTCTCGGAACAGGGCAATCTGCGCATAATCCGGATTACGTTTTCCCAATTCAAACAGCGCTACGACTTTTTCCCGGATTGTGTCAAAAAAATCTTTGTCGATATCCTCTACGCCTGCTTGTTCCAGCGCATCCCATTTATCTCTTGATGTTTCCTTTATAATATAGAGATAAAGGTCTTCTTTCCCATCAAAGTATTGATAGAAGCTGCCCCATGGTATCTTGGCCGCCTTGACAATTTGATTAAGGGACGCCTCGCTGAATTTGCGGGATGCAAATTCGCAAACCGCCGCCTCAAATATCCGCTGTTTCTTTTCGTTCTTCAGGTTGTGAAATGTTTCCTTTGGCACAATCACACCTCCAATCAAATGATGTGAGATACCTCTCATGTTTGTATTATAACACATCATACAAAAAATGAGAAGCATCTCGCATAAAACCGCAGGAACCGTCCCCTTGGTTCTTCTTGGTTTCTTAATCTAGAATCTACCCTAATATTTCCACATACCCTTCAGTTCCGTTTATCCGGATTCGTTGTCCGTCTTTGATCAGCCTGGTAGCGTTCATCACACCGACTACTGCCGGCAAGCCATATTCGCGGACGATAACTGCTCCGTGGGTCATCAGTCCGCCAACTTCGGTTACCAGGCCTTTTATTGATACAAACAATGGTGTCCAGCTAGGGTCGGTAAAGGAGGTGACTAATATATCTCCTTCTTCCAGACTGGCATCTTCCATGTCTAAGATGACACGTGCCCGTCCCTCTACAACTCCGGAAGAAACAGCCAGACCCGCAATAGCTCCCGCCGGGAGATTTTCCCGTTTGTACTGGCCGGAGAGTGTTTCACCGTCAGAGGTGATAACCCGTGGAGGAGTTAGTTTTTCATATAATCTGTACTCGTCTTTTCGAAGGCTTATGATCGAGTAATCCAGTTTACTTGTGCGTACAACTTCGCCAAGTTCTTCAAAAGTGAGATAGTATATATCTTCTTTTTCATGAATAACATTGGCTTGTACGAGTCGTTCGGCTTCTTTCAGTAAAGCCTGCTTATAAACGAAGTAGCGGTTAATCATACCGTATTTGGGATATTCACGATACCCGCTGAAATTCCGGATTAGGCCAATCTTTTGTTTTGTTTCTTTTATCTTTTGTTCCTCGTCCGGCAATTGCTTCAACCCATTTAACAGCTCTTGTTCTTTTTTCAAAGCCTCCTGTCGCCCTTGCTCAAATATCCGTTTGCCGGCGTTAGGCTCAAAATTTTTGATGTTGCCTAAAATCATGGGAACAAGGGTTGTCGGTTTTTCGCTCCAACGGGGTTTAGTAATATCGATTTCTCCACTACATCGCATTCCGTATTTGCTGAGATAAGACAGGATTGCTTCCCGGGTCTCCTGTCCACCATCAATCTTGACTATTTCCTCAAGGAAGTTATCGTCTTTTACATGCTGTAAATATTCAATTACTTCCGGATAAGAACGAATGGCATCTGCGACACCCAGCAGCTCCAAACCCATTTCCGAAGTGATATTGTTTGCTACAGATTGAGAAAGCGTATCTGCTACGTTTTTTTCGCCCAACCATTTCTCCATTTTTTCATTGATCCATGTAGAAGCATTTATAGCAGCCATAAACACACCCGAACTTTGTGGGTCAAACAAAATCCTCTTTAATTCCTGGATATCTTCCAGGATAAAATTAAATAACTCCGGTCCTGATTTCCTTTGGATTTTATGTTTTAATTCTTCTATGGATGTTTTACTACGCTTAATCAAATCAGAAACGATTGTCGGATGGTCTTCAATTTGTGCTTTAAAACCCGCAGGCAACATAACTTTATTGCTTTTACCGGGACTCGATTCTTTATTATCATCTGGTAACGGTTTTATAAAATCTCCCCGCTCTATTATGGTCATGAGTGCGTCTTTCATGAGCGGATCGTGTTGTCCCATGGTGTTTAATAAAGTCTCTCTACTGTCAGGTGAAGCCAGCATATGTGTAACATCAACAAACAACCTTCCACCGGCTTTACGCATGGGTGCATTAGTCGTTAACAGGAAAAAAGACAATCCCAGTGGTTTTATGGAGTCAGTCATCATTTGCTGGTGACCAACAGATACGTAAACGTGATTTTTCTCCTGGTCCTTTACTTCAGGGATAGGGTATAAAGTGGTGATTGGCCGACTCTGGACAATATAAAATGTATCATCAGCCAGACACCATTCAATGTCCTGGGGGCACCCGAAGTGTTCTTCAATCTTTCTGCCCATGCGCTCTAGCTGCAAAATCTGACCATCCGTCAGCGCTCGGGCTTCCTGCCGCTCAGGCTCTATCTCCTGTTCTTTCGTACCGCTTTTCTTTAAGGCATATGTAGCCCGCTTCTTGGCGGATACCTTCTTATGGATAATCCTGCCGTTACGCACTTTATAGACATCAGCATTTACCAGGCCGGAAACCAAGGACTCACCAAGCCCAAAGCCGGCATCAATGGACACTACTTTCCTATTGGAAGTGACGGGATCGGCAGTAAACAAAATTCCTGCCGCCTGCGGGAAGACCATCTTCTGAACAACCACAGACATGTAGACTCTACGGTAGTCCAAGCCGTTTTGAAGGCGGTAGATTACCGCCCTCTTGGCAAACAGCGATGCCCAGCACTTGCTGATGTGCTTTAGAATTGCCTCCTTTCCGATAATGTTCAGATACGTATCTTGCTGACCTGCAAAGGAGGCCGTCGGTAAATCCTCTGCAGTTGCGCTGGATCGTACTGCGTAAGGCTCATTTTCTCCAAGCCTGAAGAGATGGCGGGTGATTTCTTCATTAATGTCTTGGGGGATGGCTATTCCTTCGATACGTAAGCGAATCTCACCGCAAAGCTTACCGATTTTATCCCGGTCTTCCACCTTTAGAAGCGATAACTTTTCAAGTAATTGGTTAACCGATGGCGTTTCCCCAATGATTCTTTTAAAGGCTTCAGTAGAAATACAAAAGCCATCCGGTACGCGTATTCCTTTAATCTTAGAAAGTTCCCCCAAATTGGCGCCTTTACCCCCGAAAGCCATTATTTTTGTTTTGTCAATATCCTGAAAGCCAAGCACATAGGAACTCATATGTTTACCTCCTTTGGCAATTCCTTCGTTGGTAATTTTGATTACATCCTTCGGACTGAAACCATCTATCGGAGTATTGTACCAGCATATCTATAATGTACCTTTTTCAAATATTCTATATATCACGTCAGCTTTCTTTCCAGTGGTTGTTTATAACCATTAACGTGCTATTGCATTATAACACTGGCAAATGAGAAGAAACAGTCTGCATTTACATTTTTTTATATGTTATAATTAAAGTGGAAAAGGTTCAATTTTCAAAGAAGTGAACCTTAAAGATGCTATCCCGATGTCAAGGTACATCCTTCTATAAGCAAAATGTAAGAAAAGGTATAAAACCTTTCCTTTTGTTATATCATTTCATTAGGCTAAGATAACAGTATATCTGTGATCCATGGGGTCAGGCTTGAATTATTTCCATCCTCTTTCGCTTTTCTTTCTTGCTATTCCAGGCATAAAATACACCACCATGGCTAACCGTATCACAGCTATGGGGGTGTATTAACCACAAGAACCGTCCCCCTGGTTACCTCTGGTTATTTCATTATCATATAATTCATATTTGCGGCAATAATATATAACATGAAAGGCCTGCCAGTCGCCTGCTTACCATATACTTATCATGATTTATTTGCATATTGAAGGAAGTGTCAAATGTGAGTAAGGAAGTAATTATATTAGCGTCCATATGGATATTAACAACGCTTATGCTGCTTATTCTTGTCCCGAGGGACAAACTCCGTCAGGCAATTATGATCTTCTTTTTCAAACAGTTTATGACCTGGGTATTGGGGTTAACTGTTGTTCAATTCGGGTTAATTGAATACCGTGTCAGGCTGTTTGCGAATGCCACCAAAACAAGCTTTGATTTTGAGTATTTTTTCTATCCCGCAATTAGTGTTGTATTCAATCTTTATTATCCCGAAGGAAAGGGCAGGGCGCGTGAGTTTATGCATTACTTCTATTTCTGCAGCATAATGACTGTTCTTGAAGTAGTTGTTGAAAGGTATACAGATATTCTGGAGTACATTCACTGGACATGGTATATAACCTGGATAACACTTTTTATCACCTTTTATCTCTCGCGGAAATTCTATACCTGGTATTTCAGGTTGGAAAAACCGATTAACTGATACTGGAAACATCAGTTAATAATAAAAAAAGCCGGTGATACCAATACAGGGTT
>JAENYX010000050.1:10792-14524 GCA_016841565.1 Clostridium thermobutyricum | reverse complement strand
GATACTGGAAACATCAGTTAATAATAAAAAAAGCCGGTGATACCAATACAGGGTTCAGATCTATTATTGCTTTTGGATTTTCATATTAAAGTACCTTTTGAGAATAAGGTAACCGATGGACAAATTCGATATAATGGTAGCAACCATCATATCAGACTGCTCCTCCTTACTTATACCATGATACTGCAAACAGGGAGCCCGGCATTGCAGTTAATTCAAGCTCAGCTTGCTGACACCCAACGCAAAGTGGTCCCAGAGTATGTCTTTAACCATATCTGCCTGTTCTTCAAGGCACTCTATTACAAGGATTGTTTCAGGCTCTCTTTTGCCATTTGAACGGTTTAAGTATTTCCTCTGACTAATAAGCTTGATTATTAATCCAAGTATAAACCCCGCAGCAAACCCTATCAAACCCCAGATTAAAGGCCCCCAGGTTAATATGAAACCGTATATCGCTCCAAAAACCGAAGACAGCGTCCCCAGAAGCATGGGAACGTCCAGCAAGCTCAACCCGTCTGAACTGTGCAGCGTGTCAAAGAGCTTTCTTTGCTCTGCCTTTTTATCCATGGGGACTGCCAGTATATGCTCTTTTTTAACTCCCTTCATCTGAAGACCGGTAATGGCCAGCTCCAGGTATTCTGTATGTTCAAAGACAGAAAAAACATACATAGAATCACCCTTTGTTCCTTTGGTTTTTATCGGAATATTGAAATTCTTGTCCTGGTAGTGCCTTCTGAAAAACTTACCCTGTTCCCAATCGAACAGTTTATTGTTTTCCACCGTATTGGCGTATGCATCATACATGGCGAAACAGTAAACCGATGGAATGTTCAAAACCCAATGCATATTCACAATATCCTTCACCTGTTCATAATGCCCCGTCAGTGTCATTTGTATTCCCGTTAACAGATTTGAATAATAAACTATAGCTATCCACCAGATTAATAAGAAAGCTGCCGCAATAATCCGGTGATTATATAACTGACCGGCTCCCGGCATTAATGCCGACCACATAAAAGCATTAAAGGGTATTCTCTTGTCCAGATAGTTTGTTCCCATGGCGCTTATCGTAAAGGTCTGTATTGGAGCATCCTCCCTGACAGCCAGAATATATTTATGGTTAATATCAACCGCTATCCTGTAGCTGTCCCAGATAGTAAAAAAATACAAAGGAAGATATAAAAGTGTCCAACGGACGTTCAATACTTCCTTGGCAGCATCAAACCTGCCTATAAAAGAATAAAAAATGGCATAATTAATACCCGCCTTATAATTGATAAAAACTTCCCACACAAATAAAAGAAATCCCCTTAGATATATTGAAAGTAAAAGATGTCCCATGCCCGGAAAGAGAAGCGACCAGCCGGCAATAACAAAGGGATTCCTTAAGTGCAGTTGTGTGGTACCCACTATACCAACATTGGCAATTTTTCGCCGGGAGCTTTGGTTCATTTTCCTTTGCATATCATTACTCCAGATTATGCAGCCTTAGGACTAGAATTGGCATATAAGTGAAATTTATACTCCATTAATGATACGTGTTATTAACTTCCGGGCTGCACCTGTATTTCTATCCTGATTTTTTCTTTATATGAGTATTATGAGCTAAATATTGCAGATTATAAGTATAGGAAGAGCTTTCGTAGAACATAGAGCAGGGGATGGTTCTTTGTTCTATTTGGAAAGGATGCTTGCTATAAATGAATCAATCTCCGACATTCGAACAAGTTATAGATGCCCAAAGCTATAGTGCCCAGCTTCAAATCCAGCATGGCAGCTCCTGATGAATTGAACTACTTCGTTTGTATTAACATGTTTCTATCCTCCATTTGCGGAGGCTCCTCCAGCCATTTATGTTTAATCATCAATTTACCGCCTTCCCTTGCCAAATCCAATGTATCCTTTGAGATAACTGCAAGTTTAGCCGGAAGATCACTTCGCATACTGAAAGACATACCCAATGCATTATTCCCCAAAGCAGAACTTGCCATAATATTTGTACAGTACATCATAATTTTATCTGAAAAGGGCGGTATTACGGAATCCGTTGCTTTGCCTGCCCATGTGCTCGGTGGTTGAATATCACTTTGTAAAATGATACTGTTCATATTACTAACTATTTTTTTCGCCAGCTCTTTTCCTTTAATAAAATATTCCCTGACCTCTTTTTCCTTCGCAACCTGAGCAAAACCTGTCATTAACTGCATTCCGAAAACATTTACTTCTAATATTTGAAAAAGAAATGCTATTTCAATGGTATTTAAAGCTCGTTTATTTCCAAATAGCTGTACTCCGCTCATATATTTTTTTTCCTCAATAAATTCTACTTCTTTTGGCATAGTCATATAAGGAGGTTTTGCCAGAACACCTTGCTCAGTGAGATAATCAGTACATGTGCCGTATGTATCCTGCAAGATCTTAATGGCATTTTTATAGAACTCCCTTACATCGTTCCTATAAGACATACTAAAATGAATTGCACTAACTCCCAAACTTATCCTCATCATTATGCGAAGAAACATTATATGAAATATATAATCAAATAAGCTTGGCGCATCCTTAAAAATATCCTTATCGCTAAATGCTTGCGGAATAACTGCTTTCTCTTTGTTGAAGATTTTCCTGATTTCAGAAAGCAGCTTTTCGTTCTCTTTTATGTAATTGTCCAGTATTCTCTTGGCTTTATTATCGTCGGTATCATAAGAAAACCTTTTGATAAACACATCCATTAATGATTCTACCTGATATGTCATCCATAATGTACCCAGTTCAGCTGATGAAATCTTACTTTTTGCTGCATTAACCATTTCATTTTACCCTCCTTTTAATACTCCCATTATTATTTACTGATTACTAAAAATTAAACATGCGTAACAGGGGACCATTTCTTGTTTAAACCATAAAGAAAATTGGGATACGACCGGACAAGGGGACAGGGTTTTGTCTGCAGTGCAAAAAATTACCCTGCCGGTATCCTCTTATGCCGGCGGGGCATTAACAAACGGAGAACCATACCCTGTATATCTTAGTATTTGTTGTATATCCTGTACAGAAACACGGCTGCTTCTGCTCTTGTGGTATTGCCCATGGGATCGACCTTACCGCCGTTGCCCACAATCAATCCTTCCTTCACAAGTGCTGCAATGCTGTCTGCGGCATAGTCTGCCACAAGGGCTTTGTCGGCAAATGTGTCCAACTCCGAAGCAGATGCCTGTGCTTTTAGTCTATTCAGCATTCTTAAGACTCTCTCGGTCAATACCATCATATCCTGCCTCGTAACGCTTGCATCGGGACTGAATTTGTTGTTTCCCGTGCCGCTGGTGATACCGAGCTTTTTGGCTATGGCTATTTCCTTGCAGTAATAGGCATCACTGCTTATGTCATCGAAGTTACCTTCAGCCCTGGCATCAACACCCAGGGTTCTTACAAGGGAGTACAGGAATTCCGCCCTGGTAATATTTATGGATGGGTAGTATTCGTTATCAGTAGCTCCCTTCAATATGCCCTTGGACGCAAGCACCTCGATTGGCCTCCTCGCCCACTCCACGCTTTCCAGGTCATCGAAGATCTTTTTTACATAGGTCACGGCATAATTGCTGAAATGTGTAGTGGCAAAGGTTACCGTGCCTGTAACAGGGTCATACTTTCCCGAAGGAACTTCCACAACACTGCCGCTGCCGTCAAGATACCATACGGTGATATGCTCAGGTTGGGCAAGCTCTTGGACTGTGG
>JAENYX010000050.1:0-10692 GCA_016841565.1 Clostridium thermobutyricum | reverse complement strand
CCGTCAAGATACCATACGGTGATATGCTCAGGTTGGGCAAGCTCTTGGACTGTGGGTTCATAGGGGATAGATACCGTAACCGGGGCCTCAGGGTTATTCCAATCCATCCGCTTTCCATCCACTGCAAGAGTGAGCTGCACCAGCGGGCGGTCACCTACGATATTTTTTACGTTGAGAGGCAGGCCGGCCTTGTCTCCCCGGCTTATGGTAACAGCCACTTTTTCTCCTGCCGCTTCTTCCCACCCTGTCAGCATGTTATCCGGTATGTCTACAGTGCCGAGGATGGTGTTTAGCAGTATTTTGTTCCGCGTACCTCCGGACGATAAGCCCGTCACGGAGGTTTCAAGGGTGTATGACCTTGCTGCTTCTACTAACGGCATATTTACCACTATTGTTTCTGTTCCGCTTTCATAGGCTTCATCTCTTTCCAGAAGCTGATTCAATGATTTTTGATCCACCCATACGGCCGCATTTCCCGACCCGCTGTCGTAAATTACTTCTGCAAAGTATTTATTATATTCATTGGAAATTTCCGCTGTCAGTTTGGGAACCGTAGCAGGGGTACGGCTGCTTCCTCCCATACCTCTTGTTGACACCCGGACTGTATTATACGCAGCCTTGTTACCGGCTTGGTCCCTGACAATTACGTTAAAATAGTAGGCCGTATTTGCAGTCAGCTCTGCTGCCTGCCAGCCGGTCAGGTTTGAACACCAGTCTGTCTCCACTATTCCGTATCCCTCTGCATCTTCCACCGAATCAATATTATTTTCAGTCGAACTGACAACCCTATACATCAAATCCGCCTGGGCTGTTGCTTCATCCGAGGCCGCTTCCCAGGTCAGATACATACTACTGCGGGTAATGCTGTCTGCCGAAATGGTCCCGCCATCACCAACTACCGGCGCTTTCAAGTCACTAAGTATCCTTGCACCCGTAGTCTGTGCATCTGCCATTGCATTGCCGGCTGTGTCAAATATTGAGCTTGAGTCTGCCGGTTTGATTTCTATGCTCTCAAATCCTGAAGGCGTCCCGTTTATAATCAGGAATACTCTGACCACCGTCTCTCCGCCGGTCAGTGCTGCTGCAGTACCTTCAACCGTACTATCATTCCTCTTAACGCTGCTTATCTCAGCATTTACGGCCGTTCCTCCGTTTTGTGCGAAGACCAGAGCCAGTTTTTCCTTAGTAAGGGGCGCCGTACCGTCACCCACACCGCAAACCCCTTCCGAAAAGAAAACATCAATATAGGCATTCCCCCCGCCGATTACAGCTTCATCTATAGCAGGAGCTGTGGTGTCCCAGATGGCAAGCATTATACCTGTGCTGTCGGTGGCCATATAATTCCCCGCCATATCCTGCGCTGTGCCGTCCCCGCCTGCAGTGTATTTTACGGTAACACCTTCTTTCGCTGATACTCCCATGTCAGCCACCGTCAGTATCACGCATCTTGCATCCTGGGCTTGGGTTATTGCAGTCACCTCATATGTAATACCGGGATTTTCGTTTTCATGTACTATAAAGCCTCCGCTGCTGCCCTTTGTCAGGTCGGTGCAATTCTCACTCAGCGTTACGGTTATGTGGGTGTTATCAATTCTTTCGGCGTTGTCAAGGGAGGGCGGGGTAGTATCGATAACTATGTTTTCAGATGGAGATGATACATTCTCGGCACTGTCCACTAAATATACCTGATAGGTGCCATCCTCCAGCCCTGAGGTAGCTATGCCTACCATTGTAACCGGGCTTTCAGGGTATTCTGTACTTTTAGTATCGATACCGTCAAGGTCAGCTTTACTTGTATAGGCTTCATTTGTTTCCGGCACCAGGTATAAAGTACCGTAAATACCATAATCATCATTACAGGTTACCACTACAGGAATGCATTCATTCATAATCAGGGGGGTTACATTGCTGATGGTGGGCGGCGTATTGTCTTCAATCATTACTAAACCTATGGTATGATTAGCAGACGATACCGGCTGAGTTCCGCTTACGGCTGCATATCCGCCCTTACCGGCCGTATACGCAACCGACCCGGAACGCGGGACAATAATACCGTACAACCCCCGGCTGCCGGTAATGTATTCTCCCATACCTTCTATTGCCAGCTTAACGCCGGCTATCCCATCCGTATTAAAGAGAAGATAGGCCAAATCCCCGCCATCGCCGTTCTTTAGCGTTCCCGTATTTTCCCCAAAAGCTCCTTTTCCAATATGCTCGCCTACAGAATTCTCACTGCTTCCCTTCGCTATAATAATTGGAGCGCCAATGATAGTGACGGTTCCACCATTACCATTGCTGCCGCCGCCGATGCCGGCGCCGCCCGATCTCCCGCCGGCAGATGTAACGCTGCCGCCGCTTATTTTTATGTCCCCGGCTGACGCCTCATGCCCGCCGCCGATACCGGCACCAAGCATGCCGCCGTTGGCGTTTACCGTACCTGCGCTGATCAATATACCGCCGCCGGAGCCGTGTGTACCGCCTCCAATGCCGGCGCCATGTGTCCCCCCGGTTGCGGTTACCGTACCACCGCTGATGGTTATATCACTGCCCGAGCCATAATTATCCGTACCGTCGGATGACGTCCATCCGCCTCCGCCAATTCCCGCGCTGCGGTATCCCCCTTGGGCAGTAACCTCACCACCGCTTATGGTGATCTTGGCCCCAGAACCCGTTTGGCCACCTCCTATGCCGGCTCCCCCGGCCAATCCGTCAGAACCGCCAGTAGCATTAACAATACCTCCGCTTATGATTATATTTTCACCTGCTCCATATTGGCCACCTCCGATGCCGGCACCACTGTCTCTGCCGATAGCGGTTATGGTACCTCCTTTGATGGTGATCCTGCCCCCTGCCTCGTATTGGCTGCCGCCAATACCGGATGACCGCTTGCCGCCAATGGCGGTCATTTTGGCCTGCGAATCGCTGCTCAAACCGGCAGCCCTGTTAATGGTAAGCTGCACCCCGGCAGGCACACGTAAAGCTGGCGAAATATGCCAGCCAGGAGTCTCCAATCTGCATGTACCGCTGATATAAAGGTTGTGAGGGTAGTTTCCGGCATTACCGAAATCAACCGGTGACCTATCCTGATGTGAGGTGATATTAAGGTTTTCAATAGTAAGGTCTATGGCTTCGGTTCTGTCTCCGGCTACGACGATATTGACATTATCATGCTCCGAACTGCCAATGATTTTGACTGTATTCACATCACCGGTAATAGTAATAACCCCTGTGTACTCTTCGGCAAGCTGATAGTCGCCGTTTGCGCTGATAGTATAATCCCCGCTGGAAATCTGTATAGCACCGGATGTCATAACCATATCAGTCTTGAATAATAAGGTATTGCCCATATTCTCACCCGGGGGATTTTCCTGATATACTTCTTCTGTCACCGTCGGGTTTTGTCCATTATCGCCGGCTTCTTCTGCATATGCCGACATTGGTTGTCCCACTGTCAGCAGCAGTCCTGCCAGCATACAAACCGCCATAAACCCTGCCGCAAGCCCATTAAAACCTTCTTCTTTCATTCTCTTATTCCTCCATTCAGCGGTTCTGTATTTATTACCATAAATGTGATATAGTAGATATAATTAGTAATGCGACCATAGTCGCCGACTATAGTCATTATATACCACTTCCATATAGGTGGTCAAGATAGGAGGAAAAGATTTATGGATCATGTGAAAACAAGCATCAGGAAAAAAAGAGCCGTTGAAACCAAAAAGAAGATATATAAAACCGCTGAACAGCTATTCAAACAATATGGATTTGAAAATGTAAGTGTGGATTCTATTGTGGATATGGCTGGGTTATCAAAGGGCGCTTTTTACGTGCATTTTAAATCAAAAGACGCCCTTACTGCCGATTTGATTAATGATTATGTAAACAAACTGGATTTTGATTATAAATCCTTTATGGAATCCTTTGATGCTAATACAGCAGCACCTGAAATCCTTAATTCATTTATAGAAAAAATTGCCCACGTTATTACCTGTGATATCGGTTTTGAACATATAAGGACTGTGTATAAAGTGCAAATAACAAAAACAGTAAACACCACCTCAGTTCTGGATTACAACCGGGAACTCTACAGGATATTCTGCCAGATAATCAGAAGGGGCGTAGAACAGGGGGAATTCGCAGCAAAAATACCCGTTGATACCCTTGCCAGGCATTTTGTTATGGCTATCAGAGGGCTTACCTACGAATGGTGTATACGCTACCCTGACTTTGATTTAAAGGCACAGGCCCTGGGGCACTTCGAAATACTGATGGAGGGCATTAAAAAGCGCTGAATTGCTCTGCAGAAGCCGGGGTTTTATAACTGATTTTGATGTGACAAAGAGCGGACCTTTATTCTGCTACTCTCCTCGTTTATACAACATAGACAACTGGAATTCCGTTTAGTTTTTGCACAAGCACCATCCCCTTGGTTACTCGGTTACTTCCAAACCTCGACGCGTCCTTCGGGGTCAAGCCCGGTGGTGGGCTCGTCAAGGAAGATAAGCTGCGGCTTTCCCACAAGGCTCATGGCGATGTCGAGTCTGCGGCGCATACCGCCCGAATAAGTGGAAACCCTGCGGTCGGCGGCATCGGTCAGGTCGAAGCGGTTCAGTAAATCATCCGCGACGTGACGGGGATACTTGAGGTGTCGCAGCCTGGCTATCATGATAAGATTTTCTCGCCCGGTCAAGATCTCGTCCACAGCGGCGAATTGCCCGGTCAGACTGATGGACTGCCGCACATAGTCTGGTTTTGCCGCAATGTCGAAGCCATTGACGGTGGCAGTTCCACCGTCAGACTTAAGCAGCGTGGTGAGGATTCTGACAATCGTCGTCTTGCCGGCGCCGTTGGAACCGAGCAGAGCGAAAATACTGCCTTTTTCCACCTCAAAATCAACGCCCTTCAGAACATGAAGCTGTTTATAGGATTTTTGCAGCCCTTTCACTTCAATTGCTTTTTCCATCCCCATATCCCCCTTTTACTTTGTTTTGTCCGTATCCTTTTTTATGGCCTTGTAAACTTCCTGGTCAACAGATTCCTGACAGATGTCAGCGTAAGTTTTTGAATCCTTGATCAGATCGTCGCAGAAAGCCGCTACGTCACTGCCCGTCACTTCGAGAACGCCTTTCCCCAAAGCCGCACCCTCTTCAAAAAGATCGATAATTCCCGAGAGCAAACCCGTCCCGGTGGTTAACTCAACAGGGCCGACCTTAAAAAGATATTTTTGAATCTCTTTATAAACAATCTGATAATCTTGCGGGAGCGCTTTGACACGCGCCACGTGTGCTCGCCATTCTCTTTTTCCTTGGATGATATCTTGTATTCTCATTTTATCCTCCTATTTACCTAATTTTTTAGCGATATTATTGTTGAGTTGCTCGCGCCACTTGTCGTGAAAAGACTTTGCCCCTTCTTCGCCGACCAGCGCTGAACAGAAGCCTTTGATATCGTCACCCAAAACCTCTTGGACACTCTGACCGTCCGCCGCCGTTTCTTCCAGCAGGCCAAGCACACCGTCAAGAATTGGCATTAGGTTGCGACCGGTGAAATCTGAGTACGCCCAAAGATTGGCATTAATTTTTTCCCATGCCGCTTGATAATCAGTCGGCAGCTTTTTGGCTCGCCATTCAAAAGTTTTAAATTCTTTAGTCATGTCGTTTCCTGTTATTTTTTCCCAGTAATCCATTATTTTTTCTCCTTTAACTCGTTAATTTTTGATGATACGAACTCCCATTTTTCCCAGAACCTCTGTAGCTCCTCACGCCCCGCGTCGTTGAGCGCGAAAAACTTTCGCGGCGGTCCCATATCGGAGGGCTTCTTGGTGATCTCCACCAACTTATTTTTTTCAAGCCGGATCAGGATTGTGTACACCGTTCCATCCACAACATCTGTGAAGCCGAGGGCGTTAAGCCGCCGCGTGATTTCGTAGCCGTAGGTTTCTTTGCGGCTTATAATTTCAAGGACGCAGCCCTCAAGCACGCCTTTGAGCATTTCCGTTAGGTTTACCAGCACATTCACCCCTTCCTATTCTGTATGACTTATATTCAGTATTACTTACTACTACTATATAGTATTACATAATAGTTAGTTTGTCAATTGCGGTTGTTCTGATAATGAAATTCAACTAAAACGAAAGATGCTAACCGCCACTTTGAATGGAACAAAAACACCGTCCCCTTGGTTACTCCTACTGCTCCAGCTCCGCTACTTTCGATTAAGATTTACGCGGCTTGACTTTCACTCCTGCCTTGATACTGCTGTCCGGCTCTGCCAAAACAAGCTCTCCTTCTTCCAATCCATCCAGTATCTCTACAAAGGATGGATCCTTAATTCCCTGCCGAATTGGCCGAAGGGTTGCTTTCCCCGCTTCAATGACAAGCACACAGCTTTCTCCCTGGTAATCAAACACTGCCTGAACAGGGACCAACAGCACGTTGCTTTTGGTTTGAACAATTACTTTGATGTCGACTTCGTATCCCGGTTTTAAAAGCTCTGATCTTCCCAACGGCTCTATGGTAACGGAGACCCTCTTCTGGTTGACTCCCAAAGATGAAACCACATTTTTGGCACTGGGGGCAATTTTCGTAACCTGACCACCAATTGTCTGCCGATCCTCCGCTCTGACAATAATTTGCGCCTCATCTCCCGGCTTAATGCTGACGGCATTATCTGCAAGAATATCGGCTTCAATTTCTATATTGTCGGGATTCCCAATCGCGAAAGCAACCGTTCCAGCCACACCGATTGTATTTACCTCTGCGGTTCTTTCCAGAACAACTCCGCTGATGGGGGAGAAAACCACTTGTTTTTCAAAACTCTGCAATAAACTGTCCCTGTTAAATTGGGCTTGCTTCAACTGGGCCTCGCAGACTGTCCGGGAAGACTGGGAATTCATCAGGATGGCCTTTTTTTGCAGCATCTCCCAATTGTTTACTGCTCCTGAATCTGCAAGCATCTGCGTATTATTATAGTCCAGTTCCGCCATTGCACAGGCTTCATCGGCCACCAATAAATGCGCCTGAAGTTCCCTAATTTTTTCTTCCGCGGCGCCAATTTGGATTTCCAAATGTTTCGGATCCATCCGCAAAAGCGGCTCTCCTTTACTGACCCTTTGCCCGATGTCGGCGGCAATGCTTTGAATCAGACCGGTTCCCTCCATACTGACACTGGTAGCATCCCGACATTTTACGATTCCGATGTCCTCCACATATTTTTGGATATTTCCCCGCTTTACCGTTACCGTATCCACTTCCGCACTCTGATTTATAGCAAGCCAAATCACAGCTGAAATAAAGATAATACCAAGGCTTAAACCCCATATTTTCCTCTTACTCATCACTTTTCTACCTCCTCAACCATTAAAGCCTGATTCTATTCAGCGCTTTTCAGGGATTCCACCATATTGATAGCATTAATTTTATTGGTCAACATCCTATTGGCAATGACCGTAAGGGCAATGACTATCAGGGCGGCCAGCAAGTAAAGGAATTTTATCAGACTATGGGCCAGATTCCTTACGTCAATACTTTCCAGCGTATACTAAGGGATTATCTGGTAGAACATTTCCATTTACTGCTCAATTCAGGCATGCTGCAAGAGGAAAAAATGGGGATGCCTTTTTCACTTATCGCCCACTTTATCGCCGGGGCAATGATCAATACCTTAACCTGGTGGTTGGAAAAAGGAATGACTGTCCCGCCCGAAGTCATGGCAAAAAACGTGGCATTACTTTTAGCCCATGGGGTTTACCATATGCCTGGCATAAATGAAATTAGCACTGAGTCGTGACATGATTGTAATAGCATATAAAAAACTCCCGTGGAACTCTTGTCCACGAGAACTCTTAATCGAAATCCTGGAGACTGACAATGACCTCTTGCATAGCTGTTGTGATAATCGTACTGTCGGGCGAAGCCAGAGAGATCCATAGCCCACCCCCCCCCATTAGGAGCACCGCTTTTCTTCCGCAGGTATTGGGCTAAATACAATCGCTTCATAATTTGCTATACCTTTGCTCTGCCAGGGGACAGTCCCTGTTTCCGCCATGGAAGAATAGCTTGCGCCGCTCATAATTATGTGGTCTAAAATTTTAATTTCTAATGGATGAAAAATGTCCACCATCCTCTGTGTCAATGCCTTATCTTCCGGAGAAAAATTTTTGGAGCACCAGTTTCACATTATCATTTCGAATAGGACAAAAATCCTCCCCTCTGGTAATATAGTGAAAACAGCCTCGGCACATATCTATGTTCAATTCATTTAGAAACAGGTACTCAAACTGGATATCTCCGTATTCTTTTATGGCTTCTTCGAATTTATACGTAAGTTTAAGGGTATGACCTTTATGAGGACTTCCATGAATTACAAGAACTCTCACATTACTCCCTTCCAAACATTTCACACAACATAGTTATTTCACTTGTGCCTGCTCCAGAGCATTTTCAAGAGCCTTAAGATGTGTTTTGGAGGTAAGTGTAGCGCCGCTTATTACATCCACCTGAAGTGTCTGCGATTTAATTGCGTTTCCAAATAAATCCGCAATACTTTGACCACCTGTCAATTTCGCCGGCTTTCCTTCTTTATCCACAGCTCCCTTCAGTATTTTGACATCAGAAATATTACCCCCGGATATGATAACCTCGACCTTAGTATCTCTGGAATGAGACTTTGTACCTTTATATTCACCGATATAAGTCCCGTCGCGAAAATTTTTAAAATCTACTGCCGAAATAGTAAGCACCCCAATTTCACGCCGTCCGGGTGCATCGACTAGAATTCCTCCCAATAGTCCGGCCGCAATTACCATTACAATAATCAGTATCACAATCCACATTTTTCTTCTCCCCTTTCTCTTGCCAGTTTTACTCATTGTTCTTTGCTCCTTTCATATCATGATCACATTTATTCCCTCAACCGCTTGATAAATTTCTTTTAAGCCTTGAGTAATAAAAACCTGCTGATGATTGTCAACCAGGACAACATCAACTCCGGGAAACTGAGCCAGGTATCCAAGTCCTTTATCCATGCCCGCCACAAATATTGCAGTTGACAACGCATCAGCAATCATAGCACTGTCTGCAACCACGGTAACGCTTATCAGTCCCGATTCGGCAGGATATCCTGTGGTTGGATCCAGGATGTGATGCCGCCGCTTACCCGCCCTGTCAATAAAATACCGCTCATAGTCACCGGAGGTGACTACTGCTTTGCCGGTTACCTTTACTGCTCCGATCAGACAGCCATCGTGTCTGGGGTGCCTGATGCCCACACTCCAGGAAGAGCCGTCGGGTTTATTTCCAAGCGTGGATACATTTCCCCCGATATTTATGAAGGCTGAGACTATACCGTACTTCTGAAGTGTTTTTATTAAGCAGTCACTGACATAGCCTTTTCCGATACCACCTAAATCAATAGACTGTTCCGATCTTCGAAGGCTGACAGATTTTTCGTCCGAATTCAACATCAAGTCATGGAAATTTACCAAAGACAGGACATGTCGGATTCTTTCATCCTCCGGCACTTGGAAGAAGTGCTTATAGTACCATAGATCAATCAAAGGTCCGACAGTAATGTCAAAGATACCCTGAGAAATTTCAGAAAGCAGGCTTGCACACAACAGGACCTCAAATGTCTCAGAACTGATATTAACATACCCTTTTCCTGCATGCTGATTGATCATACTGACCTCGCTGTTCGGTATGAAGCGGCTTAAGATGTTTTCAAACCGCAAAAGTACCGCCTTAGCTTCGCTAACTGCCAGCGCTGCTTTTTCACCAAATGCTTTGTATGTAATTTCAGTATTCATACAAAAGCTGTCAGACTCGATAACCGTGGTTTGTCGCATGGGTTATCCTCCTTTGATTCAGGTGTTGAATGAATATTGTCGCATTCATTCACTCAACCCGCCAAAAAAACCGCTCAGTTTATTCAGAGCAGTTCGTCAGGCCTTTCATAACAAGCTCCGTTATAAGCACTAAAAGCTGTGGGAAATATTCATGTCCGATTTCTTCCTTGTGTGTATCTACATTGATTATGGCGGCAAAAACCATCATAATCATTTTACTGTCGATGTCTTTACGTATTTTCCCCTGGGCTTGCCACACCTTCACAATTTCCAGGAAGCTATCATATAAAAAATCAACCGCTTGAAGCCCATTTTCCTCACGATAAAGCTTCTCGATTTTTTCAAAAACATTTTTATTATACCATTCCTTTAGAATGGGGTTTGTATTGGTACCCTCCGCATTCAACGCCAACATTTGCCCCACGACTTCTAAAGGACTCCGGGTTAAATCAAGAGACTGCAAACAGTGTTTTTTTAGCTTGGCGTTTTCTTCCAGAAAAATATCCAAGAAAAGTTTTTCTTTTGACGGATAGTATTTGTAAAACGTTCCTACAGCCATTCCAGCCTTTTGCGTAATCTCAGATATGTTTGTATCCTTAAAACCTTTAATGCTAAACAATTCCTTTGCACAATGGTATATCAACATTCTTTTATCTTCCATAATCATCATCTCCATGAATGAATATTATTATATTCATTCATATTATACTCAACCTGCCACCGAGAGTCAACAGGTTTTCAAGAAAGTTGTTGTTATCTTGTGATAATGTCACCTTGTTAATTATCTTGATAAAATGTCACTATGGATAACGAGGTGTATTATCTTATGTCCCAAAAACAACTTAATA
>JAENYX010000049.1 GCA_016841565.1 Clostridium thermobutyricum | reverse complement strand
CAACAATGGCAGGGGAAAAGGGAAGCCGGGAATTATTGAGGACATAATTATGCAATTATTTGGCTGAAATTATATATAAAGAACGGCTGGCTGTATGGGAAGGAACCATAAACCGGCTGTTTTTTTATCATATAAAGTTACCCTCCGGCCGCTGGCTGGAAAACTGGTTAACACAAATTAGTGATGAGTAGTATCTAATTTTTCAACTCTAATCCTTTCTATTACACCTCCAACCACCGAGACTATCTGCATGTTGACATCAGCTATATGGAAGTCTTTCCCGGTTTCAATCTCAATTTCATAGGTATCCGCCAGTTTTGTTATAACACCGCCCAAAGTATTGGCCATGTTTTGGGGAATATGACAGCCGACTATTCTGTTTGCATCTCTGACCGGAGTTGCGGCACTTAAAGTAATACCGCCGATGTCAGTCATCTTGGGTACGAAAAGGAAACGTCTGATGGCAAACAGGCCGGCAAGAGCAACCACTCCTATCAAAAACTCGTAGGTTTCGGTTGTATATATGAGCACTTTACGGGCTATGGCAAAAAACATTACTTCAATGACGCTGCCGGGGGTATGGCGGATGAGCATCAGTGCTAATTCAAGTCCGATAACAAGAAGCAGCACATAGCCCAGCAGGTCCCGAAAGTTATTGTATACATCCGGGAGATCTGAATATAGTATGAATTTAACATACTGGAATAAATCTATTGCGCCTATAACAACGCTTATTATTACAAAGGCGGCTAGTATTGTTTCCAACCAAAGTACTGCTCTTTGTACCTTCTTGTTGGTACGGTGCATTATCATACCTCCCATATTAAATATTTAAAATATGAATAATTTTAAAATGAATATTTGCTAAACAGCAATTAATTGCAGCGAATGAAAAACACATATCTCTATTTTACCCGGGAAGGGTTCTTATGACAGGATTGTTCTATATACAACGCACTAATAGTATTACATTCCTTTATCTGTCATTTAAGAGGGTCAAACCCAAAAAATCTGATTTTGAGACAAATCCTTCGCTATGCTCAGGATGACTCGCCAGGAGATGTAAAGTTTTAAATGCGTTCCATATAATTGGGAGTTGATTATATAATCTCAATAGTTTTATAACATATTATCCTCATTCATGCAATGTTTTATTATGGAACAGCTCTGAGATGACAATATTTCTCACATATTGGCCATTATGTGGGCGAAATTTTGTGTTGTTAAAAGGAGTAGGAGGTTTGCTGTCGAAATATATAAGATGCATAATGCACAGGAGGAGTATACCATGACAGGGAGAATAATCAAAATATTTGCTGTAATGATGGTTGTATACATATGTTTCACACTGCAGGTTCAGGCCGGCGTTCCCGAAAACATCAGAGTCGGTCTTAGATATGACACTACAGCTCCATCCGCTGTCAGAATTGGCTCTGACAGCGGAATAGAACTGGGGTATGATGCAGGGGGCAGTTTTATAAGTTTGTATACCCATTCCGGTAAAGGCAGTCTTCACGTACGGAAGGATAGCTTTTTTGCCGACAGAAATGGGCTGTTTATAGAAATTGCTCAGGGAGAATTACCTTCTTCAGTTATCGCCTTTGGACCTTATCATTCTCAAGTTTCGGCGGCCTTCCCGGACAGGGAGCAGGCTCTAAGCCTGCTGGAGGTGATAAGGCAGTTGAAAGTGGACGGGTATCTTGCTTATGACAACGGATGGAGAGTGTGGACAGGAAGGTACACCAGCATACAGCAAATGGAGGCAGGTAACCGGGAACTGCGGGACAAGCTTGAAGGAGCCTATGAGATTTATCCCGTTTATCCAACGGGAGGACGGTTGCAGATTAACGAGGATTCCGGAAAGGCGGTTTTTATGTATGAAGGAGGAGACCAATTCCTTGTAAGCAGAGATGTGGACGGGGGCCTATTAAATGTTGACGGTAAAAGGTTCAGAGGTAATATAGAGTTTAAAAGGCACAACGGCGGCAACATAACGGTTGTCAACTCGCTGCCCTTTCAACATTATCTGTACGGGGTAGTACCGAAGGAAGTGGACCCCGACTGGCATATAGAGGTATTGAAAGCACAGGCGGTGGCCGCAAGAAATTTTGCGGCGGTTAATTTGAATAAGCATGATGATTACGGTTTTGACGTGTGTTCCGGGACAGACTGTCAGGTATACGGAGGGTTTGACAGTGAGAAGCAGTCTACCAATATGGCAGTTGATGAAACGGCCGGGCAAATGATATATTATGATGGGAAACCCATAACTGCCTTTTATCATGCCAGCAGCGGAGGGTATACAGAAAACTCCGAGAATGTGTGGAGTATCTCACTGCCCTATATTAAAGCAGTGGATGACAGCTTTGACGTCGGATCTCCCCATGACAGCTGGCAGAAAGTGTATACAAGCCAGCAGATAAGTTCAATACTCGCTCAGCATAATATTGACATAGGCAGTGTTCATGACATTAGGGTGGACAGTTATACCCCCGCTGGCAGGTCGCTGTCACTGACCATAAGCGGTTCAAGGGGAAGCACAGTCTTGGAAAAGGAGAGAAGCAGGGCTGTTTTCGGATATAATGACTTGAAAAGCACCTTGTTTACCGTGAAAACCGATGCAGACCTTTTTGTTTTGGGTGGGGTAGGTCAGCCTGTACAAAAGGTGGGAGCTGCGCAGGCAAGTGCAGTGGCTTCTAACGGTGTGAAATCCCTTGAGGAGAGTCCGGCTACGCTGACGGTGAATAACGGCAGACAATCTGCGACGGTAAGCAAATATCCCACCCGGTTTATTTTTGACGGAAGAGGTTGGGGACATGGTCTGGGCATGAGTCAATGGGGGGCCAAAGGTATGGCAGAGGCGGGGTATAGCTATGTGGATATTTTACAATACTATTATAAGGATTGTGTTGTAGAGTAACGGAAGGGATGAAAGCATATTGAAGGTCAGCGATTTCTACTATAGCCTTCCCGAATCATTGATTGCACAGAAACCATTGATGGATAGGGAAAAGTCAAAGCTTATGATGATTGATAGGAATACCGGTGCTATAAAACATGGAATTTTTAGAGATGTGGTAAATTACCTTAAGCCGGGTGATTGTCTTGTATTGAATGATACAAGGGTTATACCGGCGCGTCTTATTGGGTATAAACAAAACACAGGGGGTAAAATCGAGTTTGTACTGCTAAGAAGAATTGAGCAGGACCTGTGGGAGGTTTTGGTAAAGCCCGGCAGGCGGGCCAGGATAGGTACCATTTTTAAATTTGGCAAGGAGCAGCTGTCTGCAGAAGTGTTGGACAATACCCCAGCCGGAGGCAGAATTGTGCGTTTTGAATATTCAGGCATTTTTGAAGAGGTGCTGGACCGGCTGGGTACCATGCCGTTACCTCCTTATATAAAGGAAAAACTGGAAGATCCCGAGAGATATCAGACGGTTTATTCAAGGGAGGAAGGATCTGCTGCGGCGCCAACAGCAGGACTGCATTTTACCAAGGATTTACTCAGGGCAATTGAGCAAAGAGGAGTGAAGCTTGCTTACATCACTCTTCATGTCGGATTGGGAACCTTCCGGCCGGTAAAGACAAAAGAAGTGGAAAAGCATATAATGCATTCCGAGTATTACCGTATTGATGACGAGGCATGTCAAACCATCAACGAGGTTATGAAGGACGGGGGCAGAGTGATTGCTGTGGGCACCACCAGCTGCAGGACATTGGAGAGCACAGTGACGGGAAATAAGGTGGTGGCTGGAGATGGATGGACAGACATTTTTATATATCCGGGGTATGATTTTAAAGTGGTGGACGGGATTATTACAAATTTTCATCTGCCTGAATCCACGCTTATAATGCTTGTCAGTGCCTTTGCTGGTAGAGAAAAGATTATGGAAGCATATAAGGTGGCAGTTAAAGAAGAGTACAGATTTTTCAGCTTTGGAGACGCAATGATTATAATTTGAAAACAGGTTTACCTATACGGGAGGTTAGTATGGCAATAGAATTTAAAGTGCTTAAGGAATGCAGAAGGACAGGCGCAAGGCTTGGGCAACTCAAAACTCCCCATGGAATGATAAATACACCGGTTTTTATGCCGGTAGGTACGCAGGCTACGGTTAAGGCCATGACACCTGAGGAGTTAAAAGATATGTCGGCACAGATAGTGTTAAGCAATACCTACCACCTGTATATGCGCCCAGGGCATGAGTTGGTGAGGAACGCAGGCGGGCTGCACAGGTTTATGAATTGGGACAGGTCCATACTGACCGACAGCGGCGGCTTTCAGGTGTTTAGCCTGGGCAATTTGAGAGAGATTAAGGAGGAGGGCGTACATTTTCAATCTCACATTGACGGATCCAGGCATTTTATTTCTCCTGAAAAGGCGGTGGAAATACAAAACGCTCTGGGAGCTGATATAATTATGGCCTTTGATGAATGTCCGCCTTATCCCTGTGACTATACTTACGCAAAGAATTCTATGGAAATCACTGCACGTTGGGCTGAAAGATGCCTCAAGGCACATAAGAACGCCTATAAACAAGCCTTGTTTGGCATAATCCAGGGGTCGGTTTACAGGGATTTAAGGAAGGAAAGTGCAAGACAGATTACGTCACTGGGCTTTCCCGGTTATGCGATGGGAGGATTAAGTGTTGGAGAACCCAAGGATTTGATGTATAATATGCTGGAGGAAACCGTACCGTTTATACCCTCTGACAAGCCAAGGTATTTGATGGGGGTAGGTAGCCCGGATTCACTCATTGAAGGTGTGATCAGAGGAATTGATATGTTTGATTGTGTGCTCCAGACAAGGATAGCCAGGAACGGTACCGTAATGACCAGCAGGGGTAAGGTTGTGGTCAGAAACGCTTGCTATGCCGAAGATTTCACTCCCCTGGATCCGGAGTGCCAGTGCTATACATGTGCCAACTATTCAAAAGCATATATCAGGCATTTGCTTAAGGCAAATGAAATACTGGGGCTAAGACTGACTACGTACCATAATCTGTATTTTACACTGGGGCTTATGGGAAGGATAAGAAAAGCCATAGAGGGAGACTATCTGCCCGAGTTCAGAGATGATTTTTTTGAAAAATACGGGTACTAAATGAAAAAAAAAAGCACATTAGAGGAATTAACAGGTTTTTGGAGAATATTAAGAAAGGGTAGATTATTTCAAAGGAGGAATAAAGGTGGAGCAGTTTGTTCAATCATTTGGTTTACCGATAATACTTTTGGTTGTTTTTTATTTTTTACTGATAGCCCCTCAAAGAAAAAAAGAAAAGAAAATTAAAGAGATGAGGGCCAGCCTGAAGGAAGGAAATGAAATTATTACAATTGGGGGTATAATGGGTAAGATTGTAACGGTTAAGGAAGATACGGTAGTAGTAGAGGTTGGGTCAGACAAGGTAAAGCTGAAATTTGCCAAGTGGGCAGTGGGTAGCGTAGTTAGTAAAGACGAGTAACCTGGGAAAGAGCATTTTTAAAATGCTCTTTTTAGGTTACAGGCAAAAGCAGCCCTGTGGTCAAAAAACCACAAGGCTGCTTTTTATATGAAAAGCTGTTACAACGAGGACAGCACGGCTGCCTTGCTTACAATTCCTTTCAGTTTACTGTCCTTATCCAATACAGCCAGCGGGTATTTTGAACTGGCCGCCAGCGGCAATATATTACTGATTAACGTATCTTCATGGCATGTGCATACATCAGTATTAATCAGGGTAGGCAAAGGTAAGTTTTCGCTTCGTGCCCGGATGGCATCATCAATAGTAATTATACCTATAAACCTCATTTTTTCGTCTACAACGTAGGCAGAGGATACATCATTTGCACCCATCAGCTTTATTGCCTGGCCTGGCATGTCCTTGGGCCTTATAAGACAGGCCGGCGGGATCATAACATGTTTTACGCTTAATACCTGCGTCTTGTCGGCGCTATCGATAAACTGGCGAACATATTCGTCTGCGGGATTGGCAGACATGTTTTCCGGCGTATCAATCTGTATAATCTTTCCGTCACGCATTATTGCAACAGTATCGCCCAGCTTGAAAGCCTCATTGATATCGTGGGTAATAAATATAACGGTTTTTTCCAATTTCCCCTGAATGGAGAGCAGTTCAAACTGCATATCGCGTTTGACCAAAGGATCAAGGGCTGAGAAAGGTTCATCCATTAAAAGCACTTCCGGGTCATTGGCGAGGGCTCTGGCAAGCCCTACGCGTTGCTTCATCCCACCCGAAAGGCTGGTTATGGGCTGGTGCCCCCAGCCCTCCAGCCCCACCATGGCAATCATTTCCAATGATTTTTGCTCACGCTCTTTCCTTGGTATTCTTTTTACCTCAAGTCCATAGGCTACATTATCCAAAACGGTGCGATGTGACATGAGGCCAAAGTTTTGAAAGACCATGGCAATTCTATTACGGCGATAATCAAGGATTTCCTGTTTATTGAGATTTTCTATGTCATTGCCTTCAAAAAAGATTTTGCCTGAAGTAGGCCTGTTGAGCAGATTAAAGCACCGTATGATGGTGGATTTGCCTGACCCTGACAGACCGATTATAACAAATACTTCACCACGTTTAACTTCAAAGGATACATCCCAAAGAGCTACTGTAACGCCGGTTTTTTTATATACCGTATCTTTATCGGCACCTTTCTTCATAAGTTCAATGGCCTTGGATTTGTTCTTTCCATATAATTTGGTTATGTGCTCTACTCGCATAACGGTATCTTTGCTCATTTGGTTTCTGCCTCCTTGTTACCAACTAAACCCTGCGTAAGACGGTCAAGTATAATGGCTATAAATACAATGCAAATCCCCGGCATCAATGCTTTTGCCATTTCGTTACGGTTAGTGGCTACAAAGATATCCATTCCAAGCCCGTTTGCACCAATCAGCGCGCATGTTACCACCATGGACATTGCCATCATAATGGTTTGGTTAACGCCGGCCATTATGGTGGGCAGTGCCTGGGGAATTTGTACCTTGAGCAGCGATTGCAGGGTGGTGGAGCCGAAAGCAATTGCTGCTTCCACCACTTCAGCATCGACCTGATTTATGCCGTGGCTGGTGAGACGAATCATTGGTACAATAGCATAGATGGTTGTTGCCATCAGGGCAGGCATCATACCTACGCTAAAAAGGATAACGGCGGGAACCAAATATACATAGGTTGGTATAGTCTGCATAAAGTCCAGTACCGGCCGGATTATTCCATTCATCCGCTTGTTTAATGCCAGGAGTATACCCAGAGGAAAACCCAAAAGCACCGAAAGAATAACCGATGCAATCACAATGCTTAAGGTTTGCAGCATATGGTCCCATAAACCGCAGCTGCCTATAAAAAACAGCATAGCACCGTAAAGCAGACCTGCCCGTTTTTTTCCACTTGTCCGCCAGCCCAGCAATATAATTATTATAATGAGCAGCCACCAGGGGATAATTGAAAGAAATCCGTATATGCCTTTTATTGAGACTATGACACTATCTTTTATGAAACCGAGGATTTCTCTGTGATTGCGGCTGAAACTCTTAATCCAGTCGTCAATGGCAGTACCGATGTTAAACTGCCATGCTTCGGGGAAATTTAACAGGTATTCCTTCAAATGTTTCCACCTCTTTAGAGCCTTATCAGTTGTTGTCTATACTGTCTAAATAAGCTCTCATTTTTTCTGCATTTTCTGCCGGCAGCCATTGGTCCAGCAGATAGTCATTTTCTTTAAGTAGCCAAACGGCTGTTTCCGGGTGCGTTGCCCCTGTTTCATCCAAATGGGAAAGAGCTTTACTTATGAGTTGGCTGCCTGTCTGGTATTTTTGGAAAAACTCCAACAGATCGGGAGCCTTATCGGCGAACTTATTGCTGCTGACAATTTTCAACTCCTGCTCGGGGAAACCGCATTTACCCTCCATATAAAGCTCAGGATCATAGGGAGCGTCCTCAAGCCTTACCAGATCCAGTTTTCCTGAAATCCATGTTGGTTCGTAGCAATAGCCAACCCATGGGTCACCAAGATTATAGGCGCTGGTAAGGGAAGCAAACAGTGTTGCCTCGCTGCCCAGGCGAACATAATTATAGCCTTCATCAAGTCGGTAATATTCGTATTTTTTATACAGTATTTCGTCTGCCATCCAGCCAGGAATGGAGCCGTAAATCCGTCCCTTGTCCGGGTACTCGTCATCCGGGAATACTTCGGGATACTTTTTCAGATCCTCCACTGTTTTTAAATCCGGGGCAACAGGTTCAATGCCGCGCTCGCTGTCGCCTTCAATTACATAGCGAGGAACATATAGGCCCTGGGCGCTGTCAGGTACAAGTATACCTACGTCAACGATATCACCATTGGCCTTGTCGTCTTCATAGGTGACAACATTATCCGTCCAGCTTTCAATGTCCAAATCCACATCACCGGCGATAATGGCCTGCCAGTTCATGGTGGAAGAGGCTGTGGAAGTTGCGAACTCATATCCGTCGTAAGCATTCTCAACAACTAGTCTGGCTATTTCGTTATGTAGCATCTGGCTGTCCCATCCATTGTCGGTAACAATAATACTAACGGTTCCTGCCTTTTGGTCGCCACTGCTGCAACCACCAACGACTGCGATTAGTCCAAAAAGGACAGCAATGATTATAGTAGCGCTTCGTTTCATATACATCTTCCTCCTTTATAATTTTTGTTCAAGGAAACCAACCTGTTGAGTATGAATAATTCTACCAAAAACCCACCAGAAACATTAACAATGGCAGCCTCTCACTTGATGCAAAAAAACAACCCTGCACTTGGATGAGGGCATAATTAAGCAAAGTAAAAACTGCCAAAGTATTTACTATGTATGCCTTTTAATGAGCAAATACACTGTACCTGGTTTCCAAGAATCTAATTGAAGTGACAACCTGATTCTATCATAAGGTTGTCACTATGGTCAAATTTGGCTTTCTTGCTTAATGGTGTCAGACCGGCGCTAAGCACTAGGGTTTGTAGGGCTAACCGTTGGAGGAAGATTTCACTCCTTCAATGGAAGTTTCACTTTACAGTAATAAAATTTATACCGAAGCATAAGTTTGTCATAAGAAAAATAATTTGGAGGGATTATCATGAAGGACAACCGGGGGGATAATAGATTGAGGATGTCCGTTATTCTTAAATCGGTCAGTATCGGGTATGGTTTCTCTTTGATATGCTTTTTGCTGCTTGCACTTCTTGTTACTTTTACACGGCTTTCTGAGGCAGTTGTGCCAATGATTACCCAGGGAATAATAATTATCGGGCTTACCATTTCAGGGGCCAGTGCTGCAATTAAGGCCAAGTCCAGGGGCTGGCTTTATGGCATCTTATGCGGAATTCTTTTTATGGGATTGGTTATTATTGTGAGTTGGATAGCAGTGGATGGGTTTGTTTTTGACAAGTATGTTTTTTCAAAGATTGCTCTGGGAATAGCGGTTGGAGCCATAGGTGGAATGATAGGAATAAACCTGGCCAGATAAAGAAAATTACTTTTATAAAATACTCTCTTGTGCTATAATTTTAAAGGTGATACATAAAAAATCAGATCACAGGACTACGAACTACCAACTACCAAAGAGGGGGTATTGATGTGAAGCATATAAAAACTATAATAGGAGCGGCGTTAAAAGAATCAGTCAAGAAGGGCGGCTGCGGGGAATGCCAGTCTTCCTGCCAGTCGGCATGCAAGACTTCATGTACAGTTGCTAATCAGGAATGCCAAAATAAATAGCCCAAAAGCAGCTTAGCTGCTTTTTTTTCAGTCAAAATAAAAGAAATATGCAAAGCGGAGGGATAGGGATGGCGGCAGTTCATAAATATATAAAAAATGGAATCCCCATTGTACTGGATGTTGTTAGCGGAGCCATCCATGTAGTGGACAGGCTTGTATTCCGGATACTCGATTATTATCCCGGGAATAGCGATATATTTATAGAGCAAAGACTAAAAGCTGAATACTCCATAGAGGACATAAGGGAAGGTTTGGAGGAAATAAGGTACCTGGAGTCAAAAGGCTTGCTGTTTTCACAGGACATATATAAGGATATAGCCAAACAAAGATATAGCGATAATGTTGTTAAAGCTCTTTGCCTGCATGTTGCCCATGATTGTAATTTGAGCTGCAGATATTGCTTTGCTTCCCAGGGGGATTTCAACGGGGAGAGGCTTTTAATGGACAGTAAAACGGCCTTTAAAGCAGTGGACTTTCTTATAGAAAAATCTGCAAACAGGCGCAATATTGAGATAGACTTTTTCGGCGGCGAACCGCTGTTGAACCTTGATGTGGTTAAAAAAACGGTGGAATACGGAAGAGCCAGGGCAAGAGAATTCAACAAGACCCTGAAGTTTACTCTGACCACCAATGCATTGGCTTTGGACCAAGACGTCATTGAATATCTTGATGACAACATGCATAATGTTGTTCTGAGCCTGGATGGAAGGCCTGAGGTAAATGACAGGATGAGGTGCTTTAGGGACGGCACGGGTAGTTATAATGCTATTGTTGGTAATATAAGAAGCTTTGTACAAAGAAGATCAGACAGGAGTTATTTTGTCAGAGGGACCTTCACCAGGGAAAACCTGGATTTCTGTAATGATGTTCTTCATATAGCCGGCCTGGGTATTAAAAGTCTGTCGGTTGAACCGGTAGTATGTGAGTCCCAGGAATCCTATTCAATAAGGGAAGAGGATTTAAACGCAATTATGGACCAATACGACAGGTTGTTCGATGAATGTCTCAAGAGAATGGGTACCCCGGAAGAATTCAGCTTTTATCATTTTAAGGTTAATCTGTATAACGGACCCTGTGCCATAAAAAGGATTTCGGGGTGCGGTGCAGGAAACCAATATATAGCCGTTACACCCGAGGGAGACTTGTACCCATGTCACCAGTTCGTGGGGGACCAAAGCTTTTTGATGGGGAACATATATGACGGCCTGTTGGACAAGCATATATCTGCAATTTTCCGGGATGCTCATATATATAACAAGGAGGATTGCCGGGATTGCTGGGCAAGGCTTTGGTGCAGCGGAGGCTGCCATGCAAATTCTTACAAGACCACAGGGAACATGAATAAGAGCTGCGAGATTGGCTGCAAAATGGAGAAAAAGAGGATTGAGTGTGCAATTGCCCTTGAAGTACTGGCAAAACTAAAGGAGGAAAACAATGATAATAAGCTATGGGGGCAGCAAACCACAAATAAGTGAAAAGGCGTTTATCACTGAGGATACTCAGGTAATAGGAGATTTTACAATAGGTGAATACTCCAGCCTTTGGTTTGGAACAATAGCCAGAGCGGATGTTGACAAAATAAGAATCGGAAGCCATACCAATATACAGGACGGTTGTCTGATACACTGCAGCCCTGGTTTCCCTACCGTCCTGGGTGATTATATTACTGTAGGACATGGCGTAATACTGCATGGATGCAAGATAGACAATAATTGCCTTATAGGAATGGGAGCTACAATAATGGATGGCGCAGAGATTGGGGAGTATTCGATAATAGGGGCCGGAGCTTTGGTCACGCCGGGCAAGAAAATCCCACCCAATTCGGTGGTTATAGGCTCACCGGGGAAAGTGGTAAGAAAAATTTCCGCTCAGGAGGAAAAAGCTATCCGAAAGACGGCGGATAAATATGTGGAATTGGCCGGGGAGTATAAAAATGCCCAGCCAACAGTATGAGTTTAACGGCAAATGCTGTATATGTCTCGTGGTGGATTGACGCACCTGCATGTCAGTAATATAATATTTACTATGAACCGAAGATGCGAGGGGGAAGAATCATATGAATTTTAAACGGACAATTATTTTTACAGCCGTAGTTCTGATAATAGGGCTTTCAGCCTATACTCTTTCCTTCGGAGCCAGTCTGGGTACTTATGACGTAATTCCGGTAAGGGATGCAATCAAGTATGGACTGGACTTGAGAGGCGGGGTATATGTCGTTCTGGAGGCCAAGGCCGAAGACGGTCAGGAAGTTACCGATGAATTGATGACAAGGGCTATTGCCACCATAAGGAGAAGGGTGGATAGTCTGGGTGTCAGTGAGCCTGTTATTGCAAGGCAGGGAGAAAACAGAATAAGGGTTGAGCTTCCTGATATTACAGATAGCCAGAAGGCTATTGAGATAATAGGGAAGACTGCTCAGCTTAAATTCCTGGGCCCCGACGGAGAAGTGGTATTAACAGGTAATAATGTGAGAAATGCAGAAGCCGTATATCAGACCCAACCCTCCGGTTATAAAGAAGCGGTGGTTTCCCTTGAATTGGATTCCGAAGGAACCGGAAGCTTTGCCGATGTTACCGGGGCAATTATGGAAATAGAGGATGTTCCCGGTTATCAGCCCGAGAGGTCTATATCCATAGTGCTGGACGAAGCGGTAATATCTGCCCCCGAGGTACAGGCTCACATTACCGACGGTAAGGCGGTAATAAACGGCATGGCAGACATTGAAGCAGCCTCCGACCTTGCGACATTAATAAAAGCCGGGGCGCTGCCTGTTGCTATGGAGGCGGTAGAGATTAGGACGGTTGGTCCCACCCTCGGAGCCAATTCTCTTGAAAGAAGTATCAGGGCGGGTTTTATAGGGATACTGCTGGTAATGGCGTTTATGATAATCTATTACAGGCTTCCCGGACTGGTTGCAAATCTTGCACTTACAATATATATTATGATGGTGCTGCTGGTACTGGTTTCAATAAATGCTGCGCTGACACTGCCGGGTATAGCCGGATTGCTTCTTTCCATAGGTATGGCGGTGGATGCTAACGTGATAATATTTGAAAGGTTAAAGGAAGAGCTTAAGAATGGAAAAAGCCTCAGGCCGGCCATTGATGCCGGGTTCAAAAGGGCATTTAAAACAATACTGGATTCCAATATTACAACTCTTATAGCGGCAGCGGTTCTTTTCTATTTGGGCACAGGTCCCATACAAGGTTTTGCAGTGACACTGATCATTGGAATTCTGTCCAGTATGTTTACAGCCATTGTTGTCACTAAAATGTTGCTGAAACTGGTTGTTGGAATGAATATAACCAAGAACACCAAGCTGTTTGGAGCGTAGGGGGTGAAGCAAATGAAAATTGTTGAAAAAAGTAAATTGTGGTTTGGATTGTCCGGGATAATTATATTGGTTGGGTTGGGTTTTATATTCATGACGGGTCTTAACCTGGGGATTGATTTTACCGGCGGTACCATAATACAGATTGATATTGGTAAAAGCTTTACCACTCAGGAGATTAGAGAAATTACCGATGAATTTGACAAGGAGGCAGCCATTACCTATGCCGGGGAGGATAGAACCCAGGTACAGATAAAGACCAAATTGGATCTTTCGGAAACAGAAAGAGCGGAAATTTTCAACAAATTCCGGGACAAGTACAGCCTGGATATGGAAGACCTGGTGTCCATGCAAAAAGTAGGCCCGGTTATAGGAGAGCAGTTAAAAAGGCAGGCAATGTTTGCGCTGGCAGTTGCGGCGGTGGGTATGCTTCTGTATATCACATACCGGTTTGAGTTTAAATTTGGTGTTGTGGCAACGGCCGCACTTTTGCATGATGTGCTGATAGTACTGGCGTTTTATGCAGTAATGCAGATAACAATAAATACATCCTTTATTGCAGCCATGCTGACTATAGTAGGATATTCAATTAATGCCACCATCGTTATATTCGACAGGATAAGGGAAAACCGTGGTTTTATGAAGAAGGGCGGTTCAATGGCCGAACTTGTAAACAATAGTATAAGTCAGACCATGGCCCGCTCCATAAATACATCCTTTACTACATTGCTCACCATAAGTATGATATATATTCTTGGCGTTAGCGCAATTAAAGAATTTGCGTTGCCTCTTATGGTGGGAATATTAAGCGGAACCTATTCTTCGATTTTAATAGCCGGCCCCCTATGGGCTGTTTGGAAGAGCAAAGAAAAGCCCAGGGCGAGAAGAGTATAAGAAACGGCGAAAGCCGTTTTTTATGCTAAGGAAGGATTTTCCCGCTACCTATAGAATAAGTAGAATATATTAATTTGATAGCGGAGGTGAGATGCATGCAGTTTACATATATATTTGCATTATTTTTTGCGCTCGTTGTAGCTGTATTTGCAATACTGAATGCGCAGCCGGTAACTATAGATTATGTGTTTGGTGAGTTTCAGATTTCGCTGGCTGTGGTAATTTTGGCCTCTGCCTTTGCAGGGGCAATCATCCTGGGCTTTTTGGGAATTTTCCGAAAAGTAAAGGAAGGTTTAAAAGCAAGGGAAATGAATTCAAAGATTAGAAAGCTGGAGGAACAGCTTAAGGAAACCGAGGGCAAACTGGGCGGAGCAGAAGCAAAGGTGGAGGAGTTGGAAGGCAGCTTGCTGGATAAGGAGAGCCGGATTAATGAACTACAGAACAAGCTGACCGAATGGGAGGATACGGAAAAGGCTGAGGAAAAAGCTGACGAGAAGGCTGAGGAAACCGTCCGGGAATAGGAAGAGGGTCCAAGAGGAAGCGGTATTATTTACGGCTTCCTGTTTTTTTATGGGGTTTTTCAGAGGTGTTTTCCGCTCTGGTTATTTGATAAGAACTCTGGTTTTAATTATAATGATAATATCGATAAACATAGGGGATGCGACGATGTTTCATAGTAAAAAGTGGATATGTGGTTATCCTGACAGAGAGAAAATAAAAAACCTGACAAAGGCAATGGGTATTTCTCCAATCCTGGCCGAGGTTCTTGTGAACAGGGGACTTGGCACCAAGGAGGACGCCGAGGAGTTTTTGTACCCCGATTCAAGCCGGCTTGCCGGCCCGTTTTTAATGCCGGATATGGAGGTATCGGTTGAAAGGATTGTCGGCGCCCTGGAACTTCAGGAGAAAATTTGTATATACGGGGATTATGACGTAGACGGTATAACCGCCGTATCAGTTATGATGAGATTTCTGACGGCTGCCCGGGCCAACGCTTTTTTTTATATTCCCAGCAGGATGGACGAAGGGTACGGGTTGAACAAAGCGGCCATTGAAGAGATTCATAAGATGGGAGCCCGACTTATTATTACGGTGGATTGCGGTATTACGTCTTTTGAGGAAGTTGAGCTGTGCAATAGGTTGGATATAGACGTAATTGTTACCGATCACCATCAATGCCAGCAGAAGCTTCCATCTGCATTGGGTATTATTAATCCGAAACGTGAGGATAGTGTCTATCCCTTCAGTCAACTGGCCGGCGTGGGAGTGGCCTACAAACTGTGCAGCGCTCTTGAGACCAGGATAAAGGCCGGGAACATTGCGGATGGCATGCTGGATCTGGTGGCCCTTGGAACGGTGGCCGACATTGTACCCTTAACCGGCGAGAACAGGATATTGGTAAGCCGGGGTCTGAAACAGATGGCCGAAACAACCAATGTTGGGCTGAATGCGCTTATGCAGGTTGCAGGGATAGAGGCCGGCCCAATAAACACAGGACAGGTTGCTTTTATGCTGGCCCCAAGAATCAATGCATCCGGCAGGCTTTCAGTGGCTGAAAAAGGAGTTCGGTTATTTTTGACAGAAAGCTCCCAGACCGCCATTTCTATAGCAAAGGTGATGGATGGTCAGAACCGGGAAAGGCAGGCTGTGGAAAGCGGAATTTTTGAACAAGCGGCAGCTATGGCCGAAAGAAACAAGGACCATGATATACTGGTGTTGTCCTCCCACCTGTGGCACCCGGGGGTCATAGGAATTGCAGCATCGAAAATTGTTGAAAGGTATAATAAGCCTGCTATTTTGTTTCATATAGACGGCCGGGAGGCCCGGGGTTCTGCAAGGAGTATACCGGGATTGGATTTGTATCAGTTGCTTTCGAAGTGCGGGCACTTCTATAAAAGCTTCGGAGGTCATAAGCAGGCGGCAGGTCTGACCCTGGAAACAGACAGGCTGGAAGAGTTTACCCGGGAAATAAATCTCATTGCCAGGGAGATAATGAGAGGTATGGATGGCAAGTATATAATAAAAGCAGATGGAGATTTGACCGGAACCGGTATTTCGGTAAAGGATGCAGCAGAGCTTAAAATGTTGGAGCCATGCGGTTGTGGAAATCCGTCGCCACTTTTCATAAAGCGTCACGTCAGGGCATTTGGGGTAAAAAAAGTCGGGAAAAATAATGAACATTTAAAGCTTACGGTGGATGAGAAGGGGAGCAAGTGTAATTGTATAGCATTCAGATGGAGAAATACCGACCGGCCGGTTTCAGGTCAAAGGCTGGACGTATTATTTTCCCCCCAGATTAACCAGTGGCTGGGAAAGGAAGACCTCCAGCTGGTTATTAAGGATATGAAAAGCCTGGAAAGTCAGGGAGACTTTCTGAAGAGCTGGTATAACAGTATAATGGAGCTGGATGACCATGGAACTTTGGCAGCCGAACCTGGTGTGGAGCTGCACGATAGAATTGAAATACAAAAAACAGATGACAGTTGCAAGTTTTTGGCAGATCAATTTAATAGATCCACAGGCAACGTGGTCCTGGTTAACGGTTACAGAGAGGTAGTGGATATGGTATCCATGCTTGGGATGTATCCCAACACAGAGGTGCACTTTGGCTGTGCCGGAGATTGTTCCGGAAATGCAAACTATATTCTTGTGCATCCCTATTCAATTGAAGAGATGAAAAGCTGTCCCGGCAGGTTGTACTTTTTCGGGCATTCCGTTCTGCCGGGACAATTGCAGGCTATAGTCAGGCTTCATGATATAAAACCAATAATGCTGGTTAACGAAAATGCAGACTGTCTGGGCTCAGAGATGCGCGGCATAATTCCCGACAGAAAAATACTGGCACAGATATATCGCTTCATAAAAAACAGCAATGGCACGGCATTTGACATATGCCTTATGCAAATGATAAAAATGGGGATAAATCCTGCAACATGGGTGCTGGCAATAGAGGGTATGAGAAATATGGACCTTATTGGGATTCGGGACTGTGAACTGTTTGCGTTGCCGGCTCCCGAAAACAAAGTAAAACTCCACCAGGCCCGGCCTTTTCAGGTTATAAAAACTATGGCCAATACTGCCGAAAGCTGTTGTTGTGCTGTGAAAAATAGCTTTTTTGATATATAATATTCAACAAGATTACTAAAAAAAATAGCGAGGGAACAAAAGTGCTGGAAAAACTAGTTAACAAGATTGAACAATATAGTCCGGATATGGACTTAGAGCTTGTTATTAAGGCTTATAACTATGCCCAGCAAGCCCATGAGGGACAAAGGCGAGTATCCGGGGACCCTTATATTAACCATCCCGCCCATGTTGCCATGATATTGGCTGAATTGGAACTGGATTTAAATACAATTGTAGCAGGGATACTTCATGACGTCATAGAAGATACAGCTTCAGCCATGCAGGATATCGAAAGGGATTTCGGCAGCGAGGTTGCACATCTGGTAGACGGTGTGACAAAGCTGGGTAAAATAAGGTATCAGACAAAGGAAGAGGAGCAGGCTGAGAACCTCCGTAAGATGTTCATAGCAATGGCTAAAGATATTAGGGTAATTCTAATAAAGCTGGCCGACAGGGTGCATAATATGAGAACTCTGGGGTATCTGCCCGAAGTCAAGAGAAAGGAAAAGGCCAAAGAGACCCTTGAGATATATGCACCCATAGCCCACAGGCTTGGTATGTCCAAAATAAAATGGGAATTGGAAGACCTGGCATTAAGGTACCTTGACCCCAAGGGGTACTATGAATTGGTGGAAAGGGTCGCCAAGAAAAGGATGGAAAGGGAAGAGTACATCAAAGAGGTTATTACCGAATTGAGGGGAAAACTGAATGAAGTGGATATATCAGGCAGGATAGAAGGCAGGCCCAAGCATTTTTACAGTATATACAAAAAAATGGTATACCAAGAGAAAACCTTCGAACAAATTTTTGACCTTACCGCAATAAGAATTATTGTGGATTCAATTAAGGACTGCTATGGAGTATTGGGTACGGTACATGCCATGTGGAAGCCAATTCCGGGAAGGTTTAAGGATTTTATAGCCATGCCCAAGCCCAATATGTACCAGTCACTTCATACAACGGTGATAGGGCCCAAGGGGGAGCCGCTGGAAATACAAATAAGAACCTGGGAAATGCACAGGATTTCCGAATATGGTATAGCTGCCCATTGGATGTATAAAGAGGGAAGAAAAAACCAGGACGAATTTGACAAAAAACTTTCATGGCTGAGACAGTTTATGGAGTTGGAAAGCGATATGAAGGATGCAAAGGAATTCATGGAGACGCTGAAAATTGACCTTTTTACCGATGAAGTGTTTGTATTTACGCCAAAAGGAGAGGTTATAGACCTGCCCAGCGGTTCCACACCTATAGATTTCGCTTATAAGATACACAGCGGTGTGGGGAATTCCTGCGTCGGGGCAAAAATAAACGGTAAGATGGTTTCACTGGAATACAAGCTTAAGAACGGCGATATAGTAGAGATTTTAACATCCTCCAATTCGCCCGGCCCCAGCAGGGACTGGCTAAAGATTGTTAAGAGTTCTTCGGCCAGGAACAGGATTAGGCAGTGGTTCAAGAAGGAAAAAAGGGAGGAAAACCTGGAAAAGGGAAAGGAAATCCTTGAAAAGGGGCTGAAAAGACAGGGATATACGGCGAATGATATACTGCGTCCCGAATGGATAGATAAAGTGCTGAAAAGATTCGGACTTCATAACATAGGTGACCTGTATGCTACATTGGGTTATGGAGGCCTTACCTTAAACCAGGTTTTAGGCCGGTTTAAAGAAGAAATGAGGAAACAAAAAGCCGGTGAAGAGAAAAAGGCCGAGATAAGCATGGCACCCCAGGAAAGCCCGACACGAAAAGAACGGCCCGATCCGCAAACAGGTGTCGTGGTGAAGGGTATGACCAATATAATGGTCAGATTCGCCAAATGCTGCAATCCGGTTCCCGGCGATGAGATAATTGGTTATATTACCAGGGGCAGAGGAGTATCGGTACACAGAATGGATTGTGCCAATGCCGGTGAACACCTGGAAGACTCTCACCGGTTAATAGAAGTGGAATGGTATACCGACGAGAGCAAAGGAGTTTCATATATCACCGACCTGCAGATAAAGGCCTTTGACCGGTCGGGCCTGATATCTGATATTACAAATGTTGTAACCGAAGCCAAGCTGCCGGTTAAGGCCATTAATGCAAGGGCAAACAAGGATAATACGGCAGTAATAAACATGACACTGTCCATTAATGATACGGCACAGTTAAACCAGTTGATTAAAAAGCTGAGAACGGTTGAAAGCGTTAGTGAAGTATACAGGGTAAAGGGATAATAGCGGAGGTGCGGATATGAGAGCTGTGGTACAAAGAGTTTCAAAGGGTAGCGTTACGGTAGAAGGACGGGAGATAGGCAGCATAGAAAAGGGTTTTGTGGTGCTTATTGGCATTTCCGGTGACGATGGCCGGGAGGACGTGGAGTACCTGGCGGACAAGATTGTAAACTTAAGAGTTTTTGAGGATTCCGACGGCAAGATGAATCTTTCCCTCAAGGACGTGGGAGGGAACCTGCTTGTTATATCCCAGTTTACGCTGTACGGCGACTGCAGAAAGGGCAGGAGGCCAAGCTTTACCGGGGCGGCACCTCCGGATATGGCAGAGGAGTTGTACAATGAATTTGTGAATTCATGCAGGCAAAAAGACGTAAGAGTGGAAACCGGTCAGTTCCAGGCCCATATGGAAGTGGAATTAATCAACGACGGACCGGTAACCCTAATCATAGAAAGCATAGGAAAGCAGAAAGCATAGGGACGGTTCTCCTGCTTCCGTAGAAGCTTAGGGACGGT
>JAENYX010000048.1 GCA_016841565.1 Clostridium thermobutyricum | reverse complement strand
ACAGCAAAAAGCAGGGCCGGATATTTCGTCCCTGCTTTTTTATATCCGTTTTCCCCATGCCGCGTCATAATATTGTAAAACTTTGGCGAAGAAGATATAATATATGTATATATATTCTAAGAGGTGAGGACATGAAGAGTTCTGCTGCAACTGTCGGTACCCGTGCAAAAAAGAGAAGAAAAGCAATCATACTTCTTTTTATCACAGTTATAGTCTTGGCTGTCGGGCTTTTTCAGTATATCCGGTTGTTCGGCCCTACAGCAGTTGAAGCGGGAGCACCGGAGTCGATACAATTGGTCATTCCCATGGGAAGCACATCATCGCAGATAGGAAAAGCCCTTATGGAGAACGGAATAATTCGCAGTGATATTGCTTTCAGGATATTAACCAGGCTCAAAGGCTACGGGCCAAGATACAAAGCCGGTTTTTACACGTTGTCGACGGGAATGGATTTGCAGGATGTTATGGAAGAGATTACAAAAGGAAGTATTCACAAAGAGACGGTAAGATTCACAATTCCCGAAGGTTACGAATTAAGACAAATTGCAGACCTGCTGCACGGCGAAGGCATTGTAAACAGGGATGAATTTCTCAAAGAAGCTGAGGAAGGAGTTTTTAAGAATAAATTTATAAGCAGCATACCTGAAAGAGAAAACAGGCTGGAGGGGTATCTGTTTCCCGATACATACGAAGTATTTGTCGGGGAATCGGCTCACTCAATAATAAATCGGATGCTTGGGAAGTTTGAAGAGGTGGCTGGCGAAATAGGCCTGCTGAAGGGTGAAATGGCAGGCATGACACTGGACGAGGTGGTTACACTGGCTTCGGTGGTGGAGCGGGAGGCGGGCACAAAAAAAGAGCTTCCGTTGGTATCGTCGGTTTTTCATAACAGACTGAGGCTGGGGATAAGGCTGGGATCCTGTGCGACTGTGCAGTATGTTTTGAAGGAAAGAAAGCCCAGGCTGTCCCTTGAGGATACACATATTGACTCTCCATACAACACCTATATTGTGCCAGGGCTCCCCATCGGTCCTATAGCTTCTCCCGGCGAAGAAGCCCTGAGAGCTGCAGTGGAGCCTGCCGACAGTGATTACCTGTACTTTGTGGCAACAAATAAAGGAACTAATGTTTTCAGCGATACCTATCAGCAATTCCTTATTGATAAGGAAACTTACAGGTGATAACCTGAATAAAATACGACAGAGTGAAAACAATAGGTGGTAGTCATACCACCTATTGCTGTTGAGGGAAGGGAATGATTATGAGCAGTGTTTCAAAGGACTATATACAGGAATACATACGTGCAAATATAAGCCCCTCTGAGGGTGTTCTTAAGAGTATGGAAGAATATGCCCATGAGAAGGGCATACCTATTATACAGCGGGAAGTAGCGCAGCTGCTTGAAGTATTGATAAAGGGGTTTAAAAGCTTCAGGATACTGGAAGTGGGTACGGCAATAGGTTATTCGGCAATAGTTATGGCAAAGGCGGCCGGTTGCGGTTGCAAAGTGTTTTCGGTAGAGATTAACCCGGATATGGTAGTAAAGGCCCGGGACTATATTGAAACAGCAGGTTTCAGTCATAACATCAAAATAATACAGGGTGATGCAAAGGTAGTGCTTAAAAAGCTGACCGGGAAATTCGATTTGGTCTTTATTGACGGTGCAAAGGGACACTACGGCGAAATGTTTGATGCAATCTTGAAGCTTGTTGTGCCGGGCGGCATAGTGGTGTGTGACAATGTGCTTTTCAGAGGCATGGTAGCCAGTGACAGCCTGGTAAAAAGGAGGAAGATTACCATAGTTAAAAGAATGAGAAAGTTTCTGGAATATATTACCGAGCACCCGCAGCTGGACAGTGCTATAGTGCCCATAGGTGACGGTATATCCATAAGCTGCAAGAGGAGGGCGGAGCATGAATAAGGTTGAACTCCTTGCGCCGGCAGGGAATCTGGAAAAACTAAAGATGGCCATTATTTACGGTGCAGATGCTGTATACTTTGCCGGAGAAAGGTTTGGCTTGCGGGCAGGGGCGGGAAATCTTACACTGCAGGAGATGGAGGAGGGTTTACATTTTGCTCACTCGGCCGGAGCTAAAGGCTACCTTACGGTAAACATCATACCACACAACTACCACCTGAAAGGGCTGGACAGCTTTTTAACCAAGGCGGCCGAAGCAGGTGTGGACGGTATGATAGTATCCGACCCGGGAGTATTCCGGATTGTAAGACAGCTACTCCCGCAAATTGAGGTACATATAAGTACCCAGGCAAACACTGTCAATTATATGAGCGCAGAATTCTGGCATTCTTTGGGAGCAAAAAGAATAATACTGGCCCGGGAGCTTTCCATTGATGAAATAGGGGAAATTAGGAGCAGGGCTTCTCAGGAGCTGGAATTGGAAGCCTTTGTACATGGAGCCATGTGTATATCCTATTCCGGCAGGTGCCTGCTCAGCAACTATATGGCGGGGAGGGATTCCAATCTGGGGGACTGTGCCCATCCGTGTCGATGGAAATATCATCTTATGGAAGAGAAAAGACACGGAGAGTATTTCCCAGTGTATGAGGACGAGGGCGGAACCTTTATATTCAACTCAAAAGACCTGTGTATGATTGAATACATACCCCAGTTGATTGGATGTGGCCTGTCCAATCTTAAGATTGAAGGAAGAATGAAGAGTTCCTATTATGTTGCTACTGTGGTAAAGGCATACCGTGAGGCAATAGACACATGGTATGAAAATCCTGAAGAGTATAACGACAGCAAGGGGAAATGGCTGGAAGAGGTATCCAAGGCCAGCCACCGGGAATTTACCACCGGTTTTTATTTCGGAAGGGCTACCAAAGATACTCAGATATACGACAAAAGCAGCTATATTCGTGATTATGATTTCGTGGGGTTGGTAATGGAGTATGACAATAGAACGGGTGTAGCAACAGTTGAGCAGAGAAACCGCATGTTTGTCGGGGACACGGTGGAGATTACCGGGCCGGGCCGGGACTTTTTTGTCCAAACCATAGAATGGATGAAAGATGCAGATGGGAACAATATAGATGCAGCTCCTCATCCGCAGCAGGTGGTTACAATGCCGGTAAAACATCCGGTAAAGCCCTTCGATATACTCAGGATACCCGCCGCCGCAGAATAAAAGTATAAACTTTCCGGTACGGGCAATAATACAAATGTAAAAAACCTGGCTGGAAGGTGTTTATATGCCCCAAGGACCCAAGACAATAGCTTCAAGGGCTCTTTTTGTAGCCTGTACAATACTATTGCTGTTATTGGTACTGATTGGCCGTTTGTTTCAGATACAAATAATACAAGGCAGAAACTATTCCCAAAGAGCAGCAAATCAACGAATGCTTTACCTGCCTCTGGACTTTTCCAGGGGTCAGTTTTATGATTCCAATATGATACCCTTAACAGGAAGACAAAGGGTTGACAGCCTTGTGGTATTCCCTGCCATTATAGAGGATAAGGAAGAGGCAGCAGCCCGGATAGCGGGATTGACAGGTATGGTCTACAAAGATGCACTGAAGGGTTTGGAAGAAGCCGTTGCACCTTACAAGCTTGTCCTGCGTTCAACCCTGGAAGGGGTACCTGAGGTTCACACAAAAGGGATTATGGTCGTAAAGGATATAGAAAGATATGACAGTACAAGTAAAGCAAGGCATCTGATAGGCTATATAGACGAGAGCGACCAAGTGGGGAGAGCAGGTCTGGAGAGGCTTTATGAAAACTACCTGTCGGGCGATATGGGAGTTACGGTAGTCGCCATGGTGGACGGAAGCAAAAGGCTGATACCGGGTTTGGGCTATAAGCTGGTTAATGGGGGTAAGAGCGACAAAAGCTATGGCATTCAACTTACCATTGACTATCATATACAGAAGATTGTTGAAGAGGTTGTTGATGAATATGGCATAGAAGGAGCGGTTGTGGTGCTGGACGTAGACAGCGGCGAGGTTTTGGCAATGACAAGCCGGCCTGACTATGTTCAGGGAAATGTGGAAGAATACCTGGACGGCCAAAAAGGTGAACTGCTCAATAAGGCTTTCCAACAGTACAATCTGGGGTCAATATTCAAGACAGTGGTTGCTGCTGCGGTATTGGAAGACGACCTGGTAAACCCCTTTGAGACCATTAACTGTCCCGGATACATACAGGTGGGGGAGCTTCTTATTAATTGCTCAAGCCTTGATGCCGGAGGTCATGGAGACCTGAACATATATCAAGCCTATGCAAAGTCCTGTAACACCTTTTTTATTGAAATGGGGCAGAGGGTGGGCGGAGAAAGAATAATCCAGATGGCCAGGGCCTTTGGGCTGGGCAGTATAACCGGACTTAACCCCCTCGAAGAACAGGCAGGGATACTGCCCTCGGGCAATAAAATCCATAAATCGGATGTATGCAACATTTCCATAGGCCAGGGGGATATACTGGTTACTCCGCTACAGGTGGCTGTGATGACCAATATTATCGCTAATAACGGTATCTATAAAAAGCCCTGTGTTGTCAAAGGATTGATTGACCATTCCGGAGGCAGAACGGTACTAACAACGGCCGAAAAGCCTGAAAGGGTGGTTTCTCCCTTTGTTGCAATGGAGATAAGAAAAATGATGGAAATGGCAGTGGATGAAGGCACAGGGGGAATGGCCGCACTTCCTGTCTTAGGCGGGTCGGCCGGCAAGACCGGTTCGGCCCAGACCGGACAAAAGATTGACGGGCAGGATGTAGTTCATGCTTGGTTTACAGGCTTTACCCCAAAGCTCTACCCGAAATATGTAATTACGGTTATGGCTGAGAACGGGAGAAGCGGCGGGAGTGTCGCAGCTCCTATTTTCAAAGATATTGCGCAGAGGATTCTGGAGCTGGGCGAAAGGTAGAACTGCTAATCATTTTTTATTTTTCCTTCCTTCCAATGCCTTCGGCAAACGGAAAGATAAATATCGTTACCTCCGACAAGTATCTGTTCACCCGTTTCTACCTTTTTACCGTCGTGTACCCTCATGTTGAACGTAGCCTTTCTTTCACACCAGCATATAGTTCTGATTTCATCCAATACGTCGGCCCATGCCAGAAGCCACTTGCTGCCTTCAAACAAATTGCCCTGGAAATCGGTTCTGAGGCCATAGGCTATGACGGGTATATTATGACGGTCGACTATTTCGCTCAGCTGATATACCTGTCGTTTTGTCAGAAACTGCGCTTCGTCAACAAAAACACAGTGAACGCTCCGGGTATCAAGGACCCGTTCAACATATTCCAGTATATCTGCCGACTTATCTATCGAGATGGCATCCTGAGACAATTCTGTCCGAGAACGTATCTTATTCTTATCCCATCTGTCATCGATGGAAGATGTGAATATCAATGTGTTCAGGTTTCGCTCCATATAGTTGTAGTTTGACTTTATCAAGTCCAGCGATTTACCGGCATTCATAGATGAGTATTTAAAAAAAAGTTTTGCCAACACCATACCTCCGCTTCATATCTGCAAATTCTATAATAATCCTTCTATTTTCAACATGGTTTTCCTCCTCATTGCATAAAAAATATCCGGTACCTGAGCCTTAAGCGAAGGAAGGCAGGGCTGAATGATGCTTTCAGCATAAATGACGCTGACTGCGTTTTTTTTATTTTTAGAAAGCGGTTAATTCCCAGGGTACATGCACATCTCTGCCAATAGGTTCATATAATTTAAAGTGACCCTATATACGGAGGTGAACATATCAATGCTTGCAGCAATAGCGGCAATTACAGCAGCTATGCTGAAGGATACGTTGCTGTTATTTTCTTTCGTCACAGGCAATTCCTCCTTTCCGCAGCCCCTTACCGAGGAGGAGGAAAAGAATTTTTTGGTACTCTATGGACAGGGTGATGAGAGGGCAAGAAATATACTTATAGAAAGAAACTTAAGGCTGGTGGCCCACATAGTAAAAAAGTACAGTAATACCGGCAAGGATGCAGATGACCTGATATCCATAGGAACCATAGGGCTCATAAAGGCCATCACCACCTTTGATAACAGCAAGGGTACAAGACTAGCTACTTATGCTGCAAGGTGCATAGAGAATGAAATACTTATGACAATCCGGTCGGGCAAAAAAGTTCAAAATCAACTATCTTTGCAGGACCCCATTGGGATTGACAAGGAGGGCAATGAAATCTCGCTGCTTGATATACTGGGTACAGAAAGTGATACTGTCCTTGATGAAGTGGAGAAAAAGCTTCAGACCGGCAAGCTGTACAGAATAATGGATAAGGTGCTTAAAAACCGTGAAAAGATTGTTCTGGAACTTCGCTATGGACTGTCCAACGGAACAATTAAGACCCAGAGGGAAATAGCCCAGATGCTGGGCATTTCCAGGTCATATGTTTCAAGAATTGAGAAGAGGGCTATAAAGAAGCTTAGCAAAGAGTTCCTGTAAACAACTGTTTTCGGACAGTTGTTTTATTTATTATTCAGAAGTACTTTCCTCAGGCTTCAGCATATTAATAATAAGTACCGCCAGTATTATCATTGCAATGCCTGTATATTGTGAAAGTGTCAATATTTCCCGAAGCAGCACAACTCCCAGAGCAACGCTTACAACAGGTTCAAAGGTACTCAGTATGGAGGCCTTTGAAGAGCCAGTTTCACGTATTCCCGTAAAAAACAGCAGGTTGGACAAAAACGTAGAGAAAAACGCGCTGGCCAGTATGGCCATCCAACCCTTGGGAGTCACATTAACATCAAAGCTGTCGGTGGCAAGGGCAGCTGCCAGCAGAGTAACACTAGCTGCCGATGTAATATAGGTAGTTACGGTTAAGGAATCCATTTCCTTAAGCTTTTCTGCAAATTTGCTTCCCAATAAAATCAGGTAGGCACTGAAGGACAGGCATGCACCAAAGGCCAGTAAAATTCCAAACATATTGAAGTGGGAGACCGGCGACCATACCATAAGAGCACATCCTGCCGTTGCCATAATCAATGCTGCAAGTTGTTTATATACCATTCTTTCCTTCAAAACCCATATCATAAAAAGATTGACTATTACCGGATATAGGTAAAAGATGACCGATGCAAGGGATACCGGTATATAGTTTATTGAGTTATAGTAAAACATTGAAAATCCGGCGTACACAATCCCCCCAATTATCAGCAGTATTTTCAATTGTTCTGCCGAAGCCCGGACTTTTTTCCTGCTACCTGTAAAGATACTGTATAGCCACAACAGCACCGAAGCTATCAGAAACCTCATTGCCAGTACGAACATTGCGTTTGCACCATGGCTGTAGGCTGTTTTTGATATCACCACATTAATGCCGTAGAAAAAAGCTGCAAATATTACCAGTGTGCTGCCCTTCAGACTCATAATTATTTTGCCTCCCATACCGGAATTTTACATCCATGTCTATTCTACTATAACCGCCCCAATTTGTGGACACCGTTTTTAATGACTATGCCAAGAGCATGGACAGCCGGCCCGATATCACAAAACTACCTGTATGCATATTATATACCGGACACCAAAAGATTTGCGGTATAAAACAAATCATGTTTACAGCCAAGTATGTTCGGCGGAGGTGAAATAAATGCTGGGAAGGGAAAGCGTATACAATACAGCTGCAGCTTATATCAGGGGTGGTCCCCTTGCACCGCAGATAATGGGGACCGTCTGCTTCAGGGATGTGCCGGGAGGCTGTGAAGTCAGGATTGAGGTGACAGGGCTGCCTCCTTACCGGCCTGCCGTCAAAGGAGAAGACCCGGTGGGGCCCCACGGTTTTCATCTGCACCAATTCGGAACGTGCCAGGTAGGCAATCCCGATGACCCGTTTCAGGCGGCGGGGGGACACTGGAACCCGGATGGCCAGCCCCATGGAAACCATGCGGGGGATTTTCCGGTTTTGTTTTCCAACAACGGTTATGCAAGAATGTGTTTTTTCACAGACAGGTTTAAGGTGCGTCAGATAATCGGAAAAGCAGTAATAATACATCAGAATCCTGATGATTACAGGACCCAGCCTGCCGGAGATGCGGGTAAACGGCTGGCCTGCGGAGTGATACAGGGATACTAGTCAAAAACTTTACAGGAACATTCAAAAATTAATTTGTGATCTTTAGTCAGGCATCAGTCATCTACGCTGCGTAAAGCACGCAATATTAGTTGTTTGAGCTTGATGGCTGCGGGAATTTCCAACAACTCGCCTAGCGGCTCAGACACTTGGAAATTCTTATCCTCTGCCATCTGCGCTCCTTTTAACTGTGCGTGCAAAAACTTCGCTTTAGATGACTCGATGCCTGTCCCTGTAATCTACCAACTACGAAATACGAAATACGAACTACCAACTACCAACGTCGTTCCCATTCCTTTACTATAGTATGGAATAATCAGGATAACAGTGATACAATCAAACTTATAGGGAAATGAGGAAGGAGGGGCAAAATGGAAAGAATTGTGTTGGGAAGAACTTTGAATGAATGGAAAAATCATTATCCGCTGCTGGACAAGATTACTGACCTGCAACCGGTGCTCTGGGTCAACGACAGCCTGGGGAAGGCAGGGAATATACTGCCGGGGCTGAAATTCTCCAGGGAAGACATGGAGCATGCCGAAGAAAGATGGCATAGATTCGCTCCATTACTAAAAAAGCTTTTTCCGGAAACGGAAAAAAGCGGCGGTATAATCGAATCCCAACTGGTGGAGATAGCAGATATGAAAAAAAATATGGAACAGAATTTTGGTATGGTGACAAAGGGAAGACTGTTTCTGAAATGCGACAATTACCTGCCGGTGGCAGGTTCAATAAAAGCAAGAGGCGGAATATACGAGGTATTAAAACACGCAGAGGACTTGGCTGTCAGAGAAGGCATGATAAGTAAAGAGGACGACTATTCCATAATGGCTGAGGATAAGTTCAGACAATTTTTCAGCCGTTACCACCTTGCGGTGGGTTCTACGGGTAATTTGGGCATGAGCATTGGAATAATGGGCGCAGCCCTCGGCTTTAAAGTAGCGGTACACATGTCGGCCGATGCAAAGAAGTGGAAAAAGGATTTGCTGCGCAGCAGGGGCGTGGAGGTAATAGAGTATAAATCTGACTACAGCAAGGCGGTGGAAGAAGGAAGAAAGCTGTCCATGGCCGATGACTCCAGTCATTTTGTGGATGATGAGAATTCTAAGGATTTATTTCTGGGGTACAGTGTTGCCGCATTCCGGTTGAAAAAGCAATTGGACGCTGCCGGTGTAACCGTGGACCAGGAGCATCCCTTGTACTTTTATCTGCCCTGTGGTGTAGGCGGTGCTCCCGGGGGAATAACCTTCGGACTTAAGCATGTTTTCGGAGACAATGCGTACTGCTATTTTGCAGAGCCAACCCATTCTCCCTGTATGTTGATTGGTTTAATGACCGGTCAACATGACAGGGTCAGCGTCGGCGATTTTGAGATTGACAATATTACCGAGGCAGACGGGCTTGCGGTGGGGAAACCATCGGGGCTGGTGGGTAAGCTGCTGGAAAGACTTATAAGCGGGGTGTTCACCGTATCCGATGATGATCTGTACAAATTTTTAACATTGCTGCGGGACAGTGAGGATATAAAGATAGAACCATCGGCGGCGGCGGGTTTTGCCGGGCCGCCGGCAATATCAAAGCTGGGAATGGATACCTACGGGGATAATGCAAGCCATATAGTATGGGCAACGGGAGGGCTTTTTGTGCCCGGCCAGCAGATGGAAGAATTCTATAAAAAAGGCAAACAGCTTCTGAAATAAAACCGTCAACGGATGTTGGGAGGATAAGGTAATGCTTGAGCTGCTTCAACCGGATGAATACGTTGCATCGGTATTTCATATTAACCTGGATGGCCTGAAAAAGAGAGGGATAGAAGGCCTGATAATCGATATAGACAACACCCTCGTCAGCTGGAAGACAAAGACAGCCGATCAAAGGATGCTGAAATGGTTCGAACTGCTGGAGAAAAAGGACTTCAGAGTGTGTCTGCTCTCCAACAACACAAAGGACAGGGTGGTGAAATTTACCCAAGCAATAAGGATTCCTGCAGTCTACAGGGCTGCAAAACCCAGAAAGAGGGCATTTCTAAAGGCAATGGCGGCTATGGACAAGCCCCCTTCGGCCACTGCAGTAATAGGAGACCAGATATTTACCGATATATTCGGCGGCAGGAGACTGGGTTTATATACCGTGCTTGTAATACCCATAAACGACAGGGAGTTTATTACCACCAGGTTTGTGAGGAAAATTGAAAGAAGGATGCTGAACGATATGATACAGAAAGGAAAACTTGTAAAGCCGTGCAATAAATAGCAATATAAGTAAAAATTAAACAGATGGAAGGAGGATTCGGGAAATCAAAGTCGAATAATTGAATATGTTAATATGTAATAACTGGAATTTTCCGGTACGCCAGGATACAGGCCCACACATTCAATGAAGGTTAAACCAGCCGGATTCGGAGGTTGGAGCATATGTTGTATAATAATGGTAAAAGGCTGGGGAGTTTTTTACTGGATATTGGAAGAATTGATCAGGACCAACTTGAGTATGCCCTTGAACTCCAGAAAAAAAGAGGAGGCAAGCTGGAAAATATAATGATAGATGAGGGAATAATACCCGAATCTGAGATGACTGAAATACTGGAGTACCGGCTTGGCATACCTCATGTTGTGCTGGACAGGTACTATATAGACCCCGATATTGTAAAGATTGTGCCTGAGCGCCTGGCAAGAAGGTACGTCATTATACCCATGAAAAAATACAACAATGTCATAACCCTGGCAATGAGCAATCCGGTCAATATATTTGCAATTGATGAGGTAAGGCTTGTTTCGGGACTGGAAGTTCAGCCGGTTATCGCCCGTGAGGAAGATATCCGCTCGGCCATAGAAGTGTACTACGGGAAACAGACCGCCGAGAAGGCGGCGGAAGATTTTACGGAGGAATACAATACCCAAAACTCCATTATACTGGAAAGGGAGCTTGCCGAACAGGTAAACAACGCTCCGGTTGTAAGGTTGGTCAATTCAATAATTGAACAGGCTGCTGTAAACCGGGCAAGCGATATACATATTGAACCGGGCAGCAGCAGGCTGGTTGTCAGGTTCAGGATAGACGGCCAACTGCAGGAAATGATGAGTGCTTCTATGAATACACATGGATCTGTGGTTGCAAGGGTAAAGATAATTAGCGGCCTCAATATAGCAGAAAGAAGGATGCCTCAGGACGGAAGAGTGGAACTGGAGGCAGGAGGAAAGAACCTTGATCTAAGAATATCCATAATGCCTACCGTTCATGGAGAGAAGGTTGTCATCAGGGTATTGGACAGGGGAAGCTTTTTGATGTCCCGGGAAGAGTTAGGCCTTAGCCGGGAAAACGCCAGGAATTTTAACCGTCTTTTCCGGGTTCCCCATGGCATTATTCTTGTTACCGGACCGACAGGCAGCGGTAAAACCACAACCTTGTATGCAGCGCTAAGTCAGCTTAACAACGTTTCGGTAAATATAATAACCCTGGAAGACCCGATAGAATACAGACTGGAAGGGATAAATCAGATACACATAAACCCAAAGGCCGGCCTTACCTTTGCCCGAGGATTAAGGTCGGTGCTGAGACAGGACCCCGATATAATCATGGTGGGTGAGATAAGGGATGAGGAGACTGCAAACCTCGCCGTAAGAGCCGCCGTAACGGGACATCTGGTGCTTTCAACCATGCATACCAATGATGCGGCAAGCTCGGTGGTAAGATTGACGGATATGGGAGTGGAGTCCTATCTGGTTGCTTCTTCCATAAGGGGAGTTATTTCACAACGTCTTGTAAGGAGGATCTGTCCTTCATGCAAAACCGGATACACGGCCACCGATGAAGAGCTGGCCATAATTGGAAGCCCAAGTCGGGTGGAGTTGTACAGAGGCAGAGGATGCAGCAGGTGCCGCGGTACTGGATACAAAGGGAGGACTGCAGCTTATGAAATAATGATGGTGACGGATAAACACAGGGAATTGATAAGTCAAAGAGTTTCATCCGACAAACTGGATAGGTTGTCCCGGAAGGCAGGGATGGTAGATATGAGGGAAAGCTGTGCTCAGCTTGTTCTAAAGGGTGTGACCACTGTCCAGGAAATGGCTAAGGTTGTTTATTTGCAGGAATAGGGGGTAGAGCATGTTATGTTTGAGGAATTGTTAAAATACGCTGTCAATAACGGGGCTTCGGATATTCATATTACCGTTGGGATGCCGCCTATGGCGAGAATTAACGGAAATCTGGAGCCAATAAACCAGTATAAGCTGGATACCACCCACACAGAGGCTATAGTGGAAGAGATACTCGGTCAGGAGCATTTGGAGGAATACAGGGAAAAAGGTGAAATTGACATTTCATATTCGGCAAAGGGGCTGGGCAGGTTCAGGATAAATGTTTACCGCCAAAGGGGCAGCAGCAGTATGGCGCTTAGGGTTGTTGCATTACATATCCCTACTCCGGAGGAGCTCGGCCTGCCGGATGTCATAGGAGAATTATCCAGGAGAACAAAAGGCCTGGTATTGATAACAGGCCCCACCGGCAGCGGGAAATCCACAACCCTTGCAGCCATGATAGACCTGATAAACAGGGAACGAAACTGCCATATACTCACGTTGGAGGACCCCATAGAATATCTTCACAAACACAATAAAAGCATAGTGAACCAGAGAGAGATAGGCCATGATTCCCAGAGCTTTGCAACCGGCTTACGGGCTGCTCTCAGGCAGGACCCGGATGTAATACTGGTGGGAGAAATGCGGGATCTGGATACCATTTCCACGGCAATAACGGCAGCCGAAACGGGGCACCTGGTTTTATCCACTTTGCACACAATTGGGACCGACAAAACCATTGACAGGATAATAGACGTATTTCCGCCTTATCAGCAGCAGCAGATTAGAGTACAGCTTTCCACCGTTTTACAGGGTATAGTCTCACAGGGCCTTTTACCCCGTAAGGATGGAAAAGGAAGAGTACTTGCCGCTGAGGTAATGATAGCCACCCCGGCTATAAGAAACCTTATAAGGGAAGGAAAGACTCATCAGATAATGACCTCTATACAAACCGGAAGCAAATATGGGATGCAGACCATGGATGCGGCGCTGAGCAAGCTTTACAAGGACGATATAATAAGCTATGAAAACGCTTTGCTGTATTGCACCAGCGAAGATACTCTAAGGAGGCTGGCAGACAGCTAACTGAATGTAAATTGGGGGGAGAGGCATGCCTCTATACCGGTATAGGGCAAAGAACATGTCAGGTAAGGTGAGTACCGGAATTTTGGACGCTGCAAGTGAAATGGCAGTGGTTTATAGGCTCAGGGAAAAAGGCCGGTATCCTACCAGTATAGAAGAAAAGAAAAAACAGACGGTGAGGCTGTCGGTTGGCAAGCTGTTTGAACGGATTACACAGAAAGACCTGGCGGTATTTTGCAGACAGTTTGCCACTGCATTAAACGCCGGGATACCTATTCTAACAGGTCTGGATATACTTAGAAAACAGAACGGCAGTCCAAAAATGAGGGCGGCTGTTGAAAACTTGTACCGGGAGGTTCAAAAAGGGAAAAGCCTGTCGTTTATCATGAGAATGCACAGGAAGGTTTTTCCCCAGATGCTGGTCAATATGATTGAAGCAGGAGAGCTAAGCGGTACCCTTGACAAGGTAATGGAAAGGATGGCCAGTCATTACGAGAAGGAATACAGAATAAGCCAGAAGGTTAAAAATGCCCTGGTATATCCTTCGCTGGTTGCAGTGGTTGCCATTATAGTTGTTGTTATACTTGTTACTGTGGTGCTGCCTACCTTTGTAAGCATGTTCGAGGACACGGAAATGGTACTGCCGTTGTCCACCCGGATACTTATCAGCATAAGTGGTATCTTGAGGGGAAACATTCTGGTGTTGTTGATTGCGGCAGGAGGCTTGCATGTACTGTTCAGAGTATGTACAAAATCCGGTGCCGGAAAGAGATTGCTGGATACGATAAGGCTTAAAGTTCCAATAATGGGCAGCGTGAATAAAAAGATGGCTGCAGCACGATTTGCCAGGACTCTTGGAGCCATGGTCTCGAGTGGTATATCACTGCTTAGGGGTATTGAGATAACAATGAAGGTAGTTGATAACACCATTATCAGAGACAAGCTTGGCAGCGTGGAGGATCACGTGAAAACAGGCAGGGGCCTGTTTCAACCTCTGAAAGATGCAGATATATTCCCCCCTATGCTCATACAGATGGTAAAGATAGGGGAAGACACCGGGACCCTTGATTATATGCTTGCAAAAACTGCAGATGTATTTGACAGCGAGGTGGAAAACGCCGTTACAAGGATGACTACGCTGCTGGAGCCTGCCATAATAGTAGCAATGGCGTTTGTGGTGGGTTTCATAGTAATTTCATTGGTAATGCCAATGTTTGATATGATGACCAGCGTCAATTTTTAACATGGATTTGTCTCCGGGTTGGAAGGGGGGTGGATCAGACGATAAACAGCTTAACTAAACCCAATGGAAGAATGTGTAATGACAGGGGCTTTACACTGATAGAGCTGATTACGGTGCTGGCGATACTTGCAATCATTGCTGCAATTGCCGTACCAAGGTTCACCGGAACAATTGAGACAGCAAAGATGAAAGCCGACCAGGTCACTCTTGATATACTGCAGCAGGCAGTGAACCAGTACATGATTGAGAATAATGGACATTCACCGAATAAGGAAGATTTGCAGAATGGCTATATTGACGGTGACTGGCCTGAGCCTCAGCAGGGAGGAAAATTTGAAATAGATGATAATGGAAATGTCTTGTTAAATAAGGATAAGCAGTTGGTAGAATAAATAGTCAATTCAATTATACGGTACAGGCCTTCTGCTCTGCCAACCGACTTTTCCCGGTACAGGGGGAAGGGATATAATGCAGTATACCGCTATATTCATATTAGGTCTGATAATTGGCAGCTTCCTGGGTCTTTGCATATACAGGATACCTAAGGGACAATCGGTGGTTTTTCCGTCCTCCTATTGCCCGGGCTGCCGGAGCAGGCTCAAAATCCGACACATGGTGCCGGTACTAAGCTATATATTCCTAAAAGGCAGGTGCAGCTTCTGCAAAAGTAAAATTTCTCCCATATATCCATTGGTCGAGCTGTTAACGGCGGTATTGTTTACACTATTGCTGCACAGATTTGGCCCGGGCATGGATTTTCTCAAGTTTTCACTTCTTGGTTCCATACTCATTGTGGTCGGTTTCATTGACTATAAATGGCAGATCATCCCCGACCGGCTGGTTGTGGCTGGCATTGTCCTTGCAATATTCTTCGTTCTTGTTGACAGAGAGCATTCTCCGGTGTACTACCTGACGGGGGCTGTAACGGGGGGCGGTATTCTCCTGGCCGTTGGCACCATTTCAAAGGGAGGAATGGGGGGCGGAGACATTAAACTTATGACTGTGATAGGTATGTTTTTAGGATGGCAGTATACTCTGATTGTTCTGTATTTATCGGTAGTTATCGGTGGCATGGTAAGTACGCTGCTGCTTCTTACAGGTAAAAAGGGCAGGAAGGATACCGTTCCCTTTGGACCATTCCTTAGCGGTGCGGCTATTGCTGCCTTTTGTTTCGGCGGTCAATTGATTTCCCTCTATCAAAGGTTAATATAAGGGGGAAGTATAATGGGGCAAATTGACAGTAGGGGCTTTACCCTAACAGAGGTGCTGGTATGTTTACTCATTATCTCGATAGTCTCAATGACAATAGTACCGGGCATTGACGCAGCACTTGACAAGGCCGCCGGGGACGCGGCGGTGAGGGAGCTGGTGACCGATTTAAGATATGCTCAGCAAATGGCATTAGCAGAGGGCAGAGTATATTATGTAACTTTTAATAAAGCAATGCAGTTGTACCAGATAAGCGTTGCCGGCCATCCGGCACAGGTAATTATAAAGCAGGTGATTTTCGGTGATGGATTAAGCCTGCTGGGTACAACCTTTACCAGTAATAGGGTTCATTTCAACAGCCTGGGAGCGCCTTCGGCAGGCGGCACCATAGAAATGCTGGATTGGAGAGGAAGAGAGGTTAGAATCACTATACTGCCGGCTACCGGAAGGGTCAGAGTATACAGGTGAGGTGGGATTAATGATACCGGGGAACAAGTCAAACAAAGGTTTTACGCTGGTTGAGGTTCTTGTATCTCTTGCAATATTGGGGATTATTATTGTTCCCATAATGGGTTTGTTTACAGCTGTTTCAATGAGCAGCCAAAAAACTATCAGGAATACTGTGGCGTTAACGGTGGCGAGGGACATAATGGACAGGATTAAGACGGGGGATATAAACGCAGCCAATGCCGACAGTGAAGCAGCCGCTTACAAATCCCTTCATGGAGTGGAAATATATGTGCCAAGCCCGGAGGCGGTGCCTGGCAATGGATTGAAATTGATTACGGTGTTTGTAACGCCGGAATCCGGTATGGATCCCAGGACAGAAGGAATAATGCTTGGGTCGTACTCTACCAACGTTATTTTAACAGAAATAGACACAACTCAAATGTGCTACCCGGAGCCAGGCCAGGACTATGGCGGGATCTCGAGTGAAAATTAAGCCTTGGAGGCTTAGGGGATGAATTGATATGGCTGTGAATGGTTCCGGCCTTATGGAACCGACAGCCGGACGGGGTGTAATATGAAATATTTAATTAACCGTAAGGGCTTTTCTCTGGTTGAGCTTCTGATGGTTCTCGGCTTAACAGGGATTGTAATTGCTGCGGTTTATATGGTTTACTGCTCGGGAGTTAAAGCCTGGATCAGAGCCGGGGAACAGATGGAAGTCCAGCAGAATTTGAGGATAGCCATGGATACCCTCAGTTCCGCTATTAGAAGGGCTGATGTTATAAGGATTGCTCCCGGGAAAAGGGAGATAGTTCTGGAGAGTCATGACGGCACAACAAAGGCTTACAAATTTGATCCGGCCTCAGGTGAGATAAGAATTTCCCAAAGCGGCGCCACAGTATCAATGCATATACAAGATTGCAGGTTTAGCTGCGCAGACAACCTGATAACTGTGGAAATTACCACAAAATCCATGAGAGGTATTGACCAAGCAAGGTATATATTCAGAATTAATGCCAGGGGGAAAATAAATGACGGTTAATAACCGGCAAGGTTCGGCTCTGGTGCTGGTAATGCTGTATGCCATGATCCTGACCATATTAGGCACCTCACTGATAGGAGCGGCATTCAACGAGTTCAGGATGGAAAGGGCGCATAGAAATACAGTCAAGGCTTATTACCTTGCGGAGGCGGGGATTGAAAAGGCCATATTCAATATAACCGGCCTTGATACAATAGATCCCGCTGTCCTCAAAGACACTCAGTGGGAAATGGAAGCCATGGACAGAGGCCTTGTTGAGCCGGGTGCAAGTGGTGGTTTTGTGGTATGGGTAAAAGAGGCTGATTTGTTTGATGTAATATATATAGGTGAGGGAGAGGAAAAGGAGGAGCATAAAAGAATATATGATGTAATACTGGAGTCGCTGGCAGATTACGAGGGAACAACAGAAAAAGTAGAGGTGGGCGTTTTTGTGGAGAACTACCGGAAGACTGGTATGGGAAATAAAGTACAGGTATATCATTGGAGACAGATAAGGAGGTATTGGCATGAAGATTAAGAACTACATGGAGGATGTGGTCATTCACCTGCTTTACAACATTGTAAGGGAAAGGGACGACATCTGTAAGTGTGAAAAATGTCTCAGAGACATAGCTGCTTTGGCACTAAACAGTTTAAAACCCCATTACGTAGTGTCTGAAAAAGGTGAGGTTTATTCCAGGGTATTGAATATGTCCATACAATTTGAAGCGGATGCAACTGCAGCAATCACCGAAGCAATCAACAAGGTTTCCCAGAATCCGAGGCACCCAAACGGGTAGATGAGGTGAAAGAATGCCCGATTTGCGAAACGGAATACTTGGTCTGGACATAGGCAGCAATAGTATCAAGTGGGTACTATACGACAACAGCGGCAGGGAACCCGTTCTGTTTGAATGGGGTATAATTGAATTGCCGGAAGGCTGGATTGGCAATGGCAGAATAATTAATCCAGAAGGTATCGGAGTGAAATTGAGGGAGGTACTTGAAAGCTTTAAAGCTAAGGTTACAAAAGCTTCGTTAACTTTGGCGTGCCCCGAAATGATAGTAAGAACGGCAGAGCTGCCCAGGCTGGGTGCCGGGGAACTGGCAAATGCCGCCAAGTATGAAGTGAAACAGCTTATACCGGTGGACACCCAGGAGTACATAGCCGACTACCGGGTATTGGGTGATATTTCCCGGGGAGATGTCAAACAGACAAGGGTACTTTTAGCAGCGGTGCCGGAGGCTATTGTCGGGGAGTATATTGAGCTTTTTAAAAACCTTGGATTGGTACCGCAGGTGATTGATTTTAACGGCAACGGCATTTCGGGGATTGTTAACCTGCTCCAAAGCAATCATACGGGTGAAAGACAGGTTGTGGTGGATGCAGGGGCTTCTACCACTACTATAACTATTGTGGAAAATGGGACTCCGGTATTCACAAGGCTGCTCCGGAGCGGCGGAAAAGATATAACTAATTCTATTGTCCATTCTTTTGACATTACACCCGAGGAAGCAGAAAAACTCAAAAAGGCTCATGCAAAAGTATCTGCGGAACAGGAAAAATCAAGCGACAGCTTTGCCGTAAAATTAAGGAAGAGCATAATGCCCGCCGTTGAGCGGCTTTATAAAGACATATATCATTCAATAGAGTTTTATGAATCGATAAGCGGGTGCGGTTTGGATTCAATTATACTGACAGGAGGCGGCAGCCAGCTAAAGGGACTGGGGAGCTATCTGGCGTCAGGCCTGGAATTGAAAAAAGTATCAATAGCCGGGGTGCTGATGCATTTACCCAAGGGAAGCTTTACCCGGCAGCAGGCTGCGGTTTTGGCCAATGTACTGGGTCTGGCTTTCCGGGACCAAAAGAATAAAAACAGGGATATAAACCTGCTCCCGGAAGGGTACAGGGATATAAAAAGAAAAAGAAGGGATAAAAGAGCAAGGGTGATGGCAGGTTTGCTGGCTGCAATCTTTGCGGTAAGTGCAGTAGCATTTCCCCTATACTATAAATCGGGCTTCAGGAACAAGAGTACAAGAATACGGAATGAGATTGCCGGCTGGGATACTGTGATGCAGTACAGAGAGACCAGGGCAGACTTGAGCAAACGGCTGGCCGATCGGGAAGGGACAGTCCTTATGCTGAAGTCCCTGGGCAGGGAATGGTCTGCAATGCTTGTCGGAATAAGCAGCAATATCCCCAAGGGGGTTTGGCTGGAAGTGGTGAATTATACGTACGGCGAAAGGCTTGACGTATTTGGTAAGGCTTCCGACTACAATACCGTGGCACAGTTTATGGTCAATCTGCAAAACATGGAGTCTATATCTGCTGTACAACCGGTAAGTATTGCGCTTTCGGAGGAAGGTGTCATTGGATTTGAAATAAGGTGCCTTGTGAGAGGTGAACCAGATGGAAATTGAGCTTAGCAAAAGAGAGAGGATATTGTTATTGATGGCTCTGATTGTGGTTCTTTTTTTCGTCTATTACCGCTACTACCTGTTGCCGGTGCTTGAGGAGGTCAGCGCTATAAAGCAAGATGTACATGAGCGCCAGAAAATGCTGGAAAACCTGAAAGGGACAAAATGGGAGATGAATTCTCTGATTGTGGAGATAGAGGGGCTGGAAACAGGCATAAATGAGTTGGAGGATTTAGTTCCTTCCAATCCCGGGACCCCGCAGATAATTGCTCAGATAGAAGTCTTTTCCAAGGCTGCCGGGGTTGTACTGGGTGGTATAGACTTCGGCATGAAAGCCGGGACGGGGGATGCAGCAAAGGACGTCAAACAGGCCGGCGGCTACCGGGAGATACCGTTATGCGTGTTTGTATCGGGAACCTATGAAAGCATACTGGACTTTCTAAGAGAACTTGAAGGATCAGAGAGGCTTTACAACATTACCGGCTTTGGCATGTCTGCCGTACACCCGAATAATGGGAATGTTCTGGAAATGAATATATATTTAAGTGCTTATACGCTGCCTGAGGAGGGTCAACTGGTGCAGGATCCGTCATACTATGATTTTATGGGAGAGAAATACGGCAGGGATAACCCCTTTAAACCGGTAACCCAATAAAAAAGCAGACAAGGGGACAGACACGGGTACGGTTCTTCTGTCTTGACCAAGACAGAAGAACCGTACCCGTGTCTGTTTTTTTGGAGTGGTTAAAGTATTAGC
>JAENYX010000047.1 GCA_016841565.1 Clostridium thermobutyricum | reverse complement strand
GCTTTGGTTATTACTATTGCTTTGGTTACTGCTTTGCTCACTTGAAGCATCCTCATTACTGCTTGTTTGTTGACTATCTTGGGGTGACTCTGCCTTTTCTGCAGAGCATGATGCAAGCGGTAAAATCATCAGCAATGCTATCAACAAAACCGATACTTTTCTCAAACCAACTACTCCCTTCAACCATAAATTTGAATTTATGTTTAACCACATTATATTCGCCCATCTTTCTTTGGTGGTTTGGTATATTGCTTTATTTGTTTCTGTTATTGCTGTAATAATTTGAACGCTAATTCGCAAAATTAATAAGGTGAAAAACCTAGGTTTAATGAATATACCTTACCTGTATTCCCATCTTATTGTTCGTCAGTATATTGGCATAAAATTTCAATATGCTACATTTTTTTAAACAAATCACCCTACGGGTGATTACTTTTTTCGCAATATTATATAGAATTAATTGTAGATGCTACACCAAGTTTAAGGAATGCAAAAAAGATTATATGACGATTAAAAAATTGGAGTGGTTTTTGTGCATCTATATTCAATAGATTTGTTCAAGGAGTTCCCTCCGGGCATTCCAGAAATTGTGAAAACTTATTCCAGCGATAAAATAACTATATTAAAGGCAAAAAATGTGTTCTCAGAACCTAAGGGATTTGAATGCTATAAGTTTTTGCTGCCCTCAAGAAATATGCCTGTGATGGTAATGGAGAAAAAGAAGTATAATTTAGAGCAGAAAAGGATATTCCCAGTTAATCCCGATCAGGTTCACCTGTTCGCCGAAGAAAGGCCGGTTGATACTTTCATACCTATTTTTATTCAAAAGAAGTATATGAGAGAATATTCACACTTGCTATCGGGGAAGAGCGAAGTATTCTACAATAATGACTCCTTTGACATGAACCATGATATAAGAAGTCTGGTATTTCAATTCATGGAAGAGGCTGAAAATAAGCAGCCCGGATATGAATTTATTATGCAGAGTCTTAATACACAAATTTTAATCAACCTATTAAGAAATGTGACAAGTAATGTTTCCTATAATTCCATATCCAGAGAATATAGTGATGTGAGGGTTGTAAAATATACGGAAGAGTATCTCCGCAGCCATTTGTGCTCTGACTTTTCCCTTGATGAGCTTGCATCTTTTGCAAACTACAGCCCATACCATTTTATACGAATATTCAAAAAACATACCGGTAAAACGCCCTTTGAATATCTTGCAGAATTAAAGATGGAAAGAGCAAAAACCCTACTAAAAAATAAAAATTATTCGGTTAATGAAGTGAGTTTTTTGTGCGGCTATGCTAATCGCACGCATTTTTCTACAGTATTTAAAAGGATGGTGGGAATGCCACCATCCAAATACAGAAAACAAGTACGCTACAAAAACCCTAACAAAGATTTTATGTTTTCCCCTTAACCTCAAAACCCTTTCTCCCGCACAAAAGAACCGTACTCTTGTTCCATTCACTGAATACAGATTATATGCCGGACATCCTGACACATCTCCTGGGACAAGGTTCCTGTCCCCTTTTTCCACTATTCGGGCTCCTCTAGTTTCAATGCATCGCCTATAATTTTGTATATGTCGCTTAAAAGCTGTCCGAGCCTTTGCTCGGTCTGAACAAGAACTTTTACTTTCTCATCCATGGACACTATACTGTGCAGCCTATGAAGTTCCTGCATCTGTTCATCGCTTATATCCTGGCCAAAGGTTTTTAAAGTCTGTAATTCCAGCTGCTTTTTCCTGAACTCCTCGGATATGGTTTTCTTGGCTTCATCCTTGTCAACTTCTTCTTTAATCTGCTTATACTCTTTGTACTCCGTGCTATCCTTTAAAGCCTTTGCCAGTTGGTGTGCAATGTCGTACGGGTTCATATTTTACACTCCTCCCTTAAAATGGTAGCTTTATCAGCAATGGCACAATAACAGGGACAACCGCCGTTAATAAAACACCGCTCAGGAAAGCTATTACTGCCGTTTCAGGTCCTGTAGACCTTGAAATAATGGGTAATGTGGTATCCATAGATGTCGAGCCGGCCGGCGTTATTGCCTCCATATGCCCTATCCTGCCGGCTACCACGGGTATTATAACAAAGGCTATCAGCTCCCTGGCCACATTGGTTATAAAGGCAACGGTCCCCAGCCTTATACTGTGAAGTTCTGATATCAATACCCCCGAAAGACTGTACCAGCCCATCCCTGCACCCACTGCGCCTGCTTCCCCAACGCTGTATCCAAGAAAATTTCCCGCAATAATGGTACCCAAAATGCTTCCAACTGCTATTCCTACAGGAACAAGGAAAACTCTCCAGCCATACTCTTTAAGCCTGACAAAGCTGTCCTTACTCCCGCCAATATCTACTCCCACCCAGAACATCAGGAAACATAACCCAATATTCACAAACATTCCGGTATGCTGTGACAGGGATGCCGGCACAATTGAAATCCCTGCTGCAACCCCCATTGCCACCGCTAGCAGGATTATCCAACTCATGAAGCTTCCTCCTTTTTGTGCTGTATGGCCGGCCGGAATAATCTGACCAATGCCAAACTCCCTGCTATGGCAGCCACTGCAAATATAACAGAGTGCAAGCCTATGGATACAAAGCTTTCCACTATTTCTTCATTTGAGCCTATTCCAACCCCCATTACAAATAGAATGAAAATCAATGACCATAATTGAAAGCCGGTACTTCTGTATACAACTCTTTCAGGTATTTTGTCTGTCATCCCCAATACAATGCCTAAAACAAGAAACAACATATACAGCCACATAGTTATCCTCCCAAAATGTATATTCGTTTAGTCTTATTTTTATCCTTATATCTCCATGATTATGGGGAGTATCATCGGTTTACGTTTTGTCTTCTCATATAAAAAGGTCCTGAGACAATCCCGGATACTCGATTTGAGAGTAGCCCATTCACTAATATGCTTTTGCTCGCAGCGGGTCAGTGCATCCTTAACAACTACTCTGGCCTGTTCCATCAAATCCTCGGACTCCCTGACGTATACAAAGCCTCTTGAAATTATGTCGGGACCACCAATTATTGCACCATTCTCTTTTGATATGGTTACCACCACCACCATAAGCCCGTCCTGTGCCAGATGCTGCCGGTCTCTAAGCACAACATTCCCCACATCTCCAACTCCCAGGCCATCCACCAGCACCTTTCCCGCAGTGACGTTTCCGGTAATCTTTGCCAAATCCTTTGTTACCTCTATCACATTTCCTATCTCAGCCAGCAAAATATTATCGTCATCCATGCCTAAGGATTTGGCCAGCCGTGCATGGCGCTCCAAATGCCTGTACTCACCGTGCATGGGTATAAAAAATTTAGGTTTAACAAGGGTATGCATAAGCTTGAGTTCCTCCTGGCAGGCATGACCCGACACATGAATGTCGGCTAGATCCTCATATATAACATTTGCTCCTTTGGCAAACAGCCTGTTTATTACACGCCCTATCAGTTTTTCATTCCCCGGAATTGCACTGGCAGAAATCACCACAAGGTCCCCGGGCAGTATTTCTACGTTTCTATGGTCGGCGTTGGCCATTCTGGTCAAAGCCGACATTGGCTCCCCCTGACTACCGGTTGTAAGAATGGTTAGCTCATGATCCTTGTACTTGCCAATGTCATTAATGTCTATCTCCAACCCATCGGGTATATCTAAATAACCAAGCTCTGAAGCCACTCCTACAACATTAACCATGCTTCTGCCGCACACCGCCAGCTTCCTGCCGAACCTATGGGTAGAGTTTATTATCTGTTGTATTCTGTGGACATTTGAAGCAAAGGTTGCAACTATTATCCTGGCGGTTGTTCCTGCAAATATATCATCAAAGGCCTGCCCCACCGTTCTTTCAGACATAGTATATCCCGGTCTTTCAACATTGGTGCTGTCGGCCATCATAAGTACAACTCCCTTTTGACCCAATTCCGCAAATCTGTGAAGGTCTATGGCTTTATCATCTATGGGGGTGAAGTCTACTTTAAAATCACTTGTATACACTATAACACCAACATCAGTGGTAACTGCCAACGCTACGGCATCCGCTATGCTGTGGCTGGTTCTTATGAATTCCACGCTCATACGTCCCAGCTTTATTGTTTCTCCAGCACTTATTACTGTCAGTTTGGAGCTTTCATCCATCTTGAATTCGGCCAGTTTGTTCTTAACTAGCCCTAACGTGAGTCTGGTGCCGTATACCGGCACATTAATTTGCTGAAGCACATAGGGCAGTGCCCCTATATGGTCTTCATGCCCATGGGTCAGAATTATTCCTCTTATCTTATCCCTGTTTTTCGAGAGATACGAAAAGTCGGGTATCACAATATCTATCCCCAGCATTTCTTCTTCCGGGAAGGTCAATCCGCAGTCTACCACGATTATGTCATTGCCTTGCTCAATCACTGTCATGTTCTTGCCTATTTCATGGAGACCTCCAAGAGGAATAATCCTTACCTTTCCGTTGTTTCTTTCTTGTGCCATTTTTCCACTCTCCTTCTAAATAATGCCTTAGTTACCTAAGCTGTTTTATTTCATTTCCCTTAACTCGGTTTTCGGTTAATACCCGTCAGGGCTTCCGTTCCTTAACCGATATACTGAATCACCAATAAAAGACACCACGACAAGTGCCTATTTTTTGGTGCATTTACTGCAATAACCGAAAAACTTCACCCTGTGGTTTACTACTTCAAAATGGTTATTTTCTCTAATCTTTTCCTCAAGATGTTCCAGCAGATCCTCCTGTACTTCCTGCACTTGACCACAGGACAAGCATATTAGATGATGATGCTGATGGTCTTCCTCATCTCCGGCCAATTCATATCTGCTGCATCCGTCATCAAAATTCAGCTTGTTGACTGCCCCCATTTGCTCTAATAACTGTAAAGTCCTATACACAGTAGCAATACCAATCTCGGAGCATTTCCCCTTTACCAGCATATAAACATCTTCAGTGCTCAAGTGCTTATCTTGATTCTCTAATAGCATTTCAAGGATTGCTCTTCTTTGAGGGGTAAGCTTATATCCTTTCTCTCTAAGTGTAGCCTTTACTGACTCCGGATTTACCATCTTAACCACCTGCACTTTTCAAATTATATAGTATCTCAAGACTATCAATCCGGGAAATTCATCTTAAGTGACCAATAACCGGTACTTGTGATCGGTAGTCTTATCTGTTCTTCAGTTTGCTGGCCACCGAGCTCTTTACACTGGAAAATACCATATGAAATGTATCCCTGTTAGCCTTCATTATACTCTCAAGACTTTCAGCCATATAATCTATCTGATGTCTTTCCACCACCAGCGGCGGCTCAAACCTTATAACATTGGGATTATTCAGAGTATAGGCCGTAATTATTCTGTATTTGTTAAGCAGCTCCCCGGCCACCAAAGCTCCAATATACTCCTTGCCCAACTGCGAAACCGTACCCCGGGACATCCTGTCCAGCAGGCTCCCTTCCCCGCTGTGAAATTCTATTCCCAGCATCAACCCCCTGCCCCTTATATCTTTGACAAGAGGGTATCTTTCTTTAATGCCCATCAACTTTTCCAGAGCATAATCGCCCATTTCCTTAGCCCTTTTCTCCAGACCGTTGGCAGCAATATGTTCAACAGCTGCTATACCCGCAGCCATGGCCATTGAATTACCTCCAAAGGTAGAAGTATGTAAAAGGCATTTATCTACACTCCCATAAGCTTTTTTATATACCTTTCCGGTAGCAATACATGCCCCTATTGGCATCACGCCTCCGCCGAGGGATTTGGCCAAACACATTATATCAGGCGTGACATTCTCGTGTTGGCAGTCAAAGTATTTCCCGGTTCTGCCCAGTCCCGTTTGTATCTCGTCTATTACAAGAAGCGCCTGGTACCTGTCGCACAATTCTCGGATACCCTTTAGGTATCCGGTACGGGGTACAATAATTCCCCCTTCTCCCTGAATAGGTTCCACTATGACGGCCGCAATGTCGCCCTTTTCCAGTACATCTTCCAATGCCTCAAGGTTATCATATACCACAGCTCTGCAATCGGGCAGAGTGGGTCCGAAGGGCAGTCTGTATTTGTCTCTTCCGGTAACAGACAAAGAACCGAAGGATTTACCATGGAAGGAATTGCTGAAGTAAATAATCCCTCTCTTACCGCTGTATATCCTGGCCATTTTCAAAGCTGCCTCCACCGCTTCGGTACCGCTGTTGCAGAAAAAAGAATATTTCAAATCACCTGGAGTGATACGCGCAAGGTTCTCGGCCAGGGCAGCTGCAAGCGGGTTTAAGGAAGCCTGTAATATATTGGGCGTATGTGCGATTTTCTTTAGCGCCTCAAGTATGACAGTTGGGTTATGCCCCAGGTTCAGAGCTCCGTATCCGCCGAGAAAATCCAGGTAAACCTCTCCGTGTTCATCAATAACTTCCACCCCTTTAGCCTGGACAAACCTTTTATCGAAATCGAGCATAGCCATAAGGCTGGCCAGTCCGGGGTTGACGTATTCCTTATAGCCCTCTCTGGTTTGCTTTCTATTATATTGAAGCGCTTCATCAAGCGATATCAGTACGTCCATGCTCAATCCTCCTATAATTGCTGACAGTTCCTGAATTCCCCAAACCACACATGGCACATGCCAGCTGTTTTTTCAATAAGCACGTGTATAATATTATGCTTAATGGTTTTCCTGTTTTGCCAATTCCTCATAGGCTTCTACCACTGTATCCAGTTCTTCCTCATTATCAATGCCAACCAGTATATCCTCACCGTTTTCGTCCTGCTCAACTCTTAATACAAAAGCCTCTTCATCGTCCTCATCTGCCTCTGCCGGCATAAGAATTGCATATCTGCTCTCATCCACATCCAGCACCGCCAGCACTTCAAACTGGCATTCGTTATCTTCTTCATCGTATAGCACAACTATTTCCCTGTCTTCTTCCAAGTCTTACACCTCCCATTTTCAAGTAAATTTTATTATACTCTGTTTATACTGTCAGCGCATGCTGCTTTTGCTGTCCAAATACCCCTGCAGTATATAGGCCGCGGCAACCTTGTCAATTACTTTCTTCCTTTTGGCCCTTCTTACTTCTCCCTGAATAAGCATCCTTTCTGCCGCAACTGTTGACAGCCTTTCATCCCATAACAGGACTTCCAGTCCGGCGGCCTCTTCCAGAACTTTTGCAAATTCAATGGCTTTCTTCCCCTGAGGTCCAATTGTTGAATTCATGTTCTTGGGCAATCCCACTACTATTTTGGTTACCCCATATTCTTGAACCAGTTCTTTAATCCTGCCAATATCCGCCCCCATGTCTTTTCTAATAATGGTCTCTAATCCCTGGGCTGTCCATCCGAATGCGTCACTTACCGCAACTCCTATAGTCCGGTCTCCAAAATCCAAGCCCATTACTCTCAACATAACCACCACCCTACTTCGCCTCACACTACTTTTATATAGAAATTTTTACACTTTGCCGCACAATAACCGCACAATGTACACAGCTCAGGCTTCACAGCAGCCTTTTGATCCTGAATATACAGAGCTCCCTGCCTGCAGGCTGAAACGCAATTGCCGCAGCCTTCACACCATGGCTCTATAAGGAGCCTTCTCTTCCGTCCCGACAGAACAATCTCAATTTCGGGATCCACAGGCCGGTTTTCGAATATGGCCACGTTGGTTTCAAGCTCCTCCTGGCATTGCATTCCTACAGCTATGGAACTGATATGGGAGATGCCCAGTACATAATCAAAGCATTCCCGGAAGCTGCCGCTCATATTACCGCCCCCCAGGGGCTTCATTGCATAGATACCCTTTCCCTTATTATGCGCCGTCTCTATTGCCTTAAGCATGTCCTGGATACTGCCGTCGGTAATACCCAACCCTCTGGTATTTACTATTGGGTGTATAACCTGGATTTCGTCCCATCCGGCTGCTGCTTTCACGCACTCAACATGGTGAGTGGACACTCCGAATGCCGAAATGTAACCCTTCTCCCTGGCCCGTAAAAAGTACTCTATTGCCTGGTAGTGGCCCTTTAACGTAAGCTCGCTTTCCTGCTCATGCAGTAAAAACAAGTCTATGTGGTCAAGTCCCAGACCGTCCAAGGCCTTCCTCAGGCTTTTCTCGGCCATTTCCCGTGAATAGGCATAGGTTTTGGTTGCAATGATAAGGCTCCCGGAAGGTCTCCCTTTCATAGCTTCCTTAATGTATTCATAGTTGTCGTAAAGCTCTGCGGTATCTAAAAAATTTATTCCCCTGTCCATTGCCTTTCCAATTAATCCCGACCCCTCGGCAATGGGAAGATTCGCCTGTAACCGGCTTATGGTAAGACTGCCAAAACACAATCTGGATACCTTCAACCCGGTTTGTCCCAGATATCTATATTCCATGCCCTTTTCCCGGCAGTACCGCCGGCTCCTTCGGTATTTTTCTTTCTTTTATCAATATATACAGCATACTGGTTACAAAGAATATGCTGCTGGTGGCCGAGGTCACAACTCCCGAATCATTAACGGCCATGCCCACTGCTGCAGCCACCACCAGAGCCGACCACCCCTTTGCATAATGGGGATACTCGGCAAATAGTTTCATGAAGATGCCTACCGGCCTGTAGAACAATACTCCCGTAACCGTTATTACCGTAATCAACACTTTAGTCCAAACGGTATATCGTAGCAGTTTGAAATTCATTGCAGCCTTTCTTTGAATAATTGTAAAAATATGCAGAGGTCCCTGCTTTGCCGCTCCTCCCACCGCTGCTGCCAGATGGGAGTGGTCTTTAAGGAATACCATATCCAGTAATAAGAAGGCTGATATAACTGCTATCATAACAAGACCAATGCCTGCCACCTGCCTGGCTCCAATCCTCACTCCTTTAATACGGAGGGCAAAGAACACAAAGGCCCAAAGGCAGGTTATGGCTCCCCCCAGGTTTGCTCCCCAGCCCGGGTAGCCCACCACAACAACGACAATGCCAAGAGCAGGCACAATTATTCTTAATCCTGCTCTCCCCTGCTCAAGCAGAGAACAAACGGCAATTATGGCACTGCCCGCCAAAATCCCCATGTACTCATTTCCTATTCCATAGTACCTGGCTCCTATTATGGGGTCATAACCCAGAACCGACCTCTGAATCATACTACCCCCTGTAATAATATCAAAAATTATAAATAAAGCCGTAACCCCCGATAAAAACAAAAACATTCTATTTAGGTCTTTTATGTACCGGTGGGTTGCAAAACTCAATCCGGCAGTTCCAATAACTGCGGCGGCAGCATTTCCTGTCAGCGTGTTAATTCCAAAAAGCGGAAGCACCAGCAATACCACAGGAAAAACGGTGATAAAAATGAGTGCAAGCTCTTCGGGCAAAACCAGTATCCCTTTCATAAATGACGGGTAAAGTACTGTAAAAAGCCCCGTCAGCACTACCAAAATAACAAATATTGCATAGTTATACAGTATAGGATACCTGTAATTTGAGGTACTGACAGTAGTGGCGTTAATCTGCTTTACTCTTTCCAGATTACCCGTCCTCTCCACCGCTCTTAAAGGGCGCCCTGTTAATCCTTGCGCATCAATACCCATATGGTCCAGCACCGTAGGCGCAATGTCCATGCTGCCGACTATCCCTTCTCTTCTGGTTGTACCGGAAGTCAGAAGACCCGGTGGGAATTCCCCTCCATATACTATTAACGGGGTAAGCCGTGCCCCGCGGGCAATTTCTTCCGCCGAGGGATAAGGAGTCGCTATAATCAAAAGCCAATCTTCCAAATCGGCTCTTCTTTTCAATTCAGTCAAAAATTCATCTATCCTTAACAGAGCTTTATGCCTGTGACTTTGATACATTATCGCATTCAGCATATCCCTGCTTTCTTCAATCCTTGTCAAATCTCCCGTTTCAATTACTATAAAATCAGCTTTTTGCAGCATTTGTTCAAGATAAACTATCAACTGCGGAAAATCGGTCCTCTGCCCGGTGGGAAAGCTTTGGTCCTGCCTGAGTATTTCCTCTCCCACCACGCCATAATCCACAATCCCATTTCTATCCATTGCAATTGATACGGCCCACCGTATCTGTGTGTCCCCGCTATCGGCGTTCCCCAGTACTGCCGTTCTGAGCCCCGCCTGACGCAGATAGTGACCCATACTGCCCGCTATGGCGCCGTATTCCCCGTTTTCATTCTGGCTTATCAGCTTATTGATAAATGGATTTACCACCATTCCCGGGACAACAGTCTTCCCTGTACGGCCGCAAAACATATCACCGACATATTCATCCACTTCCATCGCTCCAACGGCCGATGCCGTTCCTTCTGCTCTGGCGCCGCTGCCTATACTGACATAAGCCTTGCAAGCACCATAGGCTCCCGAGGGTCTGTTGTTCATAAGGGCAATGGAGCCTCTCCCGCTTATTTCCCTGAAACCGGTCAGGCTCTGGACGTCTTCAAAGGATATCCTGTCAACCACCACTAAAACTGCCTTTTTATCGTTAATATCGTATGCGGCGGTCTTTGCTTGTATGGAAAACAAAGCAAAAAAAATTAGAACGCCGGATAATATTATGCCCTTACCAAACTTCACAAAGGATAACACCCGCCTTAAGACTTCTTATAGGTTTTTCAGATACTCCTTGACGATTTCTTCAAGTATTTCGTCTCTCTCTACCTTACCGATCAGGCTTCTGGCGTTATTATGACTGGTAATATAAGTGGGATCGCCGGAAATTATGTACCCTACAATCTGATTGATAGAGTTGTATCCCTTTTCTTCAAGAGCGTTGTATACTGATGAAAGAACTTCTTTTACCCTGTCAAGCTCTTCCTTCTCTACGTTAAACTTCATTGTTTTATCCATATCCTTGGTCATATTCAACACTCTCCTTTTTAATATTTATTACCATATATTATATATTAATATACATGCTCCACAAATACAAATAAATCTTAATGATCAGCCTGCAGAACACAATAAAAAAAACGGCCGGTAAAGTTACCGACCGTATATAGGGGAGTGTTTATTTCAACTGTGATAGTAAAATTTCATAAACTTTATCCAGGGCCTCTGCAATTTTTTCCGGCTTCCTGGCTCCGGCCTGGGCCATATCGGGCTTTCCTCCTCCTCCTCCTCCGGCTATTGCTGCAACTTCTTTTATTATCTTACCCGAATGAACTCCTGCCGAAACAGCATCCTTTGTAGCCATAGCCACCAAATTTACCTTTTGGTCTTTGAGGGAAGCCAATACAACAACTCCTGACTTCAGCCTGTCTCTCAGGTTGTCTCCCAGATTCCTCAGTGCGTCCATATCCAGATTGTCAATCCGGGCTACAATAGTGCTGATTCCTTTTATTTCCCTTACATCTTCCATGAGCCTGTCGGTCTCCTGCCCGGCAAGCTTTTGTCTCAGGGCGTTTATCTCCCTGTCCTTTAATTTCAACTCTTCCACAAGGCCGTTGGCTCTTGAAACCAAATTCTCCGGGGAGGTTTTGAGTATCCGAGCTGCTTCCTTTAAGGTTTCTTTCCTCTTTTTAATAAATTCCAACGCCTTACTTCCGGTAAGAGCCTCTATACGCCTTACCCCGGCGGCAATACCGCTTTCACCTAAAATTACAAAGGCCCCAATGGCTGCAGTACTGTCAACGTGTGTTCCTCCACAGAGTTCTATGCTGAAGTCACCTGCTTTAACAACCCTTACAACAGACCCATACTTTTCGCCAAAAAGAGCAGTTGCTCCCATTTCCCTTGCCCTGTCAATATCCGTCTCAGTTATATCCACTTTAATGTTATCCAGTATCCTTCGATTAACCAGGTCCTCAACCTGTTCCATCTGCTCTTCTGTCATAGCCGCAATGTGTGTAAAATCAAACCTCATACGATCGGGCTGAACAAGAGAACCGGCCTGTTCCACATGATTGCCCAGTACTGCTCTCAGAGCTCTGTGCAATAAGTGCGTAGCAGTATGATTTCGCGCCGCATCGGCCCTAAATCCGGTGTCAATGCTTGCAGTAGCTTCCATGCCGGACTTTACTGTCCCTGTCTTAACCAGACCAATATGAAGAGACCTGCCTCCTTGTATTGCTTTACAATCCTCCACCTCTATAATAAAGCTTTGGCCTGTAATTTCTCCTCTGTCTCCTACCTGACCACCACTCTCGGCATAAAAGGGAGTAGTATCAATTATCAGCGCCACCCGGTCTCCTTCAACAGCTTCATCTACAATGGTGTTTTCTTTTAATACCGCTGCAATCCTTGTTTGCAGGCTGCATTTTTCATAGCCTTCAAACCGTGTGGCTGGGATTCCTTCCAGCTGCGAAGATGCCTCATCACTCCATCCCACCGTTTGAGCCTCTGCCCGGGCAGCCCTTGCTCTGTCCCTTTGAGCCGTCATTTCCTGGTTGAAGGTGTCCTCGTCTACAGTCATGCCCTCTTCCTCCAGGATGTCCCTGGTCAAGTCCAGCGGGAACCCAAAGGTATCGTACAGCCTAAAGGCTCTGTCGCCGGGTAGAATTTTGCTGCCGGCTTTACGTACATCCTGTATATACTCCTGCAATATATTCAAGCCCTGATCCAGGGTTTCCTGAAATCTCTCCTCTTCAAGCCTGATTATTCTCTGAATAAAATCCTTTTTTGCTACAAGCACAGGATAGGCTTGACCCGATACCTCAATAACCTTATTGGAAATGTCAAACAAAAAATTTCCTTCCAACCCAAGCAGCTTTCCATGACGGGCGGCCCTTCGCAGCAGTCTTCTGAGCACATAACCCCTGCCCTCGTTTGAAGGAAGTACCCCGTCGCTAATCATATTTGTTACTCCTCTGATATGGTCTGTAATAACCCTTATGGAGACATCCGATTTTGGGTTTTCTCCATACCTGTTGCCGGTTATTTGTGCAATATAGTTGAGGATATGTCGGATTGTGTCCACCTCAAACATAGTATCCACACCCTGCATTATGGCCGCCATTCTTTCAAGCCCCATGCCTGTGTCAATGTTAGGATTGGCAAGCTTGTTATATGCACCCTCCGCATCCCTGTCAAACTGGGTAAACACCAGGTTCCAAAATTCCACATACCTGTCGCAGTCACATCCAACCTTACAGTCCTCACTTCCACATCCGTATTTCTCGCCTCTGTCAAAGTATATCTCAGAGCAAGGTCCACAGGGCCCCAGACCTATCTCCCAGAAGTTATCCTCCTTGCCCATCCGTACTATTCTGTCGGCCGGTATGCCTATGGATTTATTCCAAATCTCAAATGCCTCATCATCATCCTGATATATGGTAATCCATAATTTATCACTGGGAAGCTTTAAATCCTGTGTTACAAACTCCCACCCCCATGCTATGGCCTCTTCTTTGAAATAATCCCCAAATGAGAAATTCCCCAGCATCTCAAAGAAAGTACCATGCCGTGCTGTTTTCCCAACCCTCTCAATATCCGGTGTTCTAATGCACTTTTGGCAGGTAGTCACCCTTCTGCTGGGTGGTGTTTTTGCCCCGGTAAAATAGGGCTTTAACGGAGCCATTCCGCTATTAATCAGTAACAGGCTTTTATCATTCTGTGGAACAAGGGGAAAACTTGGCATCCTGAGGTGTTCTTTACTTTCAAAGAATCTTAGAAACCTTTCCCGTATTTCATTCAAACCCAATTGTTCCATTATTTAACCTCCTCATTTAATGAATGGGGACACCCCTCCTCTTTGGAGCATAGCTCCGGGGTCGGAGGAATGTCCCCGATTGATAGTCTTTCGGGTCAACCGAGTACTGCACAGCGCAGTAGTTCGTAGTTCACAGATCACTAGCCACTGACCACCAGTTATCTGGTTCAAATTCAGGAATCAAAAAGCCCTCGTCGCTGACATGTGTCAGGGACGAGAGCCAACCCGCGGTACCACCCTATTTGCCGTATTACGGCCTCTTGTAATATATAACGGATACAACCGGCAGCATCTACTATTGGTTGGACACTGCGACTCCGGGACTGCTTCATTCGCCCTGTTCCGAAAACCTTTCAGCCACGGGTTTTCTTTCTAAAGAAACGGAATCGAATTACTCCTTCCCTTCACAGTCTTTATTGAATTATTATTTTAGATAGAATTATATATAAACTGCCCCTTCTTGTCAAATATTATTATAAAATTATTACGAGGAGTTTACGATTTTATCAAAGACATGTACTGCCAATATTTTTATTATGGCCGCTACCGGTACGGCAAAAATCAGTCCGGCCAATCCATAAAACCGGGCTGCTATAAACAGCGACAGTATTATAAATACCGGGTGTATGCCAACGCTGTCCCCTATAATTTTTGGTGTAATGACTCCGCTTTCCAACTGCTGTATTACCAGTACTACAACAACTGCCCACAGAGCCTTTGACGGACTTTCCATAAGCCCAACCACCGCCACGGGTATTCCCCCAAGGATTGGCCCAAAGTAAGGTATAATATTGGCAATTCCCGTGATTATACCCATCAATATTGCAAAATTCATGTCTATAAGCAGGAAGCCTATTGTAGCCAGGATTGCTATAACCAGGGCAATCAGCAACTGTCCGCGGATGAACCCTGTAAGTATTTTGTTAATGTCGCCGCATACTTTACTGGCACCCTGCCTCATTCTGACAGGTATCATATACTCTGCCAGGCCCATAAAGTAGTCTTTATCCTTCAATAAATAAAACGAAATCACCAGGGCGATTATCCAGTTTGCCAAGCCTCCGAAAAAGGCAAGGAGTTTGTCTGTCAAACGGCTTATATGGTAAATGAGCATCTCCTGGATATAGTCAATATTGTCCCTTATTGCTTCTTTAAGCTCGGGGGTAAGTGCCTTGCTGAATCTCAAATACGCCGAGTCAAGGTAATCCTTGGTCCTGAAGGCATAGCTGGGAAGTATATCCATAAGTCTCATGGTCTCGCGATAGACCGATGGAATGACAAAGGATAAAATACCAACAATAACGCCTAAGATCAATGAGTATACAATAATAACTGCGGCAATTCTGCTGACTCCCCTTCTTACTATTAATGAGACAACCGGATTAAACACATAGGCTATGATTATACCCATTATAAAGGGCTTAAGTATTGACAAAACAGCATGGCTGTTTCTAATAAAAAAAATGACCGTTAATAGTGCAAGGAAGGATATTGCTATTATTATTAATACTCTCTTCTGTTTGCCTGTCAACTTTTTTCCTCCCTATACAGTGGGAAGCGACAAAGTCGCTTCCCGTATGCTTACCTTACCATTTCCTTGGCATCATGCATGAGATTCATGGCTCTTCCTGCAATGCGCCTGCCTGTCCTCTGCATTCTCCTTCTAGTTCTCGGTGTCGACTGAGGCATCATCATTGAAACTGCTGCTCCTATCATACCACCAACCAGGAGTCCACGCATAAATCTGGTATCCATGTTTACACTCCTTTTCACTGTAGTCTACTCATTTAGTTTCAACAGATTCTCAAGCCCTCCGGGTTTTTGTGACCTATCGGCTGCCTCATTTCCGTCCAATATCACCGACCCGTTTCCCACTATGGCCGACTTGTCCAGCTTAAGCACCTTTCTCCCTTTCATCAGGTCTTCATACAAATCCCCGGCGACAAGGTATCCTTCTATGTTGCCGCTGGCCTCATTAATCACAGTATCTCTGACTTCTCCTATTTCCCGGCCTTCGGCAGTAAGCACAGAATAGCCCATTATATCTTCCTCTTCCAACGCATGGTCAATTTCAGGTATGTTCGAAGGCTGAGACAAAAGTCTCCCGTTTATAATAAGCAGGTCATCTCCAAAGCTAAGAATATCCTTGTAATGTACAATTGCATTATTCCTGGAAATTTTTTTCCTTTTGAGGATAATGCCCATCACTCTCCCCCTTATCCTGGAACATAGCACCCTATCTACCTCGCCCATGGGATTACCCTCAGAATTTACAACTGCCATTCCAACTATATCCGAAATTCTTTTCAAAAAACCCTCCTCCCGATTCTTGCTTTCGCTATTAGTTTTAGATATTAATTAACAAAAATGCACTGTAATTAAGTGCATTTTTGTTAATTAATGTATGGTTTCTTTAATTATTCCTCCGCCCACCACAAGGTTATCCATGTAGAATACCGCCGATTGCCCCGGCGTTATTGCCCTTTGGGGAATCCGAAGCCTTACCTCAACGGTATCTCCCTCAAGGGGAATTATTTCTGCATCTGCCGGGCTTGCAGAATATCTGATTTTTACCTTAACCTGCAGCGGTCTCTCCAGTTTGTCGATTGATATGAAATTCATATCCTCAACAATAAAGTTTTTACCGAGGGTTTCCTCTGCATGACCTATTACCACTACATTGTTTTGAGCATCTATATCCACCACATAGGCAGGTTTCCCCAGAGCAAGCCCAAGCCCCTTCCTTTGACCTATTGTGTAATGCACTATTCCTTTATGTCTGCCCAGAACATTGCCCTGGGTATCCACAAAATTACCTCTGTGAAGCTCCCTGGAGGTCCAGTCGGCGATAAACCGCCCATAATCGTTGTCGTCTACAAAGCATATTTCCTGACTATCCGGTTTATCTGCCACGTCAAGCCCCAACCGCCCTGCTATTTCCCTGGTTTTATCCTTTGTATATTCTCCCAGGGGCATCAGTGTATGCTCAAGCTGATACTGCGTCATATTGTAAAGCGCATAGGTCTGATCCTTTTCCCTGGTTGCGGATTCCTTCAACAAAAATCTGTTCCTGGACTCGTCAAATTCAATTCTCGCATAATGCCCTGTGGCTATATAAAAGGCATCAAGGCTGTGCGCCCTTCGCAGCAGTTCCTCAAACTTGACGTAACGGTTGCATGCTATACAGGGATTTGGCGTCTTGCCTTCCAGGTACTCTTTCACAAAATACTCAATCACTTTATCCTTGAAATAATCCTTAAAGTTCATTACGTAATAGGGTATGCCAAGCTTATCGGCCACCCTTCTGGCATCTTCCACCGCAGAAAGGGAGCAGCATCCGCCCTCCCTCTCGGCTCGACCCGCATCGGGCCACAGCTGCATGGTCACCCCTATAACTTTGTAACCTTTTTCCAGCAGCAGTGCTGCAGCCACCGAGCTGTCAACACCGCCGCTCATTGCCATTACCACTCTGTCTTTTTCCATAGTTTCACCCGCTGTTCTTAACCCCAAGCTTCCTCTCCCTGTAATCCTCAATTGCCTTTCTTATTGCATCCTCGGCCAGAACCGAACAATGTATTTTGGGTGCAGGGAGGCCCCCCAGTTCATCCACCACATCCTTATTGGTGAGCTTTAATGCTTCTTCTATGGTCTTTCCTTTGACCATCTCGGTCATAATACTGCTGGATGCTATGGCAGAAGCACAGCCGAAGGTCTTGAATTTAATATCTGTTATTATATTGTCCTCAACCCGCAAAAATATTTTCATAATATCTCCGCACTGTGGACTGCCCACTTCGCCTATACCATCTGCATTTTCAATCTCTCCCACATTTCTTGGATTTATGAAATGCTCCATTACCTTTTCATTATACACATGTCTTTCCCCCTTCACACTGCTTAAATAACGGTGACAATTCCCTTAGCCTGTTTACTATGGGCGGCAGTTGCTCCAGTATATAGTCTATGTCCTCCTGAGTGTTTATATCTCCAAGGCTCATTCTCAGAGAGCCGTGCGCAGTCTCATGGCTGAGGCCGATTGCCATTAATACATGGGAAGGGTCCAGGGCACCCGAGGTACATGCCGACCCGCTTGAAGCGGCAATTCCCACCATATCAAGACTTAGCAGCAGTGCCTCACCTTCAACAAAATCGAAGGAAAAATTCACATTATTTACCAGTCTTTCTGTGGGATGGCCATTCAACCTGGTGTATTGGATTCTTTCTTTTATACCGTTAATAAGCCTGTCCCTTAAAAAAGTCATGTGCCCTACATGCTCCTCAAGGTTATCGGCGGCAAGCTGGGCTGCTTTCCCCAGTCCAACCACAGCCGCTACATTTTCTGTCCCCGACCTCTTTTTTCTCTCCTGGGCTCCTCCATGAATAAGGTTGTCAATCTTCACCCCTTTTCTTATAAAGAGCGCTCCTATACCCTTGGGGCCTCTTATTTTATGCCCCGACATGGAAAGAAGGTCAACGTTCAGTTTGTTAACATCTATAACAGTATTCCCCATAGCCTGTACAGCATCGGTGTGGAAGTATATCCCCTTTTCCTTTGCTATTTTACCTATTTCTTCAGCCGGTTGTATTGTGCCTATTTCATTATTGGCAAACATAATTGAAATAAGAATTGTCCTATCATTGATTGACTGCTTTAATTGATCCATGCTTATTTTCCCGTATTGGTCAACATCAAGATAGGTAACGTCAAACCCATGCTTTTCCAGATACTCACAGGTGTGTATTATGGCATGGTGTTCAATTTTTGTAGTTATTATATGATTGCCCTTGGCCCTGTTAGCCAACGCTACCCCCTTGACAGCCCAATTATCGGCTTCGGTTCCGCTGCCTGTAAAGTATATTTCGTCGCTTCTTGCTCCAAGAGCCCGGGCCAGCCTCTCCCTTGCATTATCCATAGCCTGCTTGGCTTCCCTGCCAAAGAAATGAATGCTGGAAGGGTTGCCAAACTTCTCGGTAAAATAGGGCAGCATTTCCTCAAGCACCTGTGGATGCATAGGTGTAGTACCTGCATTATCAGCATAAACTCTTCTTGCCACCATAAATCTCCCCTTCTTCCTCTGTGTAGTCCTTACCAATCCTTTCATAATCCTCCACCATATCCTGCAGACTGATAGAGTTTATAACATTGTTAATGCTATCTTTAATCTTTTCCCATAGAATTCTGGTTACACAATAGTCGGCCTTAATACATTCCTTGTCCTGATGGTCCAGTACACACTCGGCCGGAGCCATTGGTCCTTCGAGGGATCTGATGATATCCCCAACACTTATTTTTGAAGGATGTCGGGATAACATATATCCACCCTGTGCACCCCTGACGCTGTTGACCAAACCGTCCTTCCTCAGTATTGCAACCAACTGCTCGAGATAGGGGTCGGACAGGTTTTGCCGTTCTGCAATGCTTTTAATAGGTATGGGGCCTTCCCCGTAGTGAAGAGCAAGATCAAAGGCTGCCCTTACTCCATATCTACCCTTAGTAGACAGTATCAAAACATACACCTCCTTAATCCCGACCTATTCAGTAGGAATTACTATACTAACAATAGCACAGCAGGATTTTGTTGTCAATATATTTGAGTTTATTTTCTACTGTTTTACTCGGGTTTATTCAGGGCCATGTGTACCCGGCACATTAGAGCCCTTGGATTCTGCTGTCCCGTCCTACCCATATACTAATATCCTTTGGCAATCCACTTTTTTTGACTATGCTTCCCTGGCCGATAATGCTCAAATGGACATCTGAATATACCTCCTCCAATACGCAGCCTTCCATTATAATGCTGTCCTTGATACGAACACCTGTAACCTTGCTTCCATTTCCTACCGCCGTATATGATCCAATATGGGATTCCTTTATTGTAACGTTTTTGCCTATAGCTACACAGTCTTCAATTACCGAATTCTCTATTAACGAGTTTTCACCGATTGTCACTTTTTCGCCGATTTTGCTGTTTGAGCTTACCTGACCTTTTATTTCCTTTTGGATACCATACAGCACCCTTTTGTTGGCCTCCAGAAGGTCTTCCGGTCTCCCTACATCGTTCCACCATCCCTCGGTCAGCTTATAACCCACCGTGTCTCCCCCTTTAATCATCTCCATTATTGCATCGGTAAGCTCAAGCTCTCCCCTTGCCGAAGGTTTTATTTTTTCTATGGCATCAAAAATTCTGCTGTTTAATACATACATTCCTATAACTGCATAGTTACTGGCGGGTTTGGATGGTTTTTCGGCCAGTCCTGAAATTTTCCCGTCCTCCAGAGTTGCAATGCCGAACCTTTCAGGACATTCCACCTGTGAGAGCAATATGGTACTGTCATTAGCACTGCTTATATGATGATGCACAATATCTTCAACAGAATGCATAATCAGATTATCACCAAGCACTGTAACAAAAGATTGCCCATCCATATATTCTTTGCTGACCTTGACACCATGGGCCAGCCCCAAAGGCTTGTGCTGTCTTATATAGGTTAAGGAAACTCCCCAGGTATTGCCGTCTCTCAATTTACACCTGAATTCTTCCTCCATAGCTCCAACAACCACATATATATCAGTGATACCGGCCTTCTTCATGGATTCGATAATATAATGTATTACAGGTTTGTTGGCCACCGGCAGGAAGTGTTTGGCGCCCGAGTAAGTGAAAGGCCTAAGCCGTGTTCCCTTGCCGCCGCAAAGTATCAACCCTTTCATATTCTTACCCCCAGAAAATTATTGTCATGCCATTTTCAATATAATCTATGAGCGTCATCCATGTTATGTTACCCATTGAACCGAGTAGGATTGCCGGTGTTACATGGCCTTGCGACTGGAATAAACTACATTTGCAGCATTTGGTATATTATTTGCTTTATGTCAACCATTCCTGTATTATTATTACATAGGTATCCCTAGTTTTCTTGTAACAGCACAGGTCAATTATGCAAAAACCAAAAAACCAGAGAGGTGATAATTTGAAGAAAAAAATCCAATTAATAATCACAGTGGTAACCTTGATGTCAATTGTTTTGTTTGCACAGAGCGCCCTGGGAGCCGGCTACTATTTAATTAACGGCCAGAGAGGTGACTTAACTCAGAATACGGGTACATATACCAGTTACTTCTCAATTAACGGTTCAAAAATTAAATTACCAGTTACACCTTCAAAGGAAAATACCTGGACGGGGATACAAAAAATATACTATGTGTATCCATCCGCTTCTCAGGGTTCAAACTATATTCCGGTATTTAAGAACAGAATAACCGGAAACGGCTGGACTATAATCGAACAACCCGAGGCACAGCAGCCCGAGCCACAACCCGAGCTACAGCCCGAG
>JAENYX010000001.1:91309-154052 GCA_016841565.1 Clostridium thermobutyricum | reverse complement strand
CAAGTCCACAGCGGACTTTCACCGCCAAGTTATCGCCCATGCCGGGCGCACACAGAAAAATAAAAGGGCAGTTCGCCCTTTTATTTCGCGTATTCGATTGCCCTTGTTTCTCTTATTACATTTATCTTTATCTGTCCCGGATAATCCAGTTCCTCTTCAATTCTCTTGGAGATATTTTTAGCAATAAAGATAATGTCATTGTCACCAACGTCCTCGGGTTTTACCATAATTCTTATTTCTCTGCCTGCCTGTATTGCATATGATTTTTCTACACCATCGAAGGAACTGGCTATTTCCTCAAGCTGCTCCAATCTCTTAATATAGGATTCCAGAGTCTCTCTTCTGGCGCCCGGACGTGCGGCGGAAATTGCATCTGCTGCTTGTACCAAAACAGCTTCAACTGTAATTGGTTCTATATCGTTGTGGTGAGCTCCTATTGCGTGTATAACCTCTTGGGATTCTCTGTACTTTTTAGCTATACCTACACCAATTTGAACATGGTTTCCTTCCATCTCATGGTCTACTGCCTTGCCGATATCGTGTAACAATCCCGATCTTCTTGCAAGCTTGGCATCTGCACCTAACTCAGCAGCCATAGAAGCGGCAAGCTGAGCTACCTCTATTGAATGCTTAAGTACATTCTGCCCGTAACTGGTACGGTAATTCAGTCTTCCAAGGTATTTTACCACTTCCGGGTGTATTCCATGGACACCGGTTTCAAAGGTTGCCTGTTCACCATGCTCCCGAACTTTTACATCCACTTCTTTCTTGGCCTTTTCGACCATTTCTTCAATTCTGGCAGGATGTATTCTTCCGTCCGAGATAAGTTTTTCCAGCGTAATTCGCGCAACTTCCCTTCTGATAGGGTCAAAACCGGACAGGATTACTGCTTCCGGAGTATCGTCAATAATAAGGTCAATACCGGTCAGCGTCTCAAGGGTTCTGATGTTTCTTCCCTCACGTCCTATAATCCTACCCTTCATTTCATCATTTGGTAACTGCACTACAGAAACGGTAGTATCTGCAACATGGTCTGCGGCACATTTTTGTATTGCACAGGTTATAACCTCCCTTGCTTTCTTATCGGCTTCGTCTTTAGCCTGTGCTTCTATTTCCTTAACCATTACCGCAGCATCTTTTTCAATTTCTTTTCTTATATCATTAAAAAGAATCTCTTTTGCTTCCTCTGAAGTTAAACCCGACATCCTTTCAAGTTCCTTTTTTTGTTTTTCATAAAGCTCTCTGATGTATTCCTGATGCCGTTTTGTATCTTCATCCCGGTTATTAAGCATATCTTCCTTTTTTTCAATTACTTCTATTTTTTTGTCAAGAGATTCTTCTTTTTGAATAAGCCTTCTTTCAATTCTCTGATGCTCATTTCTTCTCTCTCTGGATTCTTTTTCAAATTCGTTTCTCAGCCGATGGACTTCCTCCTTGGCTTCCAGTAACTGTTCTTTCTTAAGGGTTTCAGCCTCTTTCTCAGCATCCGAAACCAATTTTTTTGCCAGTTCTTCCGCATTGGTAATCTTTGCTTCGGCGATTATTTTCCTTACCAAAAAACCAACAAAAAAAGCTACCAGAGATGCTATTGATGCTATAATCAGCTTATCTATACTCAAACACCTCCTCCTATTCAGTTTTTCACAGGTATATTCTTAAAGGCTTTAAATTACTTAAAATTATTAACTATAATACTACCGTATCACAATAATTCTATATTTTTTTGTTAATTATGTCAAGTTAATTGGGAGCGTATACGTTATTCATGAATATCAGAGCCATGCTGTTTCATAACAGCTTTTACAGTATTGAAATCAAAGCCCCTGCGCGAGAAATAGTCCAAAATCCGTTTTTTGTCCCCGCTGTCATTTTTATCATAACCAATTTTTTTCCTGGTCAGTATACCCTCAATTGCAGCAGCTTCGTCAATGGCATTGTATTCGCTATTGTTCTCAATCCGGCTTTTTGCAATTCCCTTTGCCATCAGTTCTTTTTTTATTCTTATGCGCCCCATAGGGTTAAATTTCATCCGGTCCCTAATATAACAGGATATATAGTTGTTGTCATCAATATAGCTGCATTCCTTGAGTTTATCTATGATTTGCTCAATGGTCTCGGGACAATATCGGGTTTCCAGTTTCTTTCTTACCTCTGCTTCAGTTTTCAACCTGCTGGAAATAAACCTTAGTGCCGTACCAAGCCCATGATTGTACTGGTCCATCAGCGCACCCCCATTCACTAGAGCTATAAAAAGCTTTTGCCTTTGACAAAAAAGAAAGGACCGTCTCCTCATTCAGCGACAGTCCCCAAATAACTTTTAACACCTCACCCTACGCCTTGGCATTTTTATCCTCCGGCTTCTCCTTGGGCTGGGTATTCATATTGTGTTTTCCCCTTACTACTTCTTCTATTTGGGAACACAGTTCAGGATTTTCTATAAGATACTGTTTTGCATTCTCCCTTCCCTGTCCAAGCCTTGTATCTCCATAAGAGTACCAGGAACCGCTCTTTGAAGCTACTCCGTCATCTATGGCAATATCGAGGATTGCACCTTCCCTGGATATACCCTTGCCGTACATAATATCAAATTCTGCTTGTCTGAAAGGAGGTGCAACCTTGTTTTTGACAACCTTTGCCCTTACACGGTTTCCAATGTTTTCATCGCCCTGTTTTAATATCTCTATTCTGCGGACGTCCAATCTGACCGATGCGTAAAACTTAAGAGCCCTTCCCCCGGGAGTGGTTTCGGGGTTTCCAAACATCACGCCTACCTTTTCTCTAAGCTGGTTAATAAATATTGAGGTAGTTCTTGATTTGTTTATTGCACCGGCAAGTTTTCTAAGAGCTTGAGACATAAGCCTTGCCTGTAATCCGACGTGGGCGTCCCCCATCTCCCCCTCTATTTCTGCCTTTGGAACCAAAGCGGCAACGGAATCTATAACTATAACATCCAAGGCTCCTGAACGTACAAGGGCTTCAGCAATCTCAAGGGCCTGTTCTCCGGTATCGGGCTGCGAAACAATCAGGTTTTCTATATCTACACCCAGGTTGGACGCATATACCGGATCCAGGGCATGTTCGGCATCAATAAAGGCGGCATTACCACCTGTTTTTTGTGCTTCTGCAATAATATGAAGGGCCACAGTGGTTTTACCCGAGGATTCAGGTCCGAAAATCTCTACAACTCTTCCTCTGGGGACCCCTCCTATACCGAGAGCAATATCCAGGTTTAGAGCACCGGTTGGAATGCAGGATATGTTAAGGCTTGCTTTCTGATCCCCCAGTTTCATTACCGATCCCTTGCCAAACTGCTTTTCAATCTGGTTTATTGTCAATTCAAGAGCCTTAGTCTTTTCATTAGCCATAAACAAACACCACCTTTAAAAAATAAGAACAAATGTTCTATATATATTATATATCAATACATGGTTTTGTCAATACTTTCTATTTGACCTGTAATATAAAGCCTGAGATGGTTTAATGCATTCTTTGCTGCGTAGATGCTTATTTTTTCCCTGTTTCCCCTAAATGTGTGCTCCCAGACTTCAGAATAGCCTTCCGCCGAAAGGGCAATATAAACAAGACCAACAGGCTTTTCTCCACTGCCTCCGTCGGGACCGGCAATTCCGGTAACAGCCAGGCCAATGTCCGAGCCGCATGCCATTCTCACACCGGCAGCCATCTGCAGCGCCGTAGGGCCGCTAACTGCTCCTGTATTTACAAGGGTTTGTTTTTTAACGCCCAACAGCTTTTCCTTCATGTCGTTGCTGTAGCTTACAACTGCTCCCTTGTAAGATTTTGAAATACCGGGAACAGAGGTTAATAATGCACTTATCCTTCCTCCTGTACAGGATTCTGCTACCGCCAGGGTTTTTCCCGATTCCATCAACAGCTTCGCAGTAACCTGCTGTATAGTCTGGTCATGGTAGGAATAAATATATTGTCCTATTCTACTTTCTATAATTTCTATCATGTTGGTAATGGATTGGGGTATCCCATTTCCCTTAGCGGATCTGCTTGTTAGTCTCACTCTCACCTCTCCCTTGCCGGCGTAGGGAGCTATGGATGGATCCGACTGGTTTAATATCAGATCAGCCAATGAATGCTCCAATGCTGATTCTCCAATACCAAAGAATTTTAAAGTAACTGATACCAAAGCGCCGGGGGATTTGCTCCTTAAATATGGCACAATCTTTTCCGTGAACATGGGTTTCATTTCGGCGGGCGGACCGGGCAGCATAATAATGGTGCCCTTGTCCAGCTCAAGTATTATCCCGGGAGCCGTTCCGTTTTCATTGCCAACAACAATGCTTCCCTGGGGTACATAGGCCTGCTTTATGTTGTTGGGTGTCATTTCTCTGTTAATACTCTTAAAAAAGGAATGTATTTTTTCAAGCTCGGTCTCATCGGCCACAAGCTGACGTTCGGTTACCTCGGCTATGGTTTCCTTGGTAATATCGTCCGAAGTTGGGCCCAATCCGCCGGTGGTTATTACCAGGTCTGATCGTTCAAGGGCTCTGCCTATGGTGTCCATGATTCTCGGGCGGTTGTCCCCCACAGTTTCATGATAATATACGTTAATTCCCAGCTTGGCCAGTTCGGATGACAGAAAGGCAGAATTGGTATTAATGATGTTTCCCAGAAGCAATTCGGTTCCAACTGATACTATTTCTGACTTCATGGCAATTTCCTTCCTATGATTATTTTGAAAGTATAGCTTTACGTATTCAATGTGAGTTAATGAAAATTTTCCTGCCTTTATAGAGATAATCGACCATTGATAATACAGTCAAAGCCACCGCCACCCATATTGCAATTTCATCAAAGGGAATGTTTAGATAATGAAAGGGAAAATTATCAATAATAATTGCAACAATTGCAACTATCTGAGAGATTGTTTTTAATTTGCCCCAAATACTGGCAGCTATTACCTGGCCTTCTGAAGCGGCAATGCTTCTAAGGCCGGTTACTACGAATTCCCGCGCGATTATTACCATAGCTATCCATGCCGATAGTTTTCCCATTTGTACAAGGGATATCAAGGCTGCGGTAATCAGCAGCTTATCTGCAATGGGATCCATTAGTTTGCCCAGCTTGGTTACCTGATTGTGCTTCCTGGCTACGTAACCGTCAAGGCTGTCGGTAAGCGCGGCCAAAATGAATACTCCGGCTGATATGTATTCACCATAGGTAATCTTGTTCAATAAAAAAAGCATAAACACAGGAACCAGTATGATACGTATCAGAGTTAATCTGTTAGCCAAATTCATTCAACCACACTCCCAATCAAATCATATTCAAGCCCATGTTCCATTCTAACCATGACAAAATCACCTTTATTTAACCGGGCATCCGACGTAAAGAGTACCGTATTGTCAATATCCGGCGCATCTCCGTATGTCCTTCCGCAATATAGATTATTATCCTGCCCGTCAACTATCACCCTGAACTCCCGTCCAACCTTCGAATGGTTTTTTCTTAATGAAATTTTCTGCTGCTCCAGCATTAGTATTTCCTTTCGTTCGGCGGCCAGCTGCGATGACACCTGATTTTTCATGTTAAAGGCAGGTGTATCTTCTTCCCTTGAGTAGGTAAAAACCCCCAGGCGGTCAAAATATCCTTTTCTGACCAGGGCCAGAACCTTTTCAAAATCTTCACGGCTTTCTCCGGGAAAGCCAACTATAATTGTACTTCTAAGAACCAATTGGGGTATATGCTCTTTTGCTTGGGCCAACAGCCTCTCCATTTCGAGTGCGGATGTTCTCCTGTTCATCAGTTTTAAAACCTTGTCGCTTACGTGTTGTATGGGTATGTCCAGATAATTGCATATTTTATCCTGCTGTTTGATGGTATCCAGCAATTCCTTTGTTATACCTTCGGGATAGCAATACAAGAGTCTTAGCCATTCCAGTTTTTCAATGCCGCACAGCCTGGAAAGGAGCAAGGGCAGCCTTCTTTCACCGTACAGGTCTCTTCCGTAGCCTGTGGTGTCCTGTGCAATAAGTATTATTTCCTTTGCGTTTCCTGAAACGAGAAATCCGGCTTCATCAACAATATCTTCTTCTCTGCGGCTCCTGTACCCGCCTCTTAATTTTGGTATTATACAATAACTGCAATGATTATCGCAACCCTCTGCAATTCGTAGATATCCATAATGCAGGATTTCTCCGCGCCTCCTCGGCATACCTTCAGAAATCCCTATGTCGGGTGACTGAATTTTTAGCTCTCTTTTACCCTGCAATGAGTGGTTTATTGACTTTACAATATCGGGAAAGCTTGTAGTGCCAAGCATAACATCTATCTCTGGTATTTCCTTCATTAATTCCTTTCCGTATCTTTGGGACAGGCAGCCGGTAGCTACAAGCAGTCTGCAGTTTCCTTTTTTTTTATACTCAATCATTTGGAACAAGGTGTCTATTGATTCCTGCTTGGCATCCTCTATGAAACCACATGTATTGACAACTATTATATCGGCAAGAGACGGTTCAGCCTCTTCTTTGTATCCGTTTTCACAGAGCAGGCCCTTTATTATTTCACTGTCCACCTGGTTTTTAGGGCAGCCTAACGTAACTACTGCAACCTTTGCCATAATTAAATTTCCCCTTTCAATTACCCTGCTGGCTGTCATTTTCAAAGCTTTCTTTGCTGACTAGAACTTTTCGGGGTTTGCTGCCTTCAAAACCACCTATTATACCTCTTTCCTCCATTTGATCTATAATCCGGGCAGCTCTTGCATACCCTACCTTAAGTTTTCGCTGCAAAAGAGATGCTGAGGCCTGTTGGTATTCCAGTACTGTCTCAATTGCAGCCGGCAGGAGCTGGTCGCAGTCCTCATCAAAGGCTTCCCGCTGCTTTGCTGCATCCATAACTTCCTCGTTGTATTGGGCATCAACTTGCTCTTTAATAAATGATACAACCTTTTCAATCTCTTCTTCCTCCACCAGAGCCCCCTGTATCCTGATGGGTTTTTGTTCTCCTGTTGGATAATACAGCATATCCCCCCTTCCGGTCAGTTTTTCCGCTCCCGCCATGTCGAGTATGGTTCTGGAATCCACCTGGGACGAAACCGCAAAGGAAATCCTGGAAGGAATATTTGCTTTAATTATGCCGGTAATAACATCCACCGAAGGCCTTTGGGTGGCCACAACAAGGTATATTCCCGCAGCACGTGCCATTTGGGCCAGGCGGCATATAGAATCCTCTACCTCGGCCGGGGATACCATCATCAAATCCGAAAGCTCATCTATAATAACCACTATCTGAGGAAGATACTCCTGTGAATTCTCCAACTGCCTTACCTGATTGTAACGGTGTATATCCTTAACACCTATTTGAGCAAATTCCTTGTATCTGTTTGTCATTTCCTGCACCACCCAATTTAATACGGCTGTTGCTTTCCTGGGCTCAATAACTACCGGTGCAAGCAAATGGGGTATGCCGTTGTAATGGCTGAGTTCCACCATTTTGGGGTCAATAAGGATTAGCTTTACATGAGCAGGAGATGCTTTATACAACAGGCTGGTTATTATACTGTTAATACAAACGCTTTTACCTGAACCGGTAGCACCGGCTATTAGCAGGTGCGGCATTTTGGAAAGGTCGATGACAGCGGGATTTCCTGCAATGTCTTTACCCAGAGCTACCGTAATGTGGGAACTGCTGCTTCTGAACGCACTGCTTTCTAATATTTCCCTGAGTGAAACCGATACCGTTTCCTTGTTAGGAATTTCAAGTCCTATTGCTGCTTTTCCCGGTATTGGCGCTTCTATTCTCACAGAAGTGGCTGCCATACTCAACGCTATGTCATCCGACAGGTTTAGTATTCTGCTTACTTTGACTCCGGGACTTGGCTGAAGCTCGTATCGTGTTATGGCAGGACCCACGCTGACTTGTATTACTTTAGCTACCACTCCGAAAGTGTTTAGAGTATCCTCCAGTTTTTTTGCACTGCTTAACAGCTCTTTTCGATTGCCTGATGTCTTGTTTTCATATTCTGTAAGCAGGTTGGTGGGCGGAAGTCTGTATCCTATATATTCGTTTACAAAATTTGTTTTATGTAAACCTACATCCTGGATTTCCTGGGTTGCTGCCGTTTCATCAACGGCTTTTTCCGGATTAGCAAAATCAAATATTTTAATAAGCTCATCCTGCTTAGCACCTATATTGACGGGTTGATCATGCCTCACTATATCTGGAGTTGTACTTATTTCAACTTTTTTTTCCTGTTCTGCCGGAACCATAATAAACTCTTTTAATGCTTTTCCTCCATTTCTAAGTATAAGCAAAACACCCCTGAAAAACTTAATAAATATCAAAATAAAGGATCTGTCTGTTAGAATTGTAGCCGATATAAGAGCAGTGGCAATCACAAATATCTTACTTCCGGAGGAGCCAAGTATCTTGAATAAAAGCACTGCGAAAATGGCTCCCATAATGCCTCCGCCATTTCTCTCCATACCATACTGGAAGGCTATTTTCGCATTTTCTACAAGGTTCTGCCACAGGCTTGAACCGTCACGTATCATTACAAGTTGTCCATGGCCTGATATTATATGAATGAGTATCAACAGGGAAAAATACAAAACCAGCAGTGAAAGGGCTTTATGCTCCATTCCCTTTGTGTTAATTCTTAATATATAAATAGCTCCAGTCAACATAATGAATATAGGAATGCCGTACCCTCCAATGCCGAACAGCCCAAAAACATAGTCTCTGAACATGCTGCCAAACAACCCTGTTCCGCCCTTCTGCATACCCAGAAAAACAAGTATGGACAGTGCTATAAAGCCTATTCCTGTCACCTCGCATCTTATTCTCTCGTTTTTCTTCTTTGTATTCCTTTTACTTTTGCTTTTACTGACTGCCACCTGATATCACCTCAATTGTTATTTCTACATGTACATTTAAAATCCTCTAATACGCCCTATTTAAAAGAAGGCGTCAGCGCCTCCATGATATTTGACAAATTATGTTTAATGAATGCAGCATGTCTAACCTGGTTATTGCACGAAAAAGCCCGCAACCAGGCTTGATGCTCCCAAAACCCAACAGTAATAGGAGAAATAATGCAGCTTGCCCCTGCTTAGCACTTTTATCAGAAGCTTTATTGCGAAGGTTCCGGAAAGTATAGCTGCAGCCATACCTGCAAGTATTACTGTAAAGTTCTGTGTTGATGGAGCCGAACCAAAGTAATCTCCCAGTTCCAGCACTGCAGCCCCAAAAATAGCCGGAATTGACATAATAAAGGAGAACCGGGTTGCCAATTCACGCGTAAAACCTCTGGTCAATCCTGCAAATATTGTGGAGCCTGATCTGGATATGCCGGGAGTTATTGCAAGACCCTGAAATATTCCTACTATTACGGCATCGGATACCTTAATTTGGGAGGGTCCTTTTTTACCGGCTTCTATTTTGTTTGCTATATACAAAAGCGTTCCTGTTACAAGCAGCATTATTGATACAATCCTAAGAGAACTAAAGGTGCGCTGGAAAAAGTCGTTAAACAGTATTCCGATAATACCGGTTGGTATGGTAGCCACCAGCACCATTACAAGCATTACCCTATAGGGATTGCTGTACAGTCTGAGACCTCTTCCTTTCAGAATATCCCGGCTCATGGTAAAGAACTCTGATACCATTTGAAGTATGTCCTTATAAAAGACCACAATTACAGAAATCAAGGTACCCATATGAAGCATTACCTCAAAAACAATTCCGGTATCGGTCTTAATGCCAAGCAGGCTGGCTGATAAAACCAAGTGTCCCGAACTGCTGACCGGCAGGAATTCGGTAAGACCCTGTACTATTCCCATAATAACCGACTGGAGCAGAGACAAAGTAATCCCCCTTTAAACTAAAAAAATCCGGTACTCAAAACCATAGCAATTATATCACGATTTCTTATATTCCTCAATTAATGCTTTTAATTTTCGGAAGGCCTCTTTTAGTCCTCCAACCTCATTTATAATTCCATGTTCTACTGTCTCTTTACCTACAAGTATAGTCCCGATGTCATTGGCCAGTTCATCGGTGGAAGTCATAAGTCCATGAAGCTTTCCTGCTTCAATTTTCGAATGTTCTATTATAAACTCACTTATCCTTTGCTGCATCTTATAAAAATATCTGAACGTTTGGGGGACGCCAATTACAAGCCCGTTCATTCTTATGGGATGTATGGTCATGGTTGCACTGGGGGCTATGAAAGAGTAGTCGGCAGCGGTGGCCAGAGGCACTCCGATACTGTGGCCTCCGCCCAGCACCAGAGAAACCTTTGGTTTTGAAATGCTTGCTATCATTTCTGCTATGGCCAGTCCCGCCTCTACGTCTCCGCCGATTGTGTTTAAAAGAAGGAGAAGGCCTTCAATATTATTATTCTCTTCCACACTTACAAGCTGCGGCATTATGTGCTCGTATTTTGTCGCTTTATTTTGAGTAGGGAGAAGTGTGTGTCCCTCTATCTGCCCTATTATAGTCAAGGTATGTATTGAGCTTTTTGGCTCAGGTACGTTTGGCACTCCCAGAGATTTAATATCTTCTGCAATGGTTTTCTGTGTTATGGTGTCTCCCCCGGTTTTGGGCTTCCTGTCGTGTACTTTCCTGTGCTTGTCCAAAGCGTTTCCTCCCTGTTGGTCTGATTCTCTATCTCTATTATTATTAGCTTAAGCCGGTAAAATATTAGTATCGGTCTACAATTTGAATTCATTATGAAGTGCAATTACCGCTCTTTCGGCATCGGCTGTTTTGAGAAGAACAGAAATTGTGGCATAGGAATCTGCTGTTTGATATACCTTAATGGAATTTTGATTGAGCACCCTGAGTATTCTGGCCATAACACCGGGTACGCCTTTGATCCTGTTGCCTATAACGGTAACTTTACTGCAGTTCTCATTAATGCTGAAATCTTCCTGTCTGTCTTTAAGTAATTCCACCACCCTTTTTAAATCTTCATGGTCTACCGTGAATATCTTTTTATCAGTAAATATATTTATCAGGTCTATGCTTATACCAAGAGAGGCCAGTTCATCAAATATACTGTCATTGCAGCTGTCCTCCGGGCTATTAGAATAGTCAATAACAATCTGGATCCGGTTGTGGAGGTGCGCAATGCCTGTTAGTAATCCGCGGTCTCCCATAGGTATGGTTCCATCGTCCTTTTTAAACTGGGTTATTATTGTCCCGGGAGAATCGGAAAACGTATTTTTAATAATCAATGTTAGGTTGGATTTCATGGCAATCTCTACCGCCTTTGGATGTATTACTTTAGCTCCGCAGTCTGACATCTGAAATATTTCGTTATAGTTAACGCTTTTTATTACCTTTGCATTGTTAATAATCTTAGGGTCGGCGGTCATAACCCCGTCCACGTCGGTGTATATCTCTACCTGACAGGCATTAAGGGCCTGGCCCAGTACGGCAGCGGTTACATCGCTGCCCCCTCTGCCCAGAGTGGTTATATCACCATATTCGGTAACCCCCTGAAACCCTGTAATCACCGGGACCTTTCCCTCTTCAATATATCTATTGACCCTATTTATTTCTATCCTCAATACCGATGCATCTCCGTGCTTATTGTCGGTGATTACACCGGCCTGCTCTCCGGTTAGGGCTACTGCATCAACGCCCTTGGTGTAGAGAGCTGTCGCCATAATAACAGCAGAAATTGTTTCTCCGCAGGATATCAATAAGTCCAGGTCCCTTGGCTTTATATTGCTTTCAGCATGGCTTGCAAACTGTATAAGGGTATCGGTAGCATAGGGCTCACCCTTCCTGCCCATAGCCGAAACAACCACCACCGGTAAACAGCCTTTATCGATTGCCGCAGTTATTTTTGCCACAGCCAGGCTCCTGTTTTGCGGAGTGGCCAAAGAGGTGCCCCCGAATTTTTGCACAATGATTTTCATTGCCGGCCTCCTTATAATAAGAACTCATACTAATAATTATTATATTTTTCATGAAAATATTGGTGCAATAAAATAAACCTCCTGTATATGGAGGTCTATCCGAGGCTTAAAAACCCCTTCCTTTTTTTCCTTTCATCCTGCTCAATAATAATCATATCATTGCCTATTTTTTTTACATTCTCCCATGGAACTTCAATGTAGTCTCTTTCCCCAAACAGTGAGAATTGCGTCCTTTCTTCGGGTATTAACAGCTTTACTATATTTCCTGTGGCTTCATCTATTACCAGATCGGCCTGGGCAACTACCCCCAGCCTTTCCCCCGTATTCAGGTTGACTATTTCCTTACCCCCGATTTGACTAAGCCGCATAGAATAACCCCCTTTCCTTAAATTCTATGCGGTGAAATACCACTATAGACCAGTATGTCCAAAACCTCCGCTGCCTCTTTGGCTGTCATCAAGGCTGCTGACCGTTACAAGCTTCACTCTTTCATATTTGCATATTACCAGTTGGGCTATTCTGTCTCCTCTGTTTATCTTAAAGGGCTTGTCGCCAAGATTAATCAGTATAATTTTCAGTTCTCCCCTGTAATCGCTGTCAATGGTACCGGGAGAATTTAATACGGTAATCCCATATCTGATTGCCAGACCGCTGCGGGGCCTGACCTGACCTTCGTATCCCGGAGGTATCTGTAAATGTATACCTGTTGGAATAAGCGCAAAGGCGCCTTTAGGTATGGTAACCCGCCCCTCAACTGCGGCATATAAATCCATTCCCGATGAACCCTCACTCATATAGCGGGGCAACGGTAAATCCCTGGATTCATGGCTTTGGTATATCTTAATCTCCATCATGCATCATCCCCAAAGGCTCCAAAATATCCGCGTCTACGTTTCCCAGAATTGTTACGGCCAATTTTTTGAAATCTATTATTTCATCTATCATTTCATTCATGCCGTCCATATTAATGGCTTCAATATTATCCAGTATTTCCTGCTGTGAGTATACCCTTCCCAGCAGCAGCTCGGCTTTTCCCATTGATGACATTCTGCTGCCGGTACCTTCCATACCAAGTATATAATTTCCCTTCATCTGCTCCTTAACCCTGTACAGCTCATTACGGGGTACTCCATTTTCCTTCAAATCCTCCAGCTCTCCTAATACAGTCTGTATGACTGTATTAAGCTGTGATTGATTTGTGCCGGCATAAATGGTCATTAATCCCACATCCCTGTAAGTAGCAGGATAAGAGTATATAGAGTATACAAGACCCAGTTCCTCCCTGACCTTCTGAAACAGTCTCGAACTCATCCCTCCACCAAGAAGATTGTTAAGCGCCAGAAAGGAGTACAGCTTCTCATCCCTTTGGCTCAGCCCCTGAAATCCCATGCAGAAATGAACCTGTTCGGTATCTTTTCGCTTTACTTTGTATTCAAAGTTTATGGAAGGCCGGGCAGTAGGCAAAACTGTCCGGCTTTTGTCCCCCCATTCGGAAAAATACTTAAGGACATATTTTTCTATGTCTTTAAATTTCACATTTCCGGCTACCGAAATAACAGTATTATCCGGCCTGTAGTTTGCTTTCAAAAATCTTAGGATATCCTTTCTGGTAATCCCTTTAACAGTATGGTGGTCTCCAAGCACCGGATATCCCAACGAGTGACCCCTGAATACGTTAGATGCATATATATCATGGATAATTTCCTCGGGAGTATCTTCATACATGTTAATTTCCTCAATAATTACGTTCTTCTCCTTTTCAATCTCTATATCGGCAAATTCCGAATTAAAAAGCATATCTGAAAGAATATCAAAGGCCAATTCCATCTGTTTATTTAAAACCTTTGCATAAAAACAGGTGCACTCCTTTCCGGTGAAAGCATTAAGTTGGCCCCCTATGTTATCAATTTCCTCTGCGATATCCCGGGCACTTCTTCTGCTTGTTCCTTTAAAGGCCATATGCTCGATAAAATGAGAGATTCCGTTGCATTCCGATTTTTCGTTTCTTGTTCCGGCTTCTATCCAGACTCCTATGCTTACCGATTGTACATAAGGAATCTCCTCAAAAATAATTCTTAGTCCATTGGGCAGTATCATTTTTTTATATTGCATATTTATCCTCCTGTTTTGACTTAAGACTACTTTATTATATAGATGCGGATATTAATTTTCAATCGTTTTTACAATATCCTCCAGGGATATTATTTCATATCCCCGGTCTTTTACATTTTTTATTATTATAGGAAGTGCCTCAAGGGTCTGGTCGGTAGGATGCATGAGAATAATTCCGCCGCTGTGCAGCTTTTTGCCCACTCTGGATATTATCTTTTCTGTACCATCCCTTTTCCAGTCGATTGTGTCTATGCTCCACAGTACAATCTTGCAGCCAAGGTCTTTTGATGCCTTAACCGTATGCTCATTATAAGCTCCGGAAGGAGGTGCAAAAAAAACAGGTCTTATACCGGTTACCCTCTCTATTATTGCTTGCGTCCTGTCAATTTCCAATTGGTTTTGCCGGTAATCCAGCTTTGAGTGGTCTTTATGGGAATAACCATGATTTGCCACCGTATGCCCACTGTCTGCAATAAGCCTGGTCAGCTCCTGGTTGTTTTCGGCCCACCTTCCGGTTACAAAGAAAGTAGCTTTAATGTCTGCTGCTTTGAATATCCGGAGCATATCAGGCAAATATTCGCCGCCCCAGTCTACGTTGCAGGTGAAGGCTACCGCATCCCTGCTGTCCGATCCATGTCGGATTGGCTGGCCGAAGGCAGGTTTGGACGCTCCAAAGTATCTGCAAGTATATAATACCGAAGCGGGAAGCAGTATTAGAATAGCCACCAACAGAATGAAGAATCTTTTTTTACTCTTAATGCTCTGAATGAAGGTTGTCATATAATACCTCCTCTCCTTTCTAGTAAAACATATTCGCAGTATTTTAACATTAGTAGCAGTTAGAAAAAGTTCATGGACTGTCCGGATTATATTTTAGAGAAGAGCCGCTTTCTGTGGGTATTTGTTTCTGGGGAGTGTCTGCCATCTGTACGCCGGCGTTAAGTCAGGCTTAAAGGCATCTTATGAGCCTGACGAAACTTCATAACTAAACGTTGATAAAAAAAAGCCATGGGACTGTACATCCGACAACCCTGACATAAAGAAAAAACATAAACCTATGGTTTATGTTTTAATGGGAACTTCCCTGTTTGGCTGCGTTGTTTTCTTTGGAACCCTCTTCCCGCGGCAAAGCATCCTTCCGTGACAGGTTTATCCTTCCCTGTCTGTCAATCTCTATAACCTTAACAAGCACCTCATCGCCCAATTGTAATACGTCTTCCACTTTTTCAACTCTCTTATGGGCCAGCTTGGAAATATGGACCATACCTTCTTTTCCCGGAGCTATTTCAATAAAGGCCCCAAATCCTGTTATTCTCATCACCTTACCCATATAGAGTTCCCCGACTTCTACATCCTTTGTCAGAGTATCTATAATCTTTAAAGCCTTTTCCCCGGATTCCTTGTCGGGAGCTGCTATAAATACCCTTCCATCATCTTCAATATCTATCTTGACACCGGTTTCGTTGATAATTTTATTTATGGTCTTACCCCCGGGTCCTATAATGTCACGAATCTTTTCCGGATCCACCAAGGTCCTTATAATTTTCGGAGCAAATGGTGAGAGCTCTTTACGCGGTTCGGAAATAGCTTCCAGCATTTTACCGAGAATATAAAGCCTTCCCTGCCTTGCTTGCTCCAAGGCTTTCTTCAGAATATCCTCTCCTATACCCGGAATCTTAATATCCATCTGTATTGCAGTTATTCCTTCTGCCGTACCTGCTACCTTAAAGTCCATGTCTCCCAGGAAATCCTCCATGCCCTGGATATCCGAGAGTATTTGAACTTTTTCATTCTCCATGATTAATCCCATTGCTATGCCTGCTACAGGTGATTTTATCGGAACACCGGCATCCATTAACGCAAGAGTGCTTCCGCAAACACTAGCCTGGGAGGTGGAGCCGTTTGAACTAAGTATTTCTGAAACCAGGCGTATTGTGTATGGGAATTCTTCTTCATTTGGTATAACCGGTTCAAGCGCTCTTTCGGCTAACGCACCGTGTCCTATTTCCCTTCTCCCCGGTCCTCTTAAGAATCTGGTCTCTCCTACGCTGTAAGGAGGAAAGTTATAATGGTGCATGTACCTTTTAAACTCTTCAAGTCCCAGACCATCAAGAATTTGTACGTCTCCCATTGCACCAAGGGTTGCAATGGTAAGAGCCTGTGTTTGTCCCCTTGTAAATAATCCTGAACCATGGGTTCTTGCCAGCAATCCCACTTCACATGCTATTGGCCTTATTTCCTCAGGTCTTCTGTCATCGGGCCTTTTCCCTTCTTCCAGAATCAGCCTTCTTACCTCTTCCTTTGTTATGGTGTACAGCACGTCTGAAATCTGGGCACCTGCTTCGGGGTACTTTTCTTCAAAATACTGCAGTGTCTCTTCCTTAACCCTGTCAATATTGTTATTTCTTTCAAGCTTATCGAATGTCTGTATGGCATCAATCAGGCGGGATGTGGCAAACTCCCTTACTTCTTTCTCGATTTCCTCATTGGTTTCTGCCGTTACTACTTCAATTTTTCCCTTTCCAACCTTCGCCACTATGTCTTCAATAAAGCCCACAAGCTTCTTTATTTCCTGGTGAGCAAACATGATTGCCCGTAGCATTGTATCCTCAGAAATCTCCTTGGCACCTGCTTCCACCATCATAACTGCGTCCCTGGTACCCGACACAATCAGGTTTAACCGGCTGCTTTCCTTTTGTGCTATATCCGGGTTAAGTACCAATTCTCCGTCAATTAATCCTACTTCCACCGATGCCGTAGGTCCCATAAAGGGAATGGATGAAATGGAAAGGGCTGCCGATGAACCTATCATTGCCGCTATCTCGGGAGAGTTATTTCTATCTACCGACAATACCGTTGCAATAACCTGTACATCGTTTCTAAAGCCCTTTGGAAATAACGGCCTTATTGGTCTGTCAATCAATCGCGATGTAAGTACTGCTTTTTCCGTAGGGCGTCCTTCTCTTTTAATAAAACCACCCGGTATCTTGCCCACAGAATACAGCTTTTCTTCATAGTCACAGCTTAGGGGGAAGAAGTCAATTCCCTCCCGGGGCTTTTCCGATGCCGTAGCCGTTACCAGTACGGCAGTATCTCCGTATCTTACCAATACTGCTCCGTTAGCCTGTCCGGCCATCTTTCCGGTCTCTAAAACCAATTCTCTACCGGCTAGCTGCATGCTAAAGGTTTCGAGATTATATAGATCCTCCATATTTTACCTCCTCTTGTAGATCTGTCATTTTAAATATAATGAGGCGGTATGACCCGCCCCATGTTACTTTCTTAAGCCTAGTTGACCAATAAGCTTTCTGTACCTTTCTATATCTTTATCTTTGAGATAGTTCAGAAGTCCACGCCTGTTTCCTACCATTTTTAACAGCCCACGCCTTGAATGATGATCTTTTTTATTAATCTTAAGGTGCTCGTTCAATTGGTTGATTCTCTCGGTTAGTATTGCAATTTGCACCTCCGGAGAACCCGTATCGTTTTGGTGGATTTTATATCCTTCAATGATTTTTTGTTTTTCTTCATTCTTCAGCATTGTTTCACCTCCTCTATTAGTAGCCCCTGGAACCAAGTATAAGGCCGGAGATTCCTTAAACCTAGCTCTAGGTTTATACAATATTTAAATTCTATCATATAAAACCGGCAGTTGTAAACATTAACCTGGGGTGGTTGTTTTCCCTATTTACTTTGATAAAAATAGTTTTCCAAATATTTTATATCTAATTCTATTTGTTTAAATAATTCCTCCTTACTGTTAAATTTCTTTTCTTCCCTTATTCTATCAAAAAACTCCACTTGTATAAAGCAGCCGTACAAATCGGTGTGCAAGCCGTCTATGTATGTTTCTATGCCTAGCAGTCCGTCGGGAAAAGTTGGGTTAACGCCTACGTTTGTAATGCTTGGATACCGCTTTCCCTGATATATGGTATTGGTAATATATACGCCCTTTGCAGGATATAAAACCTCTTCCGGCAGTCTTATATTTGCAGTGGGAATTCCCATTCGGTTGCCCCTGCCTTTGCCCTTTATGACTTTACCCGATACTGTATAGTTTCTGCCAAGGCAGGAGTTAGCTATTTTTATATTTCCATCCCTGAGAAGCTCCCGGATGTAGCTGCTGCTGACCAATTGGCCGTCCAGACTTACAGGTTTCACTACGTCTACCCGGACTCCGTTTTTTTCTCCAAGCAGTTTTAACAGATCTACATCACCCTTGCCGCGATGTCCAAATTTGAAATTAAACCCCACTACAACGTATTTGACATTGTATTTCTCAATTAAAACTTTTTCAAAGAAATCCTGTGGCTGCATTTTAGAAGTTTGTATATCAAATGGTATCATTTCTACTCTGTCCACATCCAAGTCACACAGCAATCTATATTTATCCTCGGGTGAGTATATTAGCGGTACGATATTCTGAGGACTTATTACATTTTGCGGGTGCCGGTCGAAAGTAAAAACCATTGTCTTCAAGTCCAATTCGCTGCTTTGCCGGCAAAGTCTATTTATAAGCTGTCTGTGGCCTATATGAACGCCATCAAAATAACCAAGCGCAATCCCCCAGTTGGTCGAATTCATGTCAATTCCCCTTCATCTCTATTTATTAATGCTGCCGGCTGCTCCGGCATTGGTTAACAGCTTCTGTATGCGTATATAAGAATTTTGAGTATCATCATTGTATTGGCCTATCCCTATTATAGTTTGTCCGTCATACAGCCTGAGCTTCTGCCCGTTATAAAACCGGCTGATATCTTCCGTTAGATTGTGAGCAAACAGCCGATTACCGTTCAGCGCAAACTTAAGCGAGTCTTTCCTTACATAAACCTTGGATATATGCTGTAACGGATAATCAATGGGTAGAACAAACCTGTACAGGTTTCCTTGAGTCGCAGCTTCCCGGAGCTCCTCTATGGTGACTGCTTTATCCAGTGAGAAACCTCCCGTCGATATCCGTACCAGGCTACTCATGATAGCACCAAAACCCGATTTTGTCCCCAGGTCGTGACATATTGTTCTAACATACGTACCCTTTGAACACTCTATCTGTATAATTGCCTTGTCTGGAGGTATATACTTCTTAAGTACTATACCGTATATCTCAATGTCCCTGGGCTTACGTTTTACTTCCACACCTTTTCTGGCCAGTTCATACAATTTCCTTCCCCCCTGCTTTATTGCCGAATACATGGGGGGAATCTGCCTTATGGTTCCCTCAAATTCTTTTAGGAGCTCTTTAATTTTTTCTTCTTCTATATGCACAGGGCGGGAGCTTATTATTTCTCCGTAGCTGTCCTGGGTATCGGTTACTATCCCAAAAGTAATCTCTGCCCTATATACCTTCCTGGAGTCGGTAACTATTTGTGACAGTTTGGTTGCTCTCCCCAGGCATACCGGCAGTACTCCTGAAGCACCCGGGTCAAGGGTTCCGGTATGTCCGACTTTCTTTTCTCCCGTTATTCGTTTTACATTACTTATGGCCTGGAAGGACGTTGGTCCCACCGGCTTTAACAGATTAATAAATCCATCCATATTTTAATTACCTGTATTTCTTTTTTATTTGTTCAAGCAGCATAAACTCAGCGTCTTCCATTGAACTGTTCACAGTATATCCTGAAGCTTTCTTGTGACCGCCTCCGCTGAAAAAGGCAGCTATTGCAGAAGTATCGACATACTCATTTGATCTTAAGCCCACCTTTATATCACCGGTTTCTGTTTCTCTAATCAAAGCCGCCACTTCAACTCCTTTTATATCGCGGGCAAATTCAATTATTCCTTCCAGATCTTCCTGGCCGCAGCCGGCTTTATGCATTACTGCTTTGGAAATGCTCATAACAGCAGTTCTACCTTCATGAAACAGCTTAATACTCTCTATTGCTTTGCCTAACATTTTTGTTTGTTGATAGGTTCTGGTATTGAAAATTCCGTTACATATGCTGTTTGATTTTACACCGATACTTATCATTTCGCCTGCAATGCTGTGGGTTACCGAGGTTGTACTATCATATCTGAAACAGCCGGTATCGGCCGCTATTGCCGTAAATAGACATGTTGCTATATCCAGGTCAACGGTGACTCCCATTAGCTTGATAACCTGATATATGATCTCGGCGGTTGCCGCTGCGTTTGCATCTACTATATTTAGATTCCCGAACATGGTATTGCTTATGTGATGGTCAATATTCAGTACTGTGCCTGCTTTTTTAAAATGAAGAATTCCACTGCCCAGTCTTTCAATATCTCCGCAATCCAATACAGCCAAAGTATCAGCATTGAAGGGAGCGCTGTCGCTTTCCACCACCAAATGCACTCCCGGCAAAAAGTTATACTTTTGAGGTGTCTGGTCGTTCTTGATTATAATAACCCTTTTTCCCATCTTTTCCAAAGCTAAACCTAAAGCCCGTGACGAGCCCAGTGCATCACCATCCGGCACCACATGGGAAATTACGCCAATACTGTCGCTTTTAATTAGATGTTTAACAATATCAGTCAGCATCATTCTCTTTCCCGGTCTCCTCGTTACTCATAACTTTTTTTAACAATTGATTAATATGTGAACCGTATTCGATGGAATCATCAAGCAAAAAGGTAATTTCTGGAGTACTTCTAAGTTTGAGTTTTTTACCCAGCTCTCTTTTCACAAAGCCTTTTGCTCTTTCCAGTCCCTCAATGGCCTTTTCTCTCTCCTGCTCATTTCCGAACATACTGACGTATACTCTTGCGTATCCAAGGTCTCTACTTACTTCAACCTGGGTAATACTTAACAGAGAGGTAACCCTTGGGTCTTTTACACAGCTTCTTAAAATTCCACTTATCTCCCGCTTTATCTCTTCAGAAAGCCTTTGGGCTCTCCTGTTCATAAAATCACCTTACCTTATCTGGGTATTTCCTGGCTAACGAAGCACTCCAGAATATCCCCCTCTTTTATATCATTGAAGTTTTCTATGCTTATCCCGCATTCAAAACTCTGCAAGACTTCCTTTGCATCGTCCTTGAACCTTTTTAGTGATTCGATTTTCCCTTCATAAACGACTATCCCTTCCCGTACTACCCTGATGCCGCCGTTTCTCTGAATCTTACCTTCCTGTACATAGCATCCGGCAATGGTTCCTATTGAAGACACCTTGAAGATGGCTCTAACCTCAGCCTTTCCTGTAACAACCTCCTTGAATTTTGGCTCCAGCATACCTTTAATTGCAGCATCCAAATCGTTGATTGCATCATAAATTATTCTATAGGTCCTGATATCTACATCTTCATGGTTTGCCATCTGTACAGCATTGCTGTCGGGTCTTACGTTAAAACCGATGATTATTGCATTTGACGCGGCTGCAAGCATTACGTCGGTTTCTGTTATGGCACCCACTCCACCGTGTATTGGTTTTATGCGCACTTCATCATTGCTCAATTTTTCGATGGACTGCTTCACCGCTTCTATGGAACCATGCACATCGGCCTTAATGATAATATTCAGTTCTTTTACCTTGCCTTCTTTAATTTGGCTGAAGAGGTCTTCCAAAGATACCCTCTGGTCGGATTTTAACAGCGAAGTCCGCAGCCTTGCCTTTCTTTCTTCTGCTATATGTCTTGCGGTTTTATCATCAACAGTTACTACCAGTTTATCACCTGAATTGGGTACTTCAGAAAGTCCTATAACCTCAACAGGAGTAGACGGACCTGCTTTTATTATTCTCTTTCCTTTGTCGCTGGCCATGGCCCGCACCTTTCCATAGGCTACGCCGACAACTATGGAATCCCCCACCTTTAAAGTACCTTTTTGTACCAGCACAGTCGCAACCGGTCCTCTCCCTTTGTCAAGCTTGGCTTCTATTACCGTTCCCACTGCCTTTCTATGCGGGTTTGCCTTTAGCTCCAGCATATCGGCAGCCAGAAGTACCATCTCCAGCAGGTCATCTATTCCATCACCGGTATGAGCTGAAACAGAAACCCCTATGGTTTCGCCTCCCCATTCTTCCAGCAGCAGTCCATGATCGGCCAGTCCCTGCTTCACTCGGTCGGGGTTGGCGTTGGGTTTATCTATTTTGTTTATTGCCACAATCAAAGGCACATTAGCTGCTTTTGAATGGTTAATTGCTTCTATGGTCTGAGGCATTACTCCATCATCTGCCGCTACTACCAGTATGGAAATATCGGTTACCTGCGCTCCTCTTGCTCTCATTGCCGTAAAAGCTTCGTGGCCGGGAGTATCCAAAAAGACTATTTCTCTGTCCCCAATTTCCACCTTATATGCTCCTATGTGCTGCGTGATACCCCCCGCTTCCTCTTCAGTTACCTTTGTTTTTCTTATCTTGTCAAGCAGTGATGTCTTACCGTGGTCAACGTGTCCCATTACCGTTACAACCGGTGATCTTGGTAACATTTTTTCCGGGTCGTCCATTTCCTGTTCCAACTGCTCATAGTCTGCTTCCTGTTTTTTTACCACCAGTTCCAAACCATATTCCTTCCCAAGAAGTGCAGCCATATCTCCCTCAATATTCTGGTTGAGCCCAGCCATAATCCCCAAGGGTATAAGCTTCTTTATAATCTCGGTTGCGGGAACGTCCAATATTTCTGACAGTTCCTTAACCGTTATCTGCTCTTTTATTTCTACTACCTTTCGGCTTTTTTTGGTTTCCTTTTTGTTTGAAGGTGGTATGTCGTCTTTGCCATCTGCCTTTACTGTTCTTTTTTTATTCTTCGGTACATCTATCCCTTTATCCGGAGTTGCTTTGCCTTTTTGTTTCTTGATTTTCACCTTTGTATCGGCTTCCTCAATCTCTTCATCAGGGATTATTTCCATATTGTCTTCTTCCTTCTTCTGCTCGCTGAGCAGCTCCCTTACAGCCTTTCCATCCTTTTCATTAATTGTACTCATATGGTTCTTTACTTCCACTCCCAAATCGGCTAACATATCAACCAATTCTTTGCTTGATAGCTGTAATTCTTTTGCTAACTCGTATACCCTTATTTTAGTCATACCCTTCACCCCCTGGTATAATTTGCTGTCACGCATCAATGAGTTTTGTAATCTCCATGGAAAAGCCTTCATCCAGAACAGCCACAACAGCTCTTTCAGACTTGCCTACAGCCTTTCCCAGCAGTTCTCTGCTTCCAAAAGTTGCCACCGGTATCCCCCTATATGAGCATTTATCATTAAATAGCTTCCTTGTATTATCCGAACAGTCGGTAGAAAGTAATACAAGGTTTGCCCTTCCTTCAATTACCGCTTTTTTGCAAATCTCGGCGCCCGCTACCAGGTTTCTGCCTTTATAAGCAAGGCCAAGCATTGAATATATCTTTTCTTCATTGACCACTTTGAGACAATTCCTCCTCCAGTTGCCTGTAAATACCATCATCTATTTTTACGCCAAGTGATTTTTCAAACCTTCTTGCTTTTCTGGCAATATCAAAACAGTCCTTGTCAGGACAGATATAAGCGCCTCTTCCCGACTTTTTCCCGGTCTTATCCAGGAATATATCTCCCTGGTTGTTTCTGACCACCCTTATTAGATCCCGCTTCGGTTTTGTTTTCTGGCACCCAAGACAAAGCCGGGTTGGTATTTTCTTTGGTTTCAAAACTAACCACCTCTATTCCTGCTCAGCTGTGTCTTCCACCTGCTCCTGCTGTTCTTCGACTTCCTCAGTCTGACTTTCGCTTTTTATATCAATTTTCCACCCTGTTATTTTAGCAGCAAGTCTTGCATTCTGGCCTTCCTTTCCAATGGCCAATGACAGCTGATAGTCCTTTACTACAACCTGAGCCGCTTTCATCTCATCATTGGTGTTTACCCTTACAACCTTTGCAGGGCTTAAGGAGTTGGCAATGAATTCATGAATATCGGTACTCCACTTAATAATATCTATCTTTTCGCCCCTTAGTTCATTAACCACCGATTGTACTCTCACTCCCTTGGGTCCCACACAGGCTCCCACAGGGTCAATATTAGAATCCACAGAATATACGGCTATTTTTGTTCTTGCTCCTGCTTCCCTTGAAATACCTTTTACCTGGACCAATCCGTTGTGTATCTCGGGTACTTCCAATTCAAACAGCCTTTTGACCAATCCCGGATGTGTCCTGGAAACCATTATTTGCGGGCCTTTGGTTGTTTTTTTAACCTCTACAATATACACCTTTATTCTTGTTCCGGGAGCATAGTCTTCGGTTGGTATCTGCTCGGTAGGAGGCAATACCGCCTCTATCCTGCCAAGGTCTATCATTACATTGTTCTTTTCCCGCCTTTGAATCATACCATTTACCAATTCATTCTCTCTGTTTATGAATTCATCATAAATAATTCCTCTTTCAGCCTCTCTTATTCTCTGTACCACTACCTGTTTAGCCGTCTGTGCTGCGATACGCCCGAAATTCTTTGGGGTAACCTCTATATCAATTGTATCCCCCACCTGAGCAGTAGGAGATATTTCTCTTGCATTTTCAAGGCTTATTTCGGTAAGACCGCACTCGGGTACCTCTACAACGGTTTTTTGGGAAAATACCTTTATGTCTCCTGTTTCTTCCCCAATGCTCACATTAACGTTCTGTGAAGAACCAAAATTCTTCTTGTATGCAGAGACAAGGGCAGCTTCTATCGCTTCTTTAAGAATTTGCTTGCTGATACCCTTTTCCTTTTCAATTTGTTCTAAAGCCAGCATGAATTCCTGATTCATTCCCTCATAACCTCCCTTTATAACTCAAAAGTCAAACGGACAGAAGCTACTTTATCCCTTGGAAACTCTAACTTTCCTTCACAGGATTCCACTGTTATAACTCCGCTCTCCATTCCAAGCAGAGTTCCGGTATATTCTTTCTTTCCATCAATTGGAGAATAAAGCTTAATATCCACACTCCGGCCTTTGAAGTAATCAAAATCCCTTTTGGATTTAAGCGGTCTGTCCAAACCTGGAGATGATACCTCCAGTATATAGCTGTGCACAATGGGGTCTACCCTGTCAAGCCGGTCGCTTAAGTTCTCGCTGACCCTTTGACAGTCATCAACGGTTACACCTTGATCCTTATCTATATATACTCTCAAATACCAATTTGGACCTTCCTTTACATATTCAATGTCAACCAATTCACAATTATTCTCTTCTATTATGGGGGTTGCCAGCTCCTCCACAATTTCTTCCACTTTCGGTTTTGCCAATGGTATTCCTCCCTGCCGTATCAATAACTGGTATTTTTATATTTCCATACTGACTGATATATTATTCCACCGCATTGGTTCTCTATAACAGCAAAGAGTGGGTTTTTACCCACTCCTGTCTCACAGGTATGTACTTTCCATAAAAAGTATATCACAGGCAGCTTTTCATTACAAGTCAAAATAGTGAAATTTGGTTTGATTCCGGCAAAGAATCCAGACAGCCATGGGATCTGAGTACATCAACTACCGTACGGCTTATCCGAGCTCTCTGCTGTAAATCCTCAACCGAAATAAACGGCCTGTCATGTTTTGCCTTAACAATGTTTCCGGCCGCATTACCACCAAGACCCTGCAATGAGTTTAACGGTGGCAGCAGCATTTTCCCGTCGATTATAAATTCCCTTCTGTCCGATTTGTACAAATCTACAGGAAGAAAGCCATAACCTCTGTAATACATCTCCCGCGCTATTTCCAATATGGTAAGCAGTGATTTCTCTTTTTGTGTCAGACTGTTTATCCGTTGTTCATAATCCCTGATGGTTTTCACTACCTGTTCTTTTCCTGAGACAATCAGCTGTGCATCGAATTCATCGGCTCTTACTGTAAAATAAGCCGCATAGAAGGCAAGGGGGTAGTGCACCTTATAATAGGCTATACGAAAGGCCATTGTTACATATGCCACTGCGTGTGCCTTGGGAAACATATATTTAATTTTCCGGCATGCTTGTATAAACCAGTCGGGCGTATTGACGGATTTCATATCCTCCATGTCCTGCTCGGAAAGATTCTTACCCTTTCTGACTCTCTCCATTATCCTGAAAGCATTATTGGGTGCCATGCCCTTGTGTACAAGAAAAATAAATATATCGTCCCTTGTGGATATGACCTCTTTAAGCGTTGCAGTTCCGTTTTCTATCAGCTGCTGAGCATTGTTAAGCCATACATCGGTACCGTGCGACAGTCCGCTAATTCTTACCAGTTCGGTCATAGTAGTAGGTTTTGTTTCCTCAAGCATCTGTCTGACAAACCTTGTCCCGAATTCCGGAATCCCAAGGCTGCCTACAGGACAGTCTATATCCTGTTTATCAATATCCAACGGGGACGTCGAACTAAACAGGCTCATGGTTTTTTCATCATCCAGTGGTATATCTCTCGGGTCTTTACCGGTCAATTTGTGCAGCATTTTTAGCATGGTTGGGTCATCATGTCCCAGGATATCAAGCTTTAGTAATCTCCCACTCAATGCATGATAGTCAAAATGCGTTGTTATTACGTCCGAATTGGGGTCATCGGCAGGTCTTTGCACCGGGGAAAACTGGTGTATATCCATACCCCGGGGTACTATCATAACCCCTCCCGGGTGTTGTCCGGTGGTTCTCTTGATCCCCGCGCACCCTTGTACCAGCCGGTTTATTTCAGCACTATGAACCGTCAGATTTCTCTCCTCCAGATAGCCTCTGACAAAACCATAAGCGGTTTTGTCGGCCAGAGTTGAGATGGTACCGGCCCTGAATACCTGCTGTTTTCCGAATATTTCCTCTGCGAAGCTGTGAGCTTTACTCTGGTATTCTCCGGAAAAATTCAGGTCAATATCCGGTTCCTTATCTCCCTCGAATCCCATAAACACTTCAAATGGTATGTCGAAACCGTGTTTTTCAAGTGGAAGGCCGCATTTTGGACAAGCCTTATCAGGAAGATCGGCTCCGGCGCCCGCACTTCCGTCACAAATGAATTCACTGTATTTGCAATCTTGACACAAATAATGAGGCGGTAAGGGGTTTACTTCGGTTATCCCGCTCATGGTTGCAACAAGGGACGAGCCCACCGACCCTCTTGAACCTACCAGATAACCATCCGCCATGGATTTTGATACAAGCTTTTGAGCTATTACAAACATTACCGCGTATCCGTTATCTATAATGGCTTTTAGTTCACGTTCCAGCCTGATCTCCACTATTTCCGGGAGTGACTGTCCATACACTGCTTTTGCCTGTTTCCATGTCATATCCTTTAATTCCTGTTCTGCGCCGGGTAATGTGGGAGGATATGTCTCCAAAGGAACCGGCAACAGTTCTTCTATTTTATTATTAATAATATTCGGATTTGTAACAACCACCTCTTTGGCCGCAGATTCTCCCAGGTATTCGAATTCGCTCAGCATTTCTTCGGTAGTGTGCAGGTATAAGGGTGCTTGTTTGTCGGCATCCTGGAATCCTTTGCCTGCCATAATAATCTTTCTATACACCTGATCCCGGGGCTCAAGAAAATGTACGTCTCCTGTAGCCACAACCGGTATACCCAGTTTCTTTCCAATTTCATAAACCTTCAAATTCGCCTTTTCAATCTCCTGAACATTATCCAGCATACCGTTATCCACCATAAACATATTGTTCCCCAACGGCTGAATCTCAAGATAATCATAAAAGGAAGCAATTTCAGCCAACTGACCTTCATTTTTGCCGGCAATTATTCCACGATACAACTCTCCGGCTTCGCAGGCACTTCCCAGAAGAAGTCCGCTTCTCATTTTTGAAAGCAAACTCTTTGGTATCCTTGGAGTTTTATAAAAGTAATCAAGGTGGGATTTGCTTATAATGCAGTATAGGTTTCTAAGCCCTTCCTCATTCCGGGCAAGAATAATTATATGGTTAGATTTAAGCCTGTTCATTGCTTCTTTAACTATGGCTCTTTGTCCGGTCTTTTCTACCCCCCTCTTCTTCTCATAATCAACCCTCTTCATACATTCCAATAGTATATATGCTGCGGTAACTGCGTCGTCCAGGGCTCTGTGGGCTCTGTCCATCTTAATTTTGAGATGGTTTGCCACCGCACTTAGTTTATGGCTTTTTAAACGGGGAAACAATTTTCTTGTAATAGCAAGAGTATCTATTACTTTGTTCTTTATTTCCAGTCCCATTATAGATGACTTTTGATATATAAATCCCATATCAAAGGGTGCATTGTGTGCCACCAGAACTGCATCACGGGCAAAATCCAAAAATTCCGTTACAGCCTGTTGAACTAAGGGGCTGTCTTTAACCATCTCATCGTTTATACCTGTCAAATCCACAATTTTCTGCGGAATTGGAATACACGGATTGATTAATGTGTGAAATCTATCCATTATCTTTCCGTCTTTAATTCTTACAGCTCCTATTTCGGTTATTTCATCCCGTACAGGATCCAGTCCCGTTGTCTCTATATCAAATACCACAAAGTGGTCCGATTTGTTCCAATCAAAGAAAGTCTGGGCAGCAAGAGAAATATCGTCCACCATATAGCCTTCCACTCCATAAATTATTTTGACTCCGGTCTTTTTGGAAGCTTCGTAGGCTTCCGGGAAGGCCTGAACCACCCCATGGTCGGTTATGGCTATAGCGGCATGTCCCCAATCGGCAGCTTTTTTAATCAAAGCCTCCACCGTGGTAACAGCATCCAAAGCGCTAAATTTGGTATGGGCATGTAATTCTATTCTTTTTTCCGGACAATTGTCTGTCCTGTTATGGCCTGGAACCATAACCATATCTCTTCCTATTATTATTATTTCCTTTGCATATTTATTGTACTGGGCTTCTCCCTTAACCCTCACCTTGTCTCCCGTTTCAACAGCGTTTTGTAACTTTGCTTTGTTGCCCTTTTCAACAAAGAATCTGCATTCTATAGTATCCTCATAATCTGTTATAAACAATGACAATACAATGGAGAACCTCTCCGACTTCAGGGTTTTTGTCTCAATCCTGCATATGTATCCTTCCACAATAACCGTGCCGGCATCCTGTATTATCTCATTGATTGGCTTTGTCTTACCTTTGAAGGATTTCCCCATTATTACCTTATTAACGGTATTACCATTTCTGCCATGGGTATTTTGACCGACTATTTTTCTTATCTCCTCCAGTTCCTGCTCTTGCTTTATGCTTTCCTGTTCCTTGCGTATGTACTCTGTTTTTACATTTTTTTCCCAATTCAATGAAACCAGTACATCTCTGCCGGCTACGGCGCTTATTATCTTTTGAGCCAACTCTACAAAGTTCCTGTCCCCAAGTGTATGCATTGCCATTTCGTCATTAAACTCTATATTCAGGCGTCTGCCTTCTAATTTGTACTTGCAATTCTCAAACCACGGTTTAGCCGCAGGAAAGGATCCGGTCCATAGAGTGCAAAAAAATGACCAGTGGGTTTCAAACAGCTTTTCCAAACTGTATTCTTCCGCTGACTGAATAATTTCTATTCTCATATCATTATTATTCTTAAACCGTTTTGTAATTTCTCTTCTGATTTGTTCTCTGTCTTGACTATAGTTGCTGTCCTTACTTAGCACAACCAAAATTTGCCTGGTCTTTTCATTTACAAATACCTTTTCTACTTTTTTCATCAATTCCTGCATTTGTCATCTTACCCCCCGCTAGCTGGCTTCAACAATTTGTTTGATACCTTCCACTTCGTTCAGAATCTGGATAGCCTCTTCCAATTTCATTTGGTCGGGCAGTTTCAGCAATAATACTATCTCTACCGTACAATCATCCATTTCTATCATTCTAATATTTCTTATTGAAATGCCCTTTCCTCCCAAAGTGCTCCCTATTATGCCCAGCTGCCCTGGTACATTTTCGGCACGGAGGGTCAGAGAATAGTTGTTTCTGCTCTTGTTAATATGCTTATCCAGCTTATTTACCACCGTTAAAGTTATTACAATAACCACCGTAACTACAACTGCCCCCATGTAAAATCCCGATCCTACCGCAAGACCGATGCAGGCTACTACCCAAAGCCCGGCAGCAGTAGTTAAGCCGCGGATAGAAGCACCTTCCTTCATGATTGTACCTATACCAAGGAAGCCTATTCCGCTTATTACCTGAGCGCCCAGTCTTGCAGGGTCCATGTCGGTCTGTCCTCTATATGTTTCGAACAGGTGAAAAGAAACCAGCATAACCAATGTGGAGCCGACACATACCAGAATATGTGTACGCAGCCCTGCCGGCTGGTTTCCGAATTCTCTTTCCATTCCTATTATACTGCTTAGCAGGAAGGCTAGTAGGATTCTTATAAGGATCTCCTGACTTGAAATCATAGCCATCACTCCTTATTTTAATGCCTTTACTATATCCCAGTACATTTTCAGTCTCTCTGAGAACCCCCGTATCAAGCCAAGTTTCTCTTCTTTCATGATATGCGACACATCCTCCAGGTGCACTTCCTTCAGCCTTATTTTATTTTTTTTAACATAGCGGGTTAGAGCTACCTCTACTCCATACCTGCTTATCTCCAAGCCGCTTATTTGTCTTAAAACGTGTCTTTTTATAGCCCTTTGTCCCGATAAAAAGGGAGCCATCTTCTGGGCTATATCAGTAGCTAACCTACCGTTTGTAAAGATGCCTACAGTCATATCCCATTCCCCTGAAAGAACAGGCTGCACAAGTCTGTCTGCGTCTTGGGGTTTAAAGCCGCACAGATCTGCGTCAAGAAACAGTATTACTTCAGACTGGCAGTTCTCCAAGCCTTTGCAAAGTGCTCCGCCCTTACCCATGTTTTTATCATTTATTATTACTTTAACGCCCATCTTTTCTGCAACTTCTGCAGTTTTGTCCCTTGAACCATCGTCAACTACTATTATCTCATCCACCATGCAGGAATTTTTCACAGCTTCAAGTACCGAACCAATTCTATCTTCTTCGTTATAAGCGGGAATTAATGCCGTAACTTTCATTTATCTTCCTCCCGGTGATATCGTTAATTTTCATTATATAAATATTACCACATTTTTTACATTTACAACAAATAAAAAGAAAAGGGTGGTCTTATTCCACCCTTAGTATGCCTTTGCAAAATAAGCTGCAGTATCCGCCTTCTTTCCACATACCACACACCGGCCGTCTGCATTATCCTGTTCAAAGGGAATACACCGCGTAGTAGCACCGGTTTTTTCCTTGATCTCAGCTTCACATGCTGTATCCTGACACCACATAGCCTTTACAAACCCCATTTTTCTGCCCATTATTGAAATCAGTTCTTCCATATTGGCAGCAGCATGGGTGTTCATTTCTCTGTGCGCCAGAGCTTTCTTATATATATTACTGTGTATGTCCTCTAAAAGAACAGCTATTCTTTTTTCAAGTTCACCCATAGGAATTGCCATCTTTTCACCGGTATCACGTCTTACTGCAACCACCTGATTACTCTGAATATCCCGTGGCCCTACTTCAAGCCTGATGGGTACCCCTTTGAGTTCCCATTCATTAAATTTCCATCCCGGGCTGTAGGTATCCCTGTCGTCCAGCTCTACTCTATACAGCTTGGAAAGATTGTCGAATATTTCCTTTGTTTTGTCCAGCACTCCTTCTTTGTGCTGGGCAACAGGGATTATTACCACCTGGCTGGGTGCAATTTTGGGAGGCAGAACCAGTCCCCTGTCGTCTCCGTGTACCATTATGACGCCTCCAATCAGCCTGGTGGAAACACCCCAGGATGTAGACCATACATTTTTAAGCTGACCGTCCCTGTCCAGGTATTGAATATCAAATACTTTGGCAAAATGCTGCCCCAGGTTATGGGAGGTTCCGGCTTGAAGGGCTTTGCCGTCAAGCATCAAAGCTTCCATGGAATATGTTCTGACGGCTCCGGCGAATTTTTCCTTCTGGGATTTCACCCCGGTCAAAACCGGAATGGCCAGTATGTTTTCTGCAAAGTCTTTATAAATCCCCAGTATCTTCAAGGTTTCCTGCTCTGCTTCCTCTTCGGTAGCATGAGCCGTATGCCCCTCCTGCCATAAAAATTCTGATGTTCTCAGAAAAGGCCTGGTGCTTTTCTCCCACCTTACCACATTGCACCATTGGTTATATAGTACCGGCAGGTCCCGGTACGATCTGATCCATTTAGAATACATGCTGCATACTATGGCTTCAGACGTGGGTCTTACTGCTATCCTTTCGGTTAATTGCTCGTTGCCGCCGGCGGTAACCCATGCAACTTCCGGGGCAAATCCCTCCACATGCTCGGCCTCTTTTTGAAGCAGACTCTCAGGTATAAAGAGGGGGAAATAGGCATTTTTATGACCGGTAGCCCTGAACCTTTTGTCCATCTCTCTCTGCATATTCTCCCATATGGCATATCCATAAGGTTTTATTACCATAAACCCTTTTATTGGCGCATAATCCACCAAATCAGCCTTTCTGATAACATCGGTATACCATTGGGAAAAGTCTTCATTCTGCTTGGCAATCTGTGTTACAAAATCCTCCTGGTTCTTGGACATAATTACACTCCTTTCAAAATAAATAAATCCTCCTCCCAAAGGGACGAAGGATTCGCGGTACCACCCTTATTGGCCAAAAGCCCTCTCTTGGATGATAACGGTTTCATACCGCCGTTATGGAAGCTCAGGGGCGGGTTGGAAGATTTATGCCGGGGGTTCCCACCATGCCCCCTCTCTTTTGGCTTTATTACTTCTACTATTCCCCGTCAAAGCTTATTATCCGTATTTAAAATAATACTATATAATGTTTTTGTTTTTGTCAATACTTATCGATTTCTTCCATCAAAGCCTTGAGAAGCTCATCTTCTCTTACGTTTCTAATTACTGTTCCATTTCTGAATACTATTCCCATACCCTTACCGCCGGCTATTCCGATATCGGCTTCTCTGGCTTCTCCGGGACCGTTGACTGCGCAGCCCATAATTGCTATTTTTAACGGCTTATCTACATTCTTAACCATATTATTCACCTTATTTGCCAGATCTATAAGGTTAATCTGACACCTGCCGCAGGTTGGGCAGGATATAACCTCAACGCTTTTTTTATACATCCCCAGGGATTTGAGTATTTCCTTTCCCACCTCAACCTCCCGTACCGGGTGGTCGGTAAGTGATACCCTGATTGTATCCCCTATGCCCTCCATCAGGAGGCTGCCTATTCCAATGGCTGACCTTACTGTCCCTCCCATGAAGGTACCTGCTTCTGTAACACCTAAATGCAGCGGATAATCCACTTTTTCCGCAATAGTCCTGTACGCTCTTACTGTGGTATACACATCCGAAGCCTTCAAAGACAGTTTTATATCATAGAAACCCAGCTTCTCTAGGATTTCGGTGTTTCTAACGGCACTCTCCACCAGCGCATCAGAACAGGGTGTTTTGTATTTCTCAAGTATATCCTTTTCCAGGGAACCGCCGTTAATTCCAATCCTTATGGGTATGCCCCCCGCCTTTGCTTCCCGTACCACTTGCTCCAGCCTGCCCCTGGACCCAATATTACCGGGATTGATACGAAGTGCGGCAACCCCCATTTTTATTGCTGTAATGGCCAGTCTGTAGTCAAAATGTATATCGGCCACAAGGGGAATGGAAATACTTTTTTTTATATCGGCCAGGCAGGAGGCTGCTTTAGAGTCGGGAACGGCTACCCTGATTATATCGCAGCCTTCCTTTTCCAGTTCCAGGATTTGTGCTACCGTCGCTTTTACATCCGAGGTTTTTGTATTGGTCATGGATTGTACAGTTACAGGGTTCCCCCCGCCTACCGGAATTTTGCCCAGATATACGGTTTTTGTTCTTTTATTCATAACCGGCGACCTCCATAATAAAGAACTCAGCTCTAGAAAAGGTTAAACCTGCTGATATCTTTCCAGGTAATTACTATTATTAGCATTATTAAAAACACAAATCCTATAAAGTGTATCAAGCCTTCCTTTTCTATATCTATTGGTTTTCCCCTCAGGCCCTCAAGCAATAAAAAGACCATTTTACCGCCGTCCAGAGCAGGGATGGGCAGCAGGTTTATGACGCCAAGGTTAAGGCTTAAAAACGCCGCCAGAAACATAACATTCAGTATGCCGGTTTTGGCAGCCTGGTTAACCAATTGAATTACTCCAACCGCTCCTACAACGTCTTCTGCCGAGGCTTTACCCATTACAAGCTCAGCCAGATACGTAACCATAAGCCCAATGACCGCAAAACTTCTTGTTACCCCTAACCCAATCGCCCCTATTACGCTTTTTTCTGCCCTGGGCGTAATTCCTATTACCTGCTGTCCCGTCTGGCTATCGGTTACGGGAAATACGGTATAGGTGTGTATGATGCCATTCCTATCAACCGATATCTCTATTTCTTCCTGCTGTGAGGTCGAAACCAGCGACTGTAACTGATCCCAGGAGTTTATCCTGTGACCGTCTATATTAACCACTCTGTCTCCGGGCTTTATACCTGCCAGCGCTGCGGGATAGTCACCCTTAACTGTATCTATAACAGTTGTCGGAGTTCCCATAATAAAAAATATTATACTAAACAACAAAATTGCCAAAATTATATTCATTATTGGGCCTGCAAGTATAATACTTATCCTTTTGGCAAGGGATTTTCTATGGTATGAGCCCTCTCCCTCCGCTTTATCTTCTTCCCCCAGCATTTTTACATATCCTCCAATGGGAAATATACGGAAGGAGTAATTTGTTCCTTTATGTTCCCATGACTTTAACTTGGGTCCCATTCCTATGGAAAATTCCTCTACAGTGACTCCCGATTTCTTGGCCACTATAAAATGGCCGAATTCATGGGATAACACCATAAGCATGAATATTATAACCGACGCTGCAATGGTGCTTATTGTCAATAACAAAACGTTTCACCATCCTTTTTTACCATTCCGGCAATTTCTTTTCTGCTCCATCCATCCCAATAAATTATATCTTCAATGCCGGGATTTTTAAAATTCCTGTGGCTCGCCATAACCCGTTCCACTAAGACCGGTATTGAATTAAATGCTATTGCTTTGCTTAGGAACAACTCAACCGCAGCTTCATTTGCTCCGTTTAGAACAGCCGTCATTGTTCCCTCTTCACGCAGAGCCTCATAGGCAAGCCTTAGAGCAGGGAAATTTTCTGTATCAGGCTTGAAAAACTCCAGTCTGCCTCTTTCGACAGGGTTGTATCGGGGTAAACCCGATGGCAGTCTTTTGGGATAGGTTAATGCGTATTGTATGGGTATTCTCATGTCAGGATTCCCCAACTGGGCCAAAACCGCACCATCTATAAACTCTACCATAGAGTGTACTATACTCTGCGGGTGTATTACCACCTCTATACTGTCGGTTTCCAGTCCGAACAGCCACTTTGCCTCTATCACTTCCAGGCCTTTATTCATCATAGTAGCCGAATCTATGGAAATCTTTTTTCCCATATTCCAGTTAGGATGTGCCAGTGCATCGGAGGGCGTTACCTTTTTCATCTGGTCGGCGGTTTTACCTCTAAAAGGCCCTCCCGAGGCTGTAAGTATCAGCTTGTGTATCTGAGAGATTGGTGTATCGCCAATACACTGAAATATAGCCGAGTGCTCACTGTCAACGGGTATAATATCCGCTTTCTTTTTTTTTGCCAGTTCCATGACCAGCCGTCCCCCGGCAACAAGGGACTCTTTATTGGCCAAAGCAATGTCTTTTCCTGCCTCCAGCCCCACAAGGGTTGGCACGAGACCTGCCATACCTACCATTCCGTTTAGCACCAAATGACAATCGCTTTCGGTTATGCATTTGGAAATCCCGTCCTCACCTTCAAGTATCACCGTATCAATATGACTTTCGAGACTGTTTCGCAGCAATTGTGCACTATTAGCATCCATCAGGGCAGCCATCTTTGGCTTGAACTCATATATCTGCTGTAACATCAGTTTATGGTTTTCCTTTGCAACGAGAGCTGTTATTCTAAATTCTTCAGGCCTGTTTTTCACCACCTGCAGTGTTTGCCTGCCAATGGATCCTGTACTGCCCAAAACGGCTATGTTTTTCATTTTTTCAACCTCTCTGCCTTATTATTACCCAATGCAAAAAATAAAAACTGTGGACCTATGGTCTGTACTCTACTGTTTTTATGCTCAAATATCTGGCTTAAGATAACGGTACTTGCTCCTATGACCTGTTGTTTGCCAATCGTCATCCGCCTGCTAAAGGAAATATCCTATATAATAATATACTACCGGAATTGTAAATAGTACGCTGTCGAATCTATCCAAAATTCCTCCGTGTCCCGGCATAATATTTCCGTAATCCTTAACGCCTGTATACCTCTTGATGATGGAAGCTGTAAGATCTCCCAGCTGAGCCAGTATTCCGCCAATGGCTCCTACTATGGCAAAACCCGTTATGTCAAAACTAATTCCATACAGTCTCCATATTATGTACCCGAATATAACCGATCCGGAAATACTCCCAAGGAGACCGCCTACGGCACCCTCAACCGACTTCTTAGGGCTGATTGTAGGACACAGCTTATGCCTACCAAAGGAAATACCGATAAAATAGGCAAAGGTATCTCCAAGCCAGGCAAGGACAAAAACCAGCCATATGTAAATATACCCCATTTCAAGGGAGTATATGAGAAGAAGCATATTCATGAGCAATGATATATATACCATGCCTAAAAGCGTAATCCCCAAATCAATTACACGGGCTTTTTTTTGAAGCAGCATTTTAGCAAAACATAAAATGGTACAGATCATAATTACTGCTATTACAAACTGCAGGGCCTTTTCTCCGTAAATTCCTATCATTATCACCATTGCTACGCTTGAAAGCAAGCCTTCGGCCTGGAAGGGGAAAATATCAACCCTTTTGAATACATTAAAAAACTCTCTAAGGGCAATAAGATTTACAATGGCAAGGGCAGTGGTTAATACTGCCCCCCCAGTATAAAGAATATACACCAGTAAAGGTATCGCAAGCAGTGCGCTAAGTATTCTAATCCACACTATTAACCCCTCCATATCTCCTGTCCCGCTTTGCATAATCCTCTAGTGCCTTTTCAAACATCCTGGCGGTAAAATCCGGCCAGTAACAGTTTGAAAACCAGAGTTCGGAATAGGCGATCTGCCATAAAAGAAAATTACTGATTCTGAACTCCCCGCTTGGTCTTATGACCAGATCCGGATGGGGTATTCCCTTTGTATCAAGGTATCCTTCGAAAAAACTATGGTCAATATCCTCTATGCAGGCTTTTCCTGCATTTATATCCCTGACAATTCCCTTTACTGCTCTTATTATCTCATCCCGTCCTCCATAATTGATGGCTACGCATAGTATCAGTCCATTATTAGCTGCAGTTTCTTCAACAGCTTTGTTTAGTTGCGTTATCACCGCAGCGTGAAGTGGCGAAATATCTCCTAATATTCTTATACTCACATTGTTGGCTTTTAAATCATTAATTTCGCTTTTCAGGTATTCCACTAAAAGATTCATTAAGTTTTTTATTTCCTGAGGCGGTCTTTTCCAGTTTTCAGTAGAAAATGCATAAAGAGTCAGGTATTCAAGCCCTATTTTACGGGAATGCTTAACTATTTCTCTCAACGCAAGGACTCCGGCTCTATGCCCCTGTACTCTGGGCAGACCGCGTTTGGTTGCCCATCTGCCGTTTCCGTCCATTATCACCGCAACATGTCTTGGATTCTTAATTGTACTATCCATCTCAATACCTCCACCCGAAAATACCCCCTAAAAGGGGGCATTTAACAAGCAATCAACTAAAACAAAGATGTTTTTCTCTCTTTGGCCTATTTACCCTTTGGGTCGTGCTGCTACTGCTTGACCGCAATAGTCTTTGTTTCCGGTAAGGCAATATTTCCAATTCCCTTTTCCATTAATATGCTCCGGGCATGGTCAATAGTATAACATATTGACTTGGGAATTACCATTTTATATCTCCATTATTTCTCCTTCTTTTTTTGCGATTGCTTTGTCTACTAATTCTATGTACTTATCTGTTAGTTTCTGTATTTCGTCCTGGGCTTTCTTTTCGTCATCTTCGGTTATCTCGCCGTTTTTCTTCATTTTCTTCATCTCTTCATTAGCGTTTCTTCTCTCGTTTCTTATTGCTACTTTTGATTCCTCTCCAAATTTCTTTATTAGTTTTACAAGTTCTATGCGCCGTTCTTCGGTTAATTGCGGAATTACCAATCTGATTACCCTTCCGTCACTGTTAGGATTAAGCCCTAAATCCGATTTCATTATAGCCTTCTCAATGTTTTGCAATGCATTATTGTCATAGGGCTGTACAAGCAAGAGCCTTGGTTCAGGTGCGGATATACCTGCTATCTGGCTTAGCGGTGTTGGAGTACCATAGTAATCTATGGTTATTTTGTCCAACAACCCAGGATTGGCCCTTCCGGCCCTAACAGTAGTTAGTTCATCCTGAAGTACGTTAACAGTTTTTTTCATCTTGGCTTCAGTCTGATCATGGATTTCCAGATGCATTTTCATTCCTCCTTTTTTAGATGTGAAGTGGGAGGTAAGATTTTGGTATTGCTTTTAATCACTGCTAAAATCCCCACATCTGACATCCCACATCCCATTTCTCAACTTAAACATCCCCGATTGACGTGCCGATTTTTTCTCCTAAAATTACTCGCCTTATATTATCTGGCTTCTCAAGCCCGAAAACAATGATAGGTATTCCATTATCCATACAGAGCGAAGTAGCAGTGCTGTCCATAACCTTAAGTCCAAGTCTTAGAATATCAAAATAATTTAGCTTGTCAAATTTTTTTGCCTGTGGGTTTGCTACAGGGTCAGAATCATATACACCGTCTACTTTTTTTGCCAGCAAAATCACTTCTGCATCTATTTCAGCTGCTCTTAATGCAGCGGTAGTATCGGTTGAAAAGAAAGGATTGCCTGTTCCTGCCGCAAATATTACCACTCTCTTCTTTTCCAGGTGCCTTACCGCTCTCCTCCTGATATAGGGCTCTGCAATTTGCCGAAGTTCTATGGCCGTTTGTACTCTGGTAGCCACGTCTCTGTTTTCCAATGCATCCTGCAGTGCCAGGGCATTAATTACGGTAGCCAGCATACCCATATGGTCAGCCGTTGTTCTGTCCATTCCCTTTCCTGCTCTGCCGCGCCATATGTTTCCTCCTCCGACCACTACTGCCACTTCCACTCCTAACTCCACAACTTCTTTAATCTGCTGCGCTATCTGGTTAATAGTCTCAAAGTTTATACCAAACCCCTGAGGTCCGGCCAGGGCTTCTCCGCTGATTTTTAGTATTATTCTATTAAACTTTGCGCCCATAATCGAACTACCTCCACTTTTTGTAAATTCTACATGGTCGGTTAGTATCCTCTATTTTTTTAATGGGACACGTTTGTGCCCCATTAGTTGTTTTATTTGGTTTACTTATTGGCCTGTGCCATTACTTCCTCAGCGAAATTATCCTCTTTCTTTTCTATGCCTTCTCCCATTTCATACCGTGTAAAACGCCTTACTGATATATTTTCTCCGATTTTTGCAATTGTTTCTGTAAGAACCTGCTGTACTGTAGCTTCCGGATCTCTGATATATGGCTGTTCCAAAAGACATACTTCCTTATAATATTTTTCAATTCGCCCTACCACCATTTTATCCACTATATGTTCCGGTTTGCCTTCATTTAAAGCTTGCTGCCTGAGTATCTGTTTTTCCTTTTCGATTGTTTCTTGGGGAATTTCATCCCTTGATATACACATAGGTTTGGAAGCTGCCACCTGCATAGCCATGTTTCTCACAAAATCTTTGAAGTCATCGGTCTTTGCTACAAAATCTGTTTCGCAGTTAACTTCTATAAGTACCCCTATTCGTCCCCCCATATGTATGTATGATTCAACTATGCCCTCTGCAGTAATCCGTCCGGCCTTTTTGGCTGCTGCTGCAAGGCCTTTTTCTCTCAGCATAACTATAGCCTTTTCTATATCTCCATTGGTCTTTTCCAGAGCTTTTTTACAGTCCATCATCCCTGCTCCGGTTTTTTCTCTTAACTCTTTTACCATTGTTGCTGTTACCATTATAACTACCTCCTATATTGTTAAAAGTTGAAAAATAAAAGGCAAGGGGGAACCCTCACCTTTACTTATCCTCTGTAGTTTGTTCGCCCTGTTTGGCTTCTAGAACTGCATCTGCAATTATTGAGGTTATCAGCTTAACGGCTCTGATAGCATCATCATTCCCTGGTATAACATAATCTATCTCATCTGGGTCACAATTAGTATCAACTATACCTACCAATGGTATTCCTAATTTTTTTGCTTCGGCTACTGCAATTCTCTCTTTCCGCGGGTCTACCACAAAGATAGCTCCGGGGAGCTGCTTCATATCCTTAATTCCGCCCAAAAATTTTTCAAGTTTTTCTCTTTCGTGTCTGAGCTTTATTACTTCTTTTTTGGGAAGCAGACTAAAGGTGCCGTCCTCTTCCATTTTATCCAACTGGTGCAGCCTGTCCACTCTCTTCCTTATGGTTTTAAAGTTAGTGAGCATTCCTCCCAGCCATCGCTGGTTGATATAAGGCATCTCACACCGTTTCGTCTCTTCCAGTATTGACTCCTGCGCTTGCTTTTTTGTACCGACAAATAATACTTCCTTGTTCTCGGCCACAACACTTTTAATAAACTGGTACGCAGTTTCTACCTTTTCAACGGTTTTTTGTAGGTCTATAATGTAAATCCCGTTTCTTTCGGTGAAAATGTACTTTGCCATTTTAGGATTCCATCTTCTTGTCTGATGGCCAAAATGGACGCCTGCTTCAAGCAGCTGTTTCATACTTACTACTGACATTCCTTTACACCTCCGTTGGTTTTAACCTCCACCCTTTTCATCCGGAAGGACAGCCCTTTGGCACCAGTCCTCTCTTCAAAGAGTGTGTGTTATTTTGTTGCCTTGAGTAGTATACCACAGTTCCTATTTATTAGCAATATTATTTTGTACGGGGATCCCTGCCAGCTAATCATTATCTGTTTGGGTAATTATATTTATAATCGAATCCATGGACTGGCCCTTTTCAATACTAAAAAGGCCATACCTGATTTTTTTATCAAGATTAAGTCGGGTTATTCTGGCGTCAAATTCCTGTTGGCTTGTTATAAGACCATTTTCATATAACACAGCTGCTACATGTCTGCTGTTTACTCCTTTAGGAATTACTATTTCAACCTTACTATTCTCTTGCTGTAACGACATTTCGTTATTTCCCGAATTTTGGTCTCCCCGGGTATAGTCTCCCACCTGCTCGGGGTATTCATCCATTTTATCCATTACAAATCCCACTCCATTAGCCGGCAAGGTGGTTTTGTCATTTTGTTCATCCTTCAGTGGGTAAGTCATAAAACAGGAAGATATTATCAGTCCAAGCCCCAGTCCAAGCAGTATATGCTTATATGATTTCAACATTATCCTTTACACCCCGCCCTGCAAGTTTAATTATCAACTCCACCTCTCCTGTTCCTATACCAATTCTGCTGGCTATTTCAGAAGGTGATTTGCCTGTATCATATAATTCTAATATGCTGCTTTTTCTATCCAATTGTTGTACTCCATTTTTATATGAAATATCTCCATTATGGATTTGTTTTCCCTGTTGATCGTCCTCGGATACCACCGATAATTCTTTATATATATCCAGCATATTATTATATTTTTTGTCCAATTCATCAACTATTATGGATGAAAGCTCGTTTAACTCCTCTATTAACAATTCGGTCTGTGCGTTGGCTTTTTCCAGATTGCGTATTTCCGACCTACTCTTTCTTGCATCCAGTATAAACAATACCACCGCCAAAATTACCAATCCGATTCCCAGAAACAACAGTGTATAATTCATAGTACACACCTCTTATATCAGAATATCAATTATTGAATCGCCGTCATGTTCTTTTGCCATTTGTTCCTTTTTATTCTTTCTTTCCTCTCCACTGCTTTCCCTTTTATTTTTCCGCTCTTTTTCTTTGTAAATAGAGCTCTTATCGGGCTTCTGCAGGTTTGTTATCTGGTGATTTGCTATTTGCTCTTTTTTTTGCAGCTGCTGTGCCTGCTGATGCATCAACAGCCTTGTTTTAGAATTCTCCTGTTGTTGGTTTTTCATTACTTCCGTTGCTTTTTGAACCACAATCTGTAAATCTACGGCTCTTATTGTCATATGGTCACCTCCACTATTACTCATAGGGACCTAATTTTATCTCCCCGCCTGTTCTGTAAAAGGTTGTGAATTCAATTGAATCCTTAATGTGCATTGTAGATGATCCTATGGTAATTACAGTTCCCGGATTAACTACACCTCTGACCTTAACGGTTCCCTTTGATATTGCATTAAGCTGACTCTTCATTTCGTGCAATTTTATTTCCTTCTGTTTTATATTTTCTTCCAGCTGTGTTTTTAATTCGGCGCATCTCTTGAATAACACTTTTTTATTTTCAGGTACATACCCGTTTTTGGCCATTTTTGCTATTAAGTTAATATTATAATTCACCTGCTCCAGGGATTTTCTTTCCTGTTCAAGCTTCTTGTGTAATATGTCCATATTTTTCCTTAAATCCGGGTCCACTCCTACTTCAATATGTGTCAGTGTTGCCATTGGGGAACCAATGGTTTTTGCTCTTATCTCGTTCCTTGCCGCAACGTTTCCTCCCACCAGCAGGCCCTTTCTCCCCTTTACTTCTATTGTTGATTTGCTGCTGATATTGCTGTGCATAATAGCGTCGGCCAGTATATCTCCGCCGGCTTCTACAGTGCAATTTTCGATAAACTTTGATACCAGGGAACCCTCACAGGTTAGAACTCCCCTGCCGCTGCCCTGAGCTCCTCTTTTCAGTATAATATTACTGCCGGATTTTAACTTGGCTCCCTCAACCACTCCGTTCACTTCTATATCTCCATCGGCTTGTATCTCGAAACCTGTTAATACATTACCCCTGACTACAACCTTTCCTACAAATCTGATATTTCCGGTGGAATTGTCTACATTCCCTATTACTTCATATACAGGGTATACATTCAGCTTGCCGGCTGCAATACTAACCTGCCCGTCTATCAGCGAGACCAGTCTGCTCTTGTCCTCGGTAATCTCAATATTTTTTCCCTTTAACAGTTTTGCCGGAACACCGCTTTTGGCTTTTATAACATTTCCCCGTACGTCCTGCCCGTCCTTTCCATCGGTTGGCGGGAACAATTGAGCCAAGACCTGTCCGGTTTTTACGTTTTCTATTAAGCCCAGTTCATGGAAATCTACAGTACCATCTTCGTTAACGTTAAGGTCTTTTTTCTTTTCTACGTTTACCTTATATTCTATATAGCCGTTCTCCCCGTCCTGTGGAGCTATTGCGGCAGCTACCTGTATTGGTATACCATAAATTCTTTTCGTAACCATTTCTTCTATTCTTGAATGGTCCAACCCTGCAATCACACCGTTTTCTTCTAGTGATTTCATTACTTCATCCACAGTAAGGGAATCACCGCCGTCGGGTGGTATCATGGTAGCAAACGCCTTACTGTCATCCGCCGCAATTTCCAGAGCCAGTGACGCAGGGTATTTCTCTTCTTCCTGATATGGCGCAATTTTAATTTTCTCATTATTGCCGGTATTAAAAGCCTGCATCAAAGCTTCGGAATCAATATCATGAACTTTTTTATAAGCCAGCCTTTCCTTGACAGTTTCCGGCTTAATTTCCTCTCCGTTTCCGATGGGAGGGTATATCTGCACGTATACTCCATCCTCTTCATAGAAAAGTTTAAAGTTTCCGTCTGCATCCACTGATAAATCGTTATTCGGTATAACCTCAACTACAAACTCACTATCACTATGGCTCTGCTGTGGATCCACGCCTTTTACAAGGTTTATTTCGGCCATATCCTGAGTAATTTCATAGTATTCAAGACCTTTACTTACAGCTTCCTGGAAGGTTTCTCCTCTGAACAGCATTCATTCCACCCCCTTATAAGTTAATGTCCATTCTGTGGTCAGAAAGTTTGTTTCGCATTCTAATTACCGCCTTGGTATGCAATTGCGATACCCTGGACTCTGATATATTCATAATATTTCCTATTTCCTTATAAGTAAGCTCTTCATAATAGTACAAAGTAATAAGAAGTTTCTCTCTCTCGGGCAAATCTGTAATAGCCTGCCTGAGTATTTCTTTCATTTCCTTTACTTCTACCAATTCTTCCGGCTGGCTTACATTTAAACTCTGTCCTTCCCGGGTTAAGTCCGCAGCCCGGACTTCTATCTTGTTTTCAAGCATCTCTTCCAGTGATACTACCGATAGTGTGCTAATGTCCCCTAATATTTCATGAAAACTTTTTATATCAATACCTATGAAATTTGCAACTTCATGTTCGGTTGGATTTCTTCCCAGTTTGTTTTCAAGTTCTCTGTATGTATTTTCAATCTGTTTTGCTTTCTGCCTTAACGACCTCGGTGCCCAATCGTTTTTCCTTAGCTGGTCTATCATGGAACCGCGGATCCTCATTTGTGCATAGGTCTCGAACTTTACATTCTTTTCTATATCAAACTTTTCTATGGCATCAATCAAACCAAGTATGCCGTAACTAGTCAAATCATCCATTTCAACGCTGCTTGCAGTTATGGTACTCTTTAGACGACCGGCTGTTATCTTAACCAATGGAATATAATTCTCTATAAGCATATTTTTGCATTCCCGGTCCCCATTTTTCTTGTACTGGTTCCATAATCTTTTGGTTTCCATTAAGTCTACCCCCTACCAAGCACATCCTGATCCGTAGCCTCAACAACCGGAGGGTTTAATTCTTCAAACTCCTCCTGAGTACCTGCAATGATATCAATACTGGTTGCAATTTTTTCTTTCTTATTGTCCTTTATAAGCATTCGCGATATATATAGTCCGAGAAAATAGAACGCCAGAGCTGCTGATGCAACCCTGTACACCGCTCTAATGGGAGTAATGCCCTTTACCATTACCATAATGGTAGAAACAAATACTGCTGCCAATGAAAAATATTTTGGTAGTTTTTTTAAACCGTTCATATTTCATCACCCTATATCACGTTTATTCCATGACCTATTGTCTTGATATTCAGTTCTCCGTTTTCCGAGCTAAATTCTATTGTTCTACCGTAATTCCCTCCGACATCCTCTGCAATTAATTCTATTCGATGCCGTTTAAGTTCTTTCCTCACGGCCTCCGCATTTCGTTCTCCAATTCTCATAAGCTCGTTTGACGACTTAAAGGCAAACATCTGAGCGCCGCCGGCCATTTTGGCCGTAATTCTATTTCTGTCGGCACCCAGCCCCACCATATCCAATATCAGCATTTCAATTGCAGTATCTGCAAACTTTGCCTTGTTGCCGTTATTCTTTATTTCTGTGCTGGACGGCAGCATAATGTGGGCCATCCCCACAATTTTTTTTATATGGTCATATAGGCAAATCCCTACACATGATCCCAAACCTAACGTTATCAGTATTGCAGGATCCTTTGCAGCGCATACCTCTGCCATACCAATCTTTGTCACTTGTACTGTCATATTTATGCCACACCTAACTTCTCCAATAGATTTGCGAAGGATTCAACGTCGGGGATCAATAAAAAGTTGCCTTTAACATGCGTATTACCCTCCGAAAAATGTGTTTCTATCAGCATTACACTATCTCCCATATGTCCAAACTGAATGATTGGAACACTCAGCACTGCACCAACCATGTCAATGGCCAGAGCCGGCACCGATATTTTTATTTTCATCCCGGTTAATGCAGATAATGAGGATATGTATGAGCTTGCAAGAATGTTACCTATTTCTTCAAGGGCGGATATGTCCATTTCTCCGAATTCATCCCCATCACGGTATATCCCCATAAGCATATCCAACAGAGCCTTGGACGACTCAACGGGTATAAGAAACATAATATTCCCGCTTATGTCTCCATCCATACGAAAATATATCCCCGTTACAGGTATTTCTGCTCCTCCGAGAATTTCTGTTACTTCATTGAACTCAAGTATTTTAACTTTCGGTACTTCCATATTCACTCTTTTATTCAGCATTTTCGAAAGGGCGGTAACTGCATTTCCTGCTCCTATATTTCCAAGTTCTTTTAGCACATCCATCTGCATTGAATTTAAGTTTTCATAATTTATTTCCAAGAATTTCACCCCTAACCGGCTAGTCCATTTTCAGTATCCTTTTAAGATCAAGTATAACAATTATTCTATCTTCAATTCTTCCTATGCCCTCTATAAAGCTGTCATCGATATCTCCGGCAAAATCCAGGTTATTATCTATATAATCCTGCCCTATGTTAACTACTTCGGTAGCAGAATCGGCAGTTAAACCCACCTCTATGTCGTCAAGGTTAATAATTATTATCCTGCTCTCACTGTCAAACTGCCTTGGCTGCATACCCATTCTCTTTCTGATATCAATAACCGGTATAACCTCTCCCCTTAGATTTATCACCCCCATAATAAAATGCTGTGCCCCCGGAACCCGGGTTATGGTAGTTATTTTTTCTATTGTCTTTACTTTGTTTATATCAACTGCAAACTCCTGTTCCTCAATCCTAAATACAACAAATTGATTGTCCGGCATCTTCGTCACCCCTTATCTACTATAAAAATGGATTTGTGTCCAGTATTAATGAAACCCGTCCATCTCCCAATATTGTGGCTCCTGCTATATACCGTATACCCGAAAGATATTTACCCAGGGATTTTATTACTATCTCCTGTTGACCAATTAGCCCGTCCACCACCATGCCCGCTAATCTTTCGCCTTTTCTTACTACAACTATGGTCATTTGTTCTCTTTCAACACTTTCTCCTTCTACCTCTAATTCTTTAGCCAGTCTTGTAAGCGGAAGGATTTCACCTCTTAATAGAACTACTTCCCTGTTCTGTACGTTTTTGACCATAGAATGCTCTATTGTTATTATCTCTTTTATGGAGTTAAGCGGTATGGCATAGCTTTCTTTTCCTATATTCACCAGCAGTGCCTGTATTATTGCCAGTGTCAGTGGTAGTCTTATGGAAAATTTACTTCCTGTGCCAGGTTTGCTTTCCACCTCCACCATTCCGCCCAGGGATTCTATCTTTGTCTTTACCACATCAAGACCAACGCCCCTGCCTGATAGGTCCGATACCTTACTAACAGTACTAAAGCCGGGTGAAAAAATCAATCCAACAAGTTCTTCCGGATTAATCTTTTCTACCTCCTGCTGACTGTATAGCCCCAACTGTACAGCTTTTTTAATGATTCTTTCCGTGTCTATTCCCTTCCCGTCATCCTGTACTTCTATTACAACCGTATTCCCATCATGGAATGCCTTAAGGATGATTTTCCCTTCTGCCGGTTTTCCCATCTTCTTTCTTATATCCACCTGTTCTATTCCATGGTCTATCGAGTTTCTTATCAGGTGTATTAATGGGTCTCCTATTTCATCAATAACAGTTCTGTCAACCTCTGTTTCTTCTCCATACATAAACAACTTTGTATCTTTTCCCAAGCTTTTTGACAGATCTCTCACCATTCTTGGGAACCTGTTAAATACCCTTTCGATGGGAACCATTCTTACTTTCATAACTGCATCATGAAGGTTGGTGGTTATTCTCTCCAGATATTCAAGGGCTTCGCCTGTATTGGTCTTCTCTCCGGTCTCCTTGTCTTCCTCCAGCCGTGTTTTAATAATTATCAATTCACTGACCAGATTCATCAAATTGTCAAGCCTGTCTATATCGACCCTTACCGTCTTCCCGGTTACACTTTTTCTTATCAGATCTTTTGTGGTTTTGGCATCACCGGAGCTGTCATTTTGCTGCTCATCAATACTATAATTATCAATCTCATCGGGTATGCTGGTTTCCCGAATCTCTACTTCGGCAACCTCCGAGACGGCTGTAAGGCTGTTTCTGATTTCATCCATGCTGCTGTGAGTAATCATAACCAATTTGATGGAATGGGCAAATTTTTCATCCTCAATATCCTCTACGCTTGGAACCGACTTGATAATTTCGCCTTTCTTTTCCAGGACATTGAATACTATGAAAGCTCTGGCCGACTTCAACATGCAGTTACTATCAAGCCTTACTTGTATAATGAAGCATTTGAACCCTTGCTGTCTTGCCTTGTTTAGCACTTCATTTTCATGAGTATTCAATTCCATGTCTTGTTGACGCTCTCTGTCCGGTGCCGATCCGGTCTTCTCTTCCTTGTTTAATATTCTTCTCAGCTTGTTTACCAGGGCGGTGCTATCCTCACCCCTTTCAACGCATTCCTCGGCAATGGTATTGGTATATTCCTGCAGTCCGTCCAAGCACTCGAAAAGAAGGTCAACTAAATCGGTATCTACATTTACCCTTTGCTTTCTTATTCCATCCAGCAGGTTTTCCATCTCGTGGGTTAGCTCTGCAGTTTTTGTAAACCCCATGGTGCCTGCCATTCCCTTTAATGTATGTGATACCCTGAAAATTTCATCCAGCACGTCCTTGTCTTCCGGACTCTTCTCAAGCTGGAGAAGAGAATTGTTGAGGCTTTCCAAATGTTCGTTTGTTTCCTCAAGATAAATATCTAAGAACTGATTTGCATCCATGTCACTATACCCCCAGACTTTTCAGTATTTCATCGCCAATGCTTTCCAGAGCCGTAACCTTTTCAACTGCGCCCTGCTTTATTGCACTGCCAGGCATTCCAAATACAATGGAAGTTTCTTGATTTTGCGCAATTGTCACACATTTCTTTTTCGCTTTCAGCTTTACCATACCCCTTGAGCCATCACTTCCCATCCCGGTCATAACAACAGCAATAGTCTTCTCTACTTCCACATTGCACAGTGATTCAAACAATACATCCACAGACGGTCTGTGCCCCGAAACAAGTTCCTGCCTGTCAAGCATAATTTCATATCCGCTGCCCCTGTCCCTTTGTTGCATCCTCATATGATAATCTCCCGGCGCTATGTAGCAATAACCAGGTCTTATAATCTCTTTATCCTCGGCCTCTTTTACTCTTAGCTGACATATTGTATCCAGCCTATCGGCAAGGGATTTGGTAAAACCCGGAGGCATATGCTGAACCACCAGTACTGCACCTTCTATACTGCCCGGTATTACCGGAAGCACCTGCTGCAGCGCTTTTGGACCTCCTGTTGAAGTGCCGATAGCTATCACATGTCTTAAAATTTTTTTGCTAATTCCGGTCAAAGCAGGCAAGGGCTTAATTATATGCTTTGCCGGTTTATATACTGTCAGCTTTGCCGTGGAAGCAACAAGAACCTTTTCAACCAATTCTTTTCCAAACTGCTCCAAATCGGTATTGAGGATATTTGAAGGCTTTGTTATAAAATCAACTGCTCCTATATCAAGGGATTGTATGGTTTCCAAAGCACCTCTTCTTGTGTGACTGCTTATCATGAGTACCGGAGTCGGTCTGGTTTCAATAATCCTCTTAAGCGCTTCCAGACCATTCATTCCCGGCATTTCCACATCCATTGTTATTACATGGATTTTATTTTCCCTGACTTTATTAACAGCCTCTATTCCATCTCTTGCCTTAGCCACAACCTCGATATTCTTATGTCCCTGCAGTATTTTTTCGATAACCTGCCTCATAAAAGCCGAATCATCCACTATCATAACGTTTATCTTGTCCACTAAATCAGCCCTTTTCGCTTCAGTTTTCTTTGTTGTTCAAATATATAGCCTGCGATCTCGCCCCTTGTTTTCTCATCTAGCTCCAAAAACTGAACTCCTATTTCGTAGGCATATTTTTTGTCACTAACAGCTTTGCACCTTATAACCTTAGCGGCTATTAAGTGCTTTTTATTCGTTAACCGGAATTCACACAGTACAATACTGCCCTTTTCTATTTCATCATCTGAAGCCAGTTTCATGCCTCCGGCGCTTATATTCAAAGTAAGGCATTTTGTTCTGTGGAAGTTTTTGTTCTCTTGCGGAGCATAATTACTCACAAGAACTTCCACAACCGTATTCAGTCTGTAGTAATTTCTTCTCTGGCTTTTTTTAACAGGTGTCAAAGCCTGTACTTTTATGCTGGGAAGCCTTCCTCCGTCCTTTTCAATAACCTTCGCCATAAACTCAAATATGCCGTTATCTCTATAATAGACAATAGCAATATTTTTGTTTGTTTTAAGCGGAACCAGTCTTCCCCTAATCATTGGCATTGCAATTACAAAGCTTCCATTACCATGGTCTTCCATAATCTGGCTTACCAATACTGCCTTTTCTTTTAAATTTCTGCTCATTAAGATTATATCTAGTTTTTCTCCAATGCCGACAGGTATGTTCAATCTACATCCCTCCCTGTAGTCATAATGAAGAACTGAAAGATATATAAATTTTTGATAAGAACCGTTTTACACCCTCTGGATCCTGTCGAAATTCTGTATCGGCGATAATCCTTTTTACAATCTCTTCTATGCCCTTTGCGGCTGTACTTTTGGGAAAGCTTACAGCAAATGGGATTTGTAGTTTTATAGCTTTACTAACCGCCGCATCCCTCGGCAGGTATCCCAGATTGATAATATCCTTCTTTAAAAATCTTTTTGCAGCAGTATTTATACGTGTAAAGATGTCCTCTGCTTCCTTGGAATTGTCCACCATATTTGCTATAACTCTCACCTTGCAGTCTTCATTATGCAAACTGATAATCTTTAGAATGGCGTAGGCATCGGTTATGGAAGTGGGCTCTGCATTTGTAATAAGGATTACTTCATTTGCCGCCAGCACAAAACTGGTCACACTGTTGGATATTCCGGCTCCCGTATCAACCAATATAAAATCGGCATAATTATCAAGGGCAGACATTGTAAATAATATCTTATCAAACTTTTTTTTCTCCAGACGGGCCATCTCTACAATACCTGTTCCACCTGAAATAAACTTTATTCCCGATGGTCCATCGGCAATAATATCAGATAAATGTAAATTCGAATTGATGAATTCATACATACTGTATTTCGGCACTATTCCCATCATTACTTCCACATTAGCAAGCCCCAAATCCCCATCAATCACTATCACTCTGTATCCGCTACGACTGAGTTGTATGGCCATGTTTACGGTAAGGCTTGTCTTTCCCACTCCGCCTTTTCCACTGGTTACCGCAATCAATCGGGCTTTTTTGTTTATTTTCTTTGCAGCCTGGTCGATTATTGAGTCGGACTTCTCTCTTAAGCCGCTGACTATTTTTCTCAGTCTATCGGCCTGGTCAAAAGCTGTGACTGTTTCAACCATTATTACACCCCCATTCCCTTTTTAGTTCTTGCTTAATATCAGGGAAGCTATCCTTTCTCCATCTACTTTCTCAATATCATCAGGAACACTCTGTCCGGTTGTTATGTAGGATAATGGTTTACCGCTTTTAACCGCAATATTCAACAAAATTCCGTTTGATATGTTCTCGTCCACCTTTGTAATTAATATTCTATAATCTTTCAGGAAGCCGTAATTTGATATTATATCAATTACGTTTTTATAATTTGTAGTGGCGCTTATAACCAGAAAAGCCTGTTGTTTTCCGAAATTATCCAGCATCTTCTGCAGCTCCATAAGCCGCATACTATCTCTGTGGCTTCTTCCTGCAGTATCAACAAGTATGAGATCCATATCCTTATATTCTTGCATTGCCGCTTGGATATCACTGGACTGATATATTACCTTTATAGGAACATCCATGATTTCACTATATGTCTTCAGTTGTTCCACCGCTGCTATTCTGTATGTATCACACGTCATTATTCCTACCTTTTTTTTCATAATAACCGAATACTGTGCCGCCAATTTTGCCAGGGTGGTAGTCTTGCCCACTCCCGTAGGTCCTATCAAAACAACAACTGTCGGCTGTCCGTCGGATAGTGTTATTGTATTTATTTTTTTAAAGCAGGATGAGATTTCCTGCTTGAATTTATAGTACAGATATTCCTGGTCGTAAGTGGTGTTCAAATTAATTTTGCTTTTAACACCTTCCATTACAAAACGAATTATATCGGGATCGACATCGTTATCCTTCATTACCGAATAGTAAGGTGACAAGAATTCCGGGATCTCCTGATCCTGTATATTGGGAGTTAAGTTTCTCATCATTGTATCTATTGTTGCCTTAAGTTTGTCTACTTTCTCCTCCAAACCCTGATACCCATCATCCAAAGCCTGCATAGGAATGCCGGCCTTGGGTTCCAATTCTTCCACTGCTGCCAGAATTTCATAGACAGGCTTATTGAATAACTTTTTTATTCCTTTGCCCGGCTTAATCCTTCTCTTATTGAGTATAACAGCGTCATGCCCCATTTCTTCCTTCACTCTGTGCAGAGTGTTTTCAACGGTTTGACCTACATATCTTTTTACCTTCATTATGCACTCACCATCCCCATCGATTGTATTTCTATGCTGGGATCCAATTCGTTATACGAGAGAACCACCAATCTGGGTGCAAACTGTTCGGTAAGTTTTTTAAAGTACAGCCTTACTATTGGCGAAGTCAATACTATAGGCTGTTCTCCTAATTGGGTGAATTTATCCAATTGTTTTGAAAGATTGTTTAAGATCGCTTTTGTTACTGCCGGATCCAGTGTCAGGTAATTACCCTGTTCGGTCTGCTGAACCGAACTCATTATTTTATCCTCTAAACTCTGGTCCAGTGTAACCACCCTTGCCTTCTTTTCAGAGATAAACTTCCTGGATATGGTCCTGGCAAGCGATTGTCTTACATATTCCGTCAGCATATCCGGGTCCCGGGTAATAGGAGCATAATCGGCCAGGGTTTCCAAGATAGTCACAAGGTCCCTTATAGACACACCTTCCTTTAAAAGGTTTGCCAATACTTTCTGTACTTCGCCGAAAGTCATTTGTTTAGGTATTAATTCCTCCACAAGGGTTGGATAGTTTTCTTTGATATTATCCACCAGTTTTTTCACTTCCTGCCTCCCCAGCAGTTCATGTACATGGGATTTTATTGTTTCGGTAAGATGTGTGGAAATAACCGTAGGCGGATCAACTACAGTATAGCCAAGCAGTTCAGCCTTTTCCCTTTCTTCCTCCTTAATCCACTTGGCAGGAAGCCCAAAGGCTGGCTCCATAGTGTCTATACCATCAATTTCTCCGGTGGCAGTGCCGGGGTCCATGGCGAGTATTCCATCCATTACCAATTCCCCCTCAGAAATCTCTATCCCTTTTATTTTAATTCTATAATGATTCGGACTTAGTTGTATATTATCCCGAAGCCTTATTATTGGCACCACCATGCCCAGCTCCAGGGCTATTTGCCTTCTTATCATTACCACTCTGTCCAGCAGGTCTCCCCCCTGATTAACATCGGCCAGAGGAATTATTGAATAGCCAAATTCCACTTCTATGGGGTCTACCTGAAGTAAACCCATTACATTTTCCGGTTTTCTCATTTCCTCAAGGCGTGCCGGCTCTATTTCCTCTTTTTCAATTTCCTCCTGACTTAAAATTGATCTGCGTATGGCATGGCCCGTTAACAGCATCAAAATTGCTATTGAAAATAGCGGTACCTGGGGTAGAGCAGGTATTATACCAAGCACTGCCAGAACTGCTGCCGAAAGGAACATTACCTTTGGCTGAGCAAACAGCTGTGTTGTGACTTCACTCCCGAGATTGGCTTCGGATGCCGTCTTGGTCACAACAATACCGGCTGAAGTTGATATCAGCAGAGCAGGTATCTGACTCACCAGTCCATCCCCAACCGTCAGCAGTGTATAGGTGGACAGTGCGTTTTGAAATCCCATACCCTTCTGCAGCATTCCAATAATCAATCCACCGCTGATATTTATTAGAGTAATGATAATTCCGGCGATAGCGTCACCCTTTACAAATTTGCTGGCACCGTCCATTGCACCGTAAAAATCCGCCGACCTTTCAATGTTCTTTCTCCTCTCCTTAGCCTGTATTTCATTTATCAACCCTGCATTCAGGTCGGCATCAATGGCCATCTGTTTTCCCGGCATGGCGTCCAGTGTAAACCTTGCGGCAACTTCGGCAACTCTCTCGGCTCCCTTGGTAATTACAACAAACTGTATAACTATTATTATTAAAAATATTATAAACCCGACCACCGCATCGCCGCCCACAACAAAATTACCAAAAGCTTCTATAACCTGACCTGCATCCGCATCTCTCAGTATGAGCCTTGTGGTGGATATATTCAGCGACAGCCTTAACAATGTAGTAAGCAGCAGCATTGATGGAAATATTGAAAACTGCAAAGGCTCTGTTACATACATTGCTATCAGAAGAATTACAAGCGACAAAGTAATATTGATGGTCAATAAGAAATCGAGCAAGCCGGTAGGCAGCGGTATAATAATCATAACTACTATTGAAATTACTACAATGGCTACTACCATATCTCCAAATTTCATTCTCAGACACCTCTTAGATTTAAGTGTTTTTGTTCATACCGTAGACAAAGGCCAAAACCTCTGCTACCGCCTGATAAAGCTGGGGTGGTATAAGGTCCCCTATATCGGTAGTTTCATACAAACCCCTTGCCAGTTCAACATTCTCTACCAATTGTACGTCGTTCTGCTGTGCTATTTCTTTAATCCTCAAAGCAATCAAGTCCTTACCCTTTGCCACCACATAAGGGGCCTTGGCCAGCTCGGGTTTATACATAATGGCTATTGCGTAATGTGTTGGGTTTGTAATAACAACATCCGCCTTAGGTACCTCAGCCATCATTCTTCTCATAGACATTTGCCTTTGTTTTTCCTTGACTTTAGATTTTATCTGGGGATTTCCTTCTACCTGCTTGTACTCCTCTTTGAGTTCCTGCTTTGTCATCATTATGCTTTTTTCGTGTTCATACCTCTGATAGAAATAATCCAAAATGGCCAGGGCCAAAAGCACAGAGCCTGCAAGAACTCCCACCTTTACTATGGTTAAACCAATCATCCCGACTATTTCTTCCAGTTCCATATCCAGCATTTTAGGTAATTCGGGGTATTTGTCAATCAAAAAACTATATATTAAGTATCCTACTATACTTATTTTCAGAAGCGATTTTATCAATAAAGCAAGGGACCTGCGGGAAAAAATCCTTTTCAATCCCTCTATGGGGTTCAGCTTGCTCAGTTTGGGCTCCAAGGGCTTGGTGGTAAAGATAAAGCCCACCTGTGCATAGCTTGCAATAAGCCCCAGTAAGAATGCTGTTGATGCTACCGGAGCTGCTGCCTTTAAAAATCCAACTGCACTGTCCATCATCAATCGCCGGACCCCTGCAGGCGAGAATAATGCATCACTGGCCTGCATTGTAAGGATAAATTGCGCATTTGCTTTTAGAGTATCCATAATAAACGAGGCACATATAGAAAGTACAGTAAAACATCCAATTAGTGCTAATGCGGAATTGAGCTCTCTACTCTGGGGTATATTACCTTTCTCCCGCACATCTCTTCTCTTTTTTGGTGTTGCTTTTTCTGTTTTTTCATCGGCAAACAGCTGCAAGTTAATGTAGTTTTCCACTCAGGATTCCTCCTTATTTGAGCTGTATCAGAATCCTGTATATTCCGTCGGCCGTATTTCCCACCAAAACCTCCATCACAATGGCGAAAACCGGAATCATTATTAATAATGTAAGCATCCCAATAAATATCTTCAAGGGCATGCCAACCATAAACACATTCATCTGCGGCATAGTTTTGGCAAGTATTCCCAGAGCTATATCGCTAAGGAGGACTGCGGCTATTACAGGGGCGCTTATCTTAAGCCCTGTTATAAACATACCCATCAGTATAGACGTAAGCTCTTCAACGGCCCCGGCAGTTATCTGCAACCGGCCAATGGGTACAATTTCAAAGCTTTTTACCATGGCTGTGAGCAGCATATGATGTCCGTCTATGGTAATAAAAATAACCAGTGTAAATATGTATAAAAAATTTCCCATAATTGGAACCTGAGTATTGGTCTGAGGGTCCAGTATGTTTACAATACCAAAGCCGGTCTTCATATCAATAATCTGCCCTGCAAAGTATATACTTGAAAACACTACGAATGTTACATAACCGATAATAAGGCCTACTATTACTTCCTTTATTATCACAACCGATAATTGCATTAAACCTTCCGGTAAACCGTTTTGCATTTCAACGGTATTGAGCAAAATTATACTTGTCATTACTGCCAATCCAATTTTGAATACCGCCGGCATATTTCTTTGTCCAAAGACAGGTGTCAACAAAAATATTGCTGAACAACGTGCCATCAGAAGCAGGAAAACTTCAAACCTTTGTACTATGAGTTCCAAAACATTTTCCATATCATCCCCCTAAAACACAAAGGAATTAATGTTGCTAAACAACCTTGTGGTAAAGTCCATTATTATTCCCAGCATCCAGGGACCAAATACCATGATGGAGAACAGTACCGCAAGTATCTTGGGGATAAATGTGAGTGTCGGCTCCTGTATCTGGGTTGTTGCCTGGAATATACTAACCACAAGTCCCACAAGCAAAGCCAACCCAAGCATGGGTGCCGATATAATTATTATAGTATATAACGCTTGTTGTGCAATATCCAATACCAATCCTTCGCCCATGCTTTATTCCCCCTATCTAAATCCCATAACCAGGGATTGTACAACCAGATTCCATCCATCCACCATTATGAACAACAAAATCTTAAAGGGCAGTGACACCATAATTGGTGGTAACATCATCATTCCCATGGACATAAGGGTGCTGGCCACCACCATATCGATAACAAGAAAGGGCACAAATAGTAAAAAACCCATCTGAAATGCAGTTTTTAATTCGCTTATAATGAATGCCGGTATAAGCGTTCTGGTAGTCACTTGGTTAATCTCCTCTATTCCTTCCTGCCCTGAAAGGTTGACGAACAATGCCAGATCCTTCTGCCTTGTCTGTCTCAGCATAAAGTGTCTTAACGGCTGAATGGCTTTGTCAACTGCTTCCTCAAAACCAATTTGCTCTTCCATGTACGGCCTGAAGGCCTGCTCATTTATATCCGTAATTACCGGTGACATAACGAAAAAAGTCAGGAACAGCGCCAATCCAATCAGTACCTGATTTGGCGGCGTCTGCTGCGTTGCCAGGGCATTTCGTATAAATGACAGCACTATTATTATCCTTGTAAAACTGGTGGTCATAATGAGTATGGCCGGCGCAAGGCTGAGTATGGTTAGCAAAAACAGTATCTGCAAGCTGAGAGACACATCCTGGGGAGTTTCAGCCGGCTGCATATCCATTCCTATTTTGGGTATTGGAATAGTCGGAGCTGCCTGCGCATTGGTATGCAATAGAAATAAGCTCATTAAAATGCATGCCAGCAATAATGCTCCTGTTTTATTCTTCATCTATATCATCCCTGCCGCTCTTAGGTTTGCGAATAAGGTCCAGGATTCCAAACCTGATTTTTCTATGTATTCCATACTCTTTCAGATAATCTTCAAATCCGCCTTCTGTTTTGATTTCATTCTCTGAGAAATCATCCAGTTTTTTCAGTATATCAATTCCTTTAACAGAACTGGCCATAAGCAGGAATTCATTCTTAACCTGTACAATAAAGAGGGCTCTGTCGCTCCCAATAAATAGTGTGTCAACTATCCTCATATATTTTCCTGCATTTACCGATACTCTTTTCCCCAAAACTCTGCTGGTAAAATACGCCAATAAAACAATAATCCCGAATACTATTAAGAAATATACGACCTTTAAAATCACAGAAAAGAAACCATCCATTTGTGCACCACCTTGTTATATTGCCTTATTAACAGCCTCCAACACCCTCTCAGGCTGAAAGGGTTTTACTATGAAATCCTTTGCTCCTGCCTGTATGGCTTCTATTACCATGGCCTGCTGTCCCATTGCAGAGCACATAATTATAATTGCGTTGGAATCCATAGACAATATTTTCTTTACTGCTTCAATTCCGTCCATCTCGGGCATTGTGATATCCATTATTACCAAATCCGGTTTTAGCTCGGTAAATTTCTCAACTGCCTTAATACCGTTCTCAGCCTCTCCCAATATTTCAAATCCATTCTTACCCAGGATATCCTTAATCATCATCCTCATAAAAGCAGCGTCATCAACTATCAATACTCCCTTTGCCATACCAATACTAGCCTCCTTTTTACAATTACTTCGAAATACTTTCAATCCTCTTGGACGGATGCACTATATCCGTTATTCTCACTCCAAAGCTTTCATCAATAACCACTACTTCTCCTTTTGCAATGAACTTTCCATTGACCAGCAATTCTACCGGTTCGCCTGCCAGCTTGTCAAGCTCCACAATAGTACCTATTCCGAATTGTAAAATTTCCCTTATTTGCTTTTTTGTTCTACCCAACTCCACAGTAACGTTCAGAGGAACATCCATTATCAGTTTAATGTTCTCTCTCTCATTATGCACCGGTGCGTCTTCAAAGTTTTTAAGGGCCACCGGCTGCACTTTAATCTCCTGTTCACCCATGATATTTTTTCCGGTATTTCCGGCCTGGGGTTTGTTGCCTGCTGCAAGGTTGCCCAATTCCTGTTCTATCTCCATAAGTTCATTTTCAATTGAATACTCCTCTTTCTTTTTCTCTTTTTCCAACAGACCTGCCACCAGTGCCTTTGAAAACTCAATTGGCAGCAGCTGCATTATTTCGCTGTCTATCAGATTTCCCACAACCATTTTGAATGAAGTCCTTACGAAATTTTTATTCTGCTGAAAAAAATCAATATTCTTATAGTCTTCTCCCAGGTTAATCATTTGTGCGGCTGGAGGAGATATATGAATTGGCATATCCAACATGGTCGAAAGAGAAGTTGAAGCCGATCCAATCATTTGATTCATTGCTTCGCTGACTGCACTTATGGTGATTTCCCCAATTTCTTCTGCCGGATTGGTACCGTCACCTCCCATCATCAAGTCTGCGATTATTTTTGCGTCATTTTCCCTAAGCAGCAGTAGGTTTGTGCCTTTTATACCCTCGGTAAAATGGATATTGATTGCTAAAAATGGTAAGGGATAATCCTTTGCTATTTGTTCACCGTTTACTATTTCTACATTAGGCGTTGTAATGGTTACTTTATTATTCAACAGCGTAAAAAGAGTGGTGGCAGAGGTTCCCATGCTTATGTTGCCGATTTCACCCAGGGCGTCTTTCTCTTCGGGTGTCAGCAGCTGGGAGCCGTCTGCTTCTGAATTTTTCAACAATGCATTAATTTCATCCTGGGAAAGCATTTCATTCATTGTATTCATCTCCTTTCCTAACAATATCTACTATTTTAACTGCTACTCTGTTTCTCTTCACCCCTGGTTTTACACCGAAGATATGGTTATTATCAACGTACATGTCCAGCGGCTTATCGCTTATTTTGTTAAGCCGCAATACATCACCCACCTGTAGCTGGCTGAATTCTTCTACAGTTATTGCACATTCTCCCAGTATCACCCTCAACAATACGCTGGCGTTTTCTATTCTTCTTTCAAGCAGTCTGGCATCTCCCCGGTCTTTATTATCAATTGCTGAAGTGAACCAGTACTTGGTGCTTATTTTACTTACTATAGGCTCAACCGACAAATGCGGAATGGCTAAATTGATCATACCCTCTGTCTCACCGACTTGCAGCCGCATTGTAATAAGAGCAATAATCTCGTTTGGTGACATAATCTGAATAAACTGGGAGTTAGTCTCCATTTTTACTATACGCGGCGATATTTCAATAACATTCCTCCAGGGTTCCACCAGCAAACCTATTGTCTTTTCCAATAGATTTCTCATTATGGTTTCTTCAATCTCGGTAAAATTCCGGGCTTTCATATCGCCTTTTCCATATCCCCCCAGAACTCTGTCAATTATTGCATATGTAAGAGAAGGGTTAATCTCAAAAATCATATTGCCCGATAATGAGCCCATTTCACAAAGCGCAAGTATGGTAGGGTTTGACAGGGAATTGGTGAACTCATAGTAAGTAAGCTGTTCAACGGATATTAAATCCACCGTTACAAAATTTCTGAGGTATCCCGACAAAAATGTGGAGACCAGCCTTGCATAATTTTCATGTATCATTTCAAGGGTTCTTAGCTGATCCTTCGCAAATTTGTTAGGCCGCTTGAAATCGTATGGTTTAATCCGCTTTTCCGAATTGTCCTGCACCACTTCCCGTACGTCCAGTTCGCCGGTACTAAGCGCTTTCAAAAGGTCATCTATTTCATTTTGACTAAGAACGTCCGGCATGGTATACCCCCCTCTACTGAGTAACTATATCGTCAATGTATATATTGATTATTTTAGCCTGTCCGAACATGGACCGGTAGCACTGCAGAATTTGCTGCTCCAGTTCTTTTTTGCCCCTTGTTCCGTTGACATCCTCGTTTGTCTTGTCCCTTAGAATATCCAGTACCTTACTTCTTGCTTCCGGATCCCTTTCATTCATTATTGCCAGAAACTTTTTATCATCAATAACTTCTATCTGATAGTTTACGGAAATTATACTTTTGCTTCCCTTCAGGTTGGTCTGGAAACTGCCGTTTATGGGGATAATTACCGTTTTAACATCTTCCTGTAATGCAACCTCTCTTACAAATGCTCTCCCGCCTCCACTTAAGAAAAAAACGGTTGCAAAGGCCAAGATACTTATTACCAGTAAAGCCAGGACAATAATTAATATTTTGTTTCCGTTCATAGCGCCACCTCATTATAATTTGGTTCATTCAACTCAAAATTGGTCCTGAGAATAACAACATCAACCCTTCTATTCATCTGCCGGTTTTTTGCGGTATCGTTTGGAGCTATTGGATGGTATTCGCTATACCCTGCCGCCGACAGTCTTACGGGTTCTATTCCGGCATTCTCAACAAAGAACTTCACCACATTTACAGCTCTGGTGGTGGATAATTCCCAGTTGGATGGAAATTGCGGCGAGTGCATGGGCACATTATCGGTGTGACCCTCCACCCTGATAAACCGTTGGTTCTGCTTGAGTATCTCACCAATATTCTTCATGATCTCTATACCCTGTTTCTTGATTTCCGCCTTTCCGGAGTCGAATAGTACCTGGTCAGTAAACCTTATTAGCAGCCCTCTTTCCTCCATTCCCAAAACCACTGTTGCCTCCAGGTCGTTTTCTTTTATGTACTCTTCCAGCTGTATGTATAACCATTCCATACTCTCGGCCTCCCGCTGCTCTCTCAAAAGCTTATCACTCTGCAGAGCCTGATTGATATATTGATCGTCGTCAATGGTTCTGCCTCCATCCAGTATCCCCAGGGAACCCTGAAACGACCTGATTATGGTCTGGAATTTCCTGGCGTCTATTACCGAGAAGGAAAAAAGCAGGACAAAGAAGCATAGAAGTAAGGTTACAAGGTCGCTGTAGGTTGTCATCCATTCGCTTTTTCCTATACCCTGGTCCTGAGTTTTACCTCGCCGTGCTCGCATAGGCTTCTTCACCGCTTTCTTTCTCTTTGTCTTTTTTTGCCTGCTCCCTTATTTTTGGCGACAGGAAAGCAATAAGCTTTTCTTCAATTATCCTGGGGTTTTCACCGGCCTGTATGGAAAGCATACCCTCAACGAGAATTTCTTTAAGGAGTATTTCCTCCTTACTCCGCAGCTTAAGCTTCCGGGACATAGGCAGAAAGAACATATAAGCCATGACGGCACCGTAGAAGGTGGTAATCAGGGCAACAGCCATATTTGGCCCTACACTGGACGGGTCATCAAGAGTTTTCAACATGTTTATGAGGCCGATAAGGGTTCCTATCATGCCGAAGGCCGGAGAGAAAGCTCCCATGGTCTCAAAAAGGCTTTGTCCGGTGCTGTGCCTTTCTTCCACAAAGGACAACTCGGTCTCTAGGATATTCCTTACAAGTTCGGGATCGGTACCGTCAACAATTAAAAGAATACCTTTTTTCAGGAAATCGTCGTCCAGTTGCATGGCTGCTTCTTCTAAAGCCAATAGCCCTTCCTTCCTGGCAATGTTGGCCAGTTCGATTATTTTGTCAATGGCTTGGCCGGCGTTCAATTCCTTACCAAAAAAAACATGCTTTACGCTCCTGATGGTTTCTATAAACTTAGGCAGCGGAAAACTGATGAGGGTAGCTGCAATAGTACCTCCAAGGACTATCATTATAGACGCCTGGTCATAATAGGTTCCCAGAGTGCCGTTTATCATTATTCCTATTATCAGAAAGGTAGTCCCCAGTATAATCCCTGTAATGGTTGAAATATCCATACCTACACCTCACTTCATAATGTCAGATCCCATTTGTTCTCTTCTTGTATTCAATAACCTTGTCTATAACCTGATCGATCTTTTCATTCACCACAATCTTCTTGCCGGATATCAGTGTTATAACGGTATCCGGTGTCTCTTCGGCAAATTCTATCTGCTCGGCGTTCACAACAAATTCCTTTCCGTTCAATCTGGTAATCTTTATCATTTCAACCCCCACTTTTTCCGGCGGGGACTGCCTTTGAACAAGGAAGCCCCCGCCCGGTTAATTATCTCTTCAGATTAACAAGCTCCTGAAGCATCTCGTCGGAGGTGGTTATAATTCTCGAATTTGCCTGGAAACCCCTCTGTGTTATTATCATGTCTGTAAATTCCTTTGAGATATCCACATTGGACATTTCCAGCGAGCCCGGGTTAATGGTACCCCTTCCGTGGTCACCGGCAATGCCTACCGAAGGCTGGCCCGAGTTGGGTGTCTGTATGTACAGGTTGCTGCCCACCTTCTGGAGACCTGCAGGGTTGTTGAAGTTGGCAAGGGCTATCCTGCCCAGTACTTTCTGCTTTCCGTTGGTGAATACCCCTGTGGCCACCCCTGCGGGGTCAAAGCT
>JAENYX010000001.1:0-91209 GCA_016841565.1 Clostridium thermobutyricum | reverse complement strand
CCTCCCCTGCCGCCTTCGGGTGCTCCTGCCCCCTTTATTGTTTCGCTGTATATCTCCTGGAATGTTGCCCTTGAAGATTTATAACCTACAGTGTTAACATTCGAAATGTTATTACCTATTACGTCCATCCTGGCCTGGTGGGCTCTTAGCCCCGAGACCCCGGAAAATAGTGAACGCATCATGGTACATGACCTCCTTTTTTTAGCTGTAACGCTTTCCTTCGGTCGTTCGGGAAAGCTGTGCCCCCTGTGAAGGTCCGGCTACACAATTACAGCTCCGTCTATGTTTGTGAATACTCTTTCTTTCAAAGCTTCGTTGTTTGCCGCAGTTACTATGGTGGTGCTTTTTACATTAACAACAAAGGCTTTGTCATCCATTAGCACCAGGGTATCCCTGATACCTTTTTGTCTTGCCTTTTCGACGGCCACATTCAGCCGCTCCACCTGGCCCTTGTCCAGTACTATATTTCTGTCCAGCATTCTGCCCTGGGCATGCTTTGACAGCAATATGCCGGGGCGACCGCTTACTGATTCCAGGACTTCCTTAAAGCTTGTCCCGGGTTTGGAATGGGTGGTATCTGGCTGCCTGACCGTTCTGTTTGCTGCAGGTGTTATTCTGTTGTTTAAACCGTTAATTCCGCTCATCGGAATTCCTCCCATTCACCGGTTGTTATTCTGCCTGTTGTTCCGGTTCCGGTTCCGGCTCCGGCTGTATATTCCTCATTTCAAAGTGTGTTACCTCGTCCATGTATATAAGCTCACCGTCCACTTCCATTTGTACCCTTCCGTCTTTGAAGGCAACTCTTTCTACCGTACCTTCTATTGTTCTTGTCTCTTCTTCACCTTCTATGACTGCGGTTACATTCATGCCCAGCATATTCATAGCCTGCAAATTCTGCTGCATTACCAGATTGCTGTTGATACTGACCAGAGCCTGGAAGTTTTCGTACAGTCCTACGTCCACCGCTTCCATCAGGTTGTTGAATCCCGTTTCAAAGTTTTTGTTCAGGTTCTGCATCTGCTCAAGGCTGCTGAACTGCGCCATCTGAGCCAGAAAGTCCCTGTCATTAACCGGATTTAACGGGTCCTGGTTTCTGAGCTGGTTGACAAGCAGTTCCAAAAATGCGTCCTTTCCCATAGCGTCGTTCTTTTGCACCGACTCAGTATAAGTATCCCCGTATCCGGATTGGCTGGTTGTGCTGTTTACCTGCATCCATTTCACCTCCTATGCCAGTAATTCTATTGTTCCTTCTCCCCGCCAGATTTCCGGCTCATCATCTTCGTTCTGCTGATAGGGATTTAATTCCGGCCTGCCGCGGAAGGTCTGACGGTTGTCCTGGAAAAACTGCTGCTGCCTGTATTGGCTGTCTCCTCCCACGTTCACATTGAACTTGTTTACCGGGATACCTTGCTGCTCCAAGCTCTCCTGCAGCCTTTCAATGTTTGACAGTATTAAATTTTTTGTTTGGCTGTTCTGTACAATAATCCTTCCGTCCAATACCCCGTCTGTCACCGTCAACCTGAGCTTAAGCCTTCCAAGGCTCTCGGGCTTCAGCTGAATGCTGATTTCGGACTTTTTTGAGCTCAGCATTATCTTCATTTTGTCCACCACTTGGTTGATTATTTCCGGAGTCTTGTCCCTCGGGCCGACTTGCCCGGTAACCATACTTTGGCTTTTTGCCAAAGGGCCGGTTTCACCCGGGATAATTGTATTGGTGCCTGTGTCCTGGTTCCTATGCTTCACAGTGTCGGGGCCGGTCTTAATATACTCCCGGTCTGGAATTTCTTCCTTTCCAACAGTTATATGCTGCTTGGCTGCTTTTACCACACCATCGCTTTCATATACCTTAATTTCAGGCGTTTTCTGTCCTTTTGATTCCGAGCTTTCTTGCTTCCGTCCTCTTGCTGTGTTCTCTTTTTCACTAACTTCAATGCCTGAAAGCGGTATATTTTCAGTTCTTTGCCCCGATGATGCGTTTTCATCCAATGGTATTTGTCGGCTTTGGTCAATTTGGCCTTGCTTTGTCTGCACCTCTTGGTCTGATACCAAATTTTCCGCCACTTCAGGAAAAACTGACAACTCTTCTCCATCAATCATCTCATTCTGTATGACGGGCTGCAGCATGTTATTCTCCGGAGCTTGTACATTATCGGGCACCATCTCACAAACCGGCGCTGCATTGCCCTCTCCCTGTGTTACCGGCATGTCGTTCTCCATCAGCTGTATATTGAGACCAGCCGGGAAAAATGCTGTCATGTTCTGAGAGCTTAATAGAGTTTCTTCCTGTGGGTTTTCGGACTCCTGTTCCTGGTGGCCGCCTTCCGTCAGCTTTAAGTTAATCAAGCCATCCAGCAGACCAGCAAAGGGAACGGCTAATTCTTCTGTCATTTCTTCAGCAGCCATTCCAGGCTCCTTTGTTACTGCAGTTTCAACCGCTTTTTCCACTGCCGCTATCTGCATTTACTCACCTCCCTTCAGATAAAATTATGTATATGGAAGAATATCTCCCACAATACCTATCACTGGGCCGACATGGTCTCAATCAGTCTTGCTGCCTTTCTGGGATCCATAGCGGCAAGTATTTCTGCACACTTTTGCTCTTTCATATTCTTAAGTACTACTATTAAAAGCTGGTTGTCGGATATATTGTCCATAATGTTTACTGCCTGCTCAGCGTCCATCTTTTCATAGTAAGAAACCAGATCCTGTACGTTTTGCAAACGGGTGTCCAACCTTTGCTGAAGCTCTTCAATGGCCAGTTCTTTCTCCATCAATTCCTCTTCCTTTGCTTTAAGCTGCAGTTCCCATGAAGCAAGATTGTTTGCCAGCTGGTCCAGATTGGATCTCTCCTCCTGGAGTAACTTCACAGCTTTTTCATGTTCCTCCTTCTCCAGCTGCTGTGGGGTTTTTATATCCCCGACCGGTCTGAAAAAGCTGCGGGTTATTGGAAAAGCAGCAAGAAAATTATTGGTTTTCACGCCTATTCCTGCCAGGTTAAAAGCTATGCTAAAACCCAGAAATATGGCCACAAACACCACCAAAACAGCTGTTACGCGCCACATCTTCCTGGCTTTTTTAACTCCGGATTTATCCTTGTCCGCTTTAGCCATAATTGCCTCCTAAATGTTTACCTTTCTATTATTGACCAGGTCTTCGACTTCTTTTTCCTGCTCCTTTGCCAGATGGCTTGAAAACCTTGTATAGTGTCTGGACTTCAACCTATCCATGACTTCTTTTTTCCTCGAAGCTTCCACCAGGTCTTCCCGGCCTTCCTTCACCTTTTTTTCCATATTCGATACGCTGTCAATACTCCTGTCTATAAAAGTCTTCAGTTGATCAATGTACATATTGCATTGTATCAAATACCCTGCCTGTACACCCTTGCTGCATTTGCTGCCCATTTCATTTGCAATTACGGTTTTCTGCTCCAGCAGGCTGTTGAGGGTATTTTTTTCCCGGTCAAGCTGTGCACCGTATTCAGCCAGTTTTTCTGCTTTTTGCATTTTTATATATTCTCTGTAATCCAACACTCTTTGTAACCGGAAATTGAAACTGTCATTCATTGACAACACTCCTTAATCAAGCAGTTTAGTTAATTCGAATATGGTGTTCTCAAAACTGACTTTTTCGTTAATACCCTGTTTCAAGAAAGTGTTTATGATTTCTATCTTCTCTATTGCGTAATCGATTTCGGGATTGCTCCCCCGGTTATATGCGCCGATACTAATCAAATCCTCTGCGTTTTTATGCACTGCTGCAATATCTTTTATCCTTCGCGCGCACTCTAGATGTTTATCATCTATTATATTGGGCATCACCCGGCTAATACTTTGCAATATGTCAACGGCCGGGTAATGGTTCTTGTTAGCCAGGCTTCGTGACAGTACAATATGTCCGTCCAGTATTCCTCTGGCTGAATCCGCTATGGGTTCATTTAAATCGTCTCCGTCAACCAAAACTGCGTACAGCCCCGTTATTGAACCATTTTCATCTGTTCCCGTTCTTTCCAAAAGCTTTGGAAGTACCGCAAACACCGAAGGCGTATATCCCCGGGTAACAGGAGGCTCTCCAATGGCCAGTCCCACTTCTCTTTGTGCCAGTGCAAACCTTGTTAGGGAATCCATCATCAGTATTACGTCTTTTCCCATGCTTCTAAAAAACTCTGCAATTGCCGTAACCAATTGTGCGCTTTTCAGCCTTACCAAAGCAGGCTGGTCGGATGTCGCCACAACCACTACCGACCTTTTCAATCCCTCTTCTCCAAGGTCGTTTACCAAAAATTCCCTTACTTCTCTGCCCCTCTCTCCAATAAGTCCTATTATATTTATATCGGCTGAAGTATTTCGCGCAATCATACCCAATAGGGTACTTTTGCCAATACCGCTTCCTGAAAAAATACCTATTCTTTGTCCCTTACCACAGGTTAACAAACCGTCAATTGATTTTATCCCAAGCTCAAGTACCTGGCTTATCATTTTTCTGTCAAGGGGATTGGGCGGAGGGTTTGTCACCGGGAACAGTGTACTGAATTTCAAAGGGCCCAGCCCGTCAATGGGAACGCCGAGTCCGTCCAGCACTCTGCCCAACATCCCTTCTCCAACCGGCACTTTCAGTGTATTCCCTGTAGCTATGACCCCGCTGCCCGGTCCTATACCTTCCATATCTCCCAATGGCATTAGCAGCACTATGTTATCCCTGAATCCTACCACCTCAGCTTTAATGGGCTTTTTATACTTTGCTGAAAAAATTTCGCATATCTCACCCATATTTACCGAAGGGCCTACTGATTCTATAGTGAGGCCAATTACTTTGCTTACTCTTCCGCTGTATTTCAGAGTGTCTATTTCCTTTAAAACTCCACTGTATTTATCAAGAGAAATTCTATTCATAACCCAATAACTCCCTAAAAGAACGCTCAATTCTGTTCAGCTGCACCTCTATACCTGAATCTATATATCCGGCATCCGTCTCCATCAGGCAGCTCCCCTGGGGCAGAGTATCCTCCACCATAATTTCCAGTTGGGTTATTCCTTCAATTTCGGTTAAAAGCTTGTGTTTTGACATCTCTATAATATCAAAGTCATGGGGAGATACTTTCATTATTACCTTATTGGAAAATGCGCATTTCTCGAGAGCTTTTCTTACCGGTCCCAACACTGTTTCCCGGTCAATTCTCATCTGATCTCCCAAGACCTTTCTTGCAATCTCAATGACAATCCTTATTACCTCAGCTTCGGCTTCCTTAACTATCTGTTCTTTTGTTTCCAGTGCTTTCTGCTTTATTGCCAACGCTTCCTCAATCATCCCATTGGCCGTGTCCATTCCTTGCTGTCTGCCTTTCTCATGCCCCTCATCCAGGCCTCTTTCATATCCTTCATCAAACCCGTCTTTGTATCCCTTATCCTGTGCCTGGGCATAAATCTCCCGGCTTTTATTCTCTGCTTCCCGGATTATTTGTGCCGATTCATTGTTTGCACTGTTCAATATTTCTGATACTTCCTTTTCCAAACTGTCATTGTGCTCATCTGCCTGCAGTTCCATTTCAGTATTAATTTCCTTCTGTGCTATATCTACTTTTTGTTGTGATACAATTTCACTTTTTATTTCGAGGGGGTCACCCAGGACAATTGAGCGGGATTTATAAAGTCTAGACAATTATCTCGTCCCCTCCTCCTCTCGAAATTACAATTTCACCGGCGTCTTCCAGTTTTCTAATTACGTTTACTATTTTCTGCTGCGCTTCCTCTACATCGCGAAGCCTGACCGGCCCCATATATTGCATATCTTCATTTATCATTTCTGACAAACGTTTTGACATGTTACTAAAGATCACACCTGCAACTTCGTCGTTAGCTCCCTTAAGGGCAACAGCAAGCATATCGTTTTCCACTTCCCGCAGGAACCTTTGTATGGATCTGTTGTCAAGATTAATAATATCTTCGAATACAAACATCCTTTTCTTTATTTCTTCCGCCAGTTCAGTGTCCTCTATTTCAAGGGTCTCCATTATATTCTTTTCGGTTCCCCGGTCAACCGAGTTGAGTATATTGACAATGGACTGTATACCTCCCGCCGACGTGTAGTCATGGGTAACCAGTGAAGAAATTTGCTTTTCCAGCACATTTTCTACCTGCTTTATTACGTCGGGTGAGGTTCTGTCCATAACCGCTATACGCTTTGCTACTTCAGCCTGCTTTTCTGCAGGAAGAGAAGACAGAATAACCGATGACTGCTGCGCGTTAAGGTATGCCAGTATTAAGGATATTGTCTGCGGATGCTCATTTTGTATAAAATTGAGTACCTGATTTGGGTCTGCTTTCCGCACAAAATCAAAGGGACGGACCTGTAAGTAAGACGTAAGTCTGTTAACAATGTCCAGAGCTTTTTGGCCTCCCAAAGCCTTTTCCAGCACCTCTTTTGCGTACTCTATTCCGCCTTCCGAAATATACTCCTGTGCAATACATATCTGGTAGAATTCCTCGATTATCTTGCTCTTTACCTCGGGAGTAACCTTTCTCATATTTGCTATTTCAAGAGTTAGTTCTTCAATTTCATCATCTGTCAAATGCTTGAAAATCTTCGCCGAATTTTCAGGACCAAGGGCTATCAGCAGAATCGCAGCTTTTTCTCTGCCATCCAGCCCCCCTTTGCTTCTAGCCATAGTTTATCACCTACTCTTCATTAAGCCAGGTCTTCAGTAACTGTGCTGCCGTTTCAGGTTTATTCCCAATAAACCTTTCCACCTGTTTTCGCACTCCCGACTGATCCTGGGCTAGATTTATTTCTTCCACTTCATCCATTACTACAGCATTAGCCTCTGAAAGTAGCATCTCTTCTGCTTCCAATCTTCTTTTTCTTATAACTAATATGGAACCAACAATTCCTGCAACCAGTAAAGCACCAATAACACCCAGGTACGTATAAAGCTTAACTTGCTCCATGCGCTGCCTTGCCTCAAATCCCTGGGCAATTTCAGTGGCAAGACTGGTATCAAAGGGTAAGGATTGTATTTCAACCACCTGGCTGTCTATTCCGGCAGCGGCCGCAACAATGTCAGATATACTGTCCATATCCTGCCGGCTTAGATTCTGCGCAAGGGCGGCACTATTAATCAGTACAGCAACCGACAGGCTCTTAACCTGTCCCTGAGCTTTTACTATCTCTTCCTTAATCTGATTGAGCTCATAGTTCACCGTTCTGCTCACAGTATCATATTTGGACGCCCCAGTGTCAACTTCCGCATAGCTGGTAATACCTTCGTTATTGCTGTCGGTACCCGGAACGCCCCCGCCACCGCTGTTTATAGCATGCTCTTCCAATTCCTGCATGCTTCTTACAAGACCGTTTGTTTCCCCCTCAACCGGTGGTTCGAATTTTACTATATTTGTTATTCTACTGTCGAAATCAAGCTTAAGATTCACTCTTACATCAACATTGTTTTTGCCATATGCAGTCTCAAGAAACTCCCGTATACTTTTTTGAATACGTGACTGCGTATTTTGCTCAATTTCCAACTGGTGCAGCAGTATCCCCTGCTGTGTATTGTTTTCGACAGACAATTCCTGTCCCGTCTGGTCTATAATGGAAATGTTGTCCTTTGTCAGACCCTTTACACTCTTGGAAACAAACTGTATTATACCGTCTATCTTGTTTCTATCAAGCTGTGCGCCGGGTTGTAGCTTTATAAGTATTCCTGCGCTGGATTGATGGTCATTGCTGCTTACTGCAAACATGCTGTCTTGTGGTATATATAGATTTACCTGGCAGTATTCAACACCTTCTATGGTCTCTATTGCCTGTGCTATTGCATATTCCTGGCCCACTCGAATCCTCTCTCTTCTTTCCAGGTCGGTGGTTCCCAGTTTTGTATTATCAAGGGCTTCCACCAGACTAAAACCGTTTCTGGGAAGGCCCTCGGTTGCCAATTGCATCCTAAGCTTGTTGACTTCCTCCTTTGGCACCAGAATACTGGAATCACTGTCATCAATTTCCCATTTAATTTTTTGCTCATCCAGTTTCTTTGTTATAGCTCCTGCATCATTTAAATCGAGTTGATTGTACAGGGGAGCCATTTCCGGCCGGGATGTTAAGAAAACCAGCAGGATCATACTGGCTATGAAAATAGCTGCGCTTGTTCCTATTTTTATCTTTTGTATTTTTGTTCTGGCCTGCCAGAATTCATCCAACTGCTTTATTGTTCTCTTAAGGGTTTCTTCCACTATGGCCACCCCATTCATCTAATGTCGGTTTAAACCTGCATCCTCATAATTTCCTGGTATGCTTCAATTACTTTATTTCTTATCTGTAAGGTAAACTGCAAAGCGATTTCCGCCTTTTCCGTGTCAATCATTACCTGATGTAAATTCTGTATATCTCCTGTTGCAAGGGAAACGGAGGAACTGTCCGTTTCTTTCTGCAACTTGTCCACTTGTTCAATTGCGTCCATCAAATACCCGGAAAAGCTATTGTCCGAATTTTGGATATCAATTGCGTTGTTATTAATTCTATCTATCGTTTTTACCGGGCCTGGTATCTCAATTCTCACTTGTCTCTACCTCCTTACGCCCTTCCTATTTCCAGTGCCTTGACTGCCATGTCCTTTGTAGCATTAAGAGCCGTTACGTTGGCCTCATAGGCCCGGGTAGCCGAAATCATGTTAACCATTTCAATAACGGTGTCAACGTTAGGCATTAGCACATATCCGTCCTGATCGGCGTCGGGATGACCGGGGTCAAATGTCCGTCTGAAAGGGGATTTGTCGTCCATTATCCCTTTTACCTTAACTCCGCCCTCCTTATGGAAAAGCTTGCGGCTTTCGTTCGAAAGGAATCCTGAGAAGGTCTTATTATTACAGTTCTCTTCAAATACAACTACCTGTCTCCTGTAGGGGAGTCCGTTTTCTGTTCTTGTTGTATTTACATTGGCTATGTTTTTGGCTATTACGTCCATTCTCAGCCTCTCGGCCGTAAGTCCTGTTGCGCTTGTATTTATGGCACTAAAGATACCCATGGTCTACCTCCTGCCTTCGTTTATTACCGTCTTCAGCCTGGCCAGTTTTGCTGTCAGCTGGTCAACCAAAGCCTTATACATAATGGTATTGCTTGCCAGGTTTGCGGTTTGAACGTCAATGTCCACATTATTCCCATCCATTCTGGTGCTGGTACTTCTGTCCCTTACTAATCGGGGACTTATAGCATCCAAATTTCTCCTGCCAACAGGAATATGCTTTGGGTTTGTTGATGCAATAGGTATCTGCCTGGCATTAATTGCATCCCTCAGCATATCTTCGAATTCAACTCTGTAAGCTTTGTATTTTGGAGTGTTGACATTTGCAATGTTATTGGATATCACATTATTTCTCATCCAGGCTGCATCCAGGGCTTTTTGAAGAGCCGTAATTACTTGGCTTTCATTCCGCAAATTTTTCACCTCCAGGCTTTTGAATTGAACCATTTCAAATAACTATTCGATATTTTTCATCATAATCCTTCATGATTATCTAAGATTACCCCCTTTTTCTATAATTTTATATGTATATCCTTTTTTTGCCGGAAACCTGCCATTTGCTTATACGCTATATTTTATTAAACAAACAAAAAATACCTATTACCCGGAAGCCGGCAACAGATATTTCTGCCAATGCAAATTAATGCTTTTATTTCCGGCAACCCGGCTGTCATAGCATTTTAAATGCCTTAGACCCGTGGCTTTGCGTCCCCATCTTTAGATGGGTTTGCCTTTATCGAGCATAATTTATTTTTGTATTTTTGCATATATTCTATATAACTTTCATTTTTCCTCTTTTTTATACTAAAATTTTTATAAATTTCTTTTTTTTTGTAATATTCTAATATTTTTAGTTTCTATATCTCTTCATCTCTTCAATTATATTATCGTTGAGGATTTTAATGTAAGTGCCTTTCATTCCAAGGGAGCGGGATTCTATTACTCCTGCACTTGCGAATTTTCGCATGGCGTTTACTATAACAGACCTTGTTATGCCTGCCCTGTCGGCTATTTTGCTGGCTATTAAAAGGCCTTCTTTTCCGTTTAGTTCTCTCAATATCTGATCCATAGCCTCCAGTTCCGAATAGGACAGCGTAGCCATAGCCATTTGTACCACTGCTTTTTCCCTTGCTTCCTCCTTGGTTTTTTGGTTTCTATAATGAAGTATTTCCAAAGCAACTACCGTCGCACTATGCTCCCCCAGTACAACATCCTCTTCGCAAAACTCTTTATCAAATCTTGTCATTAAAAACGTTCCCAGCCTCTCTCCTCCGCCGTTTATTGGTATAATTACCGAATACCGGGTTTTGTAAGGGCATTCCAACTTTTCATCAAATACACAGCTTTCAACATGGTCGGATGCTTCCACCCGGGTCTCTTGTATATCCATCAGTTCATGGCTGTAACGGGTGGGGAATCTATTATCCTCCAAAACATCCCTTTCCATAATCTTGCAGCTATATCCCTCGGTCAGAGTGAAACCTGTCAGATGCCCATTTACCCCCAACACATACACATTGGCATCAATTATTTTGCTTAATATCCTGCTGAGTTCAGTAAAGCTAATCTGCTGTTTATTTGTCCAGTACAGTATCTTGTTAATTTTCTTCATTTTATCCAGTAGTGTGCTGTTCATTTTTGTTCCTCCCCGTCTGCTGTCGGTGGCTGGCAATCTATATAATAAACCGGTTTATATCCTTTTCTGTAATAAGCTCCTTAAGCTGGGTTGTGACATAATCACCATCTATAACAATATTTTTTCCCTTAAGATCTGCGGCGGAATATGAAATCTCTTCAAACAGTTTCTCTGCAATGGAATGCAGCCTTCTGGCCCCTATGTTCTCATGGGTCTGGTTGACGCCGTACGCAATTTCTGCAATCCGTTCCAGGGCGTCTTCCCTTATTTCCATATTAACTCCCTCGGTCTTTAAAAGAGCCTTATACTGCATAATAAGTGCATTTTTAGGCTGTGTCAGTATACATTTTAAGTCCTCTTTGCTCAGGTTGTTTAATTCCACTCTTATCGGGAACCGGCCCTGAAGCTCGGGGATCAGGTCGGAGGGCTTTGCTATATGGAAAGCTCCTGCTGCAATAAACAAGATATGATCTGTCCTGACCGGTCCATATTTTGTCATAACAGTGCTTCCTTCAACCAGTGGCAATATATCTCTCTGTACCCCCTCCCTCGAAACGTCGGGCCCGGCTTTATACTCTCCCGAGGCTATCTTATCTATCTCATCCAGGAATATGATTCCATTCTGCTCGGCTTTTTTAATTGCTTCGGATGTTACCCTGTCCATATCCAAAAGCTTGTTTGCTTCGTCCTGGGTAAGTATTTTCCTGGCCTCCCTCACAGGCAGCTTTCTTTTCTTTCTTTTTCCGGGCAGCATACCCCCCAAAAGATCCTTGAAATTTATGTTCATTTCTTCGGTCCCCATCCCGGTAAACAGTTCTACCGCTGTCCCTCCCCGGTCTTCTGTCTCCACTTCAATTATCTGATCCTCCAATTGGCCAATTTTCAGCTTTGACCTTACAATGGTCCTCTCTTTTTCAATGTCTTGCACTTCTTCATCTTTATCATTTGAGCCGTCATGCTGCTGCGGTGTTCCAAACAGCATTTCCAACGGGTTTTTGAAGGAAGTCTCTTTTTTTGACGCAGGTACCAGTATTTCAATTATTCTCTCATGTGCCGCAGCCTGGGCTTTCTCCTGAACTCCCTCCACCATTGAACTTTTCACCATCCTGATAGAGGTCTCCACCAGGTCCCTTACCATGGAATCAACATCTCTTCCCACATAACCGACCTCTGTGAATTTAGTAGCCTCCACCTTTATAAAGGGCGCATCAACAATCTTGGCCAGCCTTCTGGCAATCTCGGTTTTTCCAACACCGGTGGGACCCACCATAAGAATATTTTTGGGCCTTATCTCTTCCTGCAGTTCTTCGGTTAGCTGCCTCCTTCTGTATCTGTTCCTAAGAGCCACTGCCACCGATTTCTTCGCTTTCTCCTGGCCCACAATGTAATTATCCAGCAGTTTCACTATTTCAAAGGGAGTTAACTCTTTCACCATAACATCTCTCCTTTAACACTATAACTCCAATACCGATATGTTGTCATTTGTATAAACGCATATTGCAGATGCTATTTTCAATGCCCTCTCTGCAATCTCTCCCGCCTCCAGTTGTGTATTCCCGTATAATGCTTTTGCTGCTGCCAGGGCGTAGGGCCCTCCCGATCCCACTGCAATGACATGGTCGTCGGGTTCAATGACTTCTCCGTTACCTGAGATTACAAGCAGGGCTTCATTGTCTATGGCTATAAGCATTGCCTCCAACTTTCTAAGTATCTTATCTGTTCTCCATTCTTTTGCAAGCTCTACCGAAGCCCTTTTCAGGTTTCCTCCGTATTGCTCAAGCTTACCCTCAAACTTCACCGTCAGAGTAAGGGCATCTGCAACCGAACCCGCAAATCCAATCAAGACCTTATCGTTGTATATTCTCCTGACCTTTTTAGCCGAATGCTTCATTATGGTACTTTCACCCAAGGTTATCTGCCCGTCCCCGGCAATAGCTGCTTTACCATCTCTTCTAACAGCTACAATAGTTGTCCCCTTTAGCATACTAAACACCACCTTAAAGAAAATTACACAAAAGTTCTTTACCGGTTCTAATCATTATTGTAATTCTCGCATTTATCGTTAAGGCATACGGTATCGTTTTTTTTCTTTCCCTTGGCTTCCCAGAGCTGCTGACCGCAAACATTGCATTTCTCATCCTTTGGTTTGTTCCAGGTCATAAAATCACAATCCGGATACCTGCTGCATCCATAAAAAACTCTGCCTTTTTTGGTTCTTTTAAGGACAATATCCCCCTTGCACTTAGGACATTGAACGCCTACCTTTTCCAAAAACGGTTTTGTATTACGGCATTCGGGAAAACCGGGACAAGCCAGAAATTTTCCGTATTTCCCATGCTTTATTACCATATTCCTTCCGCACAGTTCACAAATCTCATCGGTCTCTTTTTCCTGTATAATAATCTTTTCCATTTTTTTCTCGGCTTCTTCCACCATTGACTCAAGGGGATTATAGAAATCCGCTACCACCTTCCGCCATTCAAGGCCGTTATCCTCTATTTCATCCAGTTTCTCTTCCATTCCTGCTGTAAATTCCACATCGACAATTTCTCCAAAATATTCTGTCATAACTTCATTCACGATATTGCCCAAATAGGTAGGGAGAAGCGATTTTTTCTCCTTTTCTACATAGCCGCGCTGCAGTATGGTTGAAATAACAGGAGCGTAGGTGCTGGGCCTTCCTATACCATCTTCTTCAAGAGTCTTAATTAATGAAGCTTCTGTGTATCTTGCAGGAGGCTGTGTAAAATACTGTTTGTCTTCTATTCTTTTTACTTTGAGTAAATCTCCTTCCTTTAACGGCGGTATTTTACTTTGCTTATTCTCCTGGTCATCCTCCATTACCTGCAAAAACCCTTTAAATACAATAGTAAGGCCAGAGGCTTTAAAAATATAGTCTCCACATCCTATGCTTACGTTTTGCGTATTGTACTGGGCATTGCTCATCTGTGAAGCTACAAATCTCTTCCATATCAAACTGTATATTTTAAACTGGTCGGAAGTTAGTGATGCTTTTAGGCTGTCCGGACTCCTGTAAACAGACGTCGGTCTTATGGCTTCGTGAGCTTCCTGGGCCCCTTTCCTGCCTTTGTAATACCTGGGCTTGTCTGGCAGAAAGCTTCCTCCCCATTCTTTCTTTATCAAATCCCTGACCTGTCCCAGAGCAACCTCCGATACTCTGACCGAATCGGTTCTCATATATGTAATCAGGCCTTCCGATTCCTCTCCTTGAATATCAATTCCCTCATATAATTGCTGAGCTGCCATCATGGTCCTTTTCACCGTAAATCCCAGCTTATTGTGGGCATCCTGCTGTAAATTGCTTGTTGTGTATGGAGGATAAGGGCTTCTGGTTTTTTTACCCAGCTTCACCTGGGATACCGTAAAATCTTTGCCCTTTATTCCGGCAAGTATTTCATCCATTTCCTCCCTGTTACCGACTGAAATCTTTTGGCCCCTGTGGGAATGCAACTCTGCCTGAAAGCCATCCTTCTTTCGTTCCTTATATAATTCTGCGAACAACCTCCAGTATTCCTGGGGTTCAAATTTTTCTATCTGCTTCTCACGGTCACAGATTAGTTTAACCGCAACCGATTGGACTCTGCCTGCGCTTAAGCCCTTCTTTACCTTTTTCCATAAAAGCGGACTTATCTCGTACCCCACCAAGCGGTCTACAATTCTTCTGGCCTGCTGGGCCTCTACCAGTCTGCTGTCTATAGGTCTGGGATTCTTGACAGCCTTTTTGATTGCATCCTTTGTTATCTCATTAAATTCTATTCTGCAGGATGATTTAGTATCAATATTGAGTATATTGGCAAGATGCCATGAAATTGCCTCCCCTTCTCTATCGGGGTCGGTGGCTAGCAGTATCTTTTCGGCATCCTTTGCTGTTTTTCTTATCCTATCAACAACCGGTCCTTTTCCTCTTATGGTTATATATTTTGGCTCGAAGCCCTTTTCTTTATCTATACCCATCTGACTCTTGGGCAAATCCCTGACATGTCCCATTGATGCTTCAATTTTATAGCCTTTTCCCAGGAATTTTTTGATTGTTTTTGCCTTGGCCGGTGATTCTACAATTACCAGGTATTTTGTCAATCCTTTCACCTCCGTCATTCCTTAACTACGAAATAATTACCGGGTAGTCTTTTTATGCGCCCTTGAGCCTCAAGAAAGGTTATCAGAGCGTTTAGTTCATTTATCTTAAGGCAGCTTTCGGCCAGCAATTCCTCTATATGAATAGGTTGTGCCGATATCAGTTTAAGCACTTTGTCTTCAGTTTTTCCACTAATCACGCTATTTAACCCGCCGCTGCCATCTTTTTTGATCTGTTTCTCCCGTATTATCGACGGGAATTCTTCCAATATGTCTTCCACCTGATTTACAATCTTTGCTCCCTGTTTTATCAGATTGTTTGTACCGGTACTCGTCATGCTGTTTATGTTTCCGGGCACGGCAAATACCTCCCTGTTCTGTTCCAGTGCAAAATCTGCTGTAATTAATGCTCCGCTCCTTTCGGAAGCTTCCACAACCACCACCCCTAAGGAGAGCCCGCTTATAAGCCTGTTGCGTGCCGGAAAATTACCGCGCAAAGGACTGGTCCCGGGAGGATACTCGCTTAGCAATAATCCACTATTTGAAATTTCCCTCATCAACTGAAAATTCTCCCTTGGATATATGATATCCAGACCATTTCCCATTACTGCTATTGTTGAGCCTCCCACCGCCAGAGCGCCTTTATGGGCATAACTGTCTATACCCCTGGCCAGCCCGCTTACAATTGTATATCCCGCCCGCGAGAGCTGTTCGGCAAGTTTGAAAGCCACTTTTTTTCCATAGTAGCTTGCATTCCTTGAACCGACAATTGCTATACAGTTTTTCTTCAGTACACTCTTGTCACCCTTTACATATAACAAATAAGGCGGGTTATATGTTTCTTTGAGCAGCTTTGGATAGTAACCCGATGATATGGCTATGGTCGAAATATTATGCTTTCTAAGACTGTCCATGCAGTGCTCCAATCTTTCCTCGTTTCTGTTAATAGTAATTAGCCTGCACAATTCCCTGTCAATACCCTTAATTTTTTTTAATTCCTCGGGACTGGCCTCCCATACTGCCTTAGCCGAGCCAAAATGCTCCATTAGCCTCTTGATTCTGATACCGCCAAATTTTTTTATTCCGGACAGCCAGATTAAATATTTGTCCTGTTCCATGGTTCCTCACCTCTTAATTGGGAATTCTGTACTGCAGTGCTTCGGCAATATCCTCTGTTTCCACGCTTTCCCTGCATGCAAGGTCTGCAATGGTCCGAGCTATCTTGAGCACCTTCACATATCCTCTGGCGCTGAGACTCAAGTTGCTGTAGGTCATATTCAAAAATTCCATGGCGTGGGCGGTAACCGAGCAATTCTCCTCTATATCCTTAATGGAGAGCTGTGAGTTATACATAATCCCTTTGCCTATCAACCTATTATATTGGAGTCTGCGTGCTTTGATTACTCTTTCTTTTATTTGTGCCGAAGTCAAGCCGTTTTCTTTTTGCTCAAGGTCCATAATATCAACCCTTGACACTTCAATCTGAAGGTCAATCCTATCCATCAATGGCCCAGATATCCTGCCAAAATATTTCTGAATATCATTCGGTGAGCACCTGCATTCCTTTCGGTTATCTCCATAGTATCCGCAGGGGCAGGGGTTTGCACTGGCAGCAAGTAAAAATTTGGCCGGAAAGGAGAAGGTTGCATTTACCCTTGCGACTGTAATTGTTTCATTTTCCAGCGGCTGTCTCAACACTTCCAGGACTCTCCTGGGAAACTCCGGCATTTCATCCAAAAATAAAACACCCTGATGGGCAAGACTTATTTCTCCGGGTTTGGGTATGCTGCCTCCACCTACCAAAGCAATAGCAGAAATGGTATGATGGGGTGTCCTGAAGGGAGGGCTTTTTATAACCGACTTCCCTTTGAGTTTTCCTGCAATACTGTATATTTTTGTTACTTCAAGGGCTTGTTCCTGGTTTAGATCGGGTAAAATTGTCGGCAGCCTTTTAGCCAGCATTGTTTTCCCGGATCCGGGAGGACCTATGAGAATTATGTTGTGCATGCCGGCTGCTGCTATCTCCAGTGCCCGTTTTGCATTCTCCTGTCCCTTCACATCACTGAAGTCAAGTTTTTGTTCAGCACACTTCTGCCATTTATGCTTCCTTTTATAGCACGGATATTTATCGGGGTTATATAAAAACTCCACTGCATTTTCCAGGGATTTCACCCCTATAATCTTCATTCCTTCAACAATGGAAGCTTCCTCTGCGTTTTCCTGGGGCAGCACTATTCTTTTAAATCCCATTTCCTTGAGTGTGATTACCATGGTCAGCACACCCTTAACGCCTTTGACCTGCCCGCCAAGGGATAGCTCGCCGATAAAGGCAGTACTCTCCTGGGAGAATTCGGATGAAATTTGTCTCGATGACAGCAGTATGCCCAATGCTATTGGTAAATCGTAAAATGCTCCTTCTTTCCTTATGTCTGCCGGTGCCATATTAACGGTTATCCTGCTAAGCGGAAACTCCATGCCGGAATTCTTGATAGCCGACCTAACCCTTTCCTTTGATTCGTTCACCGCTGCATCGGGCAGTCCAACTATTGCGCATGATGGAAGGCCGTTGGATATAAAGGTTTCTATCTCAACGCAGTATCCGTCCAGTCCTAAAAAGCAACAGCTGTATATCTTTGACAGCATTAAAATCACCCTTCTTTTAATTCAGTTACAATATGCCAGGTACTTGTCGCTGGTTTGCAGTTTACAGTTCACAAACAGGCATCAAATCATTTGCAGCGGAGTTTTTGCATGCTCAGTTGAAGGAGCGTAAGAGGCATACGGATAAGAATTTCCAAGCCTGGTCGGCGCTTACCTGACGGTATCAAATGCATCCTTTACCAGCCGGATTTGCCTGACCTGATTATCCCATATAATTACTTCAACCACATCAAACCTTATTTGCTTGTGAAGTATTTTATTTTTTGCCAGATAGGACAGCGCCACCTTTGCAATCTTCTTTTGTTTTATCCTGTCAACGGCTTCACAGGGTCTCCCGTACCTTGTGCTTCTCCTGGTCTTCACTTCTATAAAAGCAAGAACTTTATCGTCAAAGGCAACAAGATCCAATTCACCCAGCTTATCCCGGTAATTTGCCTGTATTATTTGATATCCAATCCCTTCCAGATATGACCTGGCGGCCTTTTCTCCCATTTCACCCAGTGCCTTGCCCGAAACCATTCTTTTCATCCCCTTTTTTACGGTTGAGACAGTATATAAAGGATAGAACTTCAGCCACTACCTCATATAATTCCGGAGGTATTTCCTTGCCTACTTCTATACTCCCCAACTGCATAGCAAGGTTTTCCTCCCTGTATACCGGAACTCCGGCCTGGGCAGCTATCTCCAATATTTTATCCGCGACAAACCCTTGTCCGTATGCCGACAATCTCGGAGCTCCATCCTGCGCATTGTATTTAATTGAAGCAGCAACACGATTTTCCTCCATAGCTACACCTTCAAATCAACAAACTTGTCCACTGTTTTTTTAGTCTCTTGACTAAATTTTTTACAGTTCAATCCTGTAACCCTAAAGCCGGCTTTTTTTATGCACTTCAATAAATCATGTTTATTCTTTTCAATCAATTCTTTTGTATCCTCTGATTCAACAGAAAAGCTACAGTCAATATCCTTTCCGCTGGACCTTATGAGCGCCTTTATCCTGCCAAGGAATGAAAGGTGAGTATCTATTTCCAACTCAATTACTTCAGGCTTCTGTTCACTTTTTTTTGAATTACCTTTATTTCTTCTTATTATACATTCTGAAACCTGTCCATCAAATAGAAACGGAAAAATGCATTGGTTCTGGCTGGCCAGCGATTTATTTAGAAAGGCAGTCTTTTGTGTCAGCAGCTCAGCAGCTGCCTTTAGCCTTGGATTATCCTTTCCTTCCCGTAGAGTGCTTTCCAGCAGCCTGGTTATATCAATGGGCTTAATTTCACTTTTTGCATCTTCAACAGTAATATTGTCTGTCATAAATGCTTTTGATCCAGGCTTGTTTCCATTTTCCTCGTATTTAATCCAACCGGGGCTTTGCGGTGCCGGTCGATTGTCGGTCCTTCCTTCTCTATCTCGGTTTCCATAAAACAATTTCAACAATATGTCTAGAAACCCTTTATTTTCCCTCAAATTTTTTGCCATTATCAAATTGTAAGGAGTTTGCTTAAGTCCGAATTTCCTGAGTTTTATTATATCCTCAGGGGCTGACCCCGTCAATTCTTCCATCAATAACAGCAACTTCTCCTGTTCAATGGTTTTCTCTGTTTCAACGTATCCTTGGCCTGTATCTTCCTTTACAAAAACCATCCATTTCACTATTTGGTCGAGAGAAGTGTTTATTACATCCCATTCAGCCGGTATGGGGTTCCGGGCTATTAGCGCCATATTGTCCTGCAGGTAAACAATATGCTTTACTGCTCTTTGTATACCATCGAGGGTTTTTGCAGTTACCGGCAGTCCGTTCTCCGCAAGCTTTTCGACTATATGTATGCTTTCCCGGCTTATCTGAATATTGTTTTTGTCCGCCGTATTTTCCATAAGCTTTTGTGCTATAGGTACGCTTTCCCGCCTTATCTGAATATTGTTTTTGTCCGGTGCGTTTTCCACGTTACTTAATCCCGGCTTCTGTTCGGATGCGATGGTAAGCTCAATCCTGCCGTCTTTTATATTCTTTACTATCAGAGTTATTTCCTGCCCCTGCCGCAGCTCCACATCTGCTACGAGTTTTGAATGCAGTACCGTCTTGTTGCTGAGCAGTAACAGCAGCATTTCCCCTTCAATCCGGAGAACCCGTGCAGCTAAAATCTCGCCTGCCTTCAGTGGAGGTATATCGGTTATATTTTTTGCTATCAACTCCAGCATTACCGGACTCATCCTCATAGTTACTACCTCCGTATATTTTGTATGAAGGTGTTTCGGTGTACGGGGCTTGGACCGTGTTCCATAATTGCTTTTATGTGCTCCCGGGTGCCATATCCTTTGTTCTGCTCAAAGTTGTACTGAGGATAGCATTGGTGCAATTTCAACATATACCTGTCTCTGGTCACTTTTGCCACTATGCTTGCAGCAGCAATCGACAAGCATTTCTGGTCACCTTTAATTACGCTCTTCTGGTAACAACTGTAGCCAGGCAGTCTTATTGCATCCAGCAATAAACAATCGGGATACTTTTTTAGTTTTTCAACTGCAATTCCTGCAGCTCTGTAGGTTGCATTAAGAATATTAATCCTGTCAATCTCGATGTTATCCACCATACCCACCCCGTAATCCAGAGACTCTTCTACTATTCTCTGATACAGCTCTTCCCGCCTTTGAGGAGATAGTTTCTTTGAATCATTAACCCCGGGCACACAAAAGCCATCGGGCAGTACTACTGCAGCAGCGGCAACCGGTCCTGCCAGAGGTCCCCGCCCGGCTTCATCTATTCCGGCAATCAAACTGAACCCCTTGCGTCTCAGCCCCTTTTCCATTTCCTTCATCCTATTTATTCTTTCGAACTCCTGGGTCTCTCTCTTTAATTTATTCTGCAGTTGCTTTCCAATATTTCTTACCGACGTCCGTTCATCTTCAAGCAGTTGGGGAATTAATCGGTATTGTTGACGGCTGTCCAGTTGCTTTATGTAATCTTTTATTTGTGCAATACCCGTTTTTAACATTAAACTCCCCCTTTATCTAAGCCTAGAAGTAAAAGCACCTCAGTCAAAGGTGCTTTCAGGCAGTTCAAGGGATATTCGCCCCAGTTTACCGGCTCTGTAATCATCCATCAGTATCCGCGACGCTCTCAGCGTATCAACCTTTCCGCCCTTCATAAGACAGCCCCGGATACTGCCTATCCTTTCCAGTGTTTCAAAGGAGGTATCGTAAGCTTCGGTTATTCCATATCCTTTTTCAATAATACCCGGGCCTATTTTGCCAAGCTTTTCAATCAGTTTTACCGCAAGCTCTTCCCTGTCTATTATTTCCTCTTTTATAGCTCCGGTAATTGCAAGATTTAATCCCACTTCCGGGTCCTGAAACTTTGGCCAAAGTATACCGGGAGTATCCAACAGGTCTATACTATCGGTTACTTTTATCCACTGTTTGCCCCTGGTTACGCCTGGCCTGTCGCCGGTCCTGGCAGAGGTTCTTTTTGCTATTCTGTTTATTAGTGAAGACTTTCCTACGTTTGGAATGCCGACTATCATAACTCTTATAGTCTTATTTTTCCTGCCCCGCTGCTGCCATTTATCCCTTACGCTTGCTCCCATATCAGATATTACATCCAAAAGCTCCTTAATGCCATACCCTCTTACGGAATCTATGGCAAGCCCTTTAATTGATTTGCCGGAAAAATATTTAAGCCACTGTCGGGTGATTGAGGCATCGGCAAGGTCGGATTTATTCAGGGCAATAACCCTTTTGGCATCCGGGACCAGTTTTTTTATCTCGGGGTTGCTGCTGCTGTACGGTATCCTTGCATCCAGCAATTCAATCACAAAATCCACCAGTTTGAGATTTTCCTTGATTTCCTTTATTGTTTTTGTCATATGACCCGGGTACCATTGTACTTTCACAGCATATACCTCAATTAATTTATTTTTTGTGGAGGCAGAGGCCACATCCTGGCCACAGCTTCTCCGCGAATGTTCTTGACGGGGATGAAACCTACATCGGTAAATCTACTGTCCCTGCTGTCATTTCTATTATCACCCAACACAAACACAGTATTCGGAGGAACTACAACCTCGGGGAATTCCCCAAGCGGTCTTTCGCTTATATAGGGTTCATCAAGCTCTACTCCATTGACATACACTTTATGGTTGCGTATCTCTACCCTGTCGCCTTCTACTCCTATTACCCTTTTAATGAACATCAGCGACGGATCGGCAGGGTATTTAAACACTACAATCTCACCATTTTGCGGACCGGTAATCCTGTAACCGATTTTGTTTACTGCCAGTCTGTCCTTGTCTCTTAAGGTTGGAAGCATTGAATGTCCATCCACCAAAACCGTTTCAAATATAAATGCCTTTATAATGATGGCAATTACTATGGCAATTACAATAGATTCAACCCATTCCCTGGCCTGACTTTTGGTTTTTCCGGTCATATCCTACCCTCCAGTAGTATGCTGCGTCTCTTCAGATTCTATTTTTATATTTCAATAATTGATTGTATATTAAGCTTTACTTTCCACCGGCTGTCTTGTCCTTAAAACAAATTATGGGACTGCCGGCAGTCCCATAGTGTCTGTTATTTCCTTTCTTTTACCCTGGCGGCTTTACCTACTCTATCCCTAAGATAATACAGTCTCGACCTTCTTACTCTTCCCTTTCTAACTACTTCTATATTATCCAGCTTAGGAGAATTCAAAAGGAAAGTCCTTTCAACGCCAACTCCATAAGAAATCCTTCTTACGGTGAAGCTTTCGTTAATACCGCCGTTTTGTCTTTTAATTACAATTCCTTCAAAGACCTGTATCCTTTCCCTGTTTCCTTCCTTAATCTTAACGTGTACCTTAACGGTATCCCCTACCTGAAAAGCAGGTATCTCCTTCTTAATCTGTTCGCTTTCCACCATTTTTACCAGATCCATTTTGTACCTCCTTCCCTCCTAGACGTTCGTACTGCCTAAAGCAGAAGAGGACCGCCCATTATGCCAAGTGATATTATAGCACATAGCTCAGTATATCACAATGAATTTTTCCTTTTCCACTGTCATGCTGCTAAATCAGCTCTTTAAGACTCCAGAAGATCCGGCCTGAATTTCCTTGTTGCTTCCAGGGCCTTTTCCCTTCTCCATTCCTCAATTCTTTTATGGTTGCCCGACAGCAGAACCTCTGGTACCGCCATACCCATGAATTCGGCAGGACGTGTATACTGAGGGTATTCCAGCAAACCCCCTTTAAAGGATTCCTCCTCCAGAGAGCGGGGACTGCCGAGCACTTCCGGCAGCAGCCGCGTTACTGCATCCACAATTACCATTGCCGGCAGTTCACCGCCGGTCAGAACATAATCGCCAATGGATATTTCCTCATCCACTATGCTGTCTACTATCCTCTGGTCTATACCTTCATAATGCCCGCATATTATGACCATATGCTCTTCTTGGCTGAGCTGCTGCGCCTTCTTTTGGACCAAAGGTTTTCCCCGGGGGCTGGTCAGTACCACCCGTGCAGCCGGATGCTCCTTTTTTATTGAACTGACGGCATCATAAAGGGGCTGCGGCATCATAACCATGCCTGCACCTCCCCCGTAAGGATAATCGTCAACTCTCCGGTGCTTATCCCGGGAAAAATCCCGGATGTTTATGAGAGCAACCTGTATAATACCGTTTTCTATGGCCTTCCCCAGAATACTGCTGTTTAAAAACCCGCTGAACATTTCCGGGAAAAGGCTCAAAATATCAATCTTCATTCTATCAAACCCTCCGGCAGGTCAACCCTTATAGTCTTTCCTATTATATCGATATCCTTTACCATTTCTTTGACCGCAGGAATGAGTATTTCCCCTTTCTCCCCCGTAACCACATACAAATCGTTTGCTCCTTGTGACAACACATCGGCCACACTACCCAAACTGGCTCCGTCCATTGTCAATACCCTGCATCCGATTATTTCAAATATATAATAATGACCCTTTTCCAGCCTTGCAAGGTTATCCTTGTCGACCTCCAGATACTTCCCCTTAAAGTCCAGAACAGAATTTATGTTATCATATCCTCTTAATTTCAACGCGATACAGTTTGCCTTGTATGGCCTGTATTTTTCCACTTCCACCTGCAATCTGCCGTTACAGGTATCAACATAACAGGCTTTCAGACCATTAAATCGGTTGGCATTATCTGTAAGTAACAGTACTTTCAGTTCTCCCTTTACACCTAAAGTATTGGCTATATATCCAATTCTATAGTAGTCCATCCTGACACCACCAAGCTTTAGGAATAAAGAGCCAGGCTGACCTGACCCTTTATTCTATTATCTCCACTACTACCCTCTTATTCTCCTTCATGGCCGAAGCTTTGACTATTGTCCTTATGGCCTTGGCGATTCTTCCCTGCTTTCCAATCACCTTGCCCATATCTTCAGGTGCTACCTTTAGCTCTACTATTATTGACTGTTCTCCGTCCACCTGCTTGACTTCAACCCTGTCGGGATAATCAACCAGTGAGCGGGCAATCAGTTCAACCAATTCCTTCATGACTGCACCTCCGGTTACTTCTCTTGGCTTTTCTCTTTAAGCTGCTCGTAGACCCCATTGGACTGTAATAATGCTTTAACGGTGTCCGAAGGCTTTGCGCCTTTGCTCAGCCACTCGGCTGCCTTCTCCGAATCTATTTTTATCTCCTTTGGCTGGGATATTGGATTATAATACCCAATTTCCTCTATAAATCTTCCATCCCTTGGAGACCTGGAATCCGCAACCACAATCCTGTAGAAAGGTCTTTTCTTGGCTCCCATCCTTCTCAGTCTTATCTTTACTGCCATATCTTCACCTCCTCAACATTACATTATCTGTTTAGCACTGTACAATCTATTACATAAAGGGAAAACCGGGCTTGCCTTTTCTTGGGTTTTTTCCCATATCGGAAAATTGCTTCATAAGCTTTCTGGTCTGCTCGAACTGTTTTATCAGCCGGTTTACCTGCTGTATTCTTGTACCGCTTCCGGCTGCAATTCTCTTTCTCCTGCTTCCGTTGATTATCGACGGTTCCCTTCTCTCTTCCGGAGTCATGGATTTGATTATTGCCTCTATTCTGGCCAACTCTTTCTCATCTATTTCCATAGGGCCCATCTTGCCCGCCTTCATACCGGGTATCATGCCCATAATCTGATCTATGGGACCCATATTCTTTACCTGACCAAGCTGCTCCAAAAAATCCTCCAGGGTAAACTGCTGGCTTTTCAGTTTCCTGTTAAGCTCCAAAGCCTTTTTTTCGTCAAATCCCTGCTGTGCCTTTTCAATAAGGGTGAGCACATCGCCCATCCCCAGAATACGGGATGCCATACGGTCGGGATGGAAAGGCTCAATATCTTCCACCTTTTCCCCGGTACCGGCAAATATGATAGGTTTACCGGTAACTGCCTTGACAGAAATAGCGGCTCCTCCCCTGGTATCCCCGTCAAGCTTGGTAAGAATTACGCCATCGATACCAATCCTGCCATTAAAGCTTTCTGCAACATTGACAGCGTCCTGTCCTGTCATAGCATCCACAACCAGCAGCACCTGGTCGGGCTTTATCTTGTTTTTCATATCTTCCAGCTCTTGCATGAGAGTATCGTCAATATGAAGCCGGCCTGCGGTATCCAGAATTACCACGTCTCTGCCGCTCTTTTCTGCTTCGGCAATACCTGCCTTTGCAATGTCGGACGGTTTGATTTTTTCTCCCATTGAGAACACCGGTATGCCGGCCTTATCTCCAACAACGTGAAGCTGCTTGACGGCAGCAGGTCTGTATATGTCGCAGGCCACCATCAGCGGATGCTTCCCGTTATGCTTTTCAAAGTATTTGGCCAGCTTGGCTGCGGCTGTTGTCTTGCCTGCCCCCTGCAGTCCCACCAGCATTATCTTTGTAATACCCCTTGAGGAAAAAACCGGCTTGCTGGAGGTTCCCCCCATCAATTCAACAAGCTGCTGGTTGACAATCTTTATCACCTGCTGGCCCGGCGTTAAGCTGTCCATTACTTCGCTTCCTGCTGCCCTCTCTGTGACCTTGTTTATAAAATCCTTAACCACCAGAAAATTGACGTCGGCTTCCAGCAGTGCCAGCTTGACTTCCCGCATACCTTCCTTTACGTCCTTTTCGGACAGTTTTCCTTTACCCCTCAGCTTTTTAAAGGTTTGCTGCAGCTTTTCCGTTAATCCTTCAAAAGCCATATATCTTAACCTCCTGTTATGGAGCCTATGAACTCCCTTATATCCTGTAACTCTTTTACCATCTCATGATTACTATACTCCCTGTCAAGTGCCATTATTACGTTATCAAGGCGTTTGATTGTTTGGGACCACTGTTTCTCTTCCCTTTGATATCTGCATACCAGCCCCAGCCTGTCTTCAATGCTATTAAGCTGCTTTTCCGCTCTTTTCAGATTATCATATACCGCTTGTCTGCTTGTCTTTAACAGCTCTCCTATTTCACCCAGTGAAAAATTCTTCATATAATACAGTTCTATTATCTCCTGCTGCTTAGCCGTCAGTATTTTGCCATAAAAGTCATATAAAAGCGCCATCTCAACAAATCTGTCTTCCATTTCCCATCACCTTAAAAGCCTGTAAAGGCAATATGCTTTACAGGCGTATTCTATATTATTATTATCAGATTGTCAACCTTTATTCTTAAACTCACCCCAGCAAAGCCTCTACAAAGACGTTTCCGTCAAAGGGCTGCAGGTCCTCCATTCCTTCGCCTATGCCAATAAATTTAACTGGGATACCCAGTTCATTTTTTATGGCCAAAACAATGCCGCCCTTGGCCGTACCATCCAGCTTGGTCAATACCACACCGGTAATATCGGTTATCTCTTTGAACATCTTTGCCTGAACAAGGGCATTCTGACCCGTTGTGGCATCCAGTACAAGATAGGTCTCCCTTTTAAAACCTTCGGCTTCCCTGTTGATTATTCTCTGAACCTTCTTTAGCTCTTCCATCAGATTCTTTTTATTATGCAGACGGCCGGCTGTGTCACAGATAAGTATATCGGCTTTCCTTGCCTTTGCTGCACTTAATGCATCAAACACAACAGCTGCGGGATCGGCACCCTGGCTGTGTTTTACTATGTCGGCACCGGCTCTCCTGCCCCATATCTCCAGCTGCTCTATGGCAGCAGCCCTGAAGGTATCTGCAGCAGCCACCAGCACTTTACAGCCTTTATTCTTGTATAGGGCAGCAAGTTTGCCTATTGTTGTGGTTTTTCCAACGCCATTCACCCCCACAACAAGAATAACCGATGGCACATCGGCGGCCTTATCTTCCGGGATATCCTTCTCCATCATTTCCTTAAGGATTCTCTTAAGTTCTTCCCTCACCCTTTCTCCGGTGATTGTCTTATCCTGTCTTACCCTTTCGGTCAGTGTGTTTATTATTTCAAGACTGGTATCCACCCCGACATCCGAGGTAATAAGCACTTCCTCAAGCTCTTCCAGCATTTCCTGTTCCGGTTTATTTCCCAGAGTAAAGATACTATCTATCTTTTTTTTGATATCTTCTCTGCTTTTTTTCAGGCCTTCCATAAACCTTGGTAATATTCCTGCATGCTTCTCCGCCATAGCATTCTACCTCCTAGCTTACCATATCCTCCAGCTTCACCGAGACCAGCTTTGAAATGCCCTTCTCCTCCATGGTTACCCCGTAAAGATTGTTGGCTATTTCCATTGTTCCTTTTCTGTGGGTTATAACAACAAACTGTATATCACCGGACAATTTTTTCAGAAATGAGCCAAACCTTTCTACGTTTGCGTCGTCAAGGGCGGCCTCTATCTCATCCAGTATACAAAAAGGCGATGGTTTCACCGATAGAATTGCAAACAACAGTGCAATTGCCGTCAGGGCTTTTTCTCCACCCGACAATAAAGTAAGGTGCTGCAGCTTCTTCCCCGGCGGCTGTGCAATTATATCAATCCCGGATTCAAGTATATTATCCTGATCGGCAAGCAGTATTTGAGCCTTACCTCCTCCAAATAACTCCTTGAAAACCACTCCAAAACTGTCGTTGATTATTTTAAACTGCTCACTAAACTGCTCTTTCATTGTATCCAGCATTTCGTTTATTATTTTTTTAAGAGATTCCCTTGCTCCTTCCAGATCGTCCTTCTGAGCGTTTAGGAAATCAAATCTTTCTTTCACCTTGGCATACTCGTCAATAGCATTCATATTGATATTTCCCAGTTCTTTAATATTTTCTTTGAGCCGGTTAATCTTTATACGGGCTCCCTTCTCGTCTTCTATATCACACTTGTAATCCAGAGCCTGAATACGGGTTACCTCATATTCTTCCCACATTCTGTCGTGCAAATTGTTTAGTTCCATTTCTGTCTTTGCCAGTTGTACTTCAGCCCTGTTTATTTTCTTTTCCAGCTCGGAAATCTCCTTGTTGAGTTCCTTGTTTATCTGGTCCTTCTCTTTGATTTTGAGCTGACATTCCGCCTTTATCTGCTGCAGCTTTGTCATTTCCTCATTATCTTTGTCCTTTTCCTCAACAAGCCTGGCAATTTCCTGGCGGAGTGCAGACATCTCACTCTGCAGCTGCTCAATATTTTTCTTATTAATTTCGATCTCCTTTTCTCTCTCAATAACTGATGACTGCAGTCTTTGCAGTGATAAAACCGACCTTTGGAATCCGGCCTGTACATCCTCCAGTTTTTGTCCCTGCCGTGCAGCTTCAACCCTATGCACCGTTATCTGCTGCACTATGTTCTCCCTGTCCTGCTTTCTCTCCGAACTAAGCCTTTGCAGGTTTTTTATCAACTCCTGTTTTTCTTTGTTGTCGGCCTCTTTTTCTTTTATCTTTTCATATATGCTTTCCATGTTGTTCTGGGTTTCATAGTAATCTGCTTCCAACATATGCTTCTCGGATTCCAGCTGCAGTCTTTTTGCCTCTCTTTCGGCCAATTCTTTTTCCTTAGCTTCCATCATCTCTTTCAGCCGTATCCTGTCCAGCTCCAAATCATAGAGACTGCTTCCCAGCCTCTGAATTTCGTCTTCAATATCCTGTACCTCATGAGCCAATTCCCGGATTGATTTGTTCAGCCGGTGGCTTTCACCTTCCATATCGTTAATTGAACTGCCCAGCAGCTGAATCTCTCCTTTACGCTGCAAAAGGCCTGTTTCTTTGCTGCTGATGCTTCCCCCCGACATAGATCCTCCCGTGTTAATAACGTCTCCTTCCACGGTAACCACCCTGAAGCTGTAACTGTAAGCTCTTGCTATTTTTATTCCGCTGTCAAGGCAGTCTACAACTACCACTCTGCCCAGTAAATTGTCAATTATATTCCGTATTTTATCAGGGCACTTCACAAGCTCGGATGCCCTCCCTATGCAGCCTTTCATGTGTAGAGCTTTTTCCTCGTTTGTATTAAGATGTCTGGGTTTTATTGAGCTGACTGGCAAAAAAGTAGCCCGTCCGAGAGTATTGCGTTTCAAAAATTCTATTGCCGTTTTTGCATCCTCCTGAGTATTGGTTACTATATTTTGCAGGCTGTAGCCCAGGGCGATTTCCATAGCCCTTTCCAGTCCCGGTTCCACTTTAATAAGCTCTGCAACGGGTCCTATTATACCCCTAGAAAGACCGGTATTGTTCCGGCAGGCCTCAATAAGCCCTCTTACGCTTCTTGAATAGCCGTCATATTCCTTCTCCATTTGTGTCAGTAAAGCCAGCTTTGACTTGTCGGAGCCCAATCCTTCCATTAGCTTTTTTTGTTTTTGCTCCAACTGCAGTCGCTCTTGTTTGATGCTGTTCAGTTTCTTTGTTAGTGTATCCCGCTGCCGGGATTTGTCCTCCAATTGTTTACCCAGACCCTGTACCCTATTATTCAGGTCTTTTTTCTCATCCCTGGCGTCGGTTATTTGCTCTTCAACGTTTTGCATTTCCTCCAGTAATTGGATTTTGCGTTTGTATATGGTCTCATTGAGAGTTTTTAAACTGTTGGCTTTGCTGTTCAATTCTGATATATTGTTCAAGTTTTCTATGATTTGGGCTTTAATCTCCTCAGCCCTCTTCTCTTCCTCCCCTGCCTGTGCACCTATGGAGTCCAGATTGGCCTGGAAAGACTCAATTATCCTTTTTTTATCTTCCAGCTCCTTTTTAATATCCTGAATCTCCTGGCTTCTTTTACTTTTTTCTTCTTCAATTTCCTGTCTTCCCTGCTCTATCTTCTGGAGTTCTCTTGTATGCATGTTTATACTTTCATTTTCACTTTGGATTTTTTGCAGAAGTACTTTTACCTCTCCATCTTTTTTTTCTGCAAGGTTTATTTTGCAGTGTATTTTATCCTGGATTTCCTTCAGCTCTTCTTCAAGCTGCTGTATCCTGCTCCCCAGGCTGTTAAATTCGTCCTCCATACGGGTGCTGGTACTGTTTCTATCGTAAACCAGTCTTTGGTACTCTTTTATCTTTTCATTCACCTGGTTTTTTTGCGTGTTCAATCTTTCAATACTTCTTACAAATATGCTGAGTTCAAGGTGCTTTAGCTGTTCGCGCATCTCTATGTACGCCTTTGCAACTTGGCTTTGCTCATGTAATGGGCCGATTTGTTTCTGCAGTTCCTCTATAATATCCCCCAGCCTCAAAAGGTTTTCCTCGGTCTTTTTCATTTTTCTTTCGGCTTCATCTTTCCTGCTCTTGTATTTGACAATGCCCGCAGCCTCTTCAAATATCCTGCGCCTGTCCTCGGCCTTTGAACTGAGTATTTCGTCTATCCTTCCCTGACCGATAATAGAATAGCCTTCCTTGCCCACGCCGGTATCCATAAACAGCTCGTTTATGTCCTTTAGCCTGCATCCTGTTTTATTCAGATAATATTCGCTTTCACCCGACCTGAATACCCTGCGTGTAACCATAACCTCGGAGTATTCAATAGGCAAACGCCCGTCTTTATTGTCAAGGGTTATTGAAACCTCAGCAAACCCCAGCGCCTTCCTGTTGTCTGTACCCGAAAATATTACGTCCTCCATCCTGCTGCCTCTAAGTGCCTTAATACTCTGCTCACCTAAAACCCATCGTACGCCATCGGCAATATTGCTCTTACCGCTTCCGTTAGGTCCCACGATAGCTGCAATACCATCGTCAAACTCCAGATTTATTTTGTCTGCAAAGGATTTGAACCCTTTTATTTCAATTCTTTTAAGATGCATAGACATTACCTCCGGCATTATTACTTCCGGGTTTTACACAAATCAGGCATATTCTATCAGCCCTTGCTTAAAACCTGGTTATAATCAATCTCAAAACAGCTGTCATTGTACCAGAATTTTATTACGGTTTTTCCGAGGCATTTGTTTTGAGCAATCCTCTCTTCAATTCCCGGAAATTCCTCCCTTAGTTTTGCAACGCTATTCTTTCTTATCCCCTGCAGTGTCGAAAGCATGGAGGGGTTTACCTCAATGACCACCCTTATCTTTGGGTCAATCCCCCTTTGGTCTAAAACCTTCTTTAGGGATTTTCGCAAAAGCAATGAATCAACCAATTGTCTGAATGACGGATGAAAGGGACCGGCCACCACTTCTTTTCCCGTGTTTATCAGATATGTGGGCTGAAGACCAATCCTTATAATATTAATGTTTTCTCTGATAAACATTTCGGCTATGACAGCACATGTTTGTACAGCATTTTCTAAATCCGGCGGTTTGTATTGGCCTTGGCTGTACATGACCTCAAGGGTTGTGCCCCGGATTACCAGCGCAGGGTAAATTCTTACCATGGTGGGCTTTAGCCGGCAAATCTGTCTCGCAGTCTCTATTTCTGTATCACGGTCCGAACCAGGCAGTCCTATCATCATCTGCAGGCCCAGCGTAAACTTGTTTTCCCGTATTAGTTTTGAAGCTCTTATTACATCTTCCGATGTATGACCTCTGCAGCTATTATCCAATACATGGTCACTCATGGACTGAACGCCCAGTTCTATGGTATCCACCCTGTATTTCTTCAATCTGTTCAGGATGGTCTGGTCTATATAATCCGGTCGGGTGGACATTCTTATCCCTTCAATAAGGCCATTCTTTTTTGCATAATATGCCTTTTCCAAAAAGGCATTCTGCAATCTAATGGGTATACCGGTAAAACTTCCCCCAAAAAAAGCAACTTCAACCCCTTTGGTACCCGGGGGAAAAGTAGCAAGGTACTGCTCTATGGTGGGAAGTATCTCCTCGGGAGAAACCGAGGACTCTCTCCCCGTTATTCTATTTTGATTGCAGAATATACAACTATAGGGGCATCCAACATGGGGAATGAAAAATGGTATTATAAAATGGGTTTTGGACATATTATTCCTCCAGTTTTTCTAAAGCCCTTTTTGCAGCGTTCTGTTGGGCTTCCTTTTTGCTCTTGCCCATACCCTCTCCGGAAATTTCCCCGCCTATGCATACTTGTATGCGAAAGGTCTTATCGTGGTCGGGCCCCTCCTGGGCTGTCAATCTGTATTCTATGGCTTGTCCTCCTGATGCCTGTACTCTCTCCTGCAATTCAGTTTTGTGATCCCTGGCATATATCGGGTCTGCTGAAATATCAATCCTGTCCTCAATGTACCTTAATACAAAATTTCTGGCCGGTTGGTACCCGCCGTCAATATATATGGAGCCAATGACAGCTTCAAAGGCATCGGCAAGAATCGAAGCTCTCTTCCTACCGCCGGTGTTCTCTTCTCCTTTACCCATTAACAAAAAGTCGCCCAGCCCTAATTTGGACGAATATAAACCCAGGGCGTCTCCCCTAACCAATGAAGCTCTCATTTTGGTCAAAGCCCCTTCGGGGTGTCCCTTAAACCTGTTATACAAAAACTCGCTGGTCACCATCTCAAGTACGGCATCGCCCAGAAATTCAAGCCTTTCATTATAATGTTCTATGGAAAGGTTTCTTTCATTGGCGTAGGAACTGTGGGTTAAGGCGGTATTGAGCAGACTCGCTTCCTTGTACCGGTAACCAAGTCTGCTCTGCAGTATGCCGAGTTCCTCCAGCCTTTTTGCTCTGTCTCTCAAACCTAACATCCTTTCAGAACAATCGGTATGGAAAAATGCACCTTATTATATTATAGCATAAATTGGCGCCAAAAACATTGAGCTAATAACGGTCTATTCATACCTTTTAAAGCAGATGCTGGCGTTTTGTCCTCCAAAACCAAGGGAATTGGAAATGGCATATACTACGTCCCTTTTCTCACCTTTGTTGGGTATATAGTTCAAATCGCAATCGGGGTCGAGGGTTTTATAGTTGATGGTAGGCGGCACATAGCCTTCCTGTATTGCCATTATTGCGGCTATGGCCTCTACACCTCCTGCCGCTCCCAGCAAATGGCCTGTGACAGATTTGGTCGAGCTGATTGCCAGCTTATAGGCGTGTTGGCCGAACACCTGCTTTATGGCAGCCGTTTCAAACTTGTCGTTGTATTCGGTGGATGTTCCATGGGCATTAATATAATCAACTTCCTGGGCTGTAATCCCCGCATCTGCCAAAACCCTCTCCATGGCCATGGCAGCTCCCACTCCACCCGGAGCAGGGGCGGTTATATGGTGAGCATCCGCCGTCATTCCGTAGCCTGCAATCTCTGCATAGATTTTTGCACCTCTTTTTATGGCATGTCCTAGTTCTTCGAGTATTAGTATGCCCGAACCCTCGCCCAAAATAAAGCCGTCTCTGTCCTTATCAAAGGGCCTGCTGGCACCCTTTGGGTCATCATTCCTGGTGGAGAGAGCCTTCATGGAGCAAAATCCCGCCACTGCTATAGGCGTTACCGATGCCTCGGTACCACCGGTAATAATCATATCTGCATCTCCCCGCTGAATTATCCTGAAGGCATCCCCAATGGCGTTTGTCCCTGAAGCACAGGCAGTAACAACCGTCTGATTTGGCCCTCTTGCTCCAAATACTATAGAGACTTGTCCTGCAGCCATATTGGAAATCATCATGGGTATAAAAAAGGGACTTATTCTTGAGGAGCCCTTTCCCAGCATAACCCTGAACTGGTTTTCCAGTGTTTCTATGCCCCCGATTCCCGAACCCAATACTACTCCAATCCTGTTTTTGTCAACTCCGTCCATATCAATCGAACCGTCTTCCACCGCCATTTTTGCACCGGCAATGGCGTATTGAGTAAAAGTATCCATACGCCTTGCTTCCTTCCTATCTATAAAATCTTCGGGTACAAAATCCTTCACTTCTGCAGCGATGGTACAGTCAAACCCATGGGCATCAAATTTTGTTATCCTGTCAATACCGGATTCTCCATTCTTCAGTGAGGACCATAGCTTATCCTTACCCAATCCAACAGGAGTTACCGCTCCCAACCCAGTAACAACAACTCTTTTTTCCAATTCGGTGACCTCCTATATAAAAATTATACTCAACTATTTAATCAAATCACAAGGATTTGCAGTCTACTCAAGAAAGTCCCGATGAAATCGGGACCTTCGGGTTAGTTATTATTCTTTATGTACTCTACCGCGTCCCCCACAGTGGTGATTTTCTCTGCGTCCTCATCGGGGATCTCCATATCGAATTCTTCCTCCAAAGCCATTATCAGCTCAACCAGGTCTAAGGAATCAGCTCCTAAATCAGCTATAAAGGAGGCTTCGCTAACAATCTCCTCTTCGTCCACGCCCAATTGGTCTGCAATTATCTCTTTAACCTTTTCAAAAATCATCTTGTCACCTCCTTCCAAGCTTTCGCTATAAAATATATATTAAATATATTACATAACAATTCCACCGTCAACGCTAATTATTTGTCCGGTAATGTAAGAACTCAGGTCACTGCTTAAGAAAGCGGCAAGCCAAGCAACATCCTCCGGTCTACCCGGTCTCCCCAACAGCACTCTGCTTAGCATCTCATCCCTGGCACTTTGGGGTAGTTTTCCGGTCATATCGGTTTGTATGTAGCCCGGAGCGATTGCGTTAACGGTTATTCCTCTGCTCCCCAGTTCCTTGGCGGCCGCCTTTGTAAAGCCTATAACTCCGGCCTTTGAAGCGCAGTAGTTAGCTTGCCCGGCATTGCCCTTTATACCTACTATGGATGAAATATTTACAATTCTTCCCCATCTTTGTTTGAGCATTATCCGTGATACCGCTCTGGTACAATTAAATACTCCTGTCAGGTTGGTCTGGATAACCTGCTGCCATTCCTCATCCTTCATCCTCATCAGCAGCCCGTCCCGTGTAATACCTGCGCTGTTTACCAGTATGTGTACCGTACCAAATTGCTCTGCGGCACTTTCTATCAGAGTATTGGCCTGTTGGGCCTGGGCTACGTTTGCAGCAATCGCTATTGCCTTACCCCCAGACCCGGTAATTTCTTTAACTGTTTCTTCGGCAGCCGCCGAGTTGCTGGTATAGTTTACTGCCACACTTGCACCTAAGCGCGCAAGGTTAATGGCTATTGACCTGCCTATACCCCTTGACCCGCCGGTAACAACGGCAGACTTGCCTTTTAACTGTAACATTTAATCCCCTCCAGTTTAATCAGGGCATTTTGAAGCGTTTCCAGATTTTCAATATTCAGCACGTTCACTTCTTTGTTTATTTTCCTGACAAATGACGTCAATGTCTTTCCGGGTCCAATTTCAACAAAGGTTCCGACACCCAGCTCAACCATCCGCCTGACGCTTTCTTCCCAGAGAACAGGATTGCTTACCTGTGTAATTAGATTCTGTTTAATGTGCCGGCTGTCTTTTTCTTCCTTGGCAGTAACGTTTGCTATCACAGGTATGGCTGCATCCTTAATATCAATCTTGTCCAATTCCTCTTTCAGTTGTTGTTCTACCGGCCGCAGCAGGCTACAGTGAAATGGAGCGCTTACCGGCAGCATCATAGCTCTTCTTGCTCCCATCTCCTTTGCTATCTCGACAGCCTTACTCACCGCTTTGATTTCTCCTGATATTGCCACCTGGCAGGAACAATTATAATTGGCCGCCTCTACTACACCCATATCCGAAGCCTGTCTGCAGCACTCTTCCACCCTTTCCTTGTCCAATCCGATGATGGCTGCCATTGTCCCGGTATTTAACGGAACGGCCTGCTGCATATACCTTCCTCTCTTCATGACCAGTGCTACCGCATCCTCAAACTTCATGGCATCCGCTGCTATCAGAGCAGTGTACTCGCCAAGGCTTAATCCTGCCGCTATATGCGGCATAATGCCATGCTTGGTTAATTGTCCTAAAATGGCCGTGCTTACAGTCAATATCGCCGGCTGGGTTATTTCAGTCTCAGACAGCTTTTCCTGGGGTCCTTCAAAAATTATTTCCTTTAAGCCAAACCCCAGGACACGGTCAGCCTTATCGAAAATTTCAGCAGCTTGGGGAATATTCTGGTACAGATCCTTTCCCATACCTATATACTGTGCTCCCTGCCCCGGAAATATAAATGCGATTTTGTTCATAATTTACCTCCCTAAAATCCGGTTGGTTTTTCCCAGTACCTCTTGAGCCTCTTTTAATAGTTGTTCTATTATACTGTCCACTGTTTTTATATCCTTAATCATGCCGGTAATCTGGCCTGCCATTACCGAACCGGTTGCTATGTTGCCTTCAACCACTGCTTCTCTCAGCTTGCCTGCACCCAGCTTCTCCATCTCTTCCAACGACATTCCCGCTTTTTCGAGAGCCTCGAATTCACGGGTCAGTTTATTCTTAAGACATCTCACCGGGTGACCTGTACTTCTGCCCGAAACTATCGCATCCCTGTCCTTTGCGTTAATCAAAGCATTTTTATAATTCTGATGGACAGTGCATTCCTCCGAGCATACAAAGCGGGTACCAATCTGTGCCCCCTGGGCACCAAGAGCAAGAGCTGCCACCAATCCCCTGCCGTCGGCAATACCTCCGGCAGCTATAACAGGTATTTCAACTGCATCCGCAACCTGTGGCAGCAGACACATTGTTGTGAGCTCTCCGATGTGTCCTCCCGCTTCGGTTCCTTCTGCTATAAGAGCGTCAACACCCATGGCCTGCATTCGCTTTGCCAGTGCAACACTGGGAACCACCGGAATAATCTTGGCCGATATTCTTTTTAAATCCCCAATATATTTGCCGGGGTTGCCGGCACCGGTGGTAACCACACTTACCCTGTGTTTGATTATTACCTCCATTACCTGGTCCACAAAGGGGGACAAAAGCATAACGTTAACCCCAAAGGGCTTGCCGGTAAGTTGGCGTGCTTTTATTATTTCTTTTTCCACAACTTCCCCGGGAGCATTACCGGCACCAATAATACCCAGGCCTCCGGCATTCGATACTGCCGCTGCCAATTCGGCGGTAGCCACCCATGCCATACCCCCCTGAAGGATGGGATATCTTATATCAAGTATTTCACATACCCTAGTATGTATCATTTCTACCACTCCCATTCCATTATTTTCTTTATGTGACAAGGAACGGCTCACTGTCCCGGTTTATGAATTTGCCTTATTTACTCCACTTCATAGCACAGGAGCCCCAGGTAAGACCTGCTCCGAATCCTACCAGCACCACATTATCACCCTTCTTGATTAATCCCTGTTCTAAGGCTTCATCCAGTGCCACAGGAACCGAAGCCGAAGACATGTTGCCGTATTTATTCAAGTTCACGAATATTTTTCCGCTGTCCATTTTAAGCCTCTTGGCCGCTGCCTGGACAATTCTGCTGTTGGCCTGGTGGGGCACCAGGAAATCTATTTCCTCAATTGTTAAACCTGCCTTTTTTACAACCCGCTGAGTAGCCAGCGGCATAATATTGACTGCGAACTTGTATACTTCACTGCCATCCATATGAATGTAATGCTTTCCTGCTTTAACCGTCTCAACGCTGGCCGGCATTCTTGAACCACCGGCCGGAAGCGTAAGGACTTGTCCCTTCCAGCCTTCTGCGCCTATAAGAGTGGCAAGTATACCCTCTCCCTCTTCTACTTCCTTTAGTATGGCGGCACCGGCACCGTCTCCGAATAATACGCAGGTATTCCTGTCATCCCAGTTACATATCTTTGACAGTGTCTCTGCCCCTATTACAAGAACTGTCTTGGCATCGCCGGTGGAAATGAATTTTTCCCCTATTGAGAGACCGTATATAAAACCGGTACACGCAGCTTCTATGTCAAAGGCCGAAGCGTTGACAGCGTTAAGATTTGACTGGACTATGCAGGCAGTGGAAGGAAAAGCCGTATCCGGTGTTACCGTAGCCACAATAATCATGTCCAGCTCTCCGGCGGTAACCCCTGCGTCCTCCATGGCCTTTAACGCAGCGTCGGTAGCAAGGTCGGAGGTGGCTATATCGGCCTGGCTGATCCTTCGCTCCGAAATGCCTGTTCGGGTTCTTATCCATTCATCGCTTGTTTCCACCATCTTCTCAAGGTCAAAATTTGTAAGTATCTTTTCGGGAAGGCATCTGCCCGTCCCGACTATGCCAACAGATTTGAATATTCTATTCATGGTTTTCCTCCAATTGTATGTTTTCGGTAATTTTAGCAGTCACCTGGTTATCTGCAAACCTTACCGCCTGCATTATTGCATTTTCTATAGCCAACGCATCGGAACTGCCGTGGGCTTTTATGCAGCCTCCTGCAATTCCCAGAAAGGGAGCACCGCCATACTGCTTGTAATCCATTCTGTCTTTAAATCTTTTCAGCCCCGGTTTCAATATCGCAGCCGCTATTTTTGCGGCGGTGCCTGACGTCAACTCTTTCTTCAGCTGTGAAAACAATGACATGGCCAGGCCCTCTGTAAGCTTAAGTATGACGTTCCCGACAAATCCGTCGCAAACCAGCACATCTGCTTCTCCCTCAGGTATACTTCTTGCCTCAATATTACCTATGAAATTCAGCCGGGATTCCTTTAGAAGGGTATAGGCCTCCTTTGCCAGCATATTTCCCTTGCCCTCTTCGGTACCAATATTGACCAGGGCCACCCTGGGGTGTTCAATTCCCATAACACCGTTCATATAAGCCGAGCCCATCATGCCGAACTGTAATAGGTTAAGAGGCTTGCAATCGGCGTTTGCCCCTGCATCTATAAGCATGGCTCCCCCATTTACAGTAGGAAGGACAGGGGCTAATGCCGGCCTGTCAATCCCCTTAATTCTGCCAATCCTCAAAAGGGCGCCTGCCAAAAGGGCTCCGGTATTGCCGGCCGATATGAATGCGTCGGCTTGGTTGCCTTTGACTGCTTCAAGCCCTACCACCATCGATGAATCCTTCTTCTTCCTTATGGCCTCGACCGGTGAGTCGTGATTGTCTATGACTTCTTCAGCATTTATTATGGTAATTCTTTGGGTATGGTATCCTTTAATAATATTCTTTATACTTTCCTGCTTACCCACAATTACAATCCGGAGTCTCTCTTCCCTTTCCAGGGCGTTCATGCAGCCTTTAACAATTTCCAGCGGTGCGTTGTCACCGCCCATTGCGTCAACTGCAATTCTCATATCTTCATCTCCTTCCCTACTCATCCAGAGCTACAAGAATAAACTTTCCCCTGAAAACCTCCTGCATTTTCAGCTTTATTCTTACCCATACAAAGAATTTGTTTCCTCTTCGTTTGATAATCTCAGCCTGTGCCACCAATTTCTGTCCCGACCTTACCGGCTGTTTGTATTTTATATTTGCCACTCCAATCAAAGCAACATCAGCATCAATTACGGCAATGGCAAGAGATTCGGCCTGTGCATATATGAATTGGCCCCTTACTATGTTGGTCTTTTCAAAGGCCATGGTATCATTTGTTTCCAGCACCGATATCCCTTTCTTTCCCAGGTCAATATCCAGCAGTTCTCCAACTATTTCCTTGCCTGATATGGTCCTGACCTTTGCATATGTACCCTCTGCCACGCTTTTTATTCTTTCCCTCAGCTCGGGAATGCCAAGCTCCAGTCTGTCAAGCCTTATGGTCTGGATGCTCACTCCGAAGGAATCGCTCAGTTCTTCATCGGTTAAAAACGGGTCCTTTACAATCCTGTCGGCAAGACTCCTTTGCCTTTCTTTCTTTTCCATGCCCTTCCTAGCCATCAGATCACCTCTTTATGACTTGGACTTAGTACCTGATACTAATATTTAGTATATATTATTTCCCATAGCAAATCAATAAAAATTTATCCCCGGTCATTATTGCATTAATGCCACAGAAATAAATTCCCCGAAAAATTTTACCTTTAATTTTATAAGTTTTACTTTATGGGTTCATGAAAGGGCGCAAAGTCGGGCAAACCGTTATTGTCGGGAGCTTCGGGGGCAAAAGCATAATTACCTTCTATCGGTATGTTTCCTAATAACCTTAATGAAATCTTCTCCGCTCAAAGTTAATCTTGTACCTTTAGGACCTTTCCTTGATACCACCAGACCGTACTGCGATAATATGTTTATCCGGTTTCTAATCATCTGCTCGGTCATACGCATTTCTCCGCTGCATAACTGTGCAAGCTTAATCCTGCTAATATAAGCATTTCCTTCATCCTTGATTTTTTTTAATGCAGTTAGAATAAGAAGAATTTCTTCCACCGGCATTTCTTCTTCTATATGCTTTAATGTTTTTTCAAACTGTAAATCGGTGTCGTCTGCAGAGAATGGCAGGTCTTTACTTTTCACAACACCGTCCCCCACTATATGGAACAGATACTCAATCACATTTTCCAATTCACGAATATTTCCCGGCCAATCATACTCCATAAATTTTTCCATAGCTTCATGGCCTATAACAATTCCTTTTTCCCTTGGAAACTTTTCCAACATTTTTTCTATCAGCAACGGTATATCCTCTTTCCGCTGCCTCAGAGGCGGTATTTTGATGGGCAGCACCTTAAGTCTGTAAAATAGATCTTCCCTGAATTTTTCTGTCCTAACCAACTCTTCAAGGTTTTTGTTTGTGGCTGCAATAATTCTGACATTAATGGGAATAATTTTAGTACCGCCTATCCGCAGCACTTCTTTTTCCTGAAGTACCCTTAACAAACGAGCTTGTATTCTTAAAGAAGCGTCCCCTATTTCATCCAAAAAAATGGTTCCGTTATGTGCCTGTTCAAACAGCCCGGCATGTCCACCTTTTCTTGCTCCGGTAAAAGCCCCTTCTTCATAACCAAACAACTCGCTTTCCAAAAGGTTTTCCGGTAATGCGGCAAAATTCACAGCCACAAAGGGCCCATGCTGTTTGCCGGAGGCATTATGTATGGCATGGGCGAACAACTCTTTACCTATGCCGCTTTCCCCAATTAGAAGAAGAGTTGAATTACTCTTTGCAAGCTTTCTTGCTATTTCTTTTGTCTGGGTAATTTGCCTGCTTTTCCCTACGATGTTGGAAAAATCATATTTGGAGGTATGTCCTCTTTTCATCAGGTTGGTTCTTACAATGTTCTCCATTTCTATTATTTCGGACAGATCCTTAAATGTTATTATAATCCCGTTATTCTCACCATTTTTGATAATGGGCATCATAGTTAACAGTATTTTTTTGCCCATAATTTCATGCACCTTCCTGTACGGCTCGGGGCTTTTTCCCAATCGCACCTTTGCATCAAAATCAAGAAGGTCATCCGGGTTTACATCATTGTTCTTGTCTTTTCCCTTGGGATTGAAGAGTTTTTTTGCATTTTCATTTATAAACATAATATTGCCATTGTTATCAATACCCACAATCCCATCGTTTATTACGTTTAATATGGTATTTAGCTGTTCTTTAATATTGTCTGTGGCTTCCAGAGCTTTTACCACTTTCTTGCCTGAGTAAACAAAATCCTGCAGGAATCTGGCCGATATCAGATTTGTCCTTGCATCAAGTATATCCAGTTTCAGCATAATTTCGGTAATGGTTGTCAAATCTATCTTGCTGTATCCCAAGTCAATAATATTACCAACATAGTCGGGAACCATATGTACTTCTCCCGTTGTTATTGCGTAATGGGCCTGGGGGTAAATCCTTTGTCCGGGATAATACGGATGCATTCTTATGTGATTTATACCCAAACCTTTTAATAGAGAAATAGAGTTCTCTGCAAGGTGTTTATTTACATCAACAAAAAGCACATTTTCATTATTGGGTATACGCAGTACATCCTCAAGCCTGGAATGATTAAGTGCTCTTCTGGCCACAAGAACCTCAGCTCTGGGATCAATATATTTATAAGCTGTTTCTTTTAAGTATTCATGGCTTATAAGCACCAGCCTGTCATAGATTTCTTCCTTTATGCCTTCCATAATTGAATATCCTTTAATTAAGATCTGTGGCCCCAGCAAATTTGTAAGCTGGTTTATAACGCTTTCTTTGTGTTTTTCTGAGCGGGTAATAATTGAAATACCGGATGGACAGGAGACTGACATAATATAACCCACCTTCCCTTATATTCATTTATAACTCCACAGGTATATTATACCAAGTTTGTATATGGTTTTTAATGGGTTTGTTAAATTAACCTTTTGCAACCTAAAAAAGTCTATGTAATACGGTTTAATAAAACAAATAACCGTTAAAGGTATACATATTCATTGTCAGCAACAGCATAAAATGTTTATGGCCTTACATTATCATGGCATATGGTATCATACGGTACCCCGGATATGCACAAGACCCGCTGCTAATACGCATACCAATTTTATTGCAGTATTATTAAAAGCTTTTATTGAGTATATCCCCATAAGAGTTCAGAACTGCATTTGGCATAAATATTGCTAAATAATTATGCATAGCTGATCAGCAAATCTATACGGGAGTGGAGAAGCGGAGTTTACTTCCGGTATACAGAGACAACAAACTGTGTTCTCCCTTCAGTTTATGATTCTACGGTTTCTAAACGGTGATATATCGCTGACTATATATAACGTGCTTAAGACTTTACAGCTCCTAACGTGTCACCCTGGGCCAAGCGAAGGATCTTATGTCCACCTTCAAGTCAGATTCTTCGGGCTCCGCCCTCTTAAATGACAGGTAGGGGAATGTAATATTATTAATGCGTTGTATATAGTAACTTGTGTCACAGTACCGGATACGTTTTTGATTTAGACTACTGAATAAATCAAATACTCCCACAATACTTGTCTTTGTTTTTTCCAAGCACTGCATATACAAATGATTGAGTAATATACATATTATAATAGCGTTTTAAAAATCCATTAGGAGGTCAAAAAATGAGTACTTCCATAAAAAGCTCCAGGCAAATATCCCTTGAAAGAGCCGGAGTATTAAAAGATCGTATTGAACCTTACCTGGAAGCAAAAAAAAGTATTCCAACAGGCACTGACCATAGAGAAAAAATAATTGTCAGGCAGGCAAGAATCAAAAAAACCCTGGGTGCTTCCGAAGACCAGTGGAACGATTGGCATTGGCAGATAAAAAACAGAATAGACAATTCGGACCAACTGGCTAAATTTATAAACTTAAGCGCAAAGCAAAAAAAGGATATCGATGACGTTGGGAAAAAGTTCAGATGGGCAATCTCTCCCTTCTTTCTATCCCTTATTGACCCTGAGGGCAACCACTACAAAGATCCCATATATCTGCAGTCGGTTCCTATAGGCCTCGAGTTACAGGAGGGCATTGGCAGCGCCGATCCCATGGCCGAAGAATTTACCAACCCGGCTCCCTGTATCACCCGCAGATATCCTGACCGGCTTATAATAAACGTTACCAATCAGTGTGCCATGTACTGCCGTCACTGCCAAAGAAGGAGAAATATCGGCGAAACCGACCTTCCACGTACTAAGGAAGAGATGCAGAAATCAATCGACTATATCAAAAATACCCCTGAAATTAGGGATGTTTTAATCACCGGCGGCGACCCCTTCACACTGTCCGACGAAATATTGGATTGGCTGCTGGGGGAGCTTGACAAAATTCCTCACCTGGAATTCAAACGCTTAGGCTCACGTATGCCGGTAACTTTACCTCAAAGGATAACTCAGGAGTTCTGCGACATGTTGAAAAAGCACCATCCTGTTTACGTAAATGTTCAATTCAACAATCCTATGGAGGTTACGGAAGAATCTAAAAAAGCCTGTGAAATGCTGGCCAATGCCGGAATACCTCTCGGGAATCAAGCGGTACTATTAAGAGGCATAAATGATGACCCATATATAATGAAAAAACTTTGCCAGGAACTTCTGAGAATCAGAGTGAGACCCTACTATATATTCCATGCCAAGGGCGTAATAGGAACAATGCATTTTAGAACCAGTGTGGATATAGGAATACAAATAATGGAGCACTTAAGGGGATACACATCAGGTCTCGCAATACCTACATTTATCATTAATGCTCCGGAGGGCAGAGGCAAAACACCAATGCTGCCCGAATATCTCATATCCCAGGGCAGGGACACTGTAACCATAAGGACCTGGGAAGGACAAATTATAACCTATCCAAATAAAGATGCGGATATTAATTTTGGCGATATATAGATTATTGCCAATCAAATAAATCTAAGGGGGTATTTCTTTGAGAAGAAAACTAATTCTTTTATTAGTAGCTTTGCTTATAATCAGCGGTATGCTGACCGGATGTGGGACAACACCGGAGACGCAGCCGGCCGAGGGAGAACAACCGGAAGCAGTTGAGACAATGCAAATCAATATTATTACCGGCTCCACCGGTGGAACCTATTTTGCACTTGGGGGAGCAATGGCCAACACATGGAACGAATACCTTGAAACTGTGCAGGTTACAAGCCAGCCTGGCGGTGCCTCGGTGGAAAGTATTAACAGAGTCCACGCCGGAGAAGTTGGACTGGGTATGGCCATGAACAACATTGCCGACGACGCATGGAACGGTAAGGGCGCCTTCAAGTCCAAGCAGCAGAACTTCAGATCCATTGGCGTAATTTATCCGGAAGTATACCAGGGAGTTGCCTTGAAGGGCAGCGGCATTTCATCAATCGAGGACTGTAAAGGTAAAAGGGTAGCAGTCGGTCCGGTGGGGAGCGGTACCGTTGTAATGACCGAAACGGTATTCACCGAAGCCGGTATGACCTTTGACGATATAAAAGCCGCATATGACGGGTTCGGCGATGCCGCCAGCAAGATGAAGGACGGACACCTTGATGCGGCGTTCAACGTTCTGGCCGTTCCTGCCGCCGCTATACAGGACATAATGACCTCCCGTGATATAGAAGTCATTGAAATAGGAGATGACCTGTATAGGAAGGTAAAAACCAAGTACCCCTTCTTCAGCCAGTATGTAATACCCGCCGGCACTTACGGCAACGCTGAAGACAAACTTACCATCAACTGCGTAGCCGCACTGTACGTTGCCCCTGACCTGCCGGAGGATATAGTATACGATATTACAAAGGTCTGGTTTGAGCAGACATCGCATACCGCTGCTGCCCACGGAGCTGCCCAGTGGCTGGCCGACGAGCTGGCTGCAGGAAACAAGAATGTAATGCTGGATGGCATAACAACGCCGCTGCACCCGGGTGCCTATAAATACTTTACAGAAATAGGTCTTGATGTACCCGATATGATAAAACCCATAGACTGACGGACAGGGGGCGAAGGCCGGGGCGGCTATACAGTCCCCGGCCTTCAAATATAATGAAAACACTTATTTTCCTTCTTATAACAATTAGTATACTGCTTTCGGTCTCTTTGCTGCCTGTTTATGTTTTGGAAGTAAGGGCCAACCATTCGGAAGAGTTGGTTTATCAGCAGCAGGCAGAAATTGGAGACCATTTTGATGTGCTCTGGATACATTCGGTTACTTTGCAGCCTGTTGTTGAAACTTATCATTTGAAAGCCCCCGGTAAAATTTCTATGGTAAAAATGGTCTTCGACGAGTTCGGTCCTAATTTGCCTGCACGACCTGAAAAAAACCAATATTGGATTATTGAGAACGGGGAATTTACCGTTATGGGTTATGAACTGGAATTTGACAGGGTGCCTGTAACCATAGGCGCAGTGATTGCAGACCATGCCCTTATATATAACGAACAAACGACGTATTTAAAGGACGTGTACCGCCCGGGCGGGTATGTACATATAGGTCTTTCAAAAAAAACCTTTGGCCAATTCTTGATTGAGGAGGTAGAAATATGGCAGAAAGGCATAACCAAGACAGCAATTTAATAGATAATATCAAGTTAGATGAAAAAAAATCCGAGGAAATCCTTGCCAAATACGACCGGGAATTTGCTTTCAGAAGGCTTAAGGGTCCGGTGGCTAAATTTGTTTTTTTCCTGGCGGTTGTATGGTCGCTGGCCCAATTATATACCGCAGCCTTCGGCGTTTTTCCCTCAACCCTGCAAAGAGCTCCCCATGTGGGCTGTGCTCTGGTGCTTATTTTTATACTATACCCGGCCAAAAGGGGCAGTAAAAGCAATAAAGTCCCCTGGTATGACTTTATCCTGGCTTTCCTGGGTTTTGCCGTTGCAGCCTATCATGTGATTTATTACGAGGAGCTGGTCTGGCGCGCCGGTGTGTACAACACCACCGATATGATAATTGGAGTTATTGCAGTCCTATTGATAATCGAAGCCACCCGAAGAATGGCGGGGCCGGTAATTATCTCCCTGGCAACGTTCTTTCTGCTGTACGCCTATTTTGGTGAATTTTTTCCATCCTTCATGGCCCATCCCGGCCTTACCGTTAAAAGAATAGCCGTTTTCCAATGGCTTAGTACCGAAGGTATCCTCGGGATACCCATCCAGGTATCCTCAACCTTTATTTTTCTGTTTATGCTTTTTGCCACATTTCTGAAGAAAACCGGCATTGGAGACTGGTTAACCGATATCGCAGTGGGCTTGACGGGCGGAGCTATAGGTGGTCCGGCAAAGGCTGCCGTTATAGCCAGTGCCGCCCAGGGTACCGTTTCGGGCAGTTCAGTTGCCAATACGGTGGGTACAGGATCGGTAACCATCCCCCTTATGAAGAGTATCGGCTACCGCAAAGAATTTGCCGGCGCTGTTGAAGCGGCTGCCTCAACCGGAGGTCAGCTTATGCCCCCCATAATGGGTGCGGCAGCATTTATAATGGTGGAGTTTCTTAACATTACATACGGAAGAATTGCCCTTTCAGCGGCAATACCGGCCATCCTCTATTTCACCGGAATATTCATTACAGTACACCTGGAAGCAAAAAAAGCAGGACTTATGGGCATACCCAGGGAACGACTGCCTGACTGGAAAGGTCTTTTATTCAAGAAATGGTTCCTGGCCACCCCTATAGCCGGTATTATTTATCTCCTGGTACAGGGCTATACGCCAATGATGGCTGCATTTATAGCAATTCTTCTCTGTGTAGGAGCATCCATGATCTTGAAGGAAACCCGCATGTCTCTTAAGGACATCATTATAGCCCTTGAGGAAGGAGCCAGATCGGCACTGCCGGTTGTGGTAGCCTGCGCAACGGCCGGAATAATTGTAGGCATTATTACGCTGACCGGACTTGGCATGAAAATGTCGGGAGGCCTGGTTAAGCTTGCAGGAGGAAACATTTACCTGACAATGCTCTTTACCATGATAGGCTCTATAATCCTTGGAATGGGCGTTCCAACGACTGCAAACTATATCATCCAGGCAACCGTCTCGGCCCCTGCATTAATGGCCTTAGACGTCCCCCCCCTGGCCGCCCACCTGTTCGTATTTTATTTCGGCATAGTGGCCGACATTACGCCGCCGGTGGCACTTGCCGCCTTTGCCGGCTCGGGTATTGCCCAATCGGATCCGCTTAAGACAGGTTTCGAAGCATTTAAATTGGGATTTGCCGCATACCTGGTACCCTACATTTTTGCTTTGTCCCCCATTCTGGTTCTGGTAAGACCGGAAGGAGCAACAACCATGAGCTTTATCTTCAACGTAATCCTTGCGGTTATTACCGCAATAATAGGCATGGTATGCATAGGTGCCTCAACAACGGGTTATTTTGTAACCAACGACAAGTGGTACGAGCGAATACTATTTTTCGCAGCCGGTGTTACCCTGATTGTCCCGGGTATTTACTCCGATTTATTCGGTATAGCAGTACTTTCAGGGGTCTGGTTCCTTCAGACAGCCCGAGTAAAACGGAAGGCTGCACAACTTGCTTAATTTTTACCACAGGGCCTGCAAGCTAATGCTGGGCAGGCCCTGTTTACACCAATACTATTATGCACATCCCTTGTTTATTCTTAATATAAAAAATAGTAACGGGTTTCCCATTACTATTTTGTTTGCCGTTACTATTCTGCTTTCAGTATTTCTTTGCCCTTATAGTATCCACAGGATTTGCATATCCTATGGGGCATCATCAGCTCATGGCATTGTGGACATTCGGCAAGGCCAGGTTTTCTGAGCTTCCACTGGGCTAATCTATTGTTTCGTCTTGACTTGGAAATTTTCCTTTTTGGTACTGCCATAATTACACCTCCTTGCAGTTACTTCTTCTCAAGCAATTTTTTTAATTCCATCATTCTTGGATCTATATCCTCATGGGTACAGCTGCAATCATTTAAATTCCTGTCAGAGCCGCATATAGGGCAAAGACCTTTACACTCTTCTTTACAGAGTGGCTTAATTGGAATCTCAAGCAGTATGCTTTCGATAACCGGTCTTTCCAAATCCAGCTCATCCCGGTTTGCAGCAAGCGTTTCATCCTCTTGGGCCGACTCCGAGTATTTCTGTTTAAACTCGGCGTGAATTGGGTGCCTGATACTGCTCAGGCACCTCGAACACTCAAGCACTATTTCTGTTTTAATATGACCCGTTACCATATAGCAATCTTCATGCCGTTCCACACTGCCGATTATAATAACGGGAGAGTTAAAATGCAGCTTTTCCCTGTTGTAATCAATCCGACCGATGTTTTCAACCAGCCGGAATGGCATATGTCCACTGCTTCCGCATTTCAGCCTGTTAACGTATATTTTCATTATTTTAACACTCCATAGTCAACAAAGTTTATTATACAAAGCAGCCGGGCGTTTGTCAAGACTACCAGAGGCAAGCCGGGCACCGGAAGCAGCATTTTGGTCCGGCATACTCCCGACGCTATCCTATAATTCTTACCGTATCCCTGGCAATCATGAGTTCTTCGTTTGTAGGAACCACCATTGCTTTGACCTTGCTGTTGGGTTTGCTTATTATTGTGGCCTTACCCCTGACGTTGTTGGCATGGACATCCAGCTCAAGACCCAGGTATTCAAAGCCTCGGCATATCTTTTCTCTCATTGAGATGGAATTCTCACCAAGACCTGCAGTGAACACAATAACGTCTACCCCGTTCATAACTGCCGAGTATGAGCCTATAAACTTTCTTACTTTATATGCAAATACATCAATTGCCAGCTGTGCTCTCTTGTCACCCTTTTGGGCAGCCTGTTCCAAATCCCGGAAATCACTGCTTATTCCCGATATTCCCAGTACTCCCGAGCGCTTATTAAGCATATTGTTTACTTGCTCGGCCGTCATTTTCTCCTTTTCTACTATAAATGCCGTAATGGCCGGGTCAATGCTGCCGCATCGGGTTCCCATTGCAAGACCCTCAAGGGGTGTAAAGCCCATACTTGTTTCAACCGATTTTCCGCCGTCTACCGCGGTTATACTGGCACCATTGCCCAAATGACAGGTTATAATTTTTAATTTTTCCACCGGTATTCCCAAAACCTGTGCGGCTTTTTCGGCAACATATTTATGTGAGGTTCCATGGAACCCGTATTTTCTTACACCGTATTTCTTATAGTATTCGTAAGGCAGCGGATAAATATATGCGTAATCGGGTATAGTATGGTGAAAAGCCGTATCGAAAGTACCGGCCATAGGTATCCCAGGCATTAACTGCCGACAGGCCTCTATTCCCATTATATTTGGAGGATTATGCAGCGGCGCCAGGTCTGAGCACTCACGAAGAGTTTCCATAACTTCATCGGTTATTTTAACCGAGCCCGAAAATTTTTCTCCGCCGTGAACCACCCTGTGTCCTACCGCAGCAATCTCTTTGGTATCCTTGATTACTCCGTTTTTCTCATCAACAAGTACATCTGTTATAATTTTAAGAGCTGCCTTATGGTCAGGCATTGCTTTTTCTATTATTACTTCACTTTTACCCTGAGCCTGATGCTTTAATCTTGACCCGTCAATTCCAACCCTCTCTGCCAATCCCCTCGCCATTACACTCTCATCTTTCATATTCAGCAGCTGATATTTCACAGAAGAACTGCCGCAGTTTACTACCAATACTTTCATTTTTTTTCCTCCCCTATGAGTTCATATAATCTAAACTTATATAAAATTCTTCATGATTCATAAATATCCTGCCAAAAACTCTAAAATAATATGTATAATTGACTTATCCGGTATATTTATCAGATAATAATCCCATGCTCATGTTATAAGAGGAGGGAAACAGTATGAGAGTTCTTGGCATAGTAGCCGAATACAATCCTTTTCACAATGGTCATTTGTATCATCTTGAGCAATCATTGAAAATCACCGATGCAACCCACTCGGTGGCTGTCATGAGCGGTAACTTTATGCAAAGGGGAGAACCCTCCATAGTGAATAAATGGGCCCGGGCTGAAATGGCAGTGTCGGCCGGTATTGACCTTGTCATTGAACTACCTGTGGTATATGCCTGCCGAAGTGCTGAGAGCTTTGCGCTGGGCGCTGTAAATATAATGGACGGTATTGGAGTGGTTGATTGTATCTGCTTTGGCAGCGAAACAGGAGACATTGCAGAACTTAAAAGCATTTCCGACATACTGGTCAACGAACCCTGGGATTTTAAGCTGCATTTGAAAAGATTTCTGTCGGAAGGCCTCTCCTATCCCTCGGCCAGAGCACTTGCTTTGGAAAAGTATATGGAAACTTCCGCCGGAACCCTGCATAATCTGATCAAGTCACCCAATAACATACTTGCAGTTGAATACCTGAAGGCAGTGCAGCGGCTGGGCAGCAGAATTCAATGCTATACCCTTAAAAGGTTTGCAGCCGGATATCATTCAGTCAAAACAAATGGCAGGATTGCCAGTGCAACAGCAATACGGAATCAGCTTCTGAATAATAACGCAATAAATTTGAGAATTGAAAAAACAGTTCCCCGGGCTGCGCTAAATATTCTAAAACGGGAACTGACACTGGGCAGGGGGCCTGTTCATAATGACCTGTTCAGCCTCCCGGTTATAGGAGAAATCAGAAGACATGAAGCCGTGGGCTTAAAAAAATACCCCGGAGTTACCGAGGGGCTTGAGAACAGGATTTGGAATGCCGCAAGGAAGAATAGGACAATTTCCCGTATGCTTGACCAGATCAAATCAAAACGTTACACCCATACACGGCTTAGAAGAATTTCCACATATATATTGCTGGGTATATACCAGGATCTGCTGTTGCAGCTTGAAGGCCTGAACTATCCTTGTTATGCAAGGGTATTAGCGCTTAATGAAAGGGGCAGAGAGGTTCTAAAAAAGGCCGGCCGTCTATCCCGGATACCCATAATAACCAAGACCTCAAACCACAGCTTCCCGGAAGGGTCTCCTTTACCAGGCATCTTCCGGAAAGATATCCTTGCAACCGACATGTATGTAATGGCATATGTTAACGGGGATTATTCTTACGCCGGACAAGATTTCTTAACCAGCCCATTTTATCTGTAGAATCCAGGCCAAGATACAACTCATCAATTACCTCCAGTGCTGCTTCTCTTCCCGAGTGGACGCATTCTTTTACCTGATTGAATGTAACCGGGTTTATGTCCTTCAGATAAGGACTAATAAGCAAATCAGCGTCTATACCTCTAAGCATTAGTATCTCGTTCTGCAGTATGTCGATACTTTGAATAATCACATCATATATGCTGCTTATTTTCTTTTCTTCTATCCATGAGCCTAAATTTACACCCACCGTATACTCTGCACCCATGTGTTTTACAAGTTCTACGGGGACTGGGTCTACAATCCCTCCATCGGCCAGTATGCGCCCGTCCAATTCTATAGGTGCGATTATTCCGGGTATTGCGATACTGGCCCTCACCGCTTTATGGACATAACCCTGGTCCAGTATTACCCTTTGACCGGTAGAGAGATCGGTTGCCACTATTGCCAGAGGTTTTTCCAACTCTTCAAACCTTTTATTCCCTGTGTATTTTTTTATTATTTGCTCTATTCTTCGTCCCTGTATAAGACCTGTTTTGGGTACAGAAATGTCTATCCACTCCCAGGGTTCTATGTCCACAGCAAGGTCAATGATTTCCATAACGCTCATACCGCTGCAGTACAGGGCACCAATCATTGAACCAATACTGCACCCTGCAATGTAGTCTATCCGTACCTTCTTCTCCTCCAGTGCCTGCAATACTCCCAAGTGGGCGAATCCACGGGCGGCCCCCGAGCCTAATGCCAGGCCCAATTTCTTCAGTCTCATAAGATTACCTCCCATGTTAATCATATTAAAGAGGCGGAATAAATATATTAGATTAGCAGTCAATATATGCAAAGGAGCATTTTGATATGCCGAATATTCGTATACTCCATATTTCCTTAATGGCCCTTATTATTGTAATAATCCTTTTATATATAAGAATGTCCTGCTCCGGGCTGCTTAAAAACAAAAAAAATGAACTTATGTTATATTTTTCTGCTTTAACTGTAACCCTTTTTGTTACGAGCCTTATAATTTTCCCCGAAGAATGCTACCAAGCAGCCGTAGAAGGAGTTGACACATGGATTAACGTTGTCTTACCTGCGCTGCTTCCGTTTTTTATCGGTGCAGAGCTACTGATTGGCCTGGGCGTTATAAACTTTATAGGTGCCCTGCTTGAGCCTATTATGCGCCCATTGTTTAAAACCCCGGGGCTTTCGGCCTTTGTATTCATTATGAGCATTACCTCGGGCTATCCCGTTGGAGTCAAACTGACCTGTGATCTCAGGGAAAAGGGTATGTGTACCAAGGCTGAAGGTCAGAGAATGCTGGCCTTTTGCAGCACCTCGGGTCCACTTTTTATGATTGGTGCAGTATCCATAGGAATGTTTGGCAGCCGGCTGGCAGGATACATAATTGCCTCCTCCCATTACCTGGCGGCCATATTGCTGGGAATACTTTTTAGCAAAATCTTCAAAGGTGGAAGCGGCCATGAGCTATACCCCAATAAAACCCGCAACATCAAATACGCCCTGAATGCCATGCTGGCAAAAAGAAAGCAGGATGGCCGGCCCTTTGGTGTGCTGTTGGGTGATGCAGTCAGAGAAAGTATAAACATACTCCTTGTTGTCGGTGGTTTTATCATAATGTTCTCTGTTATTATTCAGCTCTTTTACATAACCGGCTCCTTGCAGTACCTTGCACAGCCAATTGAAAAATTACTCAAATATAATTCCTTGCCCTCTGCTCTGGTTAAGCCCATCTTCAGCGGTATGCTGGAAATCACCATAGGCAGCAGACTTATTTCCCAATTGGAAGCTCTCCCCTTAATTCACACAATTGCCGCATCCAGCTTTATAATTGGATGGAGCGGGTTTTCCATACATGCTCAGTCAATCAGTTTTATTAGCAGAACAGATTTAAATCCCGTCCTTTATATGTTATCCAAGCTGTTTCACGGTTTTCTCTCGTGTATGATTTCACTACTTATTGGCAAAATTGTATTATCCGGAGTGTCTCAGGACGCTTTTCTGACAAAGCCTGGTACCTTTTCCGCCTATAGCTTCACTGAGGGTCTTGTATTCTCCACAAAAATTTTTCTGTCAGTTGTATTATTAATGCTTTTAATTGCATTTTTTGGCAAACTGTTTTCCTCCATCACCGGTTTTAATATAAAGAAAAACTAGCACTTATCAGCTTCTTAAGTTTTTTATCTCTTCCCTGTTTTTTTCAATTAGTTCTATGTATTCTTTAAGCTGCTTTTCAAGTCCTGCCAGCACATTATCAGCATACTCCTTTGTCCCTATCCTTATCTCCCGTGCATTTTTCTTGGCATTTTCGATTATTTCTTCCCCCTGAATATAGGCCCTGCGGGTAACCTCGCTTTCCTCAACCATGCTTTTTATATGCTCTTCGGTTTCTTTTATCATTAGTTCGGCTTCCTTCTGTGCTTCTATCAGTATTCTGTTTCTTTCCTCCTTTATCCAGTTTGCCTGCTTGATTTCTTCCGGCAGGACATCTCTGATTGAATCAATTATCCCCAGGACCTTTTCCCGATCTACCAGCGTCCTGTCGGAAAACGGCACTGATATACCCTCATGCACAATTTCCTCCAGCCTGCTCAGCAGCTCACTTATATCCATACGGTTCCCCCCCCTTATACAGAGACCTTAAGAATACTTTTTTAAAAGTCTGTCAAATACATAATCGGGTACAAGGTCCTTTACACATCCTCCAAGTCTGGCCACTTCTTTTACCAGACTTGAGCTTAAAAAGGAATACCTGCTGCTTGTCATCATAAAAACTGTTTCTACATTTCTGTTTAATTTCCTGTTCATCAGAGCCATTTGCAGTTCGTATTCAAAATCCGAAACGGCACGTAGACCCTTAAGAACGGTATTGGCGTTTTCCTGTTCCACATAATCTATAAGCAGTCCTGAAAAGCTGTCTACTCTTACATTTTTTATTTCGGATGTTGCTTCACGTATCATGTCCAGCCTTTCTTCGGTGGTAAATAGCGGAGCCTTTGACGGATTGTTCAAAACGGCAATAATTACGTTGTCGAACAACCGTGAAGCCCTGTCGATTATATCTATATGCCCATAGGTTATAGGATCAAAACTTCCCGGGTATACTGCTGTTTTCATTGTCATCCCCCTTAGTAAAAATACTTATTGATGTACTGCCGTATCTTTTATTTTTTATCAGTGTAAGCCCATGACTCATTTCACTAAAACAGAAGGCTGACAGATGTTCCACTATTACCAGTCCCCTTTTTTTTATAATACCATATTTGGCAATAGAAGAAAGAGTTATTTCATATAAATTTTCCATATAGGGCGGATCGATAAATATAATGTCGAAGGTTCTATTGCTCCGGCCAAACTCAGTCACAGCATCCGAAGCGTTTATCATAAACACCTCGCTTCTCTCTTCAAATCCCAACAGCCTTATGTTTTGTTTTAATATTTCTATCGACTTTGCGTTATTATCAACAAAAGTGGCAAACTCAGCTCCCCTGCTTAAAGCTTCAAGGCCAAGACTCCCGGTACCTGCAAATAAATCCAGTACATGGGAATTGGCAACGTTAAATCCAATAATGTTGAATACCGCTTCCTTCACCCTGTCGCTGGTAGGCCTTATTCTGTTGTCTTTTGGCGACACCAACCGCCTTCCCTTGGAAACGCCTGCAACAATTCTCAACTTCATCCCTCCACCCTATAATATATTAGCATATCACCCAATCTTAAACAAAATGTTTTGGAATAATAGATTGGTTATAAGGTAAATCTATAGACAGAGTTAATATGAAAATTCCCCATAGAGCTCTTCCTTCAATTTCTCCTCTCCGGTACCGGTGGTTGCACACCGGTACTATTTTTTTGAAAATCCTTATCCGGCCGCAGCCCTGCGACTTAATAAAAAAGGAAGAACCCAAGGGTCCTTCCTTTTTTATATTAATAAGAACTACTTACCGGCCATTTGCCTTTCTGCCTGCTCAATCATCCTTTTAACCATATATCCTCCAACGTAACCTGCTTCTTTAGAGGTAAGGTCTCCATTATATCCTTTTTTCAGGTTAACGCCCACCTGACCTGCTACTTCATACTTCATCTGGTCAAGAGCTCCCCTTGCTTCAGGAACTACTTTTCTGTTATTGTTCCCTGCCACTTGTCTATCACCTCCTGTTTGCCATTGTAATATTAATTTAACCACTAAGGTTGATTTTAAACTAGCAATTATTGTTACAATTTCAATCAAACAAAGGAACGGAAAAACCGTTCCTTTGTTTAAGTACAACCTTATTTTCCACTCATTTGCCTCTCTACCTGTTCAATCATCTTTTTAACCATTATTCCACCGACCGACCCTGCATCCCGTGCCTTAAGGTCTCCGTTATAACCTTCCTTTAAGTTTACTCCCAATTGTGAGGCTACCTCGAATTTCATCCTGTCAAGGGCTTGCCTGGCTTCGGGATATAGGGTTCTGTTGGTACCCGAAGTGCCTCCGGTGGTTCCGCCACCGGTGCCCAATCTTCCTGTCAAATTGTCCAAAAAATTCACCTCCTGTCACTTGTTCTATAATTATTTTGTGCAGGCAGGTTTATTTTAAACTAACAATTATTGTTGCTGCTGCTATTATATTACGCCCAGGGTTATGTGCTCATGTTCAAAAAGCTCTTTAACCCTCTCTTTTAACTTAATCCATCTTTTGTCTGTATAGAAATCCGGGCTGTCGGCCATTTTCAGAGCAATTGGCTGAACAAGCTTCAATACTTCAATGTCCTCCGGCAGTCTTGATACCCTGAGCTCGGGCAACCCATGCTGTCTTGTCCCGAAAAAATCACCGGGTCCCCTTATCTGCAAGTCTTTTTCTGATATTTCAAAACCATTGTCTGATTCAGCCATGATTTTCATCCTGTCATGGGCAACCCTGCTGTTGCTTCCATTAATCAATATACAGTAAGATTGGTTTCCTCCCCGGCCCACTCTGCCCCTCAACTGGTGCAGCTGAGCCAGACCAAATCTTTCGGAATTTTCCACCACCATAACACTTGCATTGGGAACATTCACTCCTACTTCTATAACGGTGGTGGAAACCAGCAGGTCTATAAGTCCGTCCCTGAAATCTCTCATTATTTTTTCCTTTTTCTGAGTATTAACCTTCCCATGCATTAACTCCAGTCTGTACGGTCTGAAATAATTGGTAAACAGCTCCTGGTAGACTTCCGTTGCCGATCTTGCGTCAATCATTTCTGATTCTTCTATAAGCGGACATACAACATAAGCCTGCCTTCCTTCTTTTAGCTGTTTGGCCACAAACCCATAAACCCTGTCTCTTGATTTTTGGCCTGTAACATAGGTTTCAATCTTTTTTCTGCCGGGCGGCATTTGGTCTATTACCGACAGATCCATATCGCCATAGAGAATTAAAGCCAGAGACCTGGGAATAGGCGTTGCCGTCATCACCAGTATATCCGGATTGACTCCTTTAGCGGTCAGGGCATATCTCTGGCGGACTCCAAACCTGTGCTGCTCGTCGGTGATAACCAAACCCAGGCGGGCAAATTCCAGACCCTCCTGTATAAGAGCATGAGTCCCTATGACTATATCCGTTTGGCCTTTTTTTATTCGTCCATAAATCTCTTCCCGTTGTCCGGCAGTGCAACTGCCTACCAAAAGGTCAATTTTATAGCCAAACTCAGAAAGCATATCGGTTAACGTTTTAAAATGCTGTTCGGCCAATATTTCGGTGGGAACCATTAGAGCTCCCTGGTACCCGTTGGCAGCTGCTTTTAACAGAGCCAAAGCCGCAATGACGGTTTTGCCCGAACCCACATCTCCCTGAAGAAGCCTGTTCATTATTATACCCTTTTCCATATCCTCTTTGATCTCGATCCATGCTTTTTTCTGTGCATTTGTCAGTTGAAACGGCAGAATATCAACAAGTATGTCTTCCTGTGATACGGCAGGAAAAACAATACCTTCTTTCCTATTCCCTATTTCTTTCTTAATCAATAAAAGTCCCAGCTGCAAAAGGAAAAACTCTTCAAAAACCAGTCTGTGCCTGGCTTTCTCAAAGCTTTTTCCATTGACGGGAAAATGTATATTTTCAAGGCAATAATTTATTTCCTCCAATCGGTATGCCTTTCTAAACTCGTCGGGAAATATATCCTCGATACTGCCCAGTGCAGCCTCCAGGGCTTTTTTAATCATCCGCTCAAAGTCCCTGGATTCTAATCTTCCATGCTTGGAATATATAGGGACTATGTCTCCCTGATACTCCTTTGTACAGTCTGAAACCCTTTTTATCTGAGGATTTTGTATTTGCACTTCTCCCATGCGCCTCTCAACGCGGCCGAAAATATCATAGGTTTGGTTCCTCTTAATCAATTTGACAATATACGGATTGTTGAACCATACCGCATAACCCCTGTCGGTGCCGTCGGTTACCGGTACACGGGTAATGATTAGATTGTTTCTTATCCGTCTTGTGTTTGGGCTGCCTGATACCATCACTCTGGCGCCCGCCCTTTGTCCATGGGGCAGCCTTGCAATTGTATATGAGGTTGTCCTGTCCTCATGCTCTCTGGGAAAACAGTACAGCAAATCCCTTAGGCTTTCAATTCCCATTGTCCGTAAATATTCCTGTTTCTTGGGGCCTATCCCATTCAAACGGGAAACCGGCTGTTTCAGTATGCTCATATGCTCACCTCAACCGGAGATTTTTTCTATTCAATCGAAATAACATAATAATATACCGGCTGCCCACCATAGTGCACTTCAACTTCGCAATCCTGCATTTCCTCTTGAAGTCTCCTGGCAAAAGCATTTGCCTGGTCATCGGTTACCTGCTGCCCGTAGAAAATTGTTATGACATCGCTGGTTTCATCCGCAAGAGATGAAACCAGTTCAAAGGCTACCTTGTCCACATCTTCCCCTTTGTTGTTTATCCGTCCTTCGGCTATACCGATTATATCTCCCTCGTTCATTTCTATTCCATCAAAGACCGAATTTCTGACCGCATATGTTATCTGTCCGGTTTTAACCGTTTCAAGAGCCTTTACCATATCCTCAAAGTTTTCCTGGGCGGTACGCATTACATTGAATGCAATCATAGCCGATATACCCTGAGGCATAGATTTCGAAGGCACTACAAAAACCTTTTTTTCTGTCAGTTCACTGGCCTGGTTTGCTGCAAGTATTACGTTACTGTTGTTTGGAAGTATGAATATATTCTTTGCGCCGAGAGCGTTAATGGCTTTAATTATATCCTGAGTACTTGGGTTCATGGTCTGTCCGCCCTCAATCACCTCATCAACGCCTAAGTCCCTGAATAAATCACTGAAACCGTCACCCATTGCAACGCCTATTATTCCAAATTCCTTTTGTTCAATCTCATTTTCTATAGTTGTACGGTGCTGTTCACTCATATTGTCTATTTTTATTTTTGAAAGCTGGCCCAGCTTAAGCCCTTCCTCCAATACCCTGTTTGGTTTATTGGTATGAATATGTACCTTTATTATGTTTTGGTCACCAACCACCAGGGTTGAATCTCCTATGCCCAACAATGCTTTTTTTAGTTGTTCTGCCGTTCGGGTGGGTCTTTTTATAATAAACTCAGTACAGTATGGGAACTCCAATTCCTTCTCCTCATCCTGCTGCGATGGGATGGTATCTCCCACCGGCTGCAGCCGGTTTTGTCCGTTCAACTCTATTTCCTCACCCTTTATTGTTTTTAGAAAGCCCAGCAATATGTAAACAAAACCTTTACCGCCCGCATCCACAACCCCTGCCTGAGCCAGAACTTTCAGCATCTGTGGTGTCTTTTCCAGTGTAGCAGTAGATTGTTTTAGTATTTCTTCCAGGAATTCTTCGAAGTCCTCTGTCTCCCGACAAATCTCTTTGGCTCTGTTGGCGGTCTCTCGGGCTACAGTAAGGATTGTCCCCTCGGTAGGTTTCATTACAGCCTTGTATGCCGTATCCACACCCTCGGCAAGGGCATCGGTAAAGGCTGTGGTGTCAAGCGATTTGCAGCCTTTCAGCTTTGCTGCAAAACCCCTGAAAAGCTGTGAGAGTATTACGCCGGAATTTCCCCTTGCACCCATTAAAGACCCATTGGCTATGGCCTCAGTAACCTGACCAATATCTTCATGCTTTAAATGACCTAATTCCTGAACTGCAGAAAGCATGGTTAAAGACATATTAGTACCTGTATCACCGTCCGGGACCGGAAAAACGTTCAGGGAATCTATTATGTCTCTATTGTTGTCAAGCGTATTTGCAGCATTGATAAACATCCTCTTCAGAGTACTCCCATTCAGGCTTTTGCATTTATTCAACTCTGTACCCCCCTTTATGCTCCTATACCCGGACGCCCTTGACGTTTACATTTACCTTTTTAACCTTTATTCCGGTCATTGTTTCCACAGAATATTTCACCTTGTCAATTATGTTCTGAGCCACCGCAGAAATTTTGGTGCCAAACTCCACAACTATGTATAAGTCAATCACCAGCTTATCTTCTTCGGTATATACTTTTACACCTTTGCTCAGGTGCTCTTTCTTTAGCAATTCAACAATACCGTCGGCGCTTCCTCTCGATGCCATCCCCACAAGCCCATAGCACTCGACTGTTGCTATACCGGCTATGTTGGCAAGAACATCGTCGCCGATGATTATACTGCCAAGCATATTGTCTATTTTGGCCGTCATACAATAACCTCCTAACCAGTGATAGGATATTTATATTCTATAATATACTCGTTTTTTTTACAACAAACCACAATAAAAAGTCTCTTTCGGCGGCAGCGGCACATTCCCTGCCGGCAAAATAATTACTAAAATATTGCCAATAATAATGTTGTATGTTAAAATGATAATGTTTTCTTAATATGAGCAGTAAATAGGGATAGGGCTGCTTGGCATCCGTCCCGGCCCGAAAGACTATTATTTGGGGACCTGTTGGTTAACAACCGGCGTCCGGTATCCAGCACCAGTAATTTGATACATTGTCCTCATTTATTAAAAAGGAGGTGTTTTCATGGCAACAGTTTGCTATGTATGTAGTAAAGAGCGCCAGGCAGGCAGCAAGGTCAGCCATTCCAACCGGCATTCCAAAAGGCGCTGGAGTCCCAATATTCAGAAAGTAAAGGCTGTGGTTGATGGCAGTCCGAAAAGTATCTATGTTTGTACCCGTTGCCTCCGTTCGGGCAAAGTAGTACGCACTGTATAGCATACGAAAACGTGCAGAGCACAATCCACTCGGCACGTTTTTTATTTTTACCGTTACGCTTTGTTACTCCGACGTTTTAATTCTAAATATTTTTTTCATAATTGTTCTTAAGAATTTCGGCGGTTTTAATACAAAGATTTTCATGCCTGCACCTCCCAAACAGTGATCAATCAATTAGTATTTTGCAGCCCACAATAATAAGAACTACCCCGGATATCAGCAGCCACCACCAGACAGGCAGTATAACAGCGCAAACAATACCCAGTATAAATACCAGAACCAGTAAGTTTCCCCTTTTCTTTTTGTTATAATAGGCCAACCCTGCTCCACCTCCGCTGCTGCCGATACATTATCTTTTATGTAACGGTGGTGACATAACATCATAAGTATAAACACCATAAGTTATAAAGCAGTATGGATAGTAAAGCAGCCAATATTATATACCAGACCCATGACGGGACAAAAACAACAATTATTAGTGCCCCGGCTGCTATTGCTGCCATTCCTACCATTCTCCTTAGGTGAAACCTTCTCAAAACCTCCTCCTCCCAACCATTTTTATTAAGGCCTGTCAACAACCCCGATAATACGGTTTTTGACCAAAACAAAAGCTCCCTTATACTATGGTATTCAGGAAGCCCCATTATTGACACCTGTTATTTTGTGAAATACTACCTTTAATCTGTTGACTGAACTATTAGAAGTACTCCTTCTTGAATGCATATCTCCCCTGTCTCCTGCTCCAGTACATTGCTTACTCCTATTGACTCTCCCTTTTTTATGGTAAATTCATTCAGAGGGTATTTAAATCCCTTTAGAGTAACACCCTTTACATCTCCTCCATAGGGTATAAGTGAAACCATGGATCCTTTATCTTTAATATGGATTTTATCCTTTATAATAAATGCTCTGTTATACTCGTTGATAATTTCACCCTTTGCTCCGCTTTTCATAATCAGAAGCAATAAGTTAAGATTTGCCATGGTATGATCAATCCTGGTACCGGTAGCCCCCAAAAGCATTATATTTTTTTCTCCTTTGGAAATTACGTATTCAACGGCCAGCTGGGTATCGGTCTTATCCTTCTCGGAAGGGTATTGTATTACCTCGGCTCCTTCAAAGCTATCGGCAAATTCCCTGCTGCAGGAATCAAAATCTCCTATTATTGCGTGGGGTTGTATATTCATTTTTTTTGCATAAAGAGCTCCCCCGTCTGCACATACAATAAGGCTGCAACCTTGGAGCAGCCTTATATGGAATTCAAAATCCACTATACTTCCATGACTTATAATTGCTGCCGTCATAATTAAATCCCACCGCCCATTACCCTTTTTAACTCCCTAACTCTGTCCTCTACCGGGTCGGCGCCGTATACCGACGAACCGGCCACCAGAACCGTTGCCCCGGCATCCAGTACCTTCCCTGCATTATCCAGGTTTATGCCTCCGTCCACTTCTATTTCAAAACCATACCTGCCGTTTTCCCTGAGAGTATTCAGATACTCAATCTTGCTTAAAACCATCGGTATAAACTTTTGCCCCCCAAAGCCGGGGTTTACGCTCATAAGCAGTACCAGGTCCACCTCAGCCAGCATATGCTTCATTAAATCCACCGGGGTGGCGGGATTAATGGATATTCCGGCCATTTTCCCCAGTTCCTTTATTTTAGAAACCGTTCTGTGTATATGGGCACAGGACTCCCAATGAACGGTAATTATGTCTGCTCCAGCCGCTGCAAAATCCTCCAGACACCTATCGGCGTTTTCTATCATTAAATGAACATCAAAGGGGAGGCGGGATACTTTCCTTATACTCCTTATAACCGGAGGCCCAATGGTAATATTCGGTACAAAGTGCCCGTCCATTACATCAATATGTATCCAGTCGGCTCCTCCCCTTTCAACCATTGCCATCTCGTCTTCCAGCCGTGCAAAATTGGCCGAAAGCAGAGATGGAGCCAATTTAGTCATATTTTCTCCTCCTGCTCTGTCGCAGTTCCTCCAACAGACAAATATAATTCTCGTATCTGAATGAAGCAATCTTATCCCCTTCCACCGCCTGCTTTACACGGCATCCGGGTTCCTTAAGGTGTATACAGCCTTTGAACCTGCATTTTTCAAGGTAGTCCTCAAATTCAGGGTAAAAGTAGCAAAAGTCACTCTCCTCAATATCCCTCAGCTCTTTAACCGAACCAAGATTAAGGGAGCTAAATCCCGGAGTATCGACTACCATACCTCCAAACTCAAGCTCAAGCAATTGGGCATGGCGGGTGGTGTGTCTGCCCCTTCGTAATTTATGGCTTATTTCTCCTGTTTTCAAGTTCAGCTTAGGCTGCAGCCTGTTCATTATGCTGCTTTTTCCGACCCCCGACATGCCTGCAAATACCGATACTTTGTCTTTAAGCGCATCTATGAGCCTGTCTATTCCCTGGCCGGTCTTTGTACTGGTACATATTACGTTATATCCCGCCTGCCGGTATGTGTCTATCACATTCTTGTATTCACCCGATAAATCAAGATCCATTTTATTAAAGCAAATAATCGAATCCAGACCATTAACCACGGCCAATACCAACAGTCTGTCTAGCAGCAGCAAATCCGGCTTTGGCCTCGCCACTGCCGACACCACAACGCACTGCTCCACATTGGCTACGTTAGGACGTAAAAGTTGATTTTTCCTTGGCAGGATTTCCTGGATTACTCCCTGTAGGGTATTGCCTTGGACAAGAGAAATTTTTACCCTGTCTCCCACCAAAGGAGTTAGGTTGTCCTTCCTGAAAATACCCCTTGGTCTGCATTCAATCAGACCCAAATTGGTATCTACGTAGTAAAAACCCCCTATTCCTTTTACAATCCTGCCTTGGCACATCCTAATCCCCCTTGCTGAAATCGATTATCTCATCCAACTGCTTTACGTTGTCAAACAGAACCACAACCCTGACCTCTCCCTTGGCCGTTACCGGCACCTTTAGCGGCCCTTCGTCGGCATCATGTCTCATCTGGTATTCTATCTCTTCAACGCCGTCCTGGTACTTCTTGACTGTCACCTTAACGTCCTTGCTTCCCTCGGGCAGGTTTATTGTCAGAATCTTGGTCCCCTCCACAGGCGGGGCTTCCTTTTTACCGGTACTGACCCAAAGACCTATGGATGCACCTTCTTCAACTATGCTATTGGGAGGTAGGCTCTGCCTCAATATAAAGCCTTCGGGCACCAGGTCGCTTTCCTGAGGGTATGTATCCCCTACTATCATTTTGGCGTTTTGTATTCTGGTTTTTGCAGTCTGAAGGTCAAGCCCAACCACCGGAGGGACACTGGTCTGCTTCAGTTTTGGCCCCGAGCTTACAACCAAATTAACCTGGGTCCCCTCGTCAACCATTATTCCCGGCTGAGGGTCTTGGTCCATTACTACCCCTACGGTCACCGTCTCGCTAAAACGGGTGGCAACACTGCCGTCGCTTAGTCCTGCCTTTTGCAGCATGACCTGCGCCTCGGCCGAGCTTAGATTTATAAGGTACGGCACTTCGGTTTTTTCCGGCCCGAGGCTTATTATTACCAGTACCGGATTGCTGACCTTATTTTCGGTCTCGGCCTTGGGGTGCTGCTGAATTATTGTACCGGCAGGGAAATGAGGATTACTCTGTTTCTCCCTAATCTCCATTTTAAGGCCGACTCTATCCAGTTCTTCCATGGCCTCCTGTTCGGTCTTACCTACTATATTGGGTACCTTAACAGCCTTGACAAAAAGCAGTTCCTTCATCAGAATGCTGCCGCCGTATCCAACTGCTATAAGCGCCAGCATTATTACGGCTAAAATAATATAAGGTTTCTTTGTTTTGGTTTTCCTTTTTCCTCTATTTACCTTCTTAATGCTGTCGTTCCCCTTTCCTGCGCCAGCATCTCCCACAGCAGGCATAACAATTGTGGGGCTGCTTTCTTCTTCGAAATCCATATTATCAAATACTATATCATGATTCTTTAAAAAGGCCTTTAAATCCTCCAGCATTTCGGTTGCAGTTTCATACCGGCTGCCCGGGTCTTTTTGTGTGGCTTTCATAATTATCTGTTCGAGTCCCGCCGGAATCCCATCCATTATCTGCGCCGGAGGGATTACCGATTCCTGCAGATGCTTTAGAGCAATAGATATTGGGCTTTCCCCTTCGAATGGTACCTTCCCTGTCACCATTTCATACAGCACTATACCTAAAGAATATAAGTCTGATTTTTCATCAATATATCCTCCCCTTGCCTGCTCGGGAGAAAAGTAGTGAACCGATCCAATAACGCTTCCTGTATTGGTCACCGTAGAGCTTGTCACCGCCCTTGCTATACCAAAATCGGTAACCTTTGCAGTGCCTTCCTTTGTCATCAGAATATTATGGGGTTTAATATCTCTGTGAACTATGTGGTTTTTATGGGCATGTACCAGCGCTTTACAGATTTGCTGTGCTATCTCTGCTGCCTGGAAAGGCTCAATTCTAGTCTTTTCCTTTATAAGCTGCTTAAGAGTCTTACCCTCGATATATTCCATCACTATATAATGTATGTCCTGGTCTTCGCCCACATCATAAATGCCCACAATATTCTGGTGTGACAAGCTGGCCGCAGCCTGGGATTCCTGCCTGAATTTCTTTACGAAACCTTCGTCGCTGGTAAATTCAGGCCTGAGTATTTTTACCGCGACATATCTGTTTAAGAGGCTACATCGGGCTTTATATACAAGAGACATGCCGCCGCTGCCAATTTTCTCCACAATTTCATACCTGTTTCCCAATACTTTGCCAATCATCAATTCCACCCCACTTTCACTACAATAGCTGTTACATTGTCTTTGCCGCCCTTATTGTTCGCCTCTTTCACCAATGTTTCGGACAGAAACTGCGGATCCTCCCCGATGCTTAATAGTTCCATTATTTCTTCCATTGTGAGCATATTTGTAAGACCGTCGGTACACAGGAGCATGGTATCGCCATCTTCCAGATTAATTATGTCCAGGTCCATTTCCACCGGTAATTCTGTACCCAATGCCCTGGTTATAACATTTTTTTGAGGATGCTTATCTCCCTCTTCGGGGGAAATACTCCCATTTTTAATCAACTCTGCTACCAGGGAATGGTCTTCGGTCAGTTTTTTTAACTCTCCCCCTCTTATGAGATACATCCTGCTGTCCCCTATATGGCCTATATAGAGTTTCCTCTCTTCAACCACCGCCATGGTCAGAGTAGTTCCCATCCCTCTCAGCTCCCGGTTGTCCCTGGCACGGTTGTACACTACGTTATTAGCCTTATTCATAGCTTCCTTTATCATAAGCAGCCTGTTCTTCACGTATTGGGGTTTTTCCCGGTTTGATGATATAAACGTACTTATGGTATCAACGGATGTCTTGCTGGCTATTTCCCCGCCGTTATGTCCGCCCATGCCATCAGCTACAATATAAAGGTATGGACTTTTTACTCCTGTCGAGCAATAATAGCTATCCTGATTCATTATCCTGCTCATCCCAATATCGGTAGATGCTCCGGCTTTCATAAGCCTCCCCCCAATCCTTTAAACCTTCTCTCCCTTTATGTACCCCGCCTTAAGCTGACCGCATGCTCCCCCAATATCTCTTCCCATCTCTCGCCTTACGGTAACCGAAACACCTCTGTCCGCCAGTATTTTTTTGAACCTTCTTACTTTGCCCGCCTCGGGCTGATTATAGCCCGATCCCTCAACCGGGTTAACCGGAATCAGATTAACGTTGCACAGCATGCCCCTGAGTATTGAAGCCAGCTTTGCCGCATCCTCATGACTGTCATTTACTCCTTCAACCAGTGCATATTCAAAGGTTATCTTCCTGCCTGTCCGTTCAATATAATACCTGCAGCTGTCCAGCACCTCTTCTATTTTATATTTTTTAGCCACCGGCATCAAATACCGGCGGGTTTCATCATCAGCCGCATGCAGTGAAACCGACAAGGTGATGGGAAGCCCCTGCTCGGCAAGTCTTTTTATTTCCGAAACCAACCCGCAGGTGGATAGGGTCACATGTCTTAACCCTATGTTCAGTCCTTCTTTATTACCAAGTATCCGGACAAACCTAATAACATTTTCATAATTATCCAGAGGTTCACCGCTTCCCATAATAACCACATTGGATATCCTTTTTTTCATGTCTCTTTGTACCACCAGTACCTGTGCCAGCATTTCACCGGCCGAGAGGTTGCGAACCAGTCCTCCCTTGGTGGAGGCACAAAAAGTACACGACATCCGGCATCCAACCTGGCTTGATACACACACAGTTCTGCCGAATTGATATGTTAAATGTACGCATTCAACTATGCTGCCGTCTCTATACTTTACCAAATATTTAGTTGTACCGTCCAACCGGGATACCTGCTTTTTTAATATTTCCGGAATACCGGTAACATAATTCTCCTCCAGCCGGTCAATCAACTGCCGGGGCAGATTCTTCATATCGCCGAAGTGGGCTGTTCCTTTGTAAAGCCAGTTAAAAATCTGATTGCACCTGTATTCGGGATACCCAAGTCCACTGACAATTTCCTTAAGATCTTGCTCGGACATATCCAGCATATTTTTCTGCTGCATTTTTTCACCTTCTATACATTATACAACACAACAGCTGTTTATAATATATCCATATTATAACACACGCCCCGCTTGGTTATCACCATATTTAGATGAGCCGACAATTGTACGGCATTCCATCAGCAATACGATGGGGCTTATTCTTTTTTACAGATATGAAGTGATGCGCCGGAAACGCACATCACTTTGTTCTAACAATTTTGCTTATAAAAAAACCATCGGTTCCATGGATATTGGGAAACAGCTGCAAACAACCATTCTTCACGCTCTTTTTACCAAGCTTTTCGGAAAGCAGTTCCGAAAAATCGCACATCCTATACCGGGGGTTCTGCCCGACAAAGTCCAGGACAATCTCCTGGTTTTCCTCGGGCATTATTGTACATGTACTGTAAACCAGGTGCCCTCCCGGCTTTAAATACCGGGCGGCATTTGCCAGAATCCTACTCTGCATTTTCACAAGGGCCTTATATTGTATTCTGTCTTTCTTCCATTTGATATCCGGCTTCCTTCTTATTATGCCCAGCCCCGAGCAGGGCGCGTCCACAAAAACCCTGTCGGCCCTTCCCACTAGTAACTCATCCGTCAGCAGGGCGTCAAAGCGGCTGGTTTCTATGCAGCTTATACCAAGCCTGTTACAGTTCTCCTTTACCAATTCCAGCTTGCTGTCACTAATATCTCTTGCAAGTATTTTCCCATTGTCTTTCATAAGCTGGGCGGCATAGGTGGCCTTGCCTCCCGGTGCACTGCAAACATCCACCACCAGTTGTCCCTGTTTAGGGTTTAGCACCTCCACCGCCAGCATGGAGCTCTCATCCTGCACATAAAATAACCCGTCGGAATACGCCCGGCCTGAAAATATGTCGGTTCCTTTATCAATGCTTAGTGCCGCATCACTGAATTTTCCGTTTTGCGACTTGATACCCTGTTGACTTAGTATTTCTGCCAGCCCGTTCCGGTCGGTTTTAAGGGTATTTACCCTCAGCACCAGTTCCGGCGTTTGGTTGTTTGCCTTGCAGAGCTCCTGGGTAAAATCCTGCCCAAACCTTTCTATCCAGTCCTTAACCATCCACAATGGATGAGAGTATTTGATACTCATATGGAGGGCGGGGTCGGGTTCCTTTGACGGAGGCTCTGTTTTTTCGGGGTTTCTTATTACATTCCTCAGCAATCCGTTAACAAAACCCGCAGCCTTGCTGCCGGCATATTTTTTTGCAAGCTCCACTCCTTCATTAACCACTGCAAAGGAGGGTATCCTGTCCATAAACAGAAGCTGAAATACCGACATTCTCAGTATATTGTAAACCCATGCTGAGGTTTTGCCTGACTTCAGCCGTGAATACCTTTTTATCACCCAGTCAAGGTATAGTTTGTTCTCCAGTACCCCGTATACCAAACGTACTGTTAGAGCTTTATCCTCAGCCGAAAACTCTGCCCTTTTAAATGCATGATTCAAAAGTACATTTGGGTACCCGTGCTGCTCAGTTGTTTTTTGTATTATCTTTAAAGCTATTTCCCTGGCGTTGTTTTTATTCACATTATTCTCTCCCGTATCATTACCTTCTCCTGTTTGCCAGCATAATGAATCTCAGCAGCTGCAATATTGCAGTCAGAGCCGCAGCTACATAAGTCAGTGCTGCTGCATTAAGTACTTTTTTTGCAGGGGTTACTTCCTGACCTGTAATAATCCCGCTGTCGGTCAGCATGGCTATTGCTCTGCTGCTGGCATTCAGTTCTACCGGAAGGGTAATAAGCTGAAAAATGACCACCGCCAGGAAGAAAACAATTCCCAACTGTATAAGAGAAAGGCTGTTGTACAGAAAACCCACTAAAATGAGAATCCATGACAGGCTTGAGCCAAAACCGGCCACCGGCGCTATGGTATTCCTCATCAGCAATGGCATATATCCTGTGGAATGCTGCACAGCATGGCCTGCTTCGTGGGCGGCAACCCCGAGAGCTGCTATGGAAGTGCTTCCAAAAACCGTATCCGACAGCCTTAACACTTGTTTTCTGGGGTCGTAATGGTCGGTGAGGTTGCCCCTTACCCTCTCAATTCTTACATTGTTTAATCCGTTCATGTCCAGTATTCTTCTGGCAACATCGCTGGCGGTATACCCATTTTGTCCTGCCACCTTTGAATACTTCCTGAAGGTACTGCTTATTTTTGTCTGTGCGTACAGGGAAAGGAGTATAGCCGGTATCAGCAGTATAAAAGTTGAATCTCCGTAAAGAAACATGGTTAATACCTCCCATTGATTAAAAATCCGATTGCCTTTTCCACTTTGTCGACATCTACAATTGTATCCCGGCAGGGTCCCCGCGGCCTCTCGTTCAATATCCCTATAACAGGCAGCAGACCGGTATCACGAATACCGCTGCATAGATCGGCCTCACAGGCCACTGCAACTATTGCTCTTGGTTTTACTTCCATTATAATTTTCCTGGCAAGGGTTCCTCCCGGCACCATTTGAATTTTTATTCCCAGTTCTTTTCCCAGTCTTACTAAATCAGCTACCTGACACTTGCCGCATCCGGCACAGTTATTTATATCAACCGTTATCCTGTGCCTGCATTGGCTGTTTTGAAGACAGTGGGGCAACAGCAGCAGAATATCTCCGGGCTGCAAATGCCGCCGGCTGGAATAAACAATCCTATTGTTTATGCAGGCGTATGCCCTTTGTATCCTTTGCTTTTCCAGGCCTATCAGTTTTCCAAAGCCTAATGCCGGAAAAAACATTATATTTAAAAACCTGTTTACTATTCTGCCCGCCGATGACAGATTTCCCCTGCCCGAATAAATCAATAAAATAGAGATTAGAGTAACTATTATTGCTAAAATTACTATTACGGCCATGACAAGCAGGGTTATCACCGCCATTCTTATAAACAACCGGTCCTGTTTTACCAGCATATACACCATAACTGCTGCCACAGACAGTGAAAACAGCATCATTAGTATTAACAAACGGGTAAATATACTTTTGTCCTCTGCCGAACTGTAATCATTGTACATATGGTCACTCACCCAGTATTCTTCCCATACTTATACTGTTGCCCCTTACATATTCATCAACAGTCATCCTTCTTGAAGACGGCATCTGTATTTCGGTAATAAGAATCCTGCCCCTGCCGGTCTGTACAACCATTCCTCCGGATTCCATACCGGTAATCTCTCCGCAAATCCCCCTGCTGTGTTGGTCCAATACCCTTGCACTAAACAGCTTCATCCGTTCTCCGTTATACAGGGTATAGCATCCCGGCCATGGATTGGTTCCACGTATCAGGTTATAAATACTCCTTGCATCCAAAACCCAGTCTACCTTGCCCGTGCTCCTGTCCATCTGAGGAGCGTAAGTTGCCATCTTGTTATCCTGGGCTGCCGGAGTTATGCCGCCCTTTTGCAGCTTGCATAATGTCTCTGTCAACAGTTCTGCGCCCATTATGGCAAGCCTGTCGTGAAGCTGTCCGGCCGTTTCATGCTCACCTATTCCGGTTGTCCTCTGCAGCAGCATATCTCCGGTATCCAGGCCTTTGTCCATATACATGGTTGTAATACCTGTTTGCTCTTCACCATTTATAATACTCCAGTTTATAGGTGCTGCTCCCCTGTATTTAGGCAGCAAAGAAGCATGTACATTTATACATCCCAGAGGCGGCAGGCCCAAAATCTCCCCGGGCAGTATCTGCCCGTAAGCAACTACTATTATTATATCTGGCTTAAGCTCTTCCAATGCCCTGATAATTTCTTTATCCTTAATTCGTTCGGGCTGCATTACTCTGACACCGGCCTGGTCAGCCCTCACTTTTACAGGCGGGGACTGCACCCTGTTGCCTCTTCCACTGGGGCGGTCAGGCTGGGTAATGACTGTTATTATTTCATAATTCTCTCTTATTAGCCTATCCAAGCTTACCACTGCAAAATCCGGGGTCCCCATAAAAACCATCTTCAAATTGCTCACCTGCTTTCCGAATAGAGCTTATCAATAAACAAAATGCCGTCAAGATGGTCTATCTCATGACACAGAGCTCGCGCCAGCATACCTTCACCCGTAATCTCCACTTCTTGCCCCTCCCGGTTGAGCCCCTTTACCCTGACCCATGTGGGCCTTTCCACCTCTCCGATTCTATCGGGTATACTCAAACAGCCTTCTGCCTTTACTTCCTTTCCCTTTGCCTCCATCAACTCCGGATTGATTAATTCCACCGGTCCCTGACCTACATCAACTATAATTACAGCCCTCAGGACACCCACCTGTGGCGCTGCAAGTCCTATCCCTTCGGCATGCTTCATGGTCTCGGCCATATCATCCAGAAGGGTGGTTATTCTATTGTCGATGTTATCAACTTTTCTGCATTTTTTTCTCAGAATGGGATCTCTTTCTTCTCTTATATTCCTAATAGCCATACTCTGCCTCCTTTGATTCAACTAAGATTAATTGGGTCGATATCTATTGTTATTCCGGGTCCCTTTTGGCTGCTTCGTATGAATTCAAGCCTGATTGCTCTTAATTCCTCAACTACTCTCTCCATCTCTGCAGTCTTGATTATTATCTGCCACCTGTATTTTTCCTTAATCTTTGAATGAATTGCCTGAGAAGGTCCCAATATTTCAAACTTAAGCTCCTCCAACCCTTGCAGTCTTTCTCTTAGCCGGCGGTTAATGATATTGGCTCCCTCAACAACTTGCTTTAAATTTACTCCCGATATTACTATATTTATTAACCTTAAAAATGGTGGATAACCAAACTTTTCTCTAATTTCTATCTCCTGAGCGTAGAATCCTTCATAATCATGGGATTTTGCCGCAACAATGCTGTAATGTTCGGGGAAATAGGTCTGTATCACCACATTACCTGGCACAGAGCCCCTGCCGGCCCTGCCGGATACCTGGGTCAGCAGTTGAAAGGTTTTTTCGGCTGCTCTGAAGTCGGGCAGATTTAAATTGAAATCAGCCATTATTACCCCAACAAGGGTAACACCGGGAAAATCCAGTCCTTTTGCAATCATCTGCGTGCCCAGAAGAATATCCGCTTTCCTGTTATTGAATGCTTTTAGTATACTGTAATGGGATCCTTTCTTCCTTGTAGTATCCATATCCATTCGAAGCACCCGGGCTTCTTTAAAGTTTGTTTCCACCGCCTTTTCCAGCTTCTCCGTACCCGAACCCATATACTTAATCCTATCGCTTCCACAAATCTCGCAGTTCTTTGGCAGTTTTCTTCTGTATCCGCAAAAATGACATACAAGGGAGTTTTCCCCTCTGTGATATGTCATTGAGATATCGCATTTTTTGCATTTGACCACATTTCCACAGCTTCTGCAGCTTACAAAGGTGGAATAACCGCGGCGGTTCAGCAACAGTATTACCTGCTGGCTTTTGCTGAGAGCACAAGTTGTTTCCCGGGTCAGTCTTTTACTGAATACCGAGCGATTACCTTCCCTTAGCTCTTCTCTCATGTCTACAACTTCCACCGAAGGCAGGATACTGCCTCCCACCCTTTCCTTCAATTGTACCAGTCCAATATCGCCTCTTCGGGCTCTGTAATAGGTCTCAACAGACGGGGTTGCAGAACCCATGACCAGCAATCCGCCGTAATAACTGCATCTTCTGGCTGCCACCCTGTGGGTTATATATCTGGGAGAGCTTTCGGATTTGTAAGTATGCTCATGCTCCTCGTCTATAATTATCAAACCCAGGTTTTCGAAGGGAGCGAAAACCGCCGACCTTGCCCCGATGGCAACATCATAATAGCCCTGCTTTATTCCCTCCCACTGGTCATACCTTTCCCCTGCCGAAAGCCTGCTATGAAAAAGTGCTGCTCTGTTTCCAAATCTTTTGTTATACCACTCCACCATCTGGGGTGTCAGAGATATTTCGGGAACAAGAACTATTATCTTCCTGCCTTCTCTTATGGTATCCCCGATAAGCCTCATATACACTTCGGTTTTACCGCTGCCGGTTATTCCATGCAACAACACTTCCCTGACACCCTGACGGTACATACCCTGTATTTCTGATATTGCGTTTTTCTGGGAAATGCTCAGCTGCTCTACCCTGTCACTTATAAGACCGGTCTGAAGCTGGGGAGCCCGCAGCACTCTCTTGTCGAAAATACTTAGTAATCCTTTCTTCTCCATTGATCTGAGAGTCTGGAGACTACAGCCGGTCTGTTCCATTAGCGTACTGCAGCAGACTTCATCCAGGGTTTTGTCCTCTAAAAATGACATTACAGCCTTCATCCTGGCTGCATTTTTAGGAAGGGCTTTTTTAGTTTCTGTAGCTGCCGGGCGTACCCATAACCGATATTTACCCGGTTTCTTTGCATCCATAACATGCCTTGTACTTGCAGGTGTAATACACTGGAGGGCCTCCAGCCATGTACACAAATACTCTTCCCTCATCCAGGCTGCCAATGTTATCAATTCCTCCGTGAAAACCGGAGCCCAATCAATTGGCCGTATTATGGCCTTTATTTTGTCTATATGGTCGGGGCATTCTTCGCAAATACCCACCACGTAGCCTTCAACAGGCTTATCTGAAAGGCCGAAAGGAACAACCGCCCTTGAGCCTGTCTTTATCTTATCTATCATTTGTTGGGGTATTTTGTAATGAAAGGGCCTATCCAGCAAAGGACTTGGATTGTCAACAACTATCTGTGCATACAAATTCTCACATCCTTCCGTCCTCAATAGGCGTGCAAAGCCGTTTATTGATTGTCTTTACCGAAAAGACAAGCTATCTTATCCAAAATTATATTGGCCATTTCCATCTTATCCATCCGTGTCAGCTGTTCCATGCCGCCGTTGGAATCCAATATAAAGCCTTCATTGGTATTACTGTTGAAACCTGCTCCCTCTTGGGTAATATCGTTGGCAACTATCATATCAAGATTTTTTTTCTTTATTTTATCCTTGGCATATTCGATGATATCTATGCTTTCCGCAGCAAAACCCACCAATATACGCTTGCCTTTATCCTTTCCCAGCTGGGCCAGTATATCAGGGTTTCTTACCATATCCAGACTAATCTCATTCTGTGTCTTTTTCATTTTATGATTGTACGCTACTGCCGGTCTGTAATCCGAAACCGCCGCCGTCTTTATTACGATATCACATTCCTTATAAGAATCCATCACCGCGTTATACATATCCACTGCACTGACAACCGGTACAAACTCAACCGATGCAGGCGGCTGCAAGTGTGTAGGCCCGCTTATTAAAATAACCCTGGCCCCCCTGGCAGCTGCTGCTCCGGCGATTGAATATCCCATCTTACCCGATGATCCGTTTGTAAGAAACCTGACCGGGTCAAGGGCTTCCCTGGTAGGCCCGGCGGTAACCAGTACCGTCTTCCCCTCGTAGCTCCTGCTCGCATTGGTCAGTCTTTCAACATATTCAACGATGGCCGTCGGCTCTTCCATCTTTCCTGTGCCGGTATCCCCACAGGCAAGATGCCCGCTGGCGGGACCAAAAAAAAGGTACCCGTTATGAGTAGCAAGGCTTTCAATATTCCGACCGACAATGGGGTTGTTATACATATTGGTGTTCATGGCCGGAACAGCAATAACCATGGCCTTTGAAGCCATAACCGTAGTGGTCAGCAGGTCATCTGCTATGCCGGAGGCTGCTTTTCCAATGAAATTGGCGGTAGCGGGAGCAATAATTATATATTCTGCCCACTGCGCAAGGGATATATGCTGTATATCCCAGTCCTGGGGACAGGAAAACATGTCGGTTGCCACCTTGTTACCCGACAGGCTTGCAAGGGTAATGGGCGTAATAAATTCCCCGGCGTTCTTTGTCATTATTACCTTGACGCAGGCACCCTTTTTCTTGAGCCGGCTAACCAAGTCTGCGCTTTTATACGCGGCAATACCGCCGCATATACCCACCAGTATTCTCTTACCTTTAAGCAAGTCACTACCCCCCGCTATTTGATACCGTCCTTAGTACGCACATACTTAATCTTTCCGCTATCTATCTCATTAATAGCCAAAGAGACACTTTTTGTTGCATCATAATCTTCGTTTTTTTCGCTCTGCAGGTTGAGCTGCCTGGCTCTTTTGGCTGCCAATACTACCAGAGTATACCTGCTATCTGCTTTTTCCAGCAGTTTCTTCATGGATGGGTACAGCATTTTATTACCTCCTTACTGACCTATTAATTTCATTTTAAATCTGTCTACCCTGCATTTCTCGGCAGTGATTATTGATCGCAGCTTGTCAGTAGCTGCATCAACCCTGTCATTTATTATAAAATAATTATACCTTGATACATAGTTTATTTCTTTATAGGCCGATTCAAACCTTCGCAAAATCTCCTTCTGGTCTTCGGTACCGCGCTTTATTATCCTGCTTTTAAGTTCCTCCATGGATGGAGGCAGTATAAATACAAAGACACCCTCCTTATATTTTTCCTTGACCTGAAGAGCCCCCTGTATATCTATTTCAAGCAAAACGTCCTTTCCGCTCTTTATATTTTCTTCCACGAATTTCCTCGGCGTACCATAAAAATTCCCATAGACTTCCGCATATTCAATAAAACCGTCGTTTTCTATCATATTTAAAAATTCTTCCCTTGATATAAAAAAATAGTTGTTTCCGTCGATTTCCCCTTCTCTTGGCATCCTTGTTGTACTTGAAACCGATGCTACTATATCTTTTTTTGAATCCATCAGGCTTCTGCATATGGTCCCCTTACCTGCTCCGGAGGGACCCGAGACTACTACCAGCAACCCATCTCCTTGCATGCTCATTCACTGCCTGCCGTACTGTCTGACGTTTCCTTTGAATACAACCTGTGGGCAACGGTCTCGGGCTGAACTGCAGATAGAATAATATGGTCGCTGTCGGTTATTATTACAGCTCTTGTTCTTCTGCCATAAGTAGCATCTATTAGCATACCCCTTTCCCTTGCATCCTGAATTATCCTTTTAATTGGTGCAGATTCCGGACTTACTATGGCAACCAGCCTGTTGGCAGAAACAATATTTCCAAATCCGATATTTATTAACTTCATATCCATTGCCAAACCTCCCTATTCGATATTTTGTATTTGTTCTCTCACTTTTTCAAGCTGGGATTTTATCTCAATAACGGCTTTTGAAATATGTAAATCGTTGGCCTTTGACCCTATGGTGTTTACCTCTCTATGCATCTCCTGTACGAGAAAATCCAGCTTTCTTCCTATTGTGCCTCCACAGTCAATTATGCTATGCATTTGAGCCGAATGGCTTCTTAACCTTACAACCTCTTCATCAATATTGCTTTTATCGGCAAACATCACTACTTCCTGGTATATCCTGTCGTTATCAAGATTGATTTCACAGGCCAGGCCTTCTAATCTCTTGGCCAGCTTATCCCGATATTCCTCCACTATAAATCCTGCCCTTTTTTCTATTTCCGATACCTCGATATTTATTGTCGCGAGTTTGGTTAGTATGTCTTTTTTCAGGTTTCCTCCTTCCTCTTTACGCATTTCAACAAGTATATCCATGGCTTTCTCCAAAGCGCAAAAAAGCTTTTGCCATAATTCTTCTTCATCCAATTCCTGTTGCTTTGTAATAATTACATCGGGAAATGCAGCTACAAGAGAAATTGGTATGTCACCCTCCAGTCCCGCCTTTTCCTTTAGCTGAATCAAAGCGTTGTGATAGTTTTGAGCAAGCTCATAATTCACTTTTACATCCGGTTTCTTTAAATCGGACATATCATAAGAAACATACACATCCACTCTGCCCCTTGAAATGCGTGACTGCACATACTGCCTGACCCTTTCTTCCAGAAAAGAAAGAGATTTTGGCATCTTAATGGAAATATCGTTATACCTGTGATTGACTGAGCGGACTTCAACCGAAATATCAGTATCCACAGTCCTCAGTTCTCCTCTGCCAAATCCCGTCATACTAAAAACCATATTAATGTTTTCATCCTTCCTATGGTTTTACTCTTCCACATTTAAGTCTTTCAACGGTTTGCATTCCTTAAACCTTAATTTAACACATTTCTCTAACTTTGCAAAGGATAAATTTCCTTTGAAAGCTTGCCGGAAAATACGTCTTCAGCCCCACCTTCCATAAACACCCTGCCGTCCTGACGCCAATCTATTTTTAGCTCTCCCAACTGTAACTGAACTCTTACATTGCGTGATGTTCTGCCCAGAAGAGCAGATATAACCACTGCAGCACAGCTTCCGGTGCCACAGGCAAGGGTGCTGCCTGCCCCCCTTTCCCAGGTTCTAACCTTTATGGCTTGACTGTCTATAACCTGTACAAAGTTTACATTTGTTTTCTGCGGAAACAATGAATGGTTCTCTATGGAACTGCCAATGCTTTTTATATCAATTTCTTCCATATTATCAACATATACAATTGAATGGGGCACTCCCATTCTTATGGCTGATACTTTGTACACCCTGTTTTCGATTTCCACCGGAACGTCAATGAACTTCTCACCATTAAAGACTACAGGAATATCCGAAGGAGCAAATGTTGGTGACCCCATATCTACAACCACTCCGGCAACCCTGCCGTTTTCATCCAGAATAAGCCCAGGTTTCATTATACCGGCCAGAGTATCCACAGTAAAAGCTTTGGAACTGACCATCCTCTCCTGGTATACATATTGGGCAAAGCATCTCAAACCATTACCGCACATCTCTGCCCGGCTGCCATCGGAATTATATATATCCATCCTTATATCAGCCCTGTCGGAACCATAAGCTATTATTAAACCATCGGCACCAACTCCTGTGTGGCGGTCGCAAACCAATTTACTTAAGTTTTCGGGATTACCGATAGTTTCATTTCTTCCGTCTATAATAACAAAATCATTCCCCAGACCGTGCATTTTTTTAAAGTTCAATATAACTCCTCCACCCCTTTTATTCATACTAGTATTATACTTCAAAGTGGGCTTGTTAAACAGAGTTATTGCCCAGTGCCGTTTTATTTTATATGAATAGATGCTATACTAAGGAACGGGGACAGATCTTCTCTGAGGCTTAACTTCGAGGCAGGAGGAGTGTCCCCGGTTGATAGTCTCCCGGTTCTGGGGGCTACCATGGCAGTTGTCAGTTCACCAGCCGCTGACCACCGGCTGCCGGCCACCTATTACTATATATAACGCATTAATAATATTACATTCCTCTACCTGTCATTTAAGAGGGCGGAGCCCGAAGAATCCGACTTGAAGATGGACATAAGATCCTCCGCTTGGCTCAGGATGACACGTTAAGAGATGTAAAGTCTTAAGTACGTTATATATATATTCTAATGAAGGTAGATGATACTATGGCATTTGACGGATTTACAATGAGATGTATCATACTGGAACTTCAAGCCAGGCTTGCCAACGGACGTATCGAGAGGATTTACCAGCCGCAATCCGATACTCTTTTACTCAATATTCATACCGGTTATGGCCGCGAAAAACTCCTGCTGTCGGCCAACCCGGCCGACCCCAGGATCCACCTGTCAGACAAGGTGGAACCCAGCCAGCAGCACCCTCCTATGTTTTGCATGCTGCTAAGAAAGCATCTGGGTGGTGGTATTATTACATCCGTAGAGCAGTACGGTATGGACCGGATATTTGAGATGGCGGTGAAGAACACCGACCAGCTGGGGGAACACGGGGTAATGTACCTGGCATGTGAAATCATGGGCAGGCACAGTAATATAATACTTCTGGACAACGACAGGAGAATTATCGACTCGGTAAAACGGGTTTCTGCTCATATGAGTTCTTTCAGACAGGTTTTCCCCGGTATAGAATATAAGTCTCCACCGTCCCAGGACAAGCTGGACCTGACCAATGCAAATCATATTGAGGCAGCGGCTGCCTTTTCCCGATACCTTGGTACCAATGCTGCCAAGGCTGTATCCTTAACCCTTGATGGTATGGGGAAAACCCTTTCCCGGGAATTCTGCGCAAGAAGCTGCGTAGACCCTGACAAGCCGTTGGATAAGGAATCTGCTGACAGACTATGCAGCAGCGTATCTGTATTCAGGGATATTCTACGTAACAAAGAGTTTTACCCGGTTATTTATTATAATAATTCCGAGATTGTTGACTTTTACCCTGTAATGCTGACCCATATCAATCTGCCCTTTGAGAAACAGCAAAGTGTTAATTCCATGCTTGACAATTATTATCATGAAAAGCTTAAGCATAAAACAATGACCAGAGAAAAGGACAGTATGCTTAAGGTGTTAAACAGCCTGCTGGAAAAAAACCGGAAAAAACTGAGTACGCGATTGCATGAGCTGCATGACGCCCAGGATAAAAGCCATTACAGGCTTTATGGCCAGTTATTGACTGCAAACCTTTACCGTTTAAAAGAAAAAAGAGGCAGCGTTGAGCTTGAAGATTATACTCGGCCGGATTTGCCTCTTGTGAAGATCAAGCTTGACCCTGACCTGACACCTCAGGAAAATGCCCGGACATTTTTCAAAAAATACAGTCACGGAAAAAGGGCCAAGGAAAATCTGGAGAAGCTTATTAACCAATCAAACCGGGAAATAGACTATCTTGAGAGCTTGATCTATAGTATTGAGAAATGTACCCAAATTGAGGAGCTGCACGAAATCAAACTTGAACTTGAGAGCCAAAAATATATTAAACCTTCAAAGAGTAAAGTGAAAACAAAGGTTAAGAAGCAGACTACCTCCAAACCACTGGTCTACTTATCCCGGGATAACTTTAAAATTTTTGTAGGGCGCAACAACTATCAAAACGACTACCTGACTCTAAAATTCGCCGGAAAGAATGATTTGTGGCTGCACACCAAGGATATCCCTGGTTCCCATGTGCTCATAAGAAGTGAGGGAAAAGACCTGCCCGACACTACTCTGTATCAGGCTGCACTGTTGGCTGCTTACTTCAGTAAGGCCAGACAGTCCAGCAGTGTGCCGGTAGACTATACACTGGCAAAATATGTTTCAAAACCGTCGGGAGCAAAACCCGGATATGTAATATACAAGAACCAGAAAACAGTATTCATTACTCCCGACAAAGAAGAAATCCTGCAGATTCAGGAAATAAATCATAAAGACACTGCCGATTGAAACTATGTAATACCTTGGGCAGTGTTGTACAAGGATATTTGCTTCTATTATCCGTTATTATTCTCCAACTGCTGCAATATACTTTCAAAGCTTTGGGGCAGCGGTGCATGAAACTCCATATATTCGTTCTTCCCGGGATGGATAAAGCCTAATACGGCAGCGTGCAGCAACAGGCTCTTTGTACCCAATTCCCCCTGCTTGCCGTATTTTTCGTCTCCTACTACGGGATACCCTATGTACTTCATATGGACTCTTATCTGGTGCGTCCTTCCGGTTTCCAGTCTGGCCTCAATCAGCGTATAACCGCAATATCTCCTGATAACGCTGAAATGGGTTACGGCCTCCCGCGAGTTTCTTGCCACCACAGCCATTTTTTTTCTGTTGGTGGGATGCCGGCCAATGGGTGCTTCTATAGTGCCTTTATCCTCCCCAATGACTCCTCGCACAAGAGCCATGTACCTCCTGTTTATAGTATGCTCCTTCAGTTGTTTTGCAAGTCCTCTGTGTATCTTTTCATTCTTTGCTACCATAAGCAGCCCTGTTGTATCCTTATCAATCCTGTGCACTATTCCCGGCCTTAATACGCCGTTGATATCAGACAGATTATCACAGTGCCACAGCAGTGCGTTAACAAGGGTATTGCTTTTGTTTCCGGGAGCAGGATGTACCACCATCCCGGCCGGCTTGTTTATTACCATCATATCTCCGTCTTCATAAACAATATCAAGGGGAATATCTGAAGGTTCCACCGTCAGTTTTTGGGGCTTAGGAACCATAACCAGGATTTTATCTCCTCTCTTCACCCTGTAGTTGCTCTTAGCATTACCACCATTTAGGCTGACATGATTTTTCTCAATAAGCTTCTGAATTGAAGAACGGGAATGCTCGGGTAAACTGGCTGCCAAAAAACTGTCCAATCGTTCATTCTCATTATTCCCGTTCACAACTATTTCGATTTTATCCATAGCTGATGCTTTCACCTTTTATAATAACCAGGTATCCCAGCAGTATGGCTCCAACAACGATAGAGCTGTCGGCAACATTGAATACCGGCCATATTCTGAAATCAAAGAAGTCTATAACGTAACCCAGCCAAACCCTGTCTATCAAATTCCCCACGGCACCTCCCATTATAAGCGCAAGGGAGACCTTCATAAGCCTGCTTCCGGTCTTTAATTTTGTCAGCAAATATACCAGCACAACCAGCACCAGGATTATAGCCGGTATGAAAAGCCAGTTCCTGCCCTGCAGCATTCCAAAGGCCGCTCCGGTGTTTTCCACGTAGGTCAGGTGAAATACTCCTTTTATTATAGGTACCGAACCCAGCGGCTGCAGATTTTCCTTACATATAAGCTTGGTTATCCTGTCGGCAATAACCACCGATAAAGCAATAATCCACGTCATGAAATACCCCCTGAAGGTTATTAGTAACAATAAGATTTTACCACAAACCTTCCCGTTATAAAACAAATTATTCCTCCCGCTCCTCCGGAAGCGTGCTTTTATAGTACCGGCTGCTTATGCTGTCAATATCCTCCACCAGCCCCGAAGGAAGCTCATCCCATATACCCTGCTCATCCCCTGTTTCATTGCTGGGATCATCCTCTCTCCTATTAAATCTGGCAACAGCCTGCCAGCTGTCTTCCCCATCAAATATCATCCGGCCATCCTTTGTGCTCCTCTCCCGATTATATGGAAAGCTCAGAGTTTCTTCCTCCACAGGCCTTCCCTCTCTTACCCTTTCGCCGGGTAGTCTGGCACCCCTTGAGCATTCCAGACAAATATCGGCTTCAGGATAGGCTTCCAATCGCTCTGAGCCAATCTCCTTGCCGCATAGGGCGCATATCCCGTATATACCCTTTTCTACCCGGTCCAGTGCCTGTTCTATTTCCTGTATTCTGTGCATTTCCTGCTCCTTTAGTGCATAGGTTTTCTCCATTTCATAAGTCTCGCTGCCGATATCACCCGGGTGATTGTCATAAACCGAAAGCTCCTTTATATATTCGGGCTGAGCATCATTAAACTCATTCCGGTCAATCTGCTCCAGTATTCTTGCTGCGTTCTCCTTTTTCCGTTCCAGCTTTGTCTTATAACCTTCCATTGCTCTGCTGTCCATATATATCCTCCTTCTCTTTCTATAAGCTTCTATTCACCAGTTTAATAAGTTCCGCTATGAAATCGCCTATAAGAGGCAGGTTTAGCACCACCAGTCTCCTTAAAACCAATATGGCAATCGCCCCCAGTATGGAGAAGCCGACAGCTAACCCAAGCCCCCTGGCCAGTCCCGCAACAAAATTGAGTATCAGCAGTCTTTTTGGGTCCTCCATCAGGTTTATGTATTCGGCTATCTTTGCCTTTTCAATATTATTCGATAATTCCTGTATTTTTTTACTCAGAAGGCTTATTTGTCTGTTTTCGCTTTCCATGCCCATCCCCCTGAAATTAATTTTCCCATCCACCCGCCAACTGATACATTAGCAAAAAAAGAAAGCGCTGTACGCGCTTTCAATAATTACAGATAAACATATAAGCCCATCCCTGATATCTGTGATCCGTGATCCGTGATCTGTGATCTGCCAGCCGGCAGCATCACTTGCTCAGCAATACAAATGTGTCAACGGTTAAAGCATATATTATAGCTTATTCTATATTTGCCGCGCACCTTTGGCATATTCCGGGATGTTCGGGCAGCTGTCCTACCGTTGTGCTGTAATTCCAGCACCTCTCACATTTTTGCCCCTCGGCCTGGCTTACAACCACCTTGAGATTTTTCAGTTCCTCTCCCTCAACTGCGTTTTCAAGCGGCGCAGCCGACGGCGGGAAAACCCTCACCTGGGACGTAATAAACAGGAAGGGCAATTCCTGCTCCAAAGGCTTAAGGAATTGATACAACTCCTCATCTGCGTACAGGTCTATCTTTGCATCCAATGAGTGACCTATCACCTTGTCAAGTCTGGCCTTCTCCAAAGCTCTCCCGGCCTCATACCTGACATCCAATATCTTCTGATATCTGGCTTCCAGCCTGTCGTCTATCGCCTCGGCGTTAACCCGGGGAAATTCCTCAAGCTGAATACTGGCTTCCCGCCCTGACGGATGTCCCGGCATATACTGCCAGATCTCTTCCGATGTAAAGGATAAAACCGGGGCAATCAGCCTTACCAGTATTGACAAAAGTTCGTACATAACCGTCTGGGCAGCTCTTCTCTCGTTGGATTCCGCCCTATGGGTATACAATCTGTCCTTAATTACATCAAGGTAGAAATTACTCATATCCACAACGCAGAAATGGTGGATGGCGTAGAACAGTATATGGAATTCATAATCCCTATAAGCCTTTACCACCTTCTCCACCAATCTTTGACCTTTATGCAAAGCCCATTTGTCCAGATCGGCCAGAGCGTTGTATTGAACCCTGTCCGTGGATGGGTCAAAGTCATACAGGTTGCCCAGCATGAATCTGGCAGTGTTTCTAATCTTCCTATATACTTCCGACAATTGCTTTAATATTTGCGGGGATATCCTGACATCGGTTTTGTAATCGGCCGAGGCAACCCATAATCTGAGTATATCCGCCCCGTACTCTTCAATAACCTCCAGTGGATCTATACCGTTCCCCAGGGATTTCGACATTTTTTTGCCTTCTCCATCAACCACGAAACCATGTGTCAATACCTGCTCATAAGGTGCCCTGCCCCTTGTAGCAACCGCAGTCAGAAGGGAGGACTGGAACCATCCCCGATGCTGGTCGCTGCCCTCCAGGTACATGGTAGACGGCCATTCAAGACCTGGAGTAGTTTCCAGTACCGCTGCATGGCTGGAACCCGAATCAAACCACACGTCCATTATATCGGTTTCCTTGGTGAAACTTTGTCCATCACAGTGCTCACATTTAATACCCTTTGGCAGTATTTCCCCTGCGCTCCTGGCAAACCATGCATCCGAACCTTCCCTTGCAAACAGCTCTTTCACTGCGTTTATTGATTCATCGTTTATCAGATGCTTACCGCATTTGTCGCAATAGAATATTGGTATAGGTACTCCCCAAACCCGCTGTCTGGAAATACACCAGTCGGCCCTGTCCCTTACCATATTGACTATCCGTTCTTCGCCCCAGGATGGAATCCACCGGACATCCTTAATAGCCTTCAAGGCCTCATCCCTGAAACCTTCAACCGAAGCAAACCATTGTTCGGTTGCCCTGAATATTACCGGTCCTTTACAGCGCCAGCAATGGGGATAGGAATGCATAATTGTGGAATTTGCAAACATGAACCCTGTTTCTATCAGGTCATTTACAATCACATTATTAGCTTTTTCATAATACATTCCCTGGTATTTACCCGCTTCTTCGGTGAAATGGCCTTTGTCATCCACCGGGTTCAGAGCCGGAAGGCCATATTTCATCCCTACCACAAAGTCTTCCTCGCCATGTCCCGGCGCCGTATGAACACAGCCTGTTCCCTGTTCAAGAGTAACGTGTTCACCCAGTATAACTATTGAATCCCTGTCAATAAAGGGATGCTTACAGACAACTCCTTCCAGCTGCTTTCCTGAATATTCGGCCAATACCCTGGACTGCTCTATATTTCCTATTTCTCTTATCTCATCCAGCTTATCCTTGGCCACTATATAAAATCTGTCTCCCATTTCCACTAATACGTATATGAGCTTTTCATTCAGGGCAATTGCAAGGTTTGCCGGCAGAGTCCAGGGTGTAGTGGTCCATATCATAACATATACATTTTCAAGGCTGCCGGTATGCTTTGTAAACAAGCCCTTATCCCCGGTCACAGGGAAACTGACGTAAATGGAATGGGTCTTGTGGTCACTGTATTCTATTTCTGCTTCGGCCAGTGCCGTTTCACAATCGGGACACCAGTATACCGGCTTTAGCCCCTTGTAGATAAATCCTTTCTTGGCCATTGTGCCAAAAACCTCAATTTGTTTTGCCTCAAACTGCGGTTTGAGCGTCAAGTAAGGATTTTCCCAGTCACCCCTGACTCCAAGCCTTTTAAACTGCTTTCTTTGCTTATCCATATATTTTAATGCATAATCCCTGCAAAGCTGCCGGAACTCCACCGTTGATTTTTCATGCCTGTTTATCCCAAGGGCTTTTATGGCCTGGGTCTCTATGGGCAGCCCGTGGGTATCCCACCCGGGAATATAGGGGCTGTAATAGCCGTCCATTGTTTTGCATTTAATCACTATGTCCTTCAAAATTTTGTTCAGTGTGTGCCCCAGATGGATATCTCCATTTGCGTAGGGCGGACCGTCATGAAGGATGAACTTCTTATTGCCGGCAAACTTCTCGAGATTCTTGCTATATATGTTGTTTTTTTCCCAAAAATCAATAATTTCCGGTTCCTTTGCAGGAAGATTCGCCCTCATTGGAAAATCTGTCTTTGGCAGGTTTAACGTTTTACCATAATCCATTTCTTACCACTCCCGTCATTTTTGTTAAAAATAAAAAGCCCCTTTACATGAAAGGGACGAGAAATACCCGCGGTACCACCCTGATTGGCTGAACTACCCACTTAACTATTCACTATAACGGGTAACCCCGGCTGGGCATACTCTGGTTTCCGCCCGCTGCTCCTGAGGGATTTTCACCGCCACACGCTACCGCATCACACCCTTCAAACGGCTCTCTGTCAACAGTTAACGGCTACTCTTCTCATTCATCACATAAATCTGTAGTTGTTTGATAGCATTATAATATAAACCTTATTATTAGTCAATAAGTACTATTCCTCCATCTGCTCGCAGAGGGTTACTACCGCTTCGAGCTGTGCCTCCAACAGTGTCTTAAACCGGGTTCTGAATATGTACATTTGCCTCTTTGCTTCCTGATACTGTTCCTCCACATCCTTAGTCTTTTCATTGGCCTTCTGGATTATCCTGCGTGCTTCTTCTTCGGCCTGCTCCACTATCATTTGGCACTTTTCATGGGCATTTCTGGTGGCTTCCTCTGCGGTATTTTGTGCAAATATAAGAGCATTCTGCAAAGAGGCCTCCATATCCGAATAGTGCTTGAGCTTATCCTCCAATATATTTATTCTGTCCTTTAAATTTGCATTCTCCCTGTACAATGCCTCATAATCCTCGGTAAGCCTGTCCAGGAATTCATCCACTTCGTTTTCGTCAAATCCTCTCATTTTTTTGCTGAATTGTTTGTTTTGTATTTCGAGGGGAGTAATCATATTTTCACCTCCGATTTTTTCCGATAGCCAGTTTTCTTTTCAGCCACCAACAGTCAGCACCTGCAATCCTAATCTGCAGCCTGCACACTGTACCGTCCATTCCCTAGAAACCTGTCAGTAGATTTACAATATAATATGCCATAGGCTGTATCAGATATCTGATAACCAGTAAAGCTACTATCGGCGAAAAGTCAACCATTCCTCCGCCAAAGGAGCTTTTTTCCATAAGCCTTCTAAAAGGCGATAAAATGGGCTCGGTTACGCCATATATGCCCCTGGTTATTGGATTTCCAGGGCCGGAACTTATCCATGACAGTATCACCCTAATAAAAATTAGCAATTCAACGATATTAAAGAAGTATCCTACTGAAATTCTCAACACCCAGTTTAGCTGACCCATTGTTGACCTCCTTCTTATGATATGAGAATATTCATTACTATGGCTATTTTTGCCACTTGAATATCATTTTATCCTTTAACTCATCCTTAAGATTCTCAGAAATCTCTACATTGCTGGGAGCCACAAGAAATATTCCTCCCGATATCTTGTACAGGTTCCCGTCCAGCCCGTATACAGCCCCGCTCAGAAAGTCCAGTATTCGCTGGGCTGCTTCATTTTCCAGTTTTTCGAGGTTTATTATCACGGGCTTTCTGTTCTTTAAATTATCGCATATTTCTGATGTCTGGTCAAAGGTGGTGGGCTGATATATAACCATTTTAACCTGCGATGCAGTACGAATATCCAAGACTTTGCCTTTTTTGTGCGGAACTGAGTATGCCTGGTCGATGTCCTGGGGGTTTTCTTCCTCATCTGTACCCGCCAACCCCATATAGTTCATTATTTTATCCCAGAGACCCCTTGACACTTGTATCCCTCCTCGCTATTGCTTTCGTCTGCCGAATAATCCGGTTCCAATCCTTACAATATTTGCACCTTCCTCTATGGCAACTGTAAAGTCTCCCGTCATGCCCATTGACAGATAATCCATATCTACCCCCGTAATTTTTTCATCCTTGGCATATTCAAAAATCTTCTTAAGCTCAGCAAACACCGGTCTCACCTCTTCAGGGTTATCGGTATATGGAGCTATGGTCATCAGCCCTCTGATATGTACGTTTTTAAAATCCCCGGCCTTCTCCAAAAAACCGTAAAAACTGTCGGGGTGCAGACCATATTTACTCTCCTCCCCCGATACATTTATTTGCACCAAGATGTCTGCAATTATGTTTTTTTGCAGGGCCCTCCTGTTAATCTCTTCTGCCAGGGCTATGTTATCCACCGAATGTATCAGCTTAACCTTGTCCACAATGTATTTTACCTTATTTTTTTGCAAATGTCCTATCATGTGCCATTCCAAGGGATATTTCTCAAGTTGGGGGTATTTATTCATGATCTCCTGGACTCTGTTCTCTCCTATAGAAGTCATCCCCAACTCTGCGGCTTGTTTTATTATTTCTATATCTATCGTCTTTGTAACTGCTACAAGCTTAATATCCTCCTTCTTCCTGCCCGAAACTGCCGCCGCCTTTTCTATTCTATTATATACCATCTCTAAATTAGTCCCAATATTCATCATTAGCCTCCTACCTGTTCTTGAGAATAACCTTATCATGCATCTTAATCTCCGGTCCTGTATCCGATCTTTCGATTACTGCATTAACCCCGTCATTTGCCCTGACAATTACTTCTTTTCTTACAATCCTGTCTCCTTCCAGTACTTCTGTATAATACTCTCCATCCTCTTGTATGATAGCCATTAGAGGTACTAAATAGCCGCTGTATTTTTCTTTAACCACCATCATTTCAATATTTCTTAATTCATAAAGACCCGGAAAATAATCCTTTGATTCAAATACTACTATTGCTTCGGTATCCTGTATATTTATATTCTTAACCACCGCCGTTACGGTATGCACCTGACCGTCGGAAACCTCCAAAGTAACCCTGGACCCCTGCTTCATTCCCCCGACAAATTCCTTACTCAAATTGCAGACAAAATACCATACATGATTGTCTACAATCTTCATCACCGGATCTCCGGCATTCAACTCTTTTTGAAGATCCGCTTTTTTCACTTTAGACCGAAGCACCTGGGACGGTATGATTTCTTCAAGATTATCCGGGCTCAGCACTTCCTCATAACCATCCAGTGTATATACCGGTACACCTGAAAATGGTGAGGCTTCCGCCTTAATTCCTCCCGCTAATATCTCGTCCAGCTCTGCCTTTTGCTGTATAAGCTCTTCTCTTTCAGACTGGGTGGTATTTGCCGCAACACTGTATCCTATCTCCCTGAGCAGTTCTTCCTTTTGATAATACACCGCTGCAAAGTTTCCTTCACTCATTGAAAAATCAATGGCAGACAGACCTTTTTCAACAACTTGCTCCGGCACCTCTGCCTCAGCGGAACTATCCGTTTGCTGCAGTACCTGGAGCCTTTGGTTTATCTCATTATATTTTTTTGTTAAGTCCGCATCTATTTTGTCCTTCTTAACTTCCAAAAGTTTTGCATTAGCCGGAACCCGTACGTTTTCTTTTACTATAAAAGAAATACTGCCTGAAATAGGGGCCTTTATTACCCTCTCTCGGCGCACAATTATACCACCGGCCTGTTGACCGATTCTGACATCCCCGTATCCTACCGGGGCAGTTTCCAGTGCACTGCTCCCTATCCCCAGTACTGCTCTCACCAATATCACCGGCAGTATCACCAGCATTGCTATTCTAATGTATCCTTTTCTGTTTTTTCTGTTATTTGGCTTGTTCATGCTGTCACCTTCCACAATACAGTATCATTATTATTATTCTTCGTACACCGTCATTCTCCTTCCGTACTGCTTTCATTTTACCGTTATATCAAAGGAAGCCGGATGATTGTTCGCCTCTCAGCAGCAACAGAATATCCATCTCCAGACCGGCCGGCTTATCACGGCTAAAATAAAAAGGCCGGCATCTCTTTGACGTATGCCAACCTTTTTATTTCTTATTTGCAGATAAACCCAAGTAATTTCCCATACCCTTCTATTAAGCCTCACAACTCTTATTTATTTCAAGCAACAATTTATAACTTTCTACCAGTTGCACAGCCATCATTACCTTCTCTCCGCTATATTCTTCGATAAGGTCACTGAAATCCTGGTGCTCCCTGCTGTATATCTCCTTCAGCAATGGATTTCTTTCAATTTTCTCGCCTATTCCGCTCAACACATCATTAATACTCATTACGGGTAGTCCTTCTTTTTTGGCTTTTCCACCATGTAACATACCCCCTCACAATAGACTTGATTGGTGATAAGTAAATTATATATTTGATATTTATTACGCAATTCCTTCAAATTTATTCCACAAAATTAATATATTTTTTGACAATAAAAGACGCCTTGCTCCGGCGTCTTTTATTGTTGTTGGTCTGGGTGAGAGGATTTGAACCTCCGACCTCTTGAACCCCATTCAAGCGCGCTACCAAGCTGCGCCACACCCAGATATTTTTACTTAGAGTAATCTACGTTTCATGGTATTTACACTAAGATACATTATGGTTAATATTACCAGAGACCACTTGATTTTTTTAGTCCTTTAACTAAAGTTTAAAGGAGTCTCATTCATTAGTCAAGGGGTTTAATCAATATAAAAAAGGACTAGACTTAGGATCTAGTCCATGCAATCCCTGTTAATAAGGTAAAGGGAAATTAATAGGAATAATTTCTCCTGTTGGTTTATTTACATTACAAAGACTTATGCATTTTTTTAGATAATGCTCATACAAAGTTCTCTCAATATTATTTAACCAAATCTTGTTTTCAATTAATGCCCAAGTTACTACACATGGATAATTATCTATACAATACTTAATGCAATCATTTAGCTCAGAAAGTGATAAGTGTTCATTTATCCTTTTCCTAATATCTTCTGCTTTCCCTATATAAAAAACTTGTCTTCTACTATCTTTTAATTCTATTGCAAATACATATATTCCGCTTCTGTCTGGATATTGTGTATTTATCTGTGGCAATAAAACATTTATTCCTGATCTTTTTGCAGATTGTAGTTTAGTTTCTAGTGACCAGCGAATTGTCGGGGAATTCTCTGCTTTCAAGACAGACAACTTATTTATATTATTAATCATCTTAGTTTCCTCCTTGTATTTGAATCTTTTATCTCCTCTGTCATCGGCTAACAGCTTACTAAAGTATTCTGTTAGTATTATTTTATACTTTCTTTAAATCTCCTCCATTTCAATATTTTACTAATATAATTATAACATACATTCAACTATATAGGCAACATATGTTCGTATTATATTAACAAAAAAAAGGGAGAAATTAATCTCCCTAATTATTTTCCTTTAAAACATATTGTACTTCTGTCTTTTTATTAAATAAATCGACTACATAGTTACTACCTTTACTAGCTATAAATCCTGTAACTCCTAAATCAGCAATATAGAACAGTATTATGTATATAATTCCGAATTGTGGCATTAAATCAACAAAATTAGTTGCCGGAACAAACCCTAAAGGCAACAATAGACTAGTACCAGTAACCAATGCTAAAATTATTGCAATTATAACACTAACTTTTTGAGTATGTAAATCAGAAACTACTTCTTTATAAACTTGTGTGACGCCAACTGTCAAAGTGGCTATCAATAAAAAGTTTTTTAAGATTTCATTAAAATCCATAAATATCTCTCCTTTATTTGATTACTTCAATAATCTTGTCCCAAGGTATTTTAAAAATCAATGTCGCAAAACCAATTACTAATGCCCAAAATAATTTATTTTTACTTAGATTCTCTAATATTTTTTTATAAATAGGTTCTTTTTGAACTATAGTTTTAATCATTGTAATATCGTTAGTTGTTTGGTTGATCTGCTTTTGTTGCTCGTCAGTCTTTTTTTCTAAATTTTTTAATGTTTCTGCAATATATCCATTAGATATATTGATACCAACAATAGCTTCCTTTATTGTTTGGAAATCATCAATATAATGGTCAAATTTATTAAACCGTTTATCCATGTTTTCTTTAATCTCATCTAATTCTCCGTAAATATCATTAAATTTCAATTTACAAGTATCTTGAATGTTTTCACACATTAGCGAACCACCTTTCCTGGGATAAAGTTTTAGTGTATAATAAAAGAATAGTGGGCTAGGAGGGATATTGTTTAAGCCGTTGCAAAATGGCTAAAAGCTGATGTAATTGCCTGACCGGATAC
>JAENYX010000046.1 GCA_016841565.1 Clostridium thermobutyricum | reverse complement strand
GACGGTTCTTCTGTCTGCCTACACAGATGCGGGGACACATCATATCAAATCACAGATCACAGATTTCAGATCATAGAATACAGCTACCAGGGCAAGTCACCAACTACGAACAATATCCTGACCTTATATGGTATAATCTTATTATAGAATCAGACGTAAAGGAGAAGGTAGTGATGGGAAAGATTGGTTTTACCACCACCATTCCGGTGGAGGTTGTATATGCCGCTCGAAAGATACCCGTCGACCTCAATAATATATTTATTGGTCATCCCCAACCCGGCAGCCTGTTAGACAGCGCCGAAAGGAACGGGTTTCCGAGAAGCTCCTGTGCTTGGATCAAGGGCATATATTCATCGCTGATTGAACAGCAGGATATTGAGTGTATAATCGGCGTTGTTGAGGGAGACTGTTCAAATACAAGAGCTCTCCTGGAAGTGCTTGAGGACCGGGGCATTGAATATATACCCTTTTCTTATCCCATATCAAGGGATATAGGGAGGGTCGGAGAGGAAATAGAAAGATTAATGCAGTCCCTGGGAGTGGATATCCAAGGTGCCGAAGAGGTAAAGGCTGAGTTGGACAGGGTAAGGGATAAGGTGCGTTATTTGGATAAACTGACATATATTGGCAATAGGATAACCGGATTTGAAAACCACTTATGGCAGGTAAGCTGCAGCGATTTTGAAGGTGATTACAGAGTCTTTGAGAAGAATCTGGATAAGTTTATTAAAAATGCCGAGGCAAGAAACGAGATGCCCCAGAGAATAAGGATGGGCTATATAGGAGTTCCTCCCATATTCCCAGCCCTTTACCCCTTTGTGGAGAGCTGCGGCGCAAGGGTGGTGTTCAACGAGGTCCAAAGGCAGTTTACAATGGCATTGGGACTGGGTAAGGACCTGTTTGAAACTTACCGGCAGTACACTTATCCATATGACCTCGAGGCAAGGCTTGAAGATATACAGGAGGCCATAGAGGAAAGGAAACTTGATGGTATCCTTCATTATACCCAGGCTTTTTGCTTCAGAGGGATTGAGGATATTGTAGTTAAGAAAAGGCTGAAGGTTCCTGTTTTAACGATAGAAGGAGACCGGCCGGCCGGGTTGGATGCCAGGACAAAGCTTCGGTTAGAGGCATTTATTGAAATGCTGAGAGATAGAAAAAGGGTGATAAAATGAGGGTGCTGGGAATAGATTTGGGCAGCCGGTTTGTCAAAATGGTGGTGTATAACCACCGGGATATGGAATTAAACAAGGTAATTGATACGGTGGATTTTTACAGGAATTACAGCCGCCCTGACAAGGGTGGTCTGCTGATTGACCTTGACAAAATACTGGCTCAGCCTGTAGACAGGATTGTCAGTACAGGATACGGCAGGAACAATGTAAGGGTGCTGGGTGCAGAGGTTATAACAGAATTGAAGGCCCATGCCACGGGTGCGGTATTTCAGACCGGATGGCAGGATTTTGTGCTTTTGGATATAGGCGGTCAGGACAGCAAGGTTATGCTGATAGAAAACGGAGCTATTGCAGATATGGTTTTAAATGATAAATGTGCTGCCTCGAGCGGAAGGTATCTGGAAAACATGGCAGTTCTTCTTAACATATCGCTGCAGGAGATGACAGGATATTACCGGGATCCGGTTAAGTTGAACTCCACTTGTGCTGTCTTCGCGGAATCCGAGCTTATAGGATGTATTTCAGAGGGAGAGAGTATAGAAAAGCTGTGCGCAGGAGTGAATTATTCGCTGTATAATCGGATAAGCCCAATACTAAAAAGGTTTAATAGTGAAAGGATAGTGTTTGTAGGTGGAGTTGCCTATAATAAGGCACTGCAGCAATTCATAAGATTGGAAGGCGGTTTTCGGGAGATGGCAGTACCCCGGGCACCCCAACTGAACGGAGCTATAGGCTGCTGCAGCTATGCTGCCGATACTGCGGAGCCCCGGCTATAATATTTCATAATTAGCAGGATTACAATCATAATTATAGAATTATTAAATAAGTCATATAACGGGGGAAAAAACCATGGCATATAACACAACAAGAAGAATAGTTTTTGCGGCAGTATTAATTATGGTGCTGAATATGACACTGGCAGCAGCGGTGGCGGCGACGGGTGAAAACCTGTGGTATTATCCTCCAACGCCCCAGGGCAATGTGGGAATTAGAAGGCCAACCATCTTATGGACCTTTTCCGGGTTGACTTCCGACCAGATAAAGGAGATTTACATGACTCTGGACGGTAAAAGAGTGGATGCGGTTTACAGAGATGATTTGAATTCCGTGTTTTATACGCCCCAGGAGAATCTGGAGATAGGAAGATGCAGTGTATCCATTGCAGTAACTCTTAAAAGCGGGGTGAGGATTTCTTCTCCGTCCTTTAGCTTTAACATACTGAACGGCGCCTCTGAAGAGGTACCCGATACTCCTGTTTTTGAGGAAGTAAGGGATCGTATAAATTATTACAGAAATATAGCCGGGCTTGACGGTATGAGTATTGAAAAAAGCCTCAATGCAGCGGCAAACAATCATGCGTTGTATGTCATCAACAGTACAAACGCAGGACATTTTCAAAGCAATAAAAAGAATCAGTATTATACAGGTGAGATGCCCTGGGACAGAACCAGGTATTTCGGATACATGAGTCCCATGGTTGCCGAAAACATACACTTTATACAATCGGATATAGGCGCTGTGGACGATTGGATGGATTCAGTCTATCACAGGTTCCCGCTTATAAATCCCATCTATACACACATGGGGTACGGGTATGCCGGAAAAGGGACAAAATATGTCAACGTACTGGAAGCTGGGGCCCTTAAGTACAATGGTGTAAACCAGCAGATAATCGTTTACCCCGTAGACCGACAAAAGGGGGTTCCGGTGACATGGAGCGGCCTGGAAGAGCCTGACCCGTTAAGACTGTTCCCTGAAGCAAAGGGGCCGGGCGGATATCCGATTACCTTACTGGTATCCGGAGACAGGGTCGAAAGAGTGGAATTGGTCAGTGCTTCAATTACGGGTGGCAAAGCAAATAGCATAGATTTTTACAGTCTTGATGCAACCAACGATACTTCGCTGGTTGAAAACAATGCTATTGCCCTTATACCCAAGGATATTCTTATGCCTGACACAACCTACAGGGTAACTACAGTTGTAAAAATATCGTACAGCGATGACACCCAGGAAGAAATAAGGAAGGAATGGAGTTTTTCAACAGGAGGAGGAGAGCTGGAGACATACCGTTCGGGCACTGATATATTGATATATCTAAATGGTATAAAAAGAACCTATAACCCTGACCCATTTATAAAAAACGACCGGGTACTGGTTCCCATTAGGAGTATATGTGAAGAATTCGGGGCTGTGGTTAATTGGAACCAGGAAACCTACTCGGTGGAAATAGTCAAAGAGGATAATATTATTACCTTTGATATAGGCGGTAAAAAAGCATTGGTGAACAATCGCAGTATTGATATTGATGTGCCGGCCGAGATATATCATGACAGGACAGTGGTTCCACTGCGGTTTGTATCTGAGGTGTTGGGCTATAGTGTTGATTGGGATGGAGCTATGAGAATGGTAATTATACATGACAGATAGAGGGGTGCCTATATGTCTGAACAACTGGGCCGGATGAAAAAGATAGATGATATAATCCACAAAACAATAAACATAATGGAAACAGGCCAAAAGGATGTATTTGATATTGCAGAACAAGCCCATAACGAGACCGAGGATACTCTTAAGAAACTGGAAACGCTAAGGGAAGAGGTTTTGATAGTAATAGAAGAGGTAGAAAGGCTGAGAAAGGCAGAAAAAAGCGCTCGTTACAGATTGCTGATAGTTAGCAGGGACTTCCATTCCAATACCGAGGCAGACATAAAAAAAGCCTATGAAAGAGCCGAGGAACTCAAGGTGGAGCTTACCATCAAGGAGCAGGAGGAAATCAGGATCAGAGAAGAACGGGACCGGCTGGAACATAAATATAAAGATCAAAAAAAGCTTGTAAAAAAGGCCGAGAATGTTGTGACCCATATGGGTGCGGTCCTGGATTACCTCAGGGCAGGGGCCATAGGTATCAATGGTCTGGCTGAGGATGTAAGGAAAAAACAATATCTCGGTTACAGAATCATAAGAGCAACCGAGGAGGAAAGAAGCAGGCTTGTACGCGAGATCCATGATGTCCCCATACAGGCTATGGTAAATATGGGGATAAGGCTTGAACTGTGCATGAAGGTTTTGGACAAGGATATAAATAAGGCAAGGAATTATATAAAGGAGCTTAAAGAGCAGGTCAATTCGAACATACAGGATTTGAGAAAAATAATTTATAATCTGAGACCAATGTCGTTGGACGATCTTGGACTTATTGCTACAATTGAAAAGCTGCTAACAGATTTCGAAAAGGATTCCGGTATCAAGACCAGTTTCAGGCTCATTGGCAGGGTGGGAGAAATAAAAGGATTGGTTCAGATAGCGTTGTTTCGAATAGTTCAGGAAGCTCTAAGCAATATTAAGCGGCATTCAAAGGCTACCAACGTCACAGTTAAATTTGAATACCTTGAACAAAGCATCTCACTTCTTATTATGGATAATGGAATAGGATTTGACATTAAAGAGAATGATGTTTGGGAAGAAGATGACAGGAGGTTTGGACTGGTGGGCATGAGGGAAAGGGTGGAACTCCTCCAGGGGTATATGGAAGTAAACTCCGGGAAGGGTCAGGGCACCAGCATATTCGTAAGAGTTCCTCTTAAATGGTGACAAACTGCTTAGTATGGGTATTATCCGGGAAATGAGGGGGAGTATATAAATATGGCTATAAAAATATTGCTGGCCGATGACCATTCTCTTATGAGAGAAGGCCTGAAGCAGCTGTTGGAAATGGAAGAAGATCTTGAGGTTGTAGGTCAGGCCGGCACGGGAAGCGAACTGCTGGAACTGGCTTTTAATATACAGGCCGATGTTATACTGTTGGACATAAATTTGCCTGATATCAGCGGACTAAAGGTGATGAAACTGCTCAGGGAGCGTAAATGTTCTCTGAAAGTAATAATGCTGACAATTCACGATGACTGGGAATATGTTAATCAGGCAATAAATCTTGGCGCCCATGGGTATCTTTTAAAAGACGTAGAGTCACAGAGCCTTTACCGTGCCATCAGGGATGTCAAGGCCGGCAAAACGTATATACACCCCAACCTTGCCCGGGACATTATTGTTCAGAGGGATAAAAACTTAAGCATAGGCAGGCTGACATCAAGGGAAAAGGAAATACTTTCAATGATTTCCAAGGGCCTTGCCAATGATGATATAGCTGAGAAGCTGGTGATAAGCGGAAAAACAGTCAGAAACCATGTGAGCAGTATATACAGAAAGCTGGGGGTAAGCGACAGAACCCAGGCTGCCCTATTGGGGATGAAAAACGATCTTGTACATAGGTATGATTAGAGAAAATAAAACTTTTGCAGATAGCGTAGAAACCATTATGTACGAATAATACTATGAATAAAGGAGTTTTGGTGATGGGAAAAGATCTTTCCAGAAAAAAAAGGAACTGCTGGCTGGAGCCCGAAGCCTGCAACAGGGAGGAAACATTTAACTTTTGCAGTGAATATATAGACTTTTTGTCCGAGTGTAAAACCGAACGGGAATGCGTCGAGTATATGCAGGAATTGGCGCAGGAAAATGGCTTTATACCCCTGGAGTCCTGTAAGAAAGAAGGAAGGAAACTTGTCAGGGGGGACAAGGTGTTTCTAAACCTTAGGGATAAGGCTTTGATATTGTTTGTCATTGGCCGGGAAGATATGGAAAAGGGGATAAACATTATAGGCTCCCATATCGATTCGCCGAGAATGGATCTCAAGCCGTCCCCGCTGTACGAAGACCAAGGGATTGCGCTGTTCAAGACCCATTATTACGGTGGTATAAAAAAATATCAGTGGACCACCATACCCATGGCCCTTCATGGAGTTGTGTTTAAAAGTAACGGCGAAAAATTGGAAATTGCAGTAGGTGAAGACCCCGATGATACCGTGTTCACCATAACCGATCTATTGCCCCATTTGGCACGACAGCAGATGGAGAAAAAAGCCGAAGAAGTTATTTCGGGGGAAGGGCTTAATTTTATTGCAGGAACAATACCCCAGGAGTATGACACTGATGATAAGAACAGCAAGGGGGCGAAAAACGCCGTCCTAGAGCTGCTGAAGGATAAGTACGGGCTTGAGGAGGAGGATTTTATAAGTGCAGAGCTGACGGCGGTTCCTTCCGGAAGGGCAAGGGATGTGGGGCTTGACCGCAGCCTTGTAGGCGGATACGGGCAGGACGACAGGGTATGTGCTTATGTTTCATTTAAAGCGATAATGGACATAAAAGACCCGGAGAAAACCTGCGCTGCCATATTTGCCGACAAAGAAGAGGTGGGCAGCATGGGCAACACGGGTATGCAATCGGTCTTATTTGAAAATGCAGTGGGCGAGCTTATGGAGTTGGTAACCGGCAGCGGAGAGGATTTAAGGCTGAAAAGGGCACTCTCCAATTCAAAGGCTCTGTCATCGGATGTGGCTGCGGCCGTTGACCCAAATTATTCCGATACCCACGACAAGGAAAACGCACCCAGGCTGGGCAATGGCGTAACCATAGAAAAATACACAGGACACAAAGGAAAATCCGGAGGCAGCGATGCCAATGCGGAATACATGTCCCAGGTAAGACAGGTTTTCAACAGCGAGAATATAGTATGGCAGCCGGGAGAACTGGGGAAGGTCGATCTTGGAGGGGGAGGCACAATAGCCCAGTTTCTCGCATACTACGGCATGGATGTTTTGGACTGCGGTGTTGCCGTACTTAATATGCACTCGCCCTTTGAGCTGTCAAGCAAGGCTGACATTTATATGACCTATAAGGCCTTTATTGCCTTTTACCATAAGATGAAGTAAGACTGATATTGATGGCACGGGGTCAACAGCACCTTAAATATAAATACAGGGAGAGAAGGACATGTTATCAAGGAAGGGACGGTTGTTTCTGATTATATTGCTGCTCCTTATATCGGGCAGTTTTTATCGCTTTAGCGATAGATTGGCGCTGGCTCCGCAGGAGGTGCCGGCTCCGCAAAAGGAAGGGGAGATGCGGGTACATTTCCTGGATGTGGGACAGGGGGACAGCATCCTTATAGAACTTCCAAATGCCCAAAGGATGCTTATTGACGGCGGGACAAGGAGTGCCGGAGATAGTGTATTGGGCTACCTCCAAACCCTTGGAATAGACACACTGGACTATCTGATAGCCACCCATCCCCACGAAGACCATATTGGAGGCCTTATCAGGGTGGTGGAGGATATACCCCTGGGCAAGGTATATATGCCCAAGGTGGTACATACCAGCAAAACCTTCGAAAACTTTGTAGAAGCTGTGGTTGGTAAGGGGCACAAGTTCCAGAGAGCAAGGGCCGGGGTTGTGATGGTAGATGATAAAGACTTAAGAGTTGATATGCTGGCCCCGGTGGGAGAAAATTACGATAATCTAAACAACTATTCGGCGGTGGTAAAGCTTGAATACAAAAACATAGGGATTATTCTTATGGGGGACGCAGAAACGGATTCGGAACAGGAGATTGATAGCGCACGGGTGAGGGCTCAGGTGCTCAAAGCGGGGCATCATGGCTCAAGGACATCCACCTCCCCCGGTTTTCTGGAAAGCGTAAGCCCGACATATGCGGTAATCAGCTGTGGAGAGGACAATGACTACGGCCACCCCCATCCCGAAACCCTTGAACGGCTGGACAGTGCCAGGGTCAGTGTATTGAGAACCGATCAGCTGGGGACGGTGGTGCTGACCACCGATGGCAGGGAAATAGTTTTTACCGGCATTGATTAAGGGGGTATTTATAAATGAAAAACACCCTAGTGATTGACAGGATTGAAGATGGATGGGCGGTAATTGAATATGGGCAAACGGGCATAGCCTTCAATATGCCAAAAGCCTTGCTGCCTGAAGGTGCCGGGGAGGGTGACATTATTGAGCTATGTATTTCCATTGAGAAAGAGGACACCCGGAGGAGAAGGCAGAAACTGGAGAAGCTGCTGGATGAAAATATGGAGGATTAACCGCAGGGAGTTTGAAACCGGCCCAGGCGGGAATATATATTAGTGTAAGCCACCTATACTTAATAGAAAACCAGTAAAAAGCAAAGGAGAATGATAGTATGGAAAGATATCAGTGTCCTGCCTGTCCCTATGTATACGACCCTGCTGAAGGAGACCCGGATAATGGGGTTCAGCCGGGCACAGCTTTTGAGGATTTACCGGAGGATTGGGTTTGCCCCATCTGCGGTGCGCCAAAGGATACATTTGAGCCTGAAGAGTAATAGTTCACCCCTTAAGGGGTGAACTATTTGATTCACACTTTATATTGCCTGCGAATAGTTTTATACTGCAAGAAACAAAAGAGTAGCATATATCAAAGCACCAAAGAAGACCGGAGAGCTATTCTTCCCCCCTGGGATAGCTCTCCGTACATAAAACACAGCAAGGAACGGTTTTTGTTTCATTTTTCTCAGACAATAGCAAACCAGCCGGTTATTATTATCTTGAACGGAGAGAATAATATATATTAATAAGCGGGAGGTTTTGCTATGGATAACCGGCAGGACATAAAAAACATAAAGGAACAATTGGAAGAAGTTAAGAATAACAATCAGAACAGTCTGGAGAATTTGGATGCCATTAACCTCATAATTGTAGATAACAATAATGGAAGGGTAAAGGATCTGGTAGTTTCAGCACAAATGGCAAAGCTCCGGGATAAATTAAGAGAAATGTCCGCAGCCATAACAGAGACAGAGGAAATACTGAAGGATAAGTAGCGTTCAAAGGACTGCTTATGCTATTTAATATATTTTTTGATTACTTGGGCCAGTTCATCAATTATCTGGGTGCTTTGCCCATTTTCTATGGCGCTTTTGACGCATCCCTGAATATGGGATTCCAGTATTACCGCACCTACGCTGTTTAATGCGGATTTTGCCGCTGCAATTTGTATAAGTACATCTACACAGTATTTGTCGTCTTCAACCATATTCTTAATTCCCCGTATCTGGCCTTCAATTCTGTTAAGCCTGGAGATAAGTGCATCTTTGGAAATCGACATATGAATCCCCTTTCTCATAATTATTTTTGCAAATACCCTCATGGGGTAATTCTTATAATTATTATATCCTTTTTTATTTTTTAATCAATCACCCGCATGGAGCAGCCCTGTTAATCGTGCCGACAGATTTGCTGCTAAATGGGGCATATTCATTGGTAAAATGCAATCTTGAATTCATTCTATTAATATAGTATCATGGATTAGGATTATCTCAGGGGGTGAAGATGCATATCTTTGCCGGAATACAAAGGGCAGATGCAGGAATGATTCCCGTTAAATATTAAGGATTAGCAATAAAGAAGACAGTGGTATGTTCGAGACCACTGAAAAAGTCCCTTTTTGTCATCCTGAGCGACAGCGAAGGATCTTTAAGTTATTGAAAGCATTAGATTCTTCAACTGCGTTTCAGAATGACAAGCAAAAAAGCGTAGTTTTTCAGCAGTCTCGTATGTTCTGCCGTTTTTTTCTTGTCCTTTTTGCAATTATATTAAGAAAGGACAATCAATATGAACACAAATCAGTTGAATGATAATAATTCTTCATGGAAGAGGGAGACAGCTTTATCCCTGCTAAGTCAGAATGTCTCTCTTTTTAGTTCCTCCATTGTCGGTTTTTAAATCATACGGTATAACACTTTATAAACCTCACCGGGCATGCGGTCAAAGGATTAGCCTTTGGTAATAATGGCATAATAACCCGGAATTAAAGTCTGCCTCGCATTAAGGGAAAGGGGGGTATGCTGTGACGGCAAGGGATAGGTTGTTTGCATATAAAAAAATCTATGATCAAAAGGGCAGTGAGAGCTTATTTCTGGAGGCCATGAAGGAGTCTGTCGAGCATCATCGTACTCATTGTGAGTTTTATGAAAAATTGCTGAGAGAATGTGATTTTTCCATAGGTCAGCTCAAGTCTGTAGAAGATTGCTATAGAATACCGGCCATTCCGGCGGATTTTTTTAAATACCATGAGGTACTCAGCACCAAAAAGGAAGATATTAGGGTTCACGCTACATCGTCGGGTACGCGGGGGCAGAAGAGCCAAATCTACCTTGACAAAGCATCGGTCGAATTTGGCACGAAAATGGTGATAAAAGCCATGAAGCATCACGGACTTGTTTCATTAATCCCTTCAAATTATTTAATACTGGGTTATGAGCCTAAAGAAGGCAATGAAATGGGGAATGTAAAGGTGGCCCTTGGGATGACCCGGTTTGCTCCTGCCAGGGAGACGGTATTTGCATTGAGAACCATTGCTGATAAATATGAGATTGATTACTTTGGCATTATGGACGCTTTAAAGCGTTTTAGCAGGCAAAAGCTGCCGGTACGTATCCTGGGTTTTCCTTCCTACCTGTATATGCTTTTAGGCGTTATGAGAGAATCAGGAATGAAGCCGCTTAAACTGAATAATCGGTCTTTGGTCCTCACCGGAGGCGGCTGGAAGAAGTTTGATGATATAATGATAGATAAGAATGAATTATATGATATGACTGAAGAATTCCTCGGTATTCCGGCAAAAAACTGCCGTGATTTTTACAGTGCTGTAGAACATAGCGTAGCTTATCCGGAATGTGAAAATCACCACATGCACGTGCCCATATGGAGCAGGGTCATTATCCGCCATGTGAAAACTTTAGAACCTTTAGGTTTTGATCAACCCGGATTCTTAAGCTTTGTCAGCCCTTTGGTCTCTTCTATGCCCATATCTTCCATAATTATGGGTGATATGGCCGTGTTAAGAGACGGTGCAGAGTGCGGGTGCGGGATTGCTACGCCGTATTTCGAAATTCTGGGCAGGGCAGGGGCAATGAAAGCAAGGAGCTGCGCCGTTGCTGCTTCAGAATATATGAGAGGGGAATAAGATGTATAGTATATACAGAGGCCAGCCTATTTCCAAACAGGGTTTTATAGATAAACTTCCTGAGCTGCCGGCAAGAATTGAAGAGGACCTGCTGCTTGAGCCATTGACGCCTTCGGTGGTAACTGAGGCGGCACATGTTCTATCAAAAGAAATTGATCAGCAGAAAATGGTTGAGCAGCTTGCAGCCTTGGGCGTTCCCCGATGGGCGGCCGGGGAATACGTCAGGGCAGCTGTCGAAAGCCTGGCTCGGAAAGTACTGCAGAAAAAAGTACTTGCCGAGTTAGGGGAGGATTCCTTTGTATGGAAAAGAGTAGATGAAGGTATACAAGAGAGGGATTGTCCTCTAGGGGTCATCATGCATATTGGAGCGGGAAATGCCTTGGGTCTTTCCGCCTTTAGCGTTATCGAAGGCCTTCTGACAGGAAATATAAACATACTGAAGCTTCCTGAAAATGAAGGCGGTTTATCTTCCAAGCTGCTGATGAGGTTGGCCGAGATTGAACCCAGACTAAAGCCCTATATTTATGTTCTTGATATCTCATCAAAGGAAAAAGAAATAATCAGCCGGTTAATTGAAGTGGCAAACGCAGCGGCAGTCTGGGGCTCGGATGAAGCTATCAGAGCTGTCAGGCAGCTTGCTCCGCCATCCTTGCCGGTTATTGAATGGGGACATCGTTTGAGCTTTGCCTATTTTACCCCAAAAGAGGATGATGAAAAAGACCTGGAAGGCCTGGCAAGGGACGTATGCCTGACGGAGCAGCTTTACTGCAGCTCTCCCCAGTGCGTTTTTTATGAGACTGACAGTTCCGGGGAGCTTAATGATTTCGCCGATAGGCTGGCTAAACATATAGAATATATGTCAAGTCTGTATCCGTCGGCGGCCAGACCAATAGATATTCAGGCCCAAATCACCTGGTTGCACCAACTTGTTAAAACGGAAGAGATTCTGAATGAAAAAAGGCTGATTACGGATACCAAAAAACAATACGGTATAATGATAGATTATAATGCCCAATTAAAAGCATCTCCTCTGTTCCGCAATATCTGGGTAATGCCGGTTAAGAGAGAAAAATTGCTAAGCATACTGAGAGCCCATAGGGGCTACCTGCAAACAGTGGGATTAAGCTGTAACAGCAGAGAGTTTGATGAGCTATCGGCGATTTTTTATGCAGCAGGCGTCAACAGAATTACGGCCTGCGGGTATATGTCCAAGAACTACAGCGGCGAGCCCCATGACGGTGTTTATGCTTTAAGCAGATATGTCAGAAGGATCAACAAGGTTACTTGCTCACCATCATTATAAACGGAATTGGCCGAAGAATCATCGAAAGCCCGGTAAAAAGATAAAAGGTCCAAAATATTTTGATGTGAAGGAACCTATGCTGTGCTTAAAGCGCTGCAGCAGATGCGCCGACAGACATCCCAAATGCGGGGAAACATTTTCTCCAGAAAAAGTTGACACTATATTCAAAATTATTTCAGTTGCAATGGTCAAATCAATGTGCTATTATATTTTATGTACCCGATTTGCCGAAGTGGTGGAATTGGCAGACGCGCTAGATTCAGGGTCTAGTGAGCGCTAAGCTCGTGCAGGTTCAAGTCCTGTCTTCGGCACCAGTAAAGCACTCCGAAACCGGAAGGTTGGGGTGCTTTTTGTCATTGTTGAATGTACGGGGAGTTTGTAATAAAATGTTTGTATGGGGTGTGAATGGATATGAGCGATAGAAAATCAATAGAAGAAAAACTGAAAGCCAATAACTACAAACTGACCCCGCAGCGGAGAGCAATCATTGAAACACTGATTGAGCACAAAGGTCGTTTCATTTCAGCAGAGGAATTATATACAAAGACCCTCAGGAGACATGCTCAAACAGATTTTTCTACCGTTTACCGCAACCTTGAGATACTTGATAATTTGGAGATAATACATAAAACAAATATTAAAAACGGTGCCGCCATCTATGAACTCATCTGTCATAATTCACACCATCATCATATAATATGCAAAGAGTGCGGAAAGACCGAGATAATAGATGCATGTCCCATAGAAGAATTGATAAAAACCATTGAAACCAAAGAATTTACCCTTACGGATCACAAATTTGAGTTGTACGGGTACTGCAGTAAATGCTGTAAAAAGCCTTAAACCATATAAATAGAAAATATTGTTTGATTAAACCGGCCGGGACCACATTCCGGCTTTATGCTTTTCGTATAGCATTTTTAATACCTAAAACCAGCAAAAGGAAAACGACCGACAACAGTACAATGGTACCTCCTGAAGCCAGCTCCAGATAGTATGAAATGATTATTCCCAAAACCACTGAAATTTCTGCGAAGATAACCGATAAGAAGGTGGCCTGCTTAAAGCTTTTTGCAATCTGCAGGCTGGCGGCTACCGGTACCACCATAAGGGACGATACCAGCAGCACACCTACAATTCTCATGGACAGGGTTATGGTCATGGCTATAAGAACTATGAAAAAAAGATTGATTGACTTTACCGGAATACCTGCAATTTTTGCCCCTTCTTCATCAAAAGCTATGTAGAATAATTCCTTATAGAACAGTTTGACGAATACAATAATAAGAGAACCAAGGCCCGTAATAAGCCACATATCATTGGGTCCAACCGTGAGTATACTACCGAACAGATAGCCCAGTAGATCCACATTGATTGATTTTGCATAGCTTATAAGTATAACCGCTATACCTATTCCCGCCGAAAGGATTATGGCCATGGCCAGTTCGGCGTATTCCGCATATCTTTTCCGCAGCTGCTCTATTCCTAATGCCGCAATCACCGAGGATACCAATGCCATGACCAGGGGATATATGCCCGTAACAAAGCCCGCTGCAACACCCGACAGTGCTACATGGGCCAGGCTGTTTCCTATCATGGACATCCTTCTTAATACCAGGAAAATCCCTATCAAAGGGCACAAAATCCCAATAATGGCCCCTGCCATCAGAGCCCTCTGCATGAAACCATATTGTAAAAGTTCCAACATTTTTTTACCTCCCCATATGAGTTTGGGGGAATAACATTTCAGAACACAGATTACAGGTGCTATATATAACGTTCTTAAGACTTTACATCTCCTAACGTGTCATCCTGAGCCAAGCGAAGGATCTTATGTCTATCTTAAGGTCAGATTCTTCGGGAGCCGCCCTCTTAAATGACAGGTAAAGGAATGTAATATTATTAATGCGTTGTATGTAGATTACAAATTGCTGTTGGCAGTTGTCATGCTAAGGCTCTCAAGTATTATTTTTCTAAAGGATTCCTAGCCACTGCTCACCGATCACTGTAGGCGGTATCCTCAATTAATGGTCGTGAATTAGCAGATTCATCCTGTCCCCATAGACTTCCTTTAAAATATCAGATATTCCAAGACGGGAACTGTTTTGGTGACAGATAAGTCTCCCGTCTCCCATACAGGCAATGCGGTTAACTTTCTCGGTGATAACACCTATGTCATGGGACACCATAATAATGGTTATGTGCAGTTCCCTGTTGAGCTTTTCCATAAGCCCATAGAATTCCCGCTGGGATTCCAAATCGATGCCTACGGTGGGCTCATCAAGGAATAACAGTTTTGGTGAGTTAACCAGCGCTCTGGCAATAAATACTTTCTGCTGCTGCCCTCCGGATAAATTCCCTATCAGCTTCTTGCCGTACGTTTCCATATTGACAACCGACAGTACTTCATATACTTTCTCCCAGTGCTTTTTTTTAATCGGTTTGAAAAGTCCTATGCGTGAGTATAGATTTGCTGCAACAATCTCCTCTACGGTAGCAGGGAAGCTTGGGTTGAAGGAAGTGGCCTTTTGACGCACGTATCCAATATGTCCCCAGTCATTGAAGGCGTCTATACCCTTACCCAGTATTTCTATGCTTCCCTGCGAGGGTTTAAGTATATTGAGAATTAGCTTAATAAGGGTGCTCTTGCCCGAGCCATTTGGTCCGACAATGCCTATGTAATCGCCTTCATAAATGTCAAGGCTTACATCATTTAACACCAATTCCCTGCCGTATCCAAAGGACAGATTTTGTATGCTTATCAACCTATTCATATTCATTCATCCAACACCTTTTTTAGTGTATCCAGGTTTTCCTCCATAAGGATTAAATAATCCTTGCCCTGTTGCATTTCCTGTTGGGTCAGTCCTCCAATGGGATTTAAGATTTCTATATTTGCCTTCACCTCATTTGCCAGCACCTCGGCCAGCTTTGGACTGGTAAGGGTTTCAAAGAGTATATGTTTTATATTTTTTTCCCTTAGCAGCTGCGTTATGCGTACAAGCTGGGCTGCACTTGGTTCCTGTTGGGGACTTAGGCCGTTTACCGATATCTGGACAAGTCCGTATCTGTCTGCCAGATAGCCAAAAGCTGCGTGGGCAACCACTATTTCTTTCCTTTCCGCCTGACTAAGGGTATCCTTGTACAGGGTATCTAAAGCCGTCAGTTTATCCGAAAATTCTTTGAAATTGGCCTGGTAGAAAACAGCGTTGCTCCGGTCGGCCCAAATAAGGGCATCCATAATGTTTTGGGCCTGTTTCACTGCTCTAACGGGATCCAGCCATACATGGGGGTCATAGCTGCCATATTCGTGTTCATGGGGTTCATGAGTGTGTACTTCGCTGCTGTGTCCGTGCTCTCCAAGCTTTAACAGCGGTATACCAGCAGAAGCTTCAACAACCACCAGTTTCTCATTGGCAAGGGAAGCCAGCATATTATCCACCCAGAGCTCCATACCGACGCCGTTATATATAAAAACATCCGCCTCTTCCATCTGTGCCATCAACCTGGCGGTAGGCTCCCAGTCGTGGGGTTCGGCCCCCGGCGGTACAACCATTCTAAGGTCAATCCTGTCCCTGCCGATATTTTTAGTAAAGTCGTACATGGGATATATGCTTGCATAAACAATAGGTTTGTTCTGCTCTTCGGCAATCCGGGCTTGTTTATTACTGCTGTATGTACATCCGGCTGCCGTAAGGACTGCTACAAGTAACAGCATGCTCAGTGTCTTGATTTTCAATAGGAATTCCTCCCATAGGATATTTATGATTTATTTATCAGCAGTTAATATTATCCAGATAAATTGTAGCATTTATTCACGTTAAATGCAAATGGTTTGTATTTAGAGTGCAAAAATATCATCTTTTGTGGCAGTAAAGGGCAAGGCTGCCTGTACTACGTAAAATTCTTGCAGGAATTGTATTGGATACGTCGAAAATATTTATATGGACTCACGTTGTTTCGAGTGCTGTAGTGCAATGGATATTGTCCTTGACGGTCCAATGCCAATTATTGGCCGGTAGAGTGACCGGATGTGAGAACAGCAGTTATAGGGTAATATATGCATTTTCTATTGGGGGGATAGAGGATGGATAATGAAGAATACTTTCAGTCAGGTATTTTAGAATTGATACCCGATGCTGTAATAATCCACAGCCGGGGAGAAATTATTTTTGCCAATAAAGCTGCGGTAACCCTTGCAGGTGCTCAAAGTGCTGAGCAGCTTACAGGAAGATCGTTAGAGGATTTTGTACCCATGGCGCACAGGGAAGGGATAGACGAGAGTTTTGAAAACATGTCCATAGGGGAAAGGCAGTATTCAAAATGGGAACTTATCAAGCTGGACGGCACCACGTTTCTGGGTGAGCTTTCGACCACCCTGGTTGAATACCAGGGCAAAACAGCTATACTTACCATTGTAAGGGATGTTTCGGAACGTGATAAAATCGAGCAGGAGCTTTCCCGGCAAAAAGCATATTTTCAGCAGCTGTTTGACAACTCCCCCGATGGCATCATTATGGTGGATAACAGAGACAGGATTATTTCGGCCAACGCAAGTTTCTTGAATGCTTTTGGTTATAATGCCGATGATGTCAATGGCCGGCAAATAAATGATCTCATTGTACCCGATTATCTGGAGGGCGAAGCCAACAGCATATCGGGCACTGCACTGAATGGGCAGGTTGCGAAAAAAGAGACGGTAAGAATGCGTAAGGACGGAAGTCTTGTAGAGGTTTCAATTATTGGATACCCGATTTTCATTGATGGAATACAGATGGGTATTTATGGTATATATAGCGATATAACCAAGCGCAAGCAAGCCGAAAGGGATTTGCAGGAGAGTGAGGAGCGCTATCGCAAGCTGATAGAGCACTTGCCCGAGGCAATAATGGTTCATGTGAACGGCCAGGTGGTTCTGGCCAATGAGGCTGCTGTAAAGCTGCTGGGTGCCCCTGGGATTGACGATATACTGGGAAGACATTTCCTTGATATAATGCATCCCGATTATCTGGAAATAGCCAGGATAAGGCTGAAAATGGTGACAGAGAGCAGGAAAGACATGCCGGTAAGACAGCAGAAGATAATACGTTATGACGGCATTTTTGTTGATGTTGAGATGTCTGCAACCTGGTTTAGCTATAAGGGGGAAGATGCAGTTCTGAGTGTTATACAGGATATAACCGAGCGCAAGAAGGCCGAGGAAACCATTAACCAGCTTGCCTACTATGATATATTGACAGGGCTGCCCAACCGTGTTTTGTTCAAGGACAGGTTTGCGCTGGAACTGGCTCACGCCCAGCGTAATAAACAAATCCTTGCGGTTCTGTTTCTTGATCTTGACCGGTTTAAGAACGTAAACGATTCATTGGGACATAGAATAGGTGATGACCTTCTGAGGGAAGTTGCATCACGTCTTAAGGGAACTTTGAGAAAAATTGATACCATCTCCCGCCTTGGAGGAGACGAGTTTATAATATTGCTTCCGGAAATATCAAAGGAGCAGGATACCGTAACCATAGCTAGGAAAATACTTAGTGCATTGCAAAAGCCATTTGTAGTAGATGAAAACCAATTGTATATAACCACAAGCGTAGGGATAAGCACTTATCCAAAAGATGGTGAAGATATGGATACCCTTGTGAAAAATGCCGATGCAGCCATGTACAGCGTCAAAGAAATGGGAGGCAACGGCTATTATATATTTGACGGCAATATCAGCTGTGAGACAAGGGAACGGCTACATATGCTGAATGAACTTAAAAATGCACTGGCCAGAGACCAGTTTGTGATTAACTACCAGCCAAGAGTCAATCTTGAAACAGGAAAAATAAACGGTGTGGAGGCATTGCTTCGATGGCAGCATCCTGAGATGGGCCTGATATCCCCTGAGAGATTTATACCCATTGCCGAAGAGAGCGGTTTGATTATACCCATTGGAGAATGGGTGCTTCGAACAGCCTGCGCCAATAATAAGATGTGGCAGGAGGCCGGTTTGGGTAATCTGCGCATTGCGGTAAATCTTTCAGCCCGTCAGCTTCAGTCGATAGACTTCCCGGCAGCGGTAGAAAGCATTCTGCGGGAGACCCAATTTGAGCCCCGGTATCTGGAATTGGAAGTAACCGAAAAGGCCGTTATGAGCAATGTGGAAGCCAGTTTTAGCACCATAAGCCAGTTGAAGAAAATGGGCATATGTATTTCCATGGATGACTTTGGTTCGGGCTATTCCAGTCTCAGCTACCTTAAGAGTAAAGACATAAACATGCTAAAGATAAACCAATCCCTGTTTAGCGATCTTACACAGAATAGCCCCGACAGGGTAATTATTAGGTCCATTATTGCCATGGCCCATGAACTGGGCATTAAGGTAACCGCCGAAGGGGTGGAGGAGCAGGAGCAGCTTGATATGCTGGAAAAACTGGACTGTGATAATATGCAGGGATTTCTCTTCAGTAAGCCTTTGTCCCATGAAACCTTTATAGAATTTTTAAAAAGACAGGAGGACGGCAGACAGGGGGACGGCAGACAGGGGGACGGTTCTTCTGTCTCAACTTAAGGAGGAAGAAAGCATGGTTCTATCCGACAATACCATCAGACAAATGCTTGCATCCGGTAAGCTTAAGGTGGAGCCCATCCAGGACCAGCAGATACAGCCGGCATCCATAGATTTGAGGCTGGGTCGTTTTTTTTTAAAGTTGGATGAAAACTGCACCGAGTGTATAACCATGAATGAGCAGCTAAAATATGTGGAAATGGAAAGGGATGAAATAGTGATTCCCCCGCAGTCCTTCATGCTGGCTACCACGGTGGAGTACATAAAGCTTCCCGATAATATAACCGGCTTTGTTGAGGGGAGGAGCTCCATTGGCAGAATTGGACTTTTTATCCAGAACGCAGGCTGGGTGGATGCAGGGTTTGAAGGAGAGATTACGCTGGAGCTTTTTAACGCCAACCGCCTGCCCATAAAGCTGGAAGCCGGACGGAGAATCTGCCAGATTGTACTTGCACATATGGACAGAGCGGCCGATAAGCCCTATTTGGGCAAGTACCAGTATCAGAAAGGGGCAGTGGGCAGCAGGGTTTATCTCGACAAAGAGACCTATGGTCCGGTTGGGTGACGTTACAAAGTCGGACATTGGGGGGGATATAATGATTAATTCAGAAAAATTAAAAGAAATTATACTTAAAATGGGGGCCGACCTATGTGGTGTAGCACCGGCAACAAGATTTAAAAAGGCTCCGAAAGGTTTCGAACCGGAGGATATTTGTGAAGAGTGCAAGTCAGTTATTGTATTCGCAAAAAAAGTACCGAAAGGAAGCTTGAATATTTCCAGTTGTGTTCCCTATACCCATGTGAATAATATATTAACTCAAGAGGTGGACAGATTAGGGGTACAGATATCTTTAAAATTAGAAGATATGGGCATAAAAGCAGTACCCATTCCATCAGATGATCCTTATGAATACTGGGAACGGGACAATTCATACGGCAGAGCGGTCTTATCTATGAGACATGCCGCTTATCTTGCCGGCTTAGGTGCGTTGGGGAAAAACACATTACTTATTAATAAAGATTATGGAAACATGATACAAATCGGTGCCGTGTTAGTAAACATAGAACTTGAAGGAGATCCTTTAGTGGAATATGAAGTATGTCCGCCTAATTGCAGCATTTGTATAGATGCGTGTCCGCAAGGGGCTTTAGATGGGAAAACCGTAAATCAAAAATTATGCAGACCATTATCTAATTATAAAAATGAAAAGGGTTATGTTTTAAAGAAGTGTAATATATGTAGAAAGGTTTGCCCGAATAATATGGGCCTACAGGAGGATGCGTAACCGGTGTCCGGGTAAAAAGTTGCGCGAGTATGAGAGATTTCAACTTACAGAAAACAGTTTTCAAACAGCTCGCAGCAAGTTGAATTATGGAAGAAATCAAGGACTTATTGCGTATTCCTACCTTTAGTAATGTTGGCTGTTAAAGTATAACAAAATATATTAACGCAAAAACATATGGGGGTATTGCTCTATGAAAAACAGCATTGAAAAATATATAAATAGCATTCATCAGGGTGATTGCGTTGAGCTTATGAGTGAATTAGATGATGAGTGCATAGACTTGATATTTGCCGATCCTCCATATTTTTTGCAACTAAGGGGCCATCTTTATAGGACTAACCAGACCAAGGTAGCTGCTGTTGATGACGAATGGGATAAATTTCAGGGGTTTGGCGAATACGATAGGTTCACGTACAATTGGCTTAAAGAATGTAAAAGGGTTTTGAAAAAGAATGGAGCTATATGGGTTATTGGCAGCTATCACAATATATTCAGGGTGGGGAAAATTATGCAGGACTTAGGCTACTGGATACTTAATGATATCGTATGGATAAAATCCAATCCAATGCCAAATTTCAAAGGAACACGGTTTAATAACGCCCACGAAACACTAATCTGGGCTTCAAAGTCCGAACAGGCAAAATGCACTTTTCATTATAAGGCATTAAAGACGTTCAACGATGATAAACAGACGAGAAGCGACTGGGATATACCCATTTGTAACGGTAATGAAAGGATAAAGGTAAACGGTACAAAGGCTCACTCGACACAAAAGCCGGAAGAACTGCTGTATAGGATTATTTTGTCTACCTCGGATACCGGGGATGTTATTCTTGACCCATTTATGGGAAGTGGGACCACCGGTGCTGTTGCCAGGAAACTGCACCGTAATTTCATAGGATTTGAAAAGGAAGAAGAGTATGTACGGTTTGCCACCGAAAGGATAGAGAGTGTTGAACCGGTTGATGATATGCAGTTATTGGAGTACAGGGTAGAATATAAGCCCCTTAAGGTTCCCTTCGGAAACCTGATAGCATCCAATTATATCAGAATAGGTGAGGCATTATACTCAGCCGACAAGAAACATAAAGCAATAGTGCAGGCTGACAGTTCCCTGGTATTTGGAGATATGGCAGGCTCAATCCATAAGATAAGCGCAAATATTCTGGAAAAAAAAGCAAATAACGGTTGGGATTATTGGTATGTCGATAGAGATGGGGAGTTACTGTCTATTGACCGTCTAAGAGAAGAATACAGAAAGAAAATGATTGGTAATGACAGGGAACAGTGAGA
>JAENYX010000045.1 GCA_016841565.1 Clostridium thermobutyricum | reverse complement strand
ACATTGAATAACCGTGGAAATTAATTTCCACGGTTATAATATTCGGGGACATCCCTGCCCGGTAATTAGTAGTTCGGGATAATGCGTCCCCTTGAGACTACACTCCGTTTTTATCCTTGTTTGAATATATATTGTACTGTCCCCATATCTCTTCCAGCCTGCTGAACGTATCAGTCAGTTTATCCTTTTCCTTCAGACTTACCGCAATAATAAGAGCGTTTATCAAGCTGAGCGGCGCTACCAAGGAATCAACAAAGGAAGCCATATTGCTCCTTGCGAAAAGTGCGAAATCAGCATAATTTAACAGAGGAGACAGCGGGCCATCCGTTATAGCTATAGATTTTGCTCCCTGGCTTTTTACAAAGCCCAGTGCTTCCACCGTTCTTCTGGAATACCTTGGAAAGCTGATTGCTATAACCAAATCCCCTTGGCCAATATTAAAGAGCTGCTCGTAAATATCGCTGATACCCTGTGAAACAACCCGAACGTTTTCAAGAATAAGATTGAGATAGAAACCGAAAAAATCAGCCAGTACGGTAGAAGTCCTAAAACCAATTATGTATATTTTTTTTGCACCCATCAATAATTCAACTATGTTGTCATATGCTTGTATATCAACCTCTTCAAGGGTTGATCTTATGTTCTCAATATCCGCTTTCAGGACTTTCCTTAGCACTACATCCTCATTCACATAATCAGATGACATCTCAATCCTCTGTACTGTGGTAAGCTTTGTCTTTATAAGCTCCTGCAATGCTCTCTGCAATTCCGGGTATCCTTCAAAACCAAGGGCTATTGCAAACCTCACTACGGTAGACTCGCTGACCCCTACCCTTTCTCCAAGCTTTGAGGCAGTCATGAATGCAGCTTTATCGTATTGAGTTGTAATGAATTCCGCAATTAGTTTTTGTCCTTTGCTCAGTCTAGGAAAGCTTTGCTGTATCAGCTTTATGAGGTCTTTATTTGCATCCTTCATAGCACCATTCCTTTTGCTCTATATATTTTTGCAGATATTTCTTCCTGCCTCCAGGGCTTTTTTGTTCAGTTCTTCGGTTCCCTTGGGTACCCGGTTTAATACGGCCCTTTCCAAGGCATCCGGGGAAACCAGTTCTGTTATTTGATTTATGGTTCCCAGGGCAACTATATTGGCAACCATTGCTTTTCCTACTTTTTCCTTAGCAGTTTCCAGTATGGGCAGGCAGTATTTATTCTTACATTTTATATCGGTGGCTTCCACCGATTGGTCTACTATTATTATCCCGTCATCTTTTAAACTGCCGACATATTTATCATAGGCTTCCTGAGTTAAAGCAAGAAATATATCCGGTTTCCTAACCTTTGGGTAGTAAATCTCGCTATCTGCTATTATTACCTCAGCTTTACTTGCACCGCCCCTTGCCTCCGGTCCATAGGACTGGGTCTGAACTGCATTCTTTCCATCCAGGATTGCCGACTCTGCCAATACAATACCGCATAAAAGCAAGCCCTGACCTCCCGAACCGCTCAATCTAATTTCGGTACTAGACATTTTTCTACCCCCTCTTAAAGGACTCTATAATTTTCTTATACTCCTCAGTATACTCAGGTTGCGGGTTGTTATACAGTTCCCCGATCAAAAACTTACCTTCCAGTTTTTCCTTGGGTAATTTGGCAGCAGCCGTTACATTTACTGCATTTTCCTTTAACCATTCCATCATCTTAACTGCATCGCCCTTTTTATTCTTTCTGCCGTAATAAGTAGGGCAAACACTGACAGCATCAATTATCGAGAACCCTTTATTGTTTATTCCGTTCTTTATAAGCTTGGTTAATAATTGTGCATGATAAACCGTTGCTCTTGCTGTATATGTTGCACCGGCTGCCTGGGAAAGATTGCATATATCAAATCCCTTGTCAATGTTGCCGTAGGGCGCGGTTGTTCCCTTATCCCCTGTGGGCGTTGTCGGCGAGTACTGACCTCCGGTCATTCCGTAAATATTATTATTATACACTACCGTAGTAATGCCAATATTTCTTCTTGCCGCGTGGATTAGGTGATTTCCTCCAATAGCGCTGCTATCTCCGTCTCCGGTAATTACAATTATCTCCAGTCCCGGATTTGCATGTTTTAGACCGGTCGCAAAGGCAAGAGCCCTTCCGTGGGTTGTATGAAGTGTATTAAAGTCCAGATATCCGGGTGCTCTTGATGAGCATCCAATTCCTGATACTATACAAACCTTGTTTTTATCAAGTTTCAATTCGTCGATAGCTTTTATTACAGCCCTTGTAATTATGCCATGACCACAACCGGGGCACCAGATATGGGGAAGCTTATCCATCCTGAAATAGTTCTCAACTAAATTACTGGTCATTTACATTACCCCCTTTATCTTTTCCAATATGTCTTCGGGTGTAATAATTTCACCATCAGCTCTATTGATACCTACAACATTGCACTTACCTGCCACTGCTCTTTCCACTTCCAGTCTGTACTGGCCGAGGTTCATCTCAGGCACTATTATGGTTTTGGCTTTTGCGGCAATTTCTTTTATTTTATCCTCTGCAAAGGGCCAAATGGTTACGGGCCTAAAAAGCCCAACAGGTATTCCCTGTTCCCTTGCTGCGTCCATGGCGCTTTTAGCCGACCTGGAAGTACTCCCAAAGGCAACCAGAACTATTTCCGCATCCTTTGTTCCTTCTTCCTGGTACCTTATTATATCGTCCAGATTATTTTCGATTTTTTTCATAAGCCTGTTGAGTAATGTGGATGTAACTTGTGCATTGTTGCTTGGAAATCCGTTCTCACTGTGAATTAATCCTGTAACATGATATCTGTAACCTTCACCAAAAGCAGGCATTTCAGGTACGCCGCCGTTGGGATCTGCTTTATATGGAAGGTAATTTTCCGGTTTAACAGTAGGTTTTGCTCTATTAACAATCTGCAGCTGCTCTGCATCGGGAAGTTCTACCTTTTCTCTCATATGCGCTATCACTTCGTCCAACAATAGAATAACAGGCATTCTATATTTTTCTGCCATGTTAAATGCAGTAACGGTAACCGAGTATATTTCCGATACCGAAGCCGGGTAAAGGGCAATAACAGGATGGTCGCCATGAGTGCCCCACCGTGCCTGCATAATATCTCCCTGGGCCGGCGAAGTGGGTAATCCCGTACTGGGTCCTCCCCTTTGTACGTTCACTATCACGCAGGGTATTTCGGTTAAAGATGCATAACCAATGTTCTCCAGTTTCAACGACATTCCGGGGCCGCTTGTAGCCGTCATGGCCTTCAGCCCCGCCAGTGAACCGCCTATGGCTGCGGCGATACTGCCAATTTCATCTTCCATTTGTATGAACTTTCCTCCAACTATGGGCAACTTTTCAGAAGCCCCTTCGGCTATCTCTGTCGACGGAGTGATTGGGTAGCCTGCGAAAAACCTCATACCGGCAGCAATCGCTCCTTCCAGACAGGCTTCATTCCCTTGCATCAGCTTTACCGTCCTATTTGTCATGGTCTTCACCCTCCTCCAGGTAAATAGCATAATCGGGACATCTGAGTTCACAAAGACCGCATTCAATGCAGGCATCCCTATTAACTGCCTTTACTTTGTTCCCATCCAGTTTAAGAACGGCTTTGGGACAGAATGCCACACATATACCGCATCCTTTGCACCACTCCTCCTTAATTACCGGTCCCTTGAGTTTGACCGCCATCTATTTGGCCCCCTTTGCAATGTATTTATTTTAGTCATATAGAAACCTAATGCAACTATAACTTCATTTTCTGGTTTAATTTTATTATAATCACCCTTTTTTTGCAACAATAACTTCATTTTCTCATTTTTGTATACAAATAAACCTGTGGAATTGTATACATGTTTATAAATATATAAATAGTTATTTTATTAACAGCACTTGGCTTTTCTGGCCAAAATCATATATTCATTCGTTTTATATCATTACTGTCGGCGGAATCAAAAGATCCCGGGCGGCGGAGAAATATATCCCGGCCTGCCAGGGACATGATACAGTTAGTTACATCACTTACATTTACTTGTACTCAATTTCCCAACAGTTATGTATTATAAATACTGATGACAGCCTTATCCCGGCCATCCATGGCCAAACCGAAAATTATATTCCTGTCCTTAAGACTCTTGTTCAGAAAATCCACAATAATATACAGTTCTTCATTATAAACCACTTCCTTTGATGCCATAAGCTCCAGCTTTTTAGCATTTTCCATGATAAGCCCTCTCCTTAAAACTCAAATTGCCAGCGATTTAGTTTTTCAATATAGTCAAACCGGGTTAGTTCAAAATGAACAGGCGTAATAGCAATATAATTTTCTGCCACAAGGCTTATATCACATTCACGTCCGCTGTTTTCATCAACTGCCTCGCCCGACATCCAATAATACTCCTGTCCCCTGGGATCCAGTCTGGCCTGGAATGTATTCCTGTACCTTCTGTTCCCCAGTCTGGCTGTCCGCACTCCTTTGATCCGGTTTTTCGCTACGCCGGGTATATTGACATTTAACAAAGTATCGCTGTCCAGTCCCTCTTTATACATATTCCCGGCCAGTGATACTGCAAACTCTGAAGCTGCACTGTAATCGTCATATTCATATGAATCCAGTGACAGAGCAGCCGAGGGTACACCCAGCATAACAGCTTCTATTGCAGCCGATACCGTACCCGAATAAAGTACGTCGGTACCCAGGTTCGGACCCCTGTTAATACCCGAAAACACAAGGTCGGGTTTCTTTTCCAAAAGAGCTTCGATTCCTAATTTGACACAATCGGACGGCGTTCCGTTTACCGACCATGCCTTTACATTTTCCCCGAAATATTTCACCCGGTTGGCCCTGAGGGGTTTGTGCATGGTGATTGCATGTCCTACTGCACTTCTCTCTCTTTCGGGCGCTACCACCGCCACATTGCCTATTCTTTTCAGAGAATCAACCAGGGCTTTTATACCCTCTGCTGCTATTCCATCATCATTGGTAACCAATATTTGCACCTAAACACCTCCATTACCAAACAATAGTTTGCCAGGTAAAACATCTTTGATGTGCCTTCTTTCGGGCTTTATCTGTTGGGACTTACCCTTAAAACCCGGCGGTAATTATTGGGCTATGCTAGGATTATATCAGTAATAGTTCCTATATTCTACCCATAAAGGTAGTTTTCCCAATGCCATTTTCTAAATGCGTTATTTATATAACATGCTTAAGACTTTACATCTCCTAACGTGCCATCCTGAGCCAAGCGAAGGATCTTATGTCTATCTTCAAATCGGATTCTTCGGGCTCCGCCCTCTTAAATGACAGGTAAAGGAATGTAATATTATTAATGCGTTGTATATAGACTTTTATTGCATATACTATTAGTTGAACTCCGAATGAGAGGTGCTACAATGATTCAAATTGACGATGCAGGGAGTGGCAGCCTGCTGGGCGGGACCTGCATAGGCGTTATGCGGGTTGACGCCAACGAATATCACTATGGAATAATACCCCTTGAACAATATAAGCCTGAGAGCTTTAAAGAAAAGAAGTATTTGGACTCGGTGGTGGACATAGTCGGGACTTCCTTTTCCAGGTTAAATGTGGAAAAAAATGAAAAAATCCATGTATGCAGAGGATACATGTTTGACAGGCTGAAAAAATGGCTTAAAGAGCATTCATATAATTGGGAAAGTACAGTTATTCAAGACCCATTGCAGACGATAATAGAAAAAACCTTTGAAGATTATACCGTTTCACTGGGATTACCCCTGCAGTACATCAGCTATACAAAATATCCTTTTCATTTTCACAGACTCCTAAAATGGGTATATGCTGACCATGAAGCAAGAAAAGAGCTGTGTAAACAGGGCTGGGACAGCTGGCAAAAGTACGGCAGCCTTGAAAGGAAAATATACGCCGGAAAAGCAAAAAATTCAAACCTCTTCTGCCTGAAATGCGGAAACAGAATTATTGAGGGAAGCACAATGAAAATAGTTCAATATGTAACCAACAGACTGAATAAAGTATACCTTCATGAATACTGTTAACCCATAAAAATCCCGTTCTTAACGAACGGGATTTTTATAACCGTGGATATATCCGTCAGTGGTTAATGACCGGTGTTCAGAAGAGGAGTGTCCCGGCCCGAAAGGATATCAACCGGGAACATTTCTCCAACTTCAGAGGTATACTTCAAACAGAAGGTGTGTCCCCTTTCATCTAAACCGGGTAAGTCATATCTTCGTGGTTTACCAGTGTACTGTCAATTTTATACCTTTCGCTTTGCCTGTATTCGAAATATTTAAGAGCTACCGGAGGGAAAAGCGCATAGGATAATACATCTTCATCCTGCTCCATATATCGCTTAATCTCACTTTTCAGCTGTTCCAGCTGCGGCGGTATATCGTCTGCCGGCCTGTGCTTAATAACCTTTTCATCCCCGATTATCTTTTGTGTTATCTCCTCGGATATAGGCACTGTAGGTCTTCCGTACAGCCCTTTTACGTAGTTTTTGACCTCGGTGGGTATCATTTTATATTTTTCACCGCTTAATACATTCATCACAGCCTGGGTTCCCACTATTTGACTGGTGGGCGTAACCAGCGGCGGATACCCCAAGTCCTTTCTTACCTTTGGTATCTCCTTAAGTACTTCATCGTATTTGTCCAATGCATTTTGCATTTGCAGCTGGGAGACCAGATTTGACAGCATACCCCCGGGCACCTGGTATACCAGGGTGTTTATATCAACCGAAAGCACCTTGGAATTGAGCATTCCATTGGCTATATATTTTTCTTTTATTGGTTTATAATACTCGGCTATATCGTTAAGCAGCATCATGTCAAGCCCCGTATCGTAAGGCGTGCCTTCCAGGGTAGCTACAAAAGGCTCTGTGGGCGGCTGCGCCGTACCCGAACCAAAGGGCGAGAGTGATGTATCCACGACGTCCACGCCGGCTTCCACTGCCTTGATATAAGCCATAGGTGCCAAACCGCTGGTACAATGAGAATGAAGCTGAATAGGAACCTTTACTGTTTTCTTCAACGCTTTAACAAGATCGTATGTATAATACGGTGTTAGCAGCCCGGACATATCTTTAATACAGATTGAGTTGGCTCCCATGCTTTCCATCTCTTTGGCCAGCTTAACAAAAACCTCAATTGTATGAACCGGGCTTATGGTATAGCATATTGCGGCCTGTACATGAGCCCCCTCCTTAATGGCGGTATCCATTGCTTTCTCCAGATTTCTAACATCGTTCAAAGCATCAAACACTCTTATTATATCTATACCGTTATAAATGGACTTTTTTACAAACTCCTCAACCACATCGTCGGAATAATGCTTATATCCCAATATGTTCTGCCCTCTTAACAGCATCTGGAGAGGTGTATTTTTCATTTTGCTTTTAATCTTCCTCAATCTCTCCCATGGGTCTTCATTCAAAAAACGCAGGCAGGAGTCGAAGGTTGCGCCTCCCCACATCTCCACAGAGTTAAAACCCACACTGTCAATTTTCTCCGCAATAGGCAACATTTCATCCGTTGTCATTCTGGTTGCAATCAACGATTGATGTGCGTCCCTGAATATGGTCTCTGTTATTTTTACCTTTGACATTTATCAAAAATACCTCCTGTTTTTATTTGCCACGACCGTTATACGCTACTTATTTTATCATAATACCCAATTCTTTAACAGTCCAAATGTACAACCAGGCTATTAAATGGCAACATTCTATATATCGGGTATTGAGATAATCATGGGCATTTATCATATACTTTTTGCATAAGTCCCTATTCCATATTTGCAACCATTGCATGTGCAAATTCGGATGTTTTTAATTCAGTAGCATGTCTCATCTGTCTTGCCAAATCATATGTTACTGTTCCCTGCTTAATGGTGTCTGCAAGGGAATTCTTAAGCAGGACGGATGCTTCCTTCCATTCCATATATTCAAGCATCATAGCTGCCGACAGTATCAACGACCCCGGATTCACCTTATCCATTCCTGCATATTTGGGAGCAGTTCCATGAGTTGCTTCAAACACTGCCATACTATCACCGATGTTAGCTCCGGGAGCCATTCCAAGCCCTCCTACCTGCGCAGAAATAGCATCCGAAAAATAGTCTCCGTTTAAGTTGGGCATTACCAGCACATCATACTCATCACTACGTACAAGTACCTGCTGAAACATATTGTCGGCAATCCTGTCATTAATCACAACCTTTTCTTCAGTATTGCCGCCTTGACCGGAGTCCGGAACTTCCTTTTCTATAGTAATTTTATTGCCATATTCACTTTGAGCAACCGAATAACACCATTCCACAAAACTTCCTTCGGTATATTTCATGATGTTACCCTTGTGGACAACGGTAACAGTTTTTCTACTATTTTTTACTGCATATTCCAAAGCTTTTCTCATGATTCTTTCGGTAGCAGTCCTGCTTATAGTCTTAATACCTATTCCTGCGTCCTGGGGTATAATAATATTCAGTTCTTCCCTGATAAAGTCCCTCAGCATCTTGGCTTGGCGGCTTTCGGCTTTCCATTCCATGCCTGCATAAATATCCTCGGTATTTTCACGGAAAACGGTCATATTAACTTTTTCAGGGTGCTTAACGGGACACGGAACCCCTTCAATCCACTTAACCGGCCTTACGCATGCATAAAGATCAAGAAGCTGCCTTATGGTAACGTTGAGACTTCTAAACCCCTTGCCTATGGGAGTGGTCAACGGTCCTTTTATTGCTATCACATGATTCCTGATGGTATCAAGGGTTCCCACAGGCAGCCAATCTCCAGTCAGCCTATACGCCTTCTCCCCGGCAAAAACTTCCTTCCACTCGATACGCTTTCTTCCTCCATAGCACTTTTTCACCGCTTGATCCACAGCCATTTTGGTAGCCCGCCATATATCGGGACCAATGCCGTCTCCTTCTATAAAGGGTATTATTGGGTTAGTAGGAACATACAGGCTACCATCAACCATCTTTATTAATTCTCCCATTCTTCACTCTCCCTGTATAATGTCATTGAACCCAAGTAACCATCGTGCCTCTAAAGCTTTCTGTTTTATATATGCTGCTTATTTTTAATATATTGCAATAATCCTCCCTCAAGCAACACTTTTATCTGGCGCTTGGACAGATTGTGCTTCACCGGGTATTGCCGATTCTTTACAGTATTGAGTACCACCAGTCCATCTTGCTCTATAAGCCTTATAATGTTCTCTATCACCAGTATATCTCCCTCGTTTACATCATCGTAGTGCTTTGAATTAACAAAAACTATTGGCAGTATTCCGAAGTTAATCAGGTTCTGCATATGTATCCGGGCAAAGGATTTAGCAACAATCGCATTAACTCCAAGATACTTTGGAGCTAATGCGGCATGCTCCCTGCTGGAACCCTGGCCATAGTTATAGCCTCCAACTATAATCCCGCCGCCGCTTGATTTTGACCTTTCTGCAAAGGTTGAATCAATTGCCTCGAATACGTGCTCTGAAATAGCAGGAATATTTGACCTGAGCGGAAGTATCTTAGCCCCCGCCGGCATTATATGGTCGGTGGTTATGTTGTCTGATACTTTTATCAGCACTTCTCCTCTGATAACATCCTTCATTGGCTCAAAGCCGGGAATAGGTTTTATATTGGGGCCCATAATTAATTGGGTGTCCTTCTTACCTGTTGGAGGTATAATCATTCCATCATCAACGGTAAACTTTTCAGGTATTTTTACTGTTATTTTCTCCCCGAGAATTCGCGGGTCTGTTAATTTCCCGCTGAGAGCTGAAACAGCAGCCGTTTCACAGCTTACCAGATAAACTTCCGCATCGGCTGTACCGCTTCGGCCTTCAAAGTTTCTGTTTGATGTCCTGAGTGAAACTCCCTTGGTGGGGGGTGCCTGTCCTATACCAACACAGGGACCGCATGCGCACTCTAGTATCCTGGCCCCTGCGTTAATAAGTTCAGCCAAGGCTCCGTTTGCCGCCAGGTTGTGCATTACCTGTTTTGAACCCGGAGCAATTACCAGACTCACCGACGGGTCAACCCTCTTTCCCTTTAGAATATGAGCAACCCGCATAAGATCAGCATATGATGAATTTGTGCAGCTCCCTATAAATACCTGGTCTATAGGTATTCCCTGCTTCTCTGAAACCCGGACCACCCTGTCGGGCATATGCGGAAGCGCCACCATAGGTACAAGCTTATCCAGTAAAATATCAATGGTTTGGTCATAATCAGCATTCGTATCGGGCAGCAATTCTATGTAATCCTGCGCTCTTCCCTGGGCATGCAAAAATTTCTTAGTTACCCCGTCGCATGGAAAAATCGACGAGGTAGCTCCAAGCTCTGCTCCCATATTAGTAATAGTGGCCCTTTCGGGTACATCCAGATGCAAAGCCCCGTCGCCGGTATATTCAATTATTTTCCCCACCCCGCCCTTAACCGTCAGTATGCGGAGCACTTCAAGAATTATATCCTTGGCCGCAACCCAGTCAGCCGGCTTATTGCGGAGGCGTATGTTTAAAACTTCGGGCATTTTTATAAAATACGGATAGCCGGCCATTGCGGCAGCTACATCCAAACCCCCGGCACCTATTGCCAGCATACCCATACCGCCACAGGTAGGGGTATGGCTGTCGGAACCCAGCAGTGTTTTACCTGGTTTGGAGAATCGTTCCAGATGCACCTGATGGCAGATTCCGTTGCCGGCCCTTGAGAAAAAAATACCGTATTTTTGAGCCGCACTTTGTAAGAACCTATGATCGTCGGCATTTTCAAAGCCTGTTTGCAAAGTGTTATGGTCGATATAACTAACCGATAACTCTGTTTTTACCGCAGATAACCCCATGGCTTCAAATTCCAGGTATGCCAATGTTCCTGTAGCATCCTGGGTTAATGTTTGGTCTATCCTTATGCCCACCTCTTTCCCTTTCAGCATCTCTCCATCTATTAGGTGTGCCTCAATTATTTTATGCGTAAGGCTTTGTCCCATAAGCTCACTCCCTTTACCGCCAACCGGCCCTATTTTACCTGTCTTATAATATCAATTATTGTTCCGTCCCTGTATTCAACAATTCCTATTATTTTATCCCCATATTCAATGGGTTTTGGTCTGCCGGTCACTTTCTCGGCCTTTTCTTTTAATTCCTCAATAGTACAAATTGGGAGCCCCGAACCGACCATGCTGTCAATAAGATCCTGGCGCAGGGGATTTATGGCTATTCCTCTGTCGGTAACAATTACGTCAATGGTCTCACCGGGGGTTATAATTGTGTTTACTCTGTCTATTATTGTGGGGATACGCCCTCTCATAAGTGGTGCAACCACAATAGAAAGCTTGGCACCGGCCGCAGTATCGCAATGGCCTCCCGATGCACCCATAATAATTCCATCGGATCCGGTAATGACGTTAACGTTGAAATTTAAATCAATTTCAAGAGCGCTGAGTATCACAAAATCAAGATTGTTAACAACACAGCCTTTATTAAGAGGGTTGGCGTAATAGGAAGCATCTATTTCATAGTGTTTGGGGTTTTTACCTATCGACTCGGCCGATCTTAAGTCAAAACTTTGAGTATCAAACAAATTTTTGACCAGCCCTTCCTCATGCAAGTCCACAAGCTGTTGGGTTATGCCTCCTAGTGCAAAGCTGGCCGTAATCTTTTTCTCATTCATGGAATCTCGTAGAAACTGCGTTACCGCCAGCGCTGAACCTCCGGAACCGGTCTGCATTGAGAAACCGTCCTTCAGATACCCCGAAGCCTCGATGAATTTTGCGGTATTTTTGGCAATCAACAGTTCTCTGGGGTTTTTTGTAAGCCTGGTTGCTCCAGACATAATTCCGTCAGGGTCTCCTACCTGGTCAACCTTTACCACAAAATCAACCTTGCTTTGTGATATACTGACGGGTAGATTTGGGTATTCCACCAGATTATCGGTAATCAGTACTACCTTTTTTGCATGGTTGGCATCCACAATAGCATATCCAAGGGAGCCGCATATGGATTTCCCAAAACAACCGTTTGCATTACCATAGCTGTCGCATGACGACACCCCAAGGAAAGCTACATCTATAACTAATTCATTGTTCTCAATGGCTCTGGCCCTGCCTCCATGAGAACGTATAACAACAGGGATATCCAGCAAACCCTTTGAGATGGCTTCGGCAAGCTCACCCCTTATGCCGCTGGTTTCTATCCGTGTTATTACCCCTCTTCTTATATATTCCATTAAAGGTGAATGAATGGCTGTCAATGAACTTGCAGCCACCCTAATATCCTTAATCCCAAGTTTTGCTATTGTCTCCATAACCATATTGATTATGTAATCTCCGTTTCTAAAATGGTGATGGAACGAAACTGTCATTCCATCCTTCAGCCCGGTTTCCCGGATTGCTCTTTCAAGGTTTTCAACCAATTTGCTTTTTCTGGCTAATGGTTTTCTCTCAATGCCTGTCCGTCCGTTAATACTTGCTCCACTATATGGCTCCAGCTTTCCCAGACCTTTTATTTCAGCCGGAATTCTCCTGTCAACAACATTATTATTCATTCTTTTCACCGCCCTTGTACATTCCTGCCGCCTCCGCCAAATCCAGCACTCTCTGAGCACGCTCTATTATTGGTTTATCTATCATTTTCCCGTCAAGGGAAATTACGCCCAGGCCTTTTTGCTCAGCCTCCCGGGCTGCTGAAATTACTCTTTTTGATTTTTGAACTTCCAACGGACTTGGAGTGAAAATCCTGTGTACAATTTCAACCTGCCTTGGATGTATCACCGATTTTCCATCAAACCCGAGCTGCTTAATAAATTCAACCTCTTTCGTAAAACCTTCATCGTCCCTCACATTCGAAAATACAGTATCCAATGCATATATCTTTGCTGCTCTTGCGGCAATCAACAGCTGACTTCTTGCGGCAAGCAGTTCAAATCCATCGTCCGACCTGTTGGTCTTAATATCGGTAACAAAGTCCTCAGCTCCAATTGCAATGGCTATAAGTCTTGGGCTGGCCACTGCAATATCATATGCATTTACAACCCCCAAGGCGCTTTCAATTGCTGCCATTAGCTTTATGGTTCCCAACTCAATACCGCATTTCTTTTCTATCTCCCCTACCAGCATATCCGCTTCTTTCACATCCTCCGGCCTTTCGGTTTTTGGCAGTCTGATAATGTCAGGCCTTGCCCGTACTATGGCTTCAAAATCGTCCCGTCCGTATGGGGTATTCAGGCCATTAACCCTGACAACTGTCTCGGTACCTTCATAATCCATACTAATCAGGGCATTGTATACCAGGAACCGTGCCGTATCCTTTTCACCGAGGGAGACCGAGTCCTCCAGGTCAAACATAAGAGAATCTGCGCCGTATATATGCGCGTCCTTTATCAGGCCGGGATTATTCCCAGGCACATACATCATAGTCCTCCTAAGCTGTCTCACCTTTTTACCTCCCTCCATTGAAAGTCCTTTGTACCCGCCCCCCTGTGAACTGCTGCCTGAACACGGGCTTTTATTACACAATCCAAAGCACCTTTATCCTTTGCTCTGACTATCGCCTTACTTATTCCAAGTTCCCCCAGGGTATCCTTAATCACCGTTCTGATTTGATCTCCAAACTGTTTCTCCACCGGACTATCCAGTAGTATCTCTATACCTTCATCTTCCCTCGGCTCAATCACAATCAGAATATCGCTTGATTCCAAAGTGCCCGCCATTCCGGCGCTTTTCAAATCCAATGCCTACACCTCCAGAGTTATTTCCTAATCTTATCTATAATTTCCAAGGCATCTCCAGAGACCAGGAAATCATACGTTGTCTCGGGAACCATCTCCTTAACCGCTCTCATATTTCCCATTTCTAGCTGCCTTCTTACCTCCGAGGCGCTTACCGCCATTCCATTCAAGCACATCCTTGGTAATTCAACAACTTCCATCCCGTATCCCGGGAGTATTTCCTTCATGGTTTGGTTGTATGCCGCCGTTACCTGACAGAATGGTTCCTGGCCAACATACCTTCTCTTAATTGACAATACGGGAGCTATGTATTGTGCAAAAATCTTTATATCCAGCAGACACTGAGTCTTTACCGCCTCATCGGGACACTTCATAAAATATGTAGGGAAGGTAGCATTAGAGATTATATAATCCCTGCCCTTATGTACTACAACGTTTCCAAGGTGTTTTGTCCCTTCCTTGACCAGCCGGTATCTTATTTCGGCCGGGAAAACCGACCTGTCTTCCCACACAACGAAAATATGCAGCACATCACATTCTGCAGCAGCCTTCTCAATCAGATACCTGTGTCCATTTGTAAATGGATTGCAGTTAACCACAATACCAGCCGCCTCATTCCCCTGTATAGTACAATTTTTCAGTTGTTTTATATAGGCTGCAATACCGTCGGGTCTGTTTTCCAATAGCACCACCTTTGCCGGAACCCTGGCAATTTCATAGAAGCCCAGCTCCCTGAACTTTTCTGCGTTCTCCGGCTTTGTATAAATAAACAGATGATCCCTGCCTCTGTTGAATTCCTCCGTCACCAACCGGGATACAACCTTTCCGGCTATTCCCATACCGCTATATCTCAAATCCACCGCTATACATTTAAGGACATTTCTCTCAAAGGAACCCGAAGCAATAATTTCCTCCCCGTCAAGGATAGCAACACAATATTCAATACCCGCTTCCAGTCTTAATGAATGTCCCGACAAAAAGCATTCAATCCTGTCTCTTTCCTCTTTATTATTCAGTTGTATTGTTTTCTCGGTAAAGTTATTGAAATACAATACAATCACCTCTCATGATACAGCCTGAGTATCAAATTATATTACAGCATTGCTTACTTAGCCCCATGATTCTCCAACAAATGCAGCATGATTGTAACGGCCAGCAGGTCGGCTGAGCCTCCGGGACTGATACCTTTGTCGACAAAATCCCTGTCCATTTGGCATATATACTTCTTGCCTGCTTTGGTCAACATTCCACCGGCTGAAAGCGCATCATTTGCACATTTTTTCACATAATCCAGCATCGCCATTCCGTGGCGGCCAATCACATTGCTGTCTTCAGTAACTGTCATAAGATGCAATAATACTTGGACGAGGGTGTCATTCAAGGATAATGAGCCCTGTCTCAACATTTCTTTGAATACTACCAATGATTTATCAGTCACTGCACTAAAACCGGATTCGATCTGGCCTCTAATCCCCTTAACTCCATGCTCATTGTAGAGCCTTTCCCCCGTTGTCATTCTTTTGTTATTCTCAGTACCCTTAAGCTCTCTGTCCGAGATTCCCGAAGTCATCTTTTTTACCCTGTCACTTATTTCACGACACATAATGACTTTACATCCTGTGTCCCGGTAGATGCTTCCCGCAGCGGCACAGATTATCCCCAAAGAAAAAATCAGTCCTTTATGAGTGTTAACTCCTGCTGTAGCCTGCAGCATCCTCTTTTCCGCTTCCACTCCTATTGGCCGGAGCTTTTTTAACAAACCCTGAAAATCGGATGAAGAATAGCTTAACCCTTGCCGTGCACATTCTGTAAATACACATGGCAAAATGGCGCTGCTTGCCATAAAGGTAAAAAAGTCCATATCCTTGTGTGCGCCTGAGTTGTTTCTGTCAACCAACCCTGGCTTTGGTGTGGCAGCCACTTCAAATAGAGTGGATTTTAAGGCAATCTCCTGTATAAACTGTATGAATTCTGATTCATTATTGTGGCTGCTCAAAAATAACACCCTTTTCCGTATTATATTAGCTACCTGATACCAATACTTCTCTTCCATGTCACCTAAACTTGGCCGCATTATTCTATAATGATAACGAGAAAGTATATAATTTGTGGGAAGACAGCTACCACAGTTATCAGCCGTATTACGTGTAAAACTATAAGGTTTGGGCTCTGCCGCCCAGATCGGTTGAAGTCAACACCATATCGCTTGCACCTGCTGGAGCGGCTCCAACATGCCTTCTTGTAGACTCAGGCCAAACCGCTTATGCAGTATCCTTCCTGTTATAAGGCAGTTTACCAAATACCCGGCCAGCAGAATGAAAATAGGTAAGACCAAATACCTCATTTCCAGCACATCTTTGTATTCAACGGTACAGCCGATATAGGCACCGGCGGTAATCTGTGCTGCCAGTTTAGCTGTGTATGGCATATATGCCGCATCAAAGATTATATTCAGCACACCGACGCCAATAATTGTGCCCACCATCATTCCGCCGGGGACTTTTAATTTATATAGGATAAAGCCACAAAAAAGCCCCACGGCAAATGTCAGAAACAAATAAGTCATTAGTGGCACATCAGCCTCCCTTCTGCCTCAACCGCCTAAGTCATCTATCCCAGTGCGGATAATGCCTGATCAAAAGATTTCTCTATTGCGGCATCCAATTCTTGCGAGGAGTGAAGCCTGCGGGAAGCACACACTATGGCAGGTTTGTCACAGACAAAACATTTCCTCGGCGTAAAACCCAGCAGTTTCCGACTCACAGCCATTCCATCCCTGTTCATCACATCTATGTCAAGCAAATGTCCTCCTGTCAAGCTTTCTTCAGCTTGTATGCATAACCGTTTAGTGCTTTTGGCATCGGAACCGACCCATAAAAATAATACAGGACCGTCTTGGCCTATTATCCATCGGCTGTTAACAATACCAACATTTTGCATTGTTAACTTATTATGCAGTATTTCACACAGCTTCTCCATGAGCTGTAAAAAATCCTGAGATGTACGGTATTTCCATGGAACACGGAGACTAACTGTTATCAGGCAGCCGGGGGATGTGGCCGCCATGTAGAGGCGCTGTTTCCACCTCAGCTCCCGTGCCGCAAGCAGACTTTCAAGTTTTTTATCCAAATTTCCCAATCTCCCATCGGTATGTATCCAAAAAATCATTTCCTTTATAATCCTTCTGCCTGGTTATTTTTATATTCAAAAGTCATGCAAACAAAATAATAGATGCCGGACCCTTTCTTGAAAACTATCAGTCAATTCAGCTTCCGGTTAAGCTGCTTGTTTTGTTTTTTTCCTTTTCTCTGCTATGTCTTTAATTACAGGATAGAGCAGCATAACCAAGCAAGCCAGCATTATGATACCGGTAACAGGACGGGACAACAGGCTCATGACCTTGTGAAGCATTGTCTCCCCGTTGGCTATGGTAATGGCACGGCGTAAGTTTGTCTCGCATAAATTGCCCAATACCAAGCCAAGAATCAGCGCAGCTGCGTTAAACTTGCAGGCCACAAGGATGAACCCTACAATTCCTGCTATGGCCATCAGCTTGACATCGGCTATGTTTAATTTGGTCGCAAAGGAACCAATAGTAGCGAGCATTATAATGGTAGGTCCAAGTATGCTGTAAGGGATTTTTAGAATCTTGGCGAAAATCTTGGCTACAAAGATGGCTACAATCACCATCAGGATATTAGCGATGGCCATTGAAGAGAATGTGGCCGCAAGAAACTCAGGTTGGTTTATCAGAAGAAGCGGACCCATCTGAACACCCTTTAACACCATTGCAGACATCATGATAGCTGCCGCATTACCACCCGGTATACCCAAAGATAACAACGGCACCATAGACCCGCCTGTGGCTGCGTTATTGGCTGTCTCACAGGCAGCAATACCGTCGATAATCCCAGTGCCAAACTTCTCGGGATGCTTTGAAAGCTTTACCTCTGTTGAATAGCAAAGGAATGAGGCTATGGTTGCCCCGGCACCGGGCAGTATACCCACTACTGTACCAAGGAAAGCACATCGGGCAATAATCCATTTTATGCCCCACCACTCCTTAAAAGGAGGAATATTTGCTTTAATCTTTCCGCCTCCCACATGGTCGTCTGCCTTTATATTTTTGGGTTTGTATGTCTGTTTAAGCACCTCGGTAACAGCAAATATACCTATCATAACAGGTATCATCTCAATGCCTGAAAGAAGCATATTACTCCCATAGTTGAGCCTTTTTACCCCCAGCAGCGGATCAATACCTATGCAGGCCAGGAAAAGTCCTATCAGGCCGGAAATTATGGTACGGGCTTTATTGTCTCTTTCAAGGCTTGTGAGAATAGAAAGTCCCAGGAATGTGATTGCGAACAGTTCAGACGGACCAAAGGACAGTGCAGCCCTTGTGAGCTGCGGACTTAGGACAAACATACATATGGCAGCAAACAAGCCGCCGATGGCCGAAGTAATCAACTGAACCGTCAGCGCTTTACCCGCCTCTCCCCTTTGTGCCATTGGATATCCGTCAAAAGTGGCGGGGGCACTGGATGGTACTCCGGGTATTTTAAAAAGAATTGCTGTCATTCCACCTCCGGTTATGGAAGCACAGTATATGGCCACCAAAAAAGCAATACCGTGAACTGGATCCATGCTGTAGGTGAACGGGATACCGAGAGTGACGGCCATTGTAGCGCTGACACCTGGAAGCGCACCGAATACAGTACCTAGTATAATAGCAACAAACAACAGAATAAACATTGCCGGTTCAAAGCAAAGTCCGAAACCGTATGATAACATTTCACTTAAAGCCATAGTATACCCTCCTTAAAACCGCACTAGTGATTCTATGAATAATGAGAAGTTGCGAAGAAAGGGAACTGTGCCCCTGGGCAACATAACCGAAAGAAATACAGAAAATCCTGCATAAAGTAAAAAAGTGATAATTATAGGGAACACTATCAACTTCCAAATTCGTCTTTCTCCCAGCAGATAGCCGTATGCTCCAAGGAAAAAGAAGCTGACCAAAAAGAAGCCCAGTGTGTTGATAACAAAAGCCATTACAACCACCAGTGCCATTGCAATAAAAAGCTTGCTTTTTACAAATGTGGCCGCACCTTCTGCCAGCAATTTAAAGTTGAAAGCAATGTCTGCAGCACGGTTCTTTCTGATTATCTGACAAATATTCCAAGACAGTGCTATTAACAGCAGTATCAAAATACCCTGCGGCCACTGCTCTGCGCCAAGCTCCAGGTTGCTGGATTCGGGCATAGTAGCTCCTACGTAGAAATAACTGAAAACTGCTCCAAGAGCCAATAATACATTTACAACGAGTTCAAGAGTCAACTGGTTCATCTCGCTTTCTCTTGTAGTTTGTACGGAGGGTACGGCTAAAACCGTACCCCTCCAAGTTTTGTTATAACATCCTTTTAATACTGCTTCTTAAGTGCACCTTGGCTTTCCAGGTATGCGCCCAGTTCATCGTATTCGGAAAGGAACAAGGCCATAAAGTCATCTGGATTGGCATAACCTTCACGCTCGTCATATACCGCATTCACCAAAAACTCCTGCCATTCATCTGTTCCAACGGCTTCCTCAACTGCAGCCACCAATGCGTCTATAGCTCCCTGGGGGGTACCTTTCTTGGAAAAGATTCCTCTCCAGGTGCCTATGTAAGAATCGATATCCAGCTCGCCGCTGCACTCAAGGTCGGGATACATTTTCATTCTGTTTTCACTTAATGCCAGTAAAGGAATGATATCTCCGGAAGCTATAAGTCCGGCAATCTCATCGGTACCGGTAATCATCAGGCTTAAATGCCCGCCGGCCAGCGCTGCGTTCATCTCAGAGCCGCTGCCGAAGGGAACCTCTTTAATAGCCAATCCCTTTATGGCCTGCCTAAGACCCATTGCATCGGCGCCGGTGGCTGAAAGCATGCCGCAGCTTACCTCATTGGGATGCGCTTTAACATACTCTATCATTTCAGAAAAGGTAGAGTATTTACCTTCAGCAGCTTTTGCCGAGGCTGCAATTATGTTGATGGAATGAACCAGCTTAGTTGTAGGAACAAACTCGGTTTTAAAATCCATTGACATTATGTCCTGTAGGTCAACAAGAATCAGCGACTGGGTACCCAACATGAAGGTATAACCGTCTGCAGGCTGTTGATAGGTGTATTCAACGCCGGCGGCACCGCCTGCGCCTTCAACGTTCACAACGTTAACCTGGACTCCCAGGATGTCGGTAAGCAGTTTAGCCATAGGACGGATGGTTGAGTCTGCGCCTCCGCCTACACCCCACGGGCAAACAATCTCAATCGGGCGTTCGAACTTCCATTCGCCTTCTTCCGGAGTACCGGTTTCGGGTGGTGTTGTAGTGCTGCATCCCGCCAGCATAATCAATGAAAGGGATATGCAGAAAAATGCCAGAACTTTCTTCTTCATGATTTGTATCCTCCTCATCATTTTTTATTATGACTTCAGGGTTGTACCCTTCAGCATAATACTTAGGTTGAAGCAGGCCATACCTGCGAGATTAATGGGAAAAGCGTTGTTCTGTAAGACGTATTTCTAAACACGGATTCGGACTATATAAGCCATATAACCCACACAAATACGAAATAATTGCCATAGGTATGGTAGGTATGCTGGTGTAAGATGGGGTTATATCCAGTTGCTTTCATAAAACTGAAATATTATATAATTTCATATTACCGCATAAGCATTAGGATAAGTCTTGGTTTCATTCTTTTAGATTATACTGCAACATTCTCCGTAAAGTTTTTCTAATACCCATTATTAACTATAAGTTTATAGGGGGGGAAATGCAAATACATATATCCTATACCCCCTATACGTTTTTTGCATACTTTATGTTTTCCAGGAATTCTTATCAGATTATGGCCGCAATTTACTGTCCTTCCTATTGCCATCGTTGTATTTTTATTTTATAATGGGCATGTCGTAACTGATACTACCAAATTTTTGTAAAAAATATGCCATTCTTGTATTTTAACGAGGTGAGAAAATGACCGACAAAGAACTTCTTTTTTTTAGAACAATCGTTGACGAAAAAAGTATCTCAAAGGCTGCTGAAAAATTACAGTTAACCCAGCCGTCACTCAGCCAACGTTTGAACAGAATTGAACACAACCTGGGAATAAAGCTGTTTACCCGTACTAAAAACGGGCTTGTTCTCACATATGCCGGTGAGAGGTACTACCAGCTTGCTTCACAAATACTTAAGATATACAATGACTTTGAGATTGAAGTCAGCGAAATCAACCAATTGAAAAAGGGCCGACTCACTATTGGAATAAATACATTTCTTTCAATACACATACTGCCCGTGGTACTGCCTGCTTTTTTGGACCTGTGCCCGCAATTTGAGATTCGTGTTGTAGAAAAGACCACCACTCAGCTTGAACGGGATTTAGCTATGGGCGAGCTGGATTTTGCAGTAATGCATGCATCACCCGCTCCATCCGATACCGAAGATTTCAGCTCTTTCATAGACTTATATATCCTTTCACAAGACCCGTTTGTATTGGTTACAAAAAAGAACCATCCGCTTCATGTTCATGCAGTGCAAGATTCTCCCCAAGCAGAACCGCGGATTGATTTGAAATTGTTTGCAGGAGAGCCCTTTATCCTTGTGGACAGAGGTCAGCGAATACGTCAGGTCTCTGACTATATTCTGCAAAACGCCGATATGAGCCCAAAGATAGCAATTACCACAAAGAGTTTCGAGGGCGCACGTCGGCTGGCCTGCCAGGGCCTGGGCGTCACCTTCGTACCCCGCCAGTATACCGAAATCTTCCCAAGTAAACTTTATGAGGGGACATGCTATTCCCTGGATGGGAAATACGGCTCGGTCTGGAACCTGGTAGTAGCAGTTGCCAAAGATTCTTATATTTCTAATGCTTCCAAGTTGTTCATACGGTTGCTCAGCGAAAGGTTTGGAAACAAGATTATTGAGCTTTAAAAGTAAAAAAAA
>JAENYX010000044.1 GCA_016841565.1 Clostridium thermobutyricum | reverse complement strand
ACCAGATAGCAATAAAGGCACATAGCGCTGCAACCCGATGAGGTATACGGTACCAGAAAATCAGAAACCTTTTGGGATAGCCTATGTTAATAATCTCCCCATGACCAACAGCACTTGTAGGAGTAATGCCATCCACAACCCCGGTGGTTACGGCAGGCAAGATTTTATGGTCATAGCCCTGCCAGGCCAGGAAGGGGTAGCCGCCATTGGCAGGGTCTACTGCAGCCTCGTCAATACCCCAGATGTCATCTTCCCCGTTCCCGGTTTCACCGATAAAATCCCAACCGGCAACAAAAAAGGTGGCATAAGTGTTCATTTCAGCAGTGCTTTTGGGCTCTCCTTTGCCGTCATCCTCTTGACCGGATGTATCTTTATTGTAGAAGGAAGCAGTAATCATTCTGTCACTACTCCCCACCAGGCCGCCGACATAATCAGTGCCGCCTACATTGCCCGTAGCATAGGAATTGGTAATCTCTCCTTCATAATTGTTACGCCCTACCAAACCTCCGTAGTATCCCTCGCTTTCGGAGCCTGGGACATCAATATCCGACACAGTACCTGTAGCGTAGCAGCTTTCGATGCTACCGTAATAATTATTTCCCACCAGGCCACCGACCATATAATCCCCTTGTACTGCAGCCGCGGAGTATGAGTTGCTAATATACCCAAGATTGTTACTGCCCACCAGGCCGCCGACTGAAGAAAAAGTACCGGTTACACTGCCGGCGGCATTGGAGTTAATGATGGTGCCGTTTTTATTGTACCCCACCAGACCGCCGACATTATCGTGACCGGTGACATTCACATCCTCCAGTTTTATGTTTTGGATAGTCGCACCATCGATATAACCGAACAGGCCCTGATAATTTGCCTCCTCCCGATAAATAAAGATGCCGCTGATTTTATGCCCGTAACCGTCAAAACTGCCGGTGAATGGGGCATTATCCGGACTTGTATGTCCATACCACTTGCCGATGGGCTCCCAGCCTGCGCCGCCATTCCAGCCGTCGCCTCCCTCCGACAGGTAATCGGCAAGGTTAATGTCGGCTATCAGTTCGAAGTAATCGTCGCTATAAACCGCTTCCGCAACAGTGGCCAACTGCTCAGGGGTTTCAATCAGCCAGGGGTCTTCCAAAGTACCTTCCCCTCCCGCAAACCCGCTATCTGCCAAGGCGGTGCCGCCTCCGAGGACCAGCACAGCCAGGATTATGACCATGCCTGCAACAAGCGGCAGGATTCTATTCTTTCTTTTCATTTCCTCAAACCTCCTTTATTACTGTTTAGTAACTGCATGTTCCCCTCCGTTAATCGGACGGGAATTTCCCTTTCTGTGCCAATTGGAACACCTCGCTGACGGATATTTCGATCTTGTTGTCCCACCTGACAAAGTCGCCGTCTGTGGCTGCCCGCCGGAAAAAGGCTTTATCGTCAAGCAAACCAAAGCGAACGGTATGCAGCCTGCCTGAAAAATCCAGTATGATACTGCTGCCGTTTTCAAGCTGTACCTCCAGCCGGTAGTCATCCTTCGGTATGACACTTTTTATCCTGACCATTTACAGCGCCTCCGTACAAATATAAAAATCCACTATACCAAAATGATATAGTGGATTCTTTTGACATGATATTACCCATCGGGTAATTTTTTGGACTTTTTTACTAACCAGGGTCACTCAAATGCTGTTGCAAAAGCACCCGGCTGTTTATGGAAAGCTTTGCAAAGATGGACTTCAACGTCATTTTTACCGTATTGGACGATATGAAAAGCTTCCTTCCTATTTCTGCGTTGGTCATTCCCGCTGCCGCCAGACGGGCTATCTCCATTTCCCTTTGCGTAAGCTTGGGCTTTTCATCGGTAAAATATTTTTTAATCATTTGCTCCTTGGACCTCCTGAAGGTTTTATACAGCGTCATTATTTTGGCAATATCCTCCCGGTAACTGCCTTCTGCGGCAATTTTCTCAAGGAGCGGTTTAATGTAATCGCAGTTTTCCACAAAGAGCATATACTGCCTGTCCGGCATAGCAATATCGAGGGCCTTTTTCACACTGGACAGCGCCTCATCCTCCCTGAATATCTTTCTATACGCAGCCGCCAGATATATGTATGTATAAATGTATCCCAGCAGATTGGAAAAAACAGAGCATATGGAGATAAAATGCTCGGCACTGCCGATCAGCTTTAAGTATTCCCCTTTGATTAAGAGCATCCTGCCGTACATGACATTATAAAAAGGATATGCGGGAAACTTAAGCCGCGGCTTGCCCAAATCGACTTCCAGCAGTCTTTCGGGGATTTTGCCCTTTTGATCGAGATAGGCGTATATGCAGCCCTCGCAGATTTCAACCGTATGGATAAAATTATTTTCTTTGCTGCTTGCCATATCCTCATGCATTTTATTCATGAGCTCCATTACCCTTGATAAATTGCCCTTCATAAAAGCAATGAGTATCTGGAAGTATTGTGCGCTAAAGGCAATATTTTCGTCCATTGCCGACTGTGCCTTAAGTAATGCCTTCTGCGCAGAAATCTCAGCATTTTCAAAATCACCCTGATTGAAGCAGCTTTCGGCCTCCATAGCATATTCTGCGCCTGAACCATCTCCCTTTGTCAGTCGGCTAAAGTGGGGCATGGCTTCTTTTAAATCTCTTATATGCTCTTCGAGCCTGCCGCTTTCTCTGTAATACAGACTCAATACCGACGGAGACCCAAACGTCCAATTGATCCCGGTATCATAAATGGATGTCGGCTGATTCAGCAACTTCCAGGCTTTTTGATGCCGAGCCGACATTTTTTTCAGGTCATTGAATTCAGCGAAACTGAGTAAAAGCTCAAATTCGCCTAAAAGCCTGTTTCGCCTGCCGAGATCTAAACCTTCATCCCTTTCTATATTGACGCTGAGCTGGCTGCATGTTTCATGAAACAATTCAAGCTCTTTATGGACAAACAAGTGCATGGCATAGATGAGCAGAGCATGATGATGCCGGGACTTGACCTTATCCGGACATTCGGCCATATACTTTTTGAGCAGGTCTTTGTTCACATCGGTATAATTATTAGATTTGTCTTCCTCCAGAGCAAGCAGAATACCGTCAAAATCCCCGCACTCATAATAATAGTTCCGGGCTGAAAGGTAATGGCCGTTTTCCATGAACCACCGTGCTGCTTTTTTGTAAAGATTTTTCTGGTGGCTTACCTCTTTTCTCTCAAGCACTTCTTTTAGGAATTCTGTGAAGATGGTGTGAATATGATAGGTTTTATACCGACTGTCATATTTAACAAAGGAGTTGTTGCCGGTCAGCCGGTCAAGGAACCGGCCGGCATTTTGCTTCCCCCACATATATGTGGCCTGCTTAAGAGTAAAGCTGTCAAAAATACACAGCGTAACCAAGAACTCTTTTATTTCCTCGGGAAGCGGTATATATACAGCCTTTTCAATAAGCTTATATATGCTTTGGGCCGGAGTATAGCTGCCCCCGGCTACGTACTCCAGCATGATTAGGTGTAGGGCGCTAATCCATCCCTCAGTGTCTGCATAAAGCTGCTGTGCTTCACTGTCACCAAGGGTTATCCCGCAGGCCCTGTAATACGCCTTTATTTCCTTTGGCATAAGCTCGAAGGTTTCCTTTGTTATGTGATTCAGATAGCCTTTTATCGCAAGCTCTTCAAGCCTTTGAAATTTCGCAATGCGCGCAGTCAGAGCCATATGCAGATTATTTATTTTGTTTTCCGCAAGAAACTCGATAAAACTGTTGACACCGGGAATATTGACATGGTGATAGTCATCGATTACCAAAACGGTTTTTTCCGGCAGCTTAATATCTTTGATTAGTTTAATCACTTCATGCCTTGATATGTCGTCATCTGGTAAACGGAGATGGGCAAGGCTCTGGGAGCGGTCGCCGTCCAATTCGCAAAACAGCCTGGCGAAGCCGTTCCAAAAGCTAACGGTGCTGCTGTCATAAACCCCTTGCCACAGCATATCCACTTCGGCGTTTCTTAAATACTCCCTTACGGCAGTGGTTTTGCCATAGCCTATAGGCGCTTCGATGATGGTAAGGGGATGGTCTAGGATTCCGTCCAAAGCCTTTGTTATTCGACTTGGAAAGTACAGGCCTTTGGTGTTGTATTGCCTTGCTTCTGGCACCAATACCCCCCCCTTAATCCATGACCTTTTATAATATGTTAAATTTCCTGATTTTTATTATATCATACACTCCTGACCCTAGGGCTGTTTTGACAAAAGTGCACACACTTCCACGTGCCTTGAGGATACAAAAAAGATGCTGTATGACGCTGGTACTCCCTTGGCGGGTCGTTAATTCATCTCAAAAACTGTTCCCTGAGAGATACCATAGCTCAAATTTATTAAAAACCGCCGTTTGGTATCATTCGAGCGATAACCTCAACTAAACAACGGTTGCGGTTTCAATTACACTCTTATTTAAGAATCCCTGCCAACATTGTTCTTTTCAATACTCTTATCGCCCTAAGCGTAATCCATTTGCTCTGTTCGCCTTTTTGCCCCATTGGGATAAGCAATCGGTCAGTATTGGAGGTATTCTCGGTTTTCCATCTGCCCATGTCATCCTGCTTTGAAAGGACCATATTTAAGGCATCGTTCATGCGGCTGTCTGCTATGCCAAGTTCAGTTAGAATATCTAATATTTCCAACACGTCAGTCTGATACATAAGAGGGAAACTGAATTTAAGCCATCCGCGTTTTGATGTTTGACTTAAATCATGGCTACGTTTATAAATATGATGGATTAGCAAAAATTTAGCGGTCTTGTTTATTGTATCGTTTATTTCATTTGTCCTTCTCTCTCGTGGTATGGCACTAAAACCTTTAAGCGCCTTGACTATCCCCATAAAACAGGTATGCTTGCCCCAACATATTTCATATCGGTCATATGGCGGAGCTTGCGGATTATCCTCAACGCCGTCATTAAAGTGCATATACCGAGTAAGCCAGTTGATAGCCTTTTGCAGCCTCAGATCATCGAGATAGCCGAAACGTATCAGGCTCCATACCATATTTCCGGTAAGGCATGGGATGACCTCGGTTATCCTGCCGCCGCCCTTCTTCGCCGCCGTATTCATCGCAAAGCCGCCATCCTCGGTTTCCTGCGAATTGTTAAGTATATATTCGCATTGTTCTTTAATCTGTGAATTGACATCAGCGCCTATCTCCGCAAGCACAATCAGTTGCCACACAAGACCTTTGTATTTGGAAGTATAAAATTTTGAATAGGCTTGAATATATGCAGGCTCCTGCTGTTTTCTAAGAATATTGGGCACAATACCCAATTGCATAATCTTACGTTTTGTTTGTTGTACTTCTAAATCGTGCTCGGGTTTGTCCAAAATATCCTTTAACGTAAAATAGCGCACAGAAGGGTTTTCTTCTTCCAACAACCAATTAGTAGGGTCTGCTTTGAGTATGGCTTTCCAATCGCTCACCTTTATTCCTCCTTCGGACGATGAATATTGATGAAATAACACTGATGTAACTAACCATAAGGCATACAACTATTATGCTAATTTTACCATAATAACAAGCAACTTTTTCGGGACCAGGTTAGTTTTCACACATCTGGGTATCCTCCTTCGGTTATTTGGTTTCTTGGGTAATCAGGTTTTAGTAAAGACTGCGCCGTCTGAATCCTATGAACCCGAACCATGTAAGTGCCGCCGCAATGACTGTTAACACAATCAACGGCACAATTGAAAGGTCCTGGATCGGGATACTGTAATGAGCATAGGCGAAGGGCGTCCATTGCAGTGCGGACCATCCTACCATTCCGACCTCCCAAAGCATCTCGATGAAGATAAACGCACCTAATATAAGCCAATTGAGAACGGATGCCATACGGGGCAGCCATCCGTACAACAGGGTAGCGATGCCGATAATTGTCCAGACGGGCGGTATTTTTGAAAGGCTCATGCCTAACACGCGGGGAAAGTGACCGAAGTCTCCCGCCGCAATGCTCCATCCTAGACCGGAAGCCAAACCGAGGGCAAGAAGTATCAACGCGCTGCCTGCAAATGCAACCGCCAAATAGCTTCCCATCCATTTGAACCGACTCACGGGTCTTGACAATACCATCTCGGCATAATGCCCCTTTTCTTCCTGCCGCAGGCTTTGTACCGCCGTGATGGCAAAGACGGACAAACCGCCCATCAGCCCCAGGATGTAGATTAGAATGGCAATGAAGCCTTCCTGATTACCCAGCTTTACCATAGCAACCGCCCAGGAGGTGTTCATATGAGCGAAGGTGGAACTGATGGCTTGGGATATATTGGGCGTACCCATACCCATAGTTCCCCCAAGCCAAGCCATGCCGATTGCCCAAGCCAGAATACTGCCTTTATGCTGCCGCCAGGCCAGGGCAAAAGGAGAATCGAAACGGGGGGATGCGTAAGCCGGACCTTCTTTCTGGGCCATAAGCCCGGCCCCCATGTCACGGTGAACAAGCAGCATATAGGAAAGCATAATCGGCAGAGCAGAGAGCATCATAAAAACCAACAAGGGCCAAGCATGATTTTCCAAAAAGGGAACGGTGATACGGAACCATGCTTCAGGGGCAAACCAAGCCCAGTAGGTGGCCCCACCACCCATATTATTTAGAACCATGGCAACCATTGTTAACATATATACTCCAAATACGGCTCCTCTTGCGCTGCCGCTATGGTCAAAAATCTGTGCGCATAACCCGCCGACCCCGGCAAAGATACATCCCGAAGCGGCAAGCGTCAGCCCGGCCAGCAGAGAGCCGCTCCCTGCCAAACCGATTCCCATCAAAAACACAGCGATGAATAAGCCGGCCAGCAGGCTTCCGCCACAGGAAAGGATCAGAGCTGCCGTTAGATTGGCGTATCTTCCTACCGGTCTTCCAAGTATCAATTCATTTCTTCCGGATGTTTCTTCCGTGCGGGTATGCCGAATTACCGTAAGCGCCGCTCCGAACATAACTGTTATGGAAGCCTGCAGTATGCCTCGCCACAGGATGGCTCCCTCCACGCTTAAGGGAACAACAGGTCCAAGCAAAGCAGAGGTAAGAGGACTTTCGGACAGTTCAGTGATATACACCTGCCAATCCGGCATTGCTTTCACAAAGGACACCTGTCCGTTAATCACTAGCAATGCAAGCAGTATCCATACAGGCAGAATAATTCTGTCCCGCCGCAGATACAGCTTAAGAAGCTTGCCTGTACCGGTAAAATGCTTTTCTTTCATATCAGCTCCACTCCTTTCCCTGAAGGCTGTCCCCGTAGTGACGCATGAACAGTTCCTCAAGAGTGGGCGGTTCCGCCGTAATCGACTTAATACCCATTGGCGCAAGCGCATTCATAACCGCATCCATGGCATTGGCGTCCACCGAAAAACGCCACTTTCCTTCCTTTGGTGATACATCGTGAACCCCTTGCAGCTGATTCAGGTTTGTTGGCTTAGAAAGCTCCACGGTGACGGTTGTGCGTGTCAAATGCCGCAGTTCTTTAAGAGTGCCGGTTTCAACAATTTTTCCCTGTCGGATAATCCCAACCCGGTCGCAAAGCGCTTCTACCTCCGCAAGAATATGGCTGGACAGGAAAACGGTTTTCCCTTGTTTCTTTACTTCGAAGATACATTCCTGAAAGATCTGCTCCATTAAGGGATCAAGGCCGCTGGTAGGCTCGTCTAATAGTAGCAGCTCCGCATCGGAAACAAAGACCGAGACCAGCGCCACCTTCTGACGGTTTCCTTTGGAATAGCTGCGACATTTTTTCTTTGGGTCCAGCTGGAACCTTTCCAGTAGTTCCTTACGGCGGGAGGAATTTATTTTTCCGTGCAGGCGGCCTAAGAAGTCAATCACCTCACCGCCGGTTAAGTTGGGCCACAAGGTCACATCTCCCGGCACATAGACAAGCCGCTTATGAAGAGCAACCGCATCCTGCCACGGGTCGCCGCCCAGCAGTTTTGCTTCTCCTGCGTTTTTACGCAGCATTCCCAAAAGGATACGAATGGTTGTAGATTTTCCTGAACCATTGGGACCGATAAAGCCGTACACCTCGCTTTGATTTACAGTCAGATCGACACCCCGTAAAGCCTCATGCTTGCCATAGGACTTGGTAAGTCCCCTTGTTTCAATTACATTCATCACAATCCCCTCCAATTATTTATAATAGGCTTTTCGCAGCTCTTCCAGATAGCTGTCGAACTCTATACGGATTTTTTCAAAATCAACTATTGGGGTATCCATACTCCTAAGCTGCTCCAAAATCTGATGGGCGTATCCGCCTACTGCCCAAAAAATCAATTGCCTGGCTTTTTTTACATCCAGCTCCCTGCGGAATCTTGACGCATCAATGTCTCCATAAAAGCGTTCAAAACTATTGCTTTCTATACGCTGTCGCCTTTTTATTAATTTATCCCGCACCGCCACTGAATCGGTAAAAACAGCCACCTTTACAAAATCAAAAATCCATGGATACTTTTGCAGGACCTTAATCTTGAGCAAATAAGCCTGCCGCAGCCGCTCAAAAATATCCTTTTCCTGCAGGTCAATCCGGTTAAAATACTCTTTTTCCAAAATGTCCAGACAATAGTCGTAAAGGAAGAGGAAGAAGTCCTTTTTATTATTGACATAATGAAACATTAGCGGCTTTGAAATGCCGGATTCCTTTGCAATCACATTGGTTGATGCGTCATCAAAGCCTTTACTCGCAAATTCCTTAAGTGCTGCATTCATAATAATGTTACGTCTTTCGGGTTCTAACCTTAAAAATTTAGAGAACACATTTATCACCTTCTTCATAGTCTTTTTTTGCTGCTCAACGATTTACCTAACAGGTCAATACCATTATTATAAGCCTATTTACCTAACAGGTCAATAGGCTTATGCATTTTCTTGCTTATTGTCTGTTTCTGAGATTTTAGTAATCCTAAGTAACTCTGATATAAACAAAACCACCGATTACAGAGAAGTTTTCTCTCTCTGTCGGTGGTCGAAACCAAAACCAGGGGGACGGTTCTTGCGGTTACGCTTTCAGAATAATTGACCTGCTTATCCCCGTTAGCCGTTCTATTTGTCTTGTCGACAGACCTTTCTCTTTTAGTTCTTTTATGCATATGTTTCTTTTTTCTTTTTCAAAATCCTTTAGCTGCAAACTACTGGATACAAAATATTTCCCCTTTATAATGGCTATTGCTTCTTCATCAGTCATCCTAAAGCTTTCTTCCATTTCAAGGCAATTAGCTTCTTTCTGTTCATTATGAAAATCTATGAAATTCTGAATCGCCTTTTCTCTGTCCTCATTGAAAATGCTTAGTGCAAAGCTAGTATCCGTTATCCCGTTATTATTCATATATTCATTATAACTGCTCCATTTATAATCCGAGACTTTCTTTGAATGGCCGGCCTTTACTGGGTTTTGATGGATGTACCGAAGTACTGTTAAAAAATATCCGTCTGTTTCAACTGGTTCACTCTTATAACGGTCCTGAAACAAGTGCCCGCAGCATTTATACTTCCGATTATACCAGTATACATAGCTTGCACCAATCCGCCGCATTATTATTCCTGTATCTTCATCTAATTCGTGTAGCAGCAAATGAATATGGTTTCCCATTAGACAATATGCGTATATTTTCCATCCGCTTTTGTTTTTACAGTCTTTTAATGTTTGCAGAAACCGTTCTTTATCCTCATCCTCTTGGAAAATTATCTGCCTGTTTTGCCCTCGCAACAAAATATGATATATCCCGCTTTCGCTTTTCTTTCTTACTCCTCTTGGCATAAAATACCACCTCCAAGGCTAATGGTATCACAGCTATGGGAGTACAGCAACCACAAGAACCGTCCCCCTGGTTTATACGGTTACACCTGCAATCTAAAACCCTGCCGCCCAATAACCTTAAGCATCTCCTGCCTGTTGGGCATTGAATTGCTTAGTTTGGCAGCCACCTGGTCGCTGAAGCTGTCCACCCTTCTGTTTGCATTTCTTAAATCGTAATAGGTTGTCATTTCCCGGTCGTATTCTTTAATCTCCTCCAGGTAATTGTCAAAAACCCCGTAACTGTTTTCAAAAACCCTAAGCCTGTTTTCAAGCCTGGGCTTTAGCTGCGGGTTTTGATTGGGGTAGCCTATCCCTAAGCCTAATACCGGGAATGTCAGCTTAGGCAGCTTAAGGATTTCACAAATTTTGGCCGAATCATTTAAAATACTGCCCAAATACACAACGCCCAGGTCCATGGACTCCGCCGCATTAACAACGTTTTGTAACGCAAGGCACGCATCGGTAAAGCCCTGGAAAAACCTGTCCATATCCGCCGCGTTTTCGGTTACGGTTCCCTTTTCCTTTGCAATCCTGTTATTCCTGAACTGGTCCACTACAAATATCAAAAGCTCCGGTACCCTTCCCACATATTCCTGGTTGCATACATTGGCTATTTCCTTCTTAATTGACGGGTCGGTCACCCGGATAATCGAGTAGGACTGCATCCCGTTGGAGGTGGCGGTTCGTCGTGCCACCGCCAACAAGGTGTCGAAAACTTTCTCCGGTATTCTCATATCCTTAAACTCACGGATTGTACGGTGCCCGAGCTGCCTTTGTACCATCACATTCATTTGATTCATCAAAAAACCCTCCCCTATATCAATTTGTATAGTTATATAATACCTTTAAGGAAGTGTTATAAAACAATTACTCAATTTTTCTTTTTGGAACCAAGGGGACGGTTCTGAACCAAGGAATCAAAAGGCTGAAAATTGTGACTATAAATCAACCCCCGTCTCCTTGTCAGACTTATACTCCAGGATTTCTCCCGGCTGACAGTTTAGTTCCTTACATATGGCGTCCAGCGTTGAGAAGCGGATTGCTTTTATCTTTCCTGTTTTAATATTTGACAGGTTGACTATACTAATGCCGACCCTGTCAGCTAGTTCATTTAACTGCATTTTTCGATCCGCCAGTACTCTATCCAACCTAAGAATAATGGCCATATTACTTCTCCCCCTTACAGTGTGGCATCGTATTCTTCCTGCAGGTAGGAACCATAGCGAAAGATGCCGGAAAGGATAAGCATCAACAGTCCGGCTGCAATCATTATCGAGTTCGCTGAATAATTTACCGTCAAAACCTCTGTTAGCCCCATGGCATGAATGATTGCATCGGCGGTGCTGGCCTGTGCAGTACCAACAAAAAAGGAACCCACAAGAAAAACCATCCCTATGGAGAAAATACGGCGTGCATTATTGCTTTGAAACGGTTCTCCATTCTCAATTGCTTTTAGAACGCCACTGAGGAAAAAAGAAATAGCTCCGTACACAGCCGCAAAAACAACAATAGAGAAAAGTACCCTTACAATGATAGCACTTGCTTGTTCAGGATTCACTGCACCTGCAGCAAGAGCCAGATTATAGCGGATCACCCCGTCCATATACCCCAACCGAAAGTTTCCCGGAACACTGACGCCAATGGACCAGTTCTTGCTGACAGACAGATAAATGGCCAGCGGCAGTAAAATGGCTACTGTTGCTGCGGACAACCAATAAACGGCCTGCGAGAATATCCTCAACACTTTTACCAGCTTAATATACTTTTTAAGATATTCAATGGAACGCATGAACATCACCCCATTAATTTGACTGTGTCAATTATAACCTAGCGAAATAAATTTAGTCAATAAATATTTAATGATTATCATTAAATATTCTATGTTCTATATTAAGAACCTGCGGGCAATCCGTGGAATTTCTACAAGGGCGAATAACCCAGAACCGGGAAGCCTGTTATCAAGCTTTTTTCAATCCCTATTCGTTTTTATATTTTATCTCAAGACTACGCATTTGACGTGGCTCGAGGATACAAAAAAATGCCGTACCCCTCTGGTACCCCATTGGCTGAAGGGTGGATTTCCAAAATCCGAGCCTATATACCCATTTAGAGATTTTTACTTCCAATCAGATATACTATATTTAGTCAATAATTCCCTTGATAATTCCATACCCTCATCTGTAATTGCCACGGATTTGGAGCGGTGGCTTCCCTGTCGGATATAGCCTTCTTTATCAAGTTCATTTATAATACCAAAATCATATCCCTTCCATGCCATATCTAAATCCGACTCGAAACGGCTTTGTTCATTAAATCTTGTCAAATACATCAGCAATATGGTCAATTCTTTAACTGCCTTTTCGGGGCTTGTTTTATCCGTCATGAAATTTTCCTCACCTTCTAAAACAGTCACATTTTACTATCACAGATGTTTCAATTATACTCAAGGTATAACATTCATTCCAAACTTGTAATAATCCCGTGTTTTATCGCTTTATCATACATCTCACGGAAAACCGCCTTTGCGCCTTCCGCAAATCCTATCTGCATAGAGCTTATAAAGCTGTCGTAGATAATCTTGCCTTTGAACGGAAGCAAAACCGTTTCAATTTGAGCGGGCAAGCCTCGCCGCAACGTGTTTGCAACCGAATTACTTATTCCTTTTATCCCATAAAGTCTGTCTTGGCCTTGTTCATCCGAAGTAAGCACAACGGCATATTCCGGCCGATACTCCAAAACAAAGAGCATCCCTTTTTTATGTTTTGTCCTCCACAGCTTCAGAATGTCGATTTTCTCTTGCGGAAGTTCTGTTTCATTGATATATTCGTCTATCAGCTCCGGCTTTTTCCACAGTACTTCTCTTACTTTGTGCACCATCATATCGTTGACGGCGTTAGGATATTCCGGCTTGATTTTGGCTTTAATTACACCCATTCGTTCATTGACAAAACCCATTATGCCATACCATGTCTCATAAAAAAGTCTGCATTCATCAGAGCTTAACTGTGCCGATTTTGTATCGTCAACCATGGCACAACATTTCTTATATTTCTTCCCGCTTCCGCACGGGCAGGGGTCGTTACGTCCCACTCGCGGTCTTTGCAATGTTGGAAACTTAACAATATTTTCATTACGTTTACTAATAATCTCGTGAAGCTCGGACGGTGTGTATCCGTTATTTTCCCAGATGCGTGTATTGTTTTTTGCAATCATAATAAGGTTTATAAACTCCTGCAGTTGTTTTTCGCCGTCAAATACGAGATGATGGCTGTCCAGAATGGGACCCAGTTCCCTTATCCCGTCACCGTAAGTTATATAACTCCTAACTTCCTCATAACCTTCCGAGGTATTTTTACTGTAGCCAAAAGCGTCCCACATAAAACGGCGTACATTCCGCCAGTGGTCGTTATCCGCATAATCTTCAATGACGTATTTGAGAAATTCATCTTTTTCGGGTATGTAGCGGGGTTTGTCCGCTTGGTGCTTCAGCAAATAATCTGCGTACTTAAAGTTGTCAAAAAACAAATAATGAACAATGTATCCTTTGTAAAAACCGTACCCGCCGTCTTTTAACACAAGCGGCAGAAGGAGAATATAAATCTCTTCGTCGGTGGTCTGGTCGATGTTTTGTTTGTTGAAAATATCAACAAAGTCCTCACGGCTTATAATGCCATATAGGTTTACCGCCGCCCTTGCATAAGAATCAAGCAGCTTGCGGGTAACTGCCCTTCCGTTTGGGCAACGGACGATATCTGACGTGCGGTTATATTGTTCAAAAATCTTCTTTGCATTTTCTTCACTCATGTTATTACCACTCCTAAACGCTACTATCACCGATTGCGTAGAGCGCAATTTTTCCCTCCCTGACGCTGATTATATTACTCTTTACATATATTCCCCCAAGCTTTCCCAAAATACATTAATACTCAACTTATAAAAGTTTATTTCTAAAAACTTATGCACATCATGGATGCCAGCCATATGGTTGAAAGAATATTATTGTTGTCGCCGAAGTCCGTATTATTCAGAAATAGTTGTCAGTTTTTATAGAAACGACAATTCAGTTGGTGCAAGGCAAGCAGCGGACCTTGATCATAAGTTTCACCCGGATACAGCTTTTTCACCACCAGTTGGGTTTTACCCCAACAAATATGTACCAGAGGTCTTATCCTCCATTCTTATTGACAATTATTAGTATATCACAGGTTCAGTTATTCCTGAATAGCCTTTTCTCCTGTGACACATCCGTGCGAAAAACCAGAAAACAGGCAACAAAAACCCGGACTTTATCAGCTTCGTTCCTGATTATGCATTCATCATAAGCTTCCTTCACATAATACTTGTTTCTGCCCATCATTTCTTCTTTTCCTACCGGTCATAAAGTCCTCGGTTCACGTCAAAGTAAATTTACATCCATAATCCCACGGCCCACTTTTATGAGGATTTTTTACGTTGCAACAGGATTATGGTCTCCACGTGGCTCGAGTCTGTCAAAATGATGTCTGCGTTCTTGGGAACAGGTCAACGAATTTTTAGCGCTTTCGCGGTATGCGGGAACATATCAACGGTTTTATGGTTCTCGGGAACATATCGACTTAATTGGTCTAATAGAAATAGCGCGAATCAAATTTAGTCATTTCAAAATAAGCTATTTTTACTCACTTATCGATACAGGAGGGGCTGGTGGTTGTGTGCTTCCAAAGGCTATTGCCATGATTACCTGAAACAAAGTAACAGACAAAGCAATTATTAAGAGTATAAATACAAGTCTTTTCACATTCTTATTCAATTGCTTGCCTTTAACTAGAAGTAAAACTTAAGATATATCTTTTATCTCCTCGCACATATGACAATGTTTCGATCGTTCCATCTTCTGTATGGAGATATCCATATTCGCCTGTGTCAAAGAGGACTGCATGGTGGCTATAATTTCCAAGCCTTGTTGAATTAATCACTTCTTCTATGGGAACAAACTGACTTCTAAATGGATTATCCATTGGCTTATAAGTAGCTTCCTGCAAAGTATTACTTGAAACGGTGTATACAAACATATCTTCACCGCTCATAGGGTGTAATTGCACCGTATTACCGTCCATACTGACGGTCACATCACAATAGTTATCTCCTTGTGTTTGATGACAGTCTAATGGCTTCAAGTCAAGGCTGCGTATAATTTTTTGTGAGTTAAGATCATATACAAATAGCCCAAAATAATCATGGAATATTACTATATCATCAGAAGCATAGTCGAGTTCGACCATGTCAACTCCCACAGTTTGCTCGAAAGACAACTCTGGGGCAGTAGGTTCAATAATTGCAGCTTTCGGATTTGCTACCAGCCCAATTCCAACTGTTGCCACAATTATAATTGAAAAAACAATTATCCAAAACCTTGGCTTTTTATAATTTAACACATTTTTAATCCTACCTCTTACATTACCCTCACCAAAAGCAAGAGGGCTTCCATTTAAAATGGGCCTTCCGGCAGCAAGCGACAATAACGAATTAGCATAAGGCTTTATAATACCTTCATCCATTTCTTTCAGTACTCTTTCGTCACAGGATAGCTCCATATCCGTACTCATTAACATAAACGCAATCCACACAATAGGATTAAACCAATGTATGGACAATATCAGAAAAGCTAACACCTTAATGATATGGTCTTTTCTATGGATATGGGTCTGCTCGTGTAGCAAAATATAGTTTCTTTCTTCAATATTAAGTCCATCCGGTAAATATATATTAGGTCTAATTATTCCAAGAACAAACGGTGTTTTCAAATTCTTTGCTTCAAAGATATTCTTCTCTATTAATTGTGCACTTTTAAGCCGTCTTTTTAAGATCAAAATAGATACAAGGCTATAAACCAGCAATGCTATTATGCCTAAAATCCAGATGTATGCCCCTATTTCCACATAAATCTGAAGTGGATTTACACTTGCCCCAATAATCGGTGCAGGAAGTGAACCGCTTACAAATGAGTCAACTATTTCTATCCCAGTATTAATCTGAGGACTTTGCTGATAGATGATATCATGGGGGATTGGAACAGCATTCGTATTCCGTGGCATAAGACTAAACATGCTATCAAAGGAGAATGGAATTATTAGGCGAAAAGCAACCACACCCCATAAGGCATAGGAGATGACTTTTGGCGCCTTTTTAAGTAGAAGCCTGGTAAGTATTACAAAAATGATCACATAACTTGCCGTAAGGTTCATATTTAAAACAGTAAGAAATAGTTCACTCATTGTGCTACACCTCCTTGTGCTCATCAATCAATCTCTTCAACTCTTCAGCCTGATGTTTACTTAATTTTTCACCACTGATAAAAGCTGTTAGAAATTTCGGCAAAGACCCTCCAAAAGTATCCTCAACAAAACGTATACTTTGATTTGCGTAATATTTATCCCTCGTAATTAGAGACGAAACTACAGCGTTTTCATTTTGAAAAATACCCTTTTCACATAACTTTTTCAGTACTGTATATGTTGTAGACTTTTTCCAATTCATTTCTTTTTCACTTAGTTTTACAAGATCGCCGGAACCAATCGGCTCGTTCTGCCAGATTAATCCTGCAAACTTTTCTTCACTTTCTGCAAGTTTATATTCTTTCATGATAACCCTCCTGGTCTATTCAACATAGACTTTATATTTTAAGTCTATACCGAATAGACTAAGATGTCAATGATGATTAATGAAAAAGTATTAGTATGTTTTTAATTGTCAAGCACAAGATATAAAAAACCGCCAAATAGCTTCCCATCCATTTGAACCGGCTCATGGGTCTTGACAATACCATCTCGGCATAATGCTCCTTTTCTTCTTGCCGCAGGCTTTGTACTGTTGTTGTGACTGCAAAGACAGACAAACCGGCCATAAGTCCCAGGATATAGATTAAAGCGGCAATACCTTTTATCCCAGTGTCTTTGACGCTTCATAATATAAGCTAATTTTTCTTAGCAGAAACAATCAGCATCATGGGTCTACGAAGCTCATCTTCCATTCCTTTAACTGTATGAAGTAAATATTCTGGTGGCTGAGGTTCTACAATCCCGGTTAATTCAAAGCTTCCCTGTATCAAACTGTTCAGATATGTTGTAAGCGTTTTGTGATATTTAATTACTTCTTCTCCAAGAAAGTTAGCGGTTCTTTCGCCTTCATAAAAGTAATTGTCAACCGGAAAGTGAAGTATATTTCCGTTTTCATCATAATGCCAGTCCTGGTTTCCGTATGCAGTAAAAATCGGATGCTCAACTGAGAAAACAAAATCTCCATCAGGTATAAGGCAACCATTAACCTTCTCTACAATTTGTTCAAAGGATTCAATATAGTGAAAAGCAAGCGAACTAATTACTGCGTCAAAAGAGTTTTCATCAAAAGCGATATCTTCAATAGGCATCTGGATATAACGAATTTTAGAATCTGTTTTCTCTTTTGCTACCGTCAGCATTTTTTCAGAAATATCAACTCCTGTGACAGCCTTTGCACCATGCTCGATAGCATATTGACAATGCCAGCCGAATCCGCAGCCTAAATCCAGTATGCGCTTATCCTTAAAATCAGGAAGTAACTTTTGGAGTGTTTTCCATTCGCCCGCACCTGCAAGCCCTTTTGTTGAGCGATCCATTTTGCTGTATTTTTCAAAGAATACTTTGTCATCATATTTATTCTGTTTCATTTTTTATTTCTCCCATACAAATTAATATTTTCATCTTTTATTTAAATGGGCATCTGCAATCTTTTGAGTGGTTTATTAGCCATTCGACCTCAACTCCTCAAAATCTTCTCCATTGGCTTGCCTTTTGCCAATTCGTCCACCAGTTTGTCAAGCCACCTGATTTTCTGCATGAGCGGATCTTCGATTTCCTCGACGCGATGTCCGCAAATCACGCCTGAAATTTTGGCTGCGTTCGGGTTTATCTGCGGGGCTTCGCTAAAGAAGGTTTCGTAATCGATATTCTTCACAATTTGCGCTTGCAAGCCAGATTCGTCATACCCCGTCAGCCAACAAATCACAGCATCAACCTCGAATTTGGTGCGCCCTTTGCGCTCTGCCTTTTTGACAAGTAGCAGGTAGACACTCGAAAATGCCATCTTGTAAACGCGCTCGTTTGTCATAAAGTGTCACTCCCTTTTATTTCCCGATTTACTCTCCACCGCACGATGTCAGTGATGAGTTCATAATCTATTGGCTTGCCAAGTGGCAGCTGAATCGCTCCTTTACTGGTCTTATATCCTACGAGCCGCTCCGCAAATTTGGACGTAGCTTCGCCGCCGGGATACAGCCCGATGTGTTTTTTGAACGCTGCGAAATGGATGAGGTTCTCACCTTTCCAGAATGTCGGCATCTGCCACGAGATTTTCTCTGTGGCTTCCGGCGCGGATGCGCGGATGGTTTCTCGGATACTTTGCAACAGTGGCTGCACATCTTCCGGTTGTGCGGCAATATATTCGTCCATTGTATTTCACCTCAAATTCCGGTTTATTTCTATGCCATAGTGGGTTTATTTAATCTCCTTTATTTTTGTCAGATCTCCACTGCATAAAGTTCCAAGGTTATCAAAAATCTTGGTGTGGAGAATTTTAAGACAGCATCTTATTGCACTTCTTTGCTTATTATTGAGGACTATACTTTAGCTACTATTCTTTCTTTGCGATATAAAATACATAGCTGTAATAATCCTTATATCGATTATACATATCGGCTTCTATTTTGCCTTGCTCAATAAATTCTTTGACCTCATCTGCATAATCATATCTTTTGAGGAATGCTTCCGCATTTTCCATAAGCGGCTGATAATAATTATCTATCCAGCATTCATAATCCAGGGCAAAATGAGCGACAGAGCTGTATCCGCATTTTTCAATAACTGATAGCTTATTTTCGACCGTATCAATCTCTGGATAGGCATTAACCCAGTACTTTTCGATTTCTTCCGGTCTTGTATCGGTTAGCCATGAAATCTCAGAAACAGCTATAACCCCGTTATCCTCCAAGTATTTTCTCCACAGCGACAGCCCCTTTTCAAAACCGATGTTGTAGATAGCTCCCTCCGACCATATTACGTCAAAAGAACTCTCCTCAAAGACCAAATTATCCATTAGCATTTCTTTGGCTGTTATACGGTCTAGAAGGTTATTCTCCCTGGCTTTTTTCATAAGTTTTTCTAAAAACTGCGGCAGCATATCCACCGCTGTGATTTGCGCAGCTGTGTTTTTTGCAAGGGTTATTGTCTGCCCACCGGTTCCGCAACCGATGTCCAATATTTTAGTTGGTTCATCCAAATATGGGATGTAGCCCAGTGCCTTTAATGTCGCCTCTTGGCTGCCCGGTCCCTGACGCTCGTTATCCTTGTGATACTCAATGATTAATTCCAATAAATCCATTCTAATTCTCCTTTTTCTTCCAGCTTATTTAATAGGGCTTCCATACACTTTCCCTTTATCTATGCTAAAAACGTGATTTTGTTTAGCTTGAGCTGTTGAAACAAGGCATACCCATCGACTAAATCCTGTATATCCGCTTTTAACATTTTTGCATCATCCCACAAGGCAACTTCTATTTCTAATCCTTTACCTCTTTTCTTAGATTTCCACATGCCTGCTATTTTACCCTGCCATAAAACAGCGCCGGGATTTGAAACGGCCTTCCAGATTTGTTTTTGCCTTGCCTTGTTATCCAAGATAACATCACGGTCTTGCAAACCCAGATAAGGGTCATGGCCTCCTAGCAAGTGTACTCTCCTCTCCGGTTGCGGCGGGGATAAAAGCAGTTTTTTATCATCTGACAGTATGTAGAGATGTTTCCCGGAGAGGTTGACAGGCTCCATTTCATCTGTAACTGTTTGCCATATTCGCTTGGCCTGTGCAGAGGAACATCCAAGCCAATCCGCAAACCCGCCTATGGATGCAGGGCCGTAACAGTGTAGATATTTTCGCACCAACTTTTGCTCGGGTATACCCTCTACTTCAAGTGAATGACCTGTCCAGTTTTTATATGAAGTGAATGTTGGGCTAACACCCTCCCTCTTTCCAAAAACAACCATGCCCATAAAAGCACAGGGCCTAAGCAAAAAAGAGACTACTGCTCCGCCAACAGTCTGTTTCTCCGGGTTCCCGTACATAGAGGGCTTGTTCCACAAATTCTTTTTATCATTTGGAAGAAGTGGTAACACCCATTCGGCCAAAGTTTGGTCTAGCACTGTTTTGCTTTTCAACACTTCGCCGTTCAGTTTCGGCATGACCTGTCTGAGCAGTAGCAATAATTCTCCAAAGGACACTTTCAGATAGTCAAGCGCCAGATGTATTCCCTGGGTATATATCCATGGTTCGTCTTGTTCAGGAACAAGGGCCGACAAGAACGCATCACTCTCATCAGTGGGAAAGACCAAGGGCGCACCACGGAAACTCCATGCCTGCAACAGTGTTCTTTCGATTTCAAGCATTTTTCTCATATCCTCCTGTTTGCAATCAGAGATACGGTTATGTAATGCAATTTCCCATGCGCCGGGTGGTGAATTTTGAAAACCACAAGCACCAGCAATGCTTTCCACATCAGCCTTCTGATACCATGTGTCCAAATGGTGCGTATGGAGGCGAAATCGTCGAATTTGCTCTTCAGAAACACTGTGCATATATATATCCTCCAATCCACAATATTTCACTTAATATTTCCTTCCACGTTTATTATGAATTCATTATCTCATCAGTCCAATTCTATCATAAATAGACTCTTTAGATTCCCATGGTTAATAATTTCCATTCCTATTCAGACTGCGCCTTACACTGTTATTGCACCAGCACTGCACAAAAAAAGTAAACTGCTTATTTAGTTGAGGACATTATTTTCCCCTCCTGTTTGGTTTGCTTAATTACTAAGAAACTTTCATCCCAACCGTACTCCTGGGCGTACAACACATCATTCTATAATAAATTAATGCTATGATAGGATTTCTACATATCCTTCTGTTCCATGCACACGAATTCGCTGCCCATCTTTTATCAGTATTGTGGCATTTTCTACACCAACAACTGCCGGCAACCCATATTCCCGTGCTATAACTGCTCCATGGGTCATCAGCCCGCCAACTTCGGTGACCAGGCCTTTTATGGATACAAACAATGGTGTCCAGCTGGGATCGGTAAAGGCGGTGACTAATATATCCCCGTCCTCGAGATGGGCTTCTTCGAGCTTTAGGACCACCCGTGCCCGTCCCTCTATCACCCCGGAAGAAACAGACAAACCTGCGATAGCGCCCGCCGAAATATCTTCCCGTTTATACTCACCGGCAACGATTTCACCATCACACTTTATCAAGCATCGCCCTGCCAGCGAACCAAGGAACCAAGGGGACGGTTCTTGCGGTTACGCAAGGGCGCACGAACCGGCCCCTTGGTTTATGTTTAAACATCATGTGTTTTTGATAACGGGATTAAAAACACAATTGAAACCAATATCATCAATAATGCGGCCGAAAATATTGTCCAGTGCATTTCAATGCTGCTTAAGATAAATCCATACATTAATGCACCGAGCGGAATACCACCCTTAGTAATTATTCCAACTATTGAAAATATTCGAGACATATAATCGCTTGGCGTTTTCCTTTGTATAAGTGCCTGTACCGGAACATGGATGAACATGATAGCAACACTTAACAGACAAAGAGCTCCTGACAGCAAGGAAAAATACAAAGGCGTGTCTTTCCCCAGTTTGGATAAGCTGAAGGGGAACAATAACGCCGAAAACGCCAGCATCATGCCCATTAGCAAACTACAGCCGATAATAAGCGATTTAATCACCTTTTTCTCTTTGCCAAACAAAAGACCCACCAGAATACTTCCAAGGAGTGCACCCAATATGATTATCATTTGTAAATAGCCGTACTGTGTGTCGGAGTAAT
>JAENYX010000091.1 GCA_016841565.1 Clostridium thermobutyricum | reverse complement strand
GACGGCAACAGGCTGTACGCCACCGTAACCATAACAAAGCACGCGCCGCCCTTTGAAGAAGAGGATATAGCTCCGTTGCCGGATAAAGAAAAGACAAATAACAGCAACGCCAAAGAAAAAACAAATAATGGTAAGGGTAATGATAAAAAACAGCTGACCCTAATGTCGGTGCCCGGACCTATTGAGTATATAGCCAAATCCGACAACGGTAAAGGAAGCAGCGGTAAGGGTAACAGCGGAAATAGCGGAAACAGTGGAAACAGTGGTAAGGGCAATAGCAGTAACAACGGTAAAGGAAACAGCGCTAACACAAAAGAAAAAACAAATAACGGCAATGCCTACGGCAACATAAAAGAAAAAACAAACAACGGTCTGCACCTGGGCTGGTACAAAAGGGAAGACCATCCTAAGTACCCAGGGGAAATACCCCCCGGCTGGGAAACGCAAGAAGAGTTTCGGGCAGTGCATTACGTTAACGACATAAATGCTCCATACACACAGGTGCTGATGGTATCCAACGAGGAGGGCGACTATACCGCATCATACCTATACGGAATAGAGCGCATCATGGCCGAGAACGTGGAAGGCCTTCAGCCCGAGAGGTTCGACCCACTATACTACCTCTACGATGGGCTGGGCAGCGCTACCCAGCTTGTAAACGGCGACGGCGAAGTATGGAATAAGTTTATGTACGAGCCCTTCGGTGAGCCCAAGGCAGCGGGTAAGCTCCTACTAAACAGGCATAAGGAAGAGCTCCTTCACGTACCCTTTGGCTTTACCGGCGAAGCCCACGACTTCTATAGCGGCCTTATATACCTAAGGGCAAGGTACTACGACCCGGCAACTGCACGTATGCTAACGAAAGATACCCATTGGGATATTAATAATATGATTTATGGCGATGAGGAGTATAGAGAAGACAGAATAAGAATTCCTGATATTTATGCCATAAAACAAAGTGCAAATTTATATGTTTATTGTATGAATAATCCGATAATGTATAATGATCCATTGGGTTTAATAGTACGTATTATAGGTGGAGAGGTAATGGGACAATGTGGGATAAGACTTAATTTCGCACAAGGTGTGATTTGGGATGATAATGGTAATATTGGAATAATTGATACAGATAGTTTTGGCGGAGGTTGGTTCGGTGCTTTCGCTGGTGGGTTCTATGCAGAGATAAATACTGAAAACATAACTGATTGTCAGGGTTTCAGCTTTGAGATAGGAGGAAGTGCAGGTGTTGGAAGTATTATTTCTGTGGGGCCAGGAGTGGATAAGATTATGGCAGAAAAGTATACGGGTGTAATATATTCTTTTGGTATAAATATTAGTCCAATACCTGCTGAAGCCCACGGCCAAATATCTTACTCAAATGTAAATTCACTATTAAAATTTCTACTAACTAAGATACTTGGGCAAGCAGGAGGCATTATCGCAGACTTAATTGAGAACGAGCAATAACTTTGTTGAAATATAAGTAATATATATTATGTTTTATGTTCAGAAATTCAATACTGAATACGGAGGATGATGAAAAGTGAGTAATAAACAACATTATAAGTCGTATTCTAGAATATATTATTTGATATGGTTATGTATTATGGGTTTTGTAATTTCTATAAAATTTTTGTATGGAGATAACATAGCAAATGAAGAATTACTAATTATTAAGTATTGGTATTTCATTACATCATTATTATATGCGCCAGTGGTTTGTTTTCATTGTTCTAAGAATGGAATGAAGTATCTAAAAAATTATCATTATATTGAATGGAAGGAGCTTAAAAAGAAAATTCCAACATTTAGTCGTAATGATTTTGTGGGGATCGACTTTGTTTTTTCAAAGGATGATTTTAATGACCCAAATGTAAAAATTCTTAAATCTGATGGGAAAAAAGCATATGCATTATGCTTATTGGTCTTAATATCGTTTCCAATTGTTTCAATAATTTTAGAGTAGAAAGCAGAATGCTGAAGACATAGAAGGACAAACGAACAGAGAGACAGG
>JAENYX010000043.1:5740-22637 GCA_016841565.1 Clostridium thermobutyricum | reverse complement strand
AACAAAAAGAGCATAGAGGACCATTTTGATAAATCGGTGGAGCTGGAGCTTGAGCTCGAAAAAAAGGGAAAGAATGATTTACTTGCCCAGGTAAGAAAGATATCCGATATGGTCAACATCCACTACATACGCCAGAAGGAGCCAAAGGGACTGGGCCATGCCATACACTGCGCCAAAAGCTTTATAGGAAATGAGCCCTTTGCGGTATTACTGGGAGACGATATAGTTCATTCGGATAAGCCTTGTCTGAAGCAGCTTATGGAAGCCTATGAGGAATACAAGACATCGGTTCTGGGAGTGCAGGTTGTGGCCGACCAGGATATATGCAAATACGGCATAATAGATGGAATGCATATTGAGGGCAGGATATACAAGGTGAAGGGCCTGGTGGAAAAGCCTTCCGCAGAGGACGCCCCTTCCAATATAGCCATACTCGGCCGGTATATAATAAATCCGGCCATATTCGATATACTGGAGCATACAAAGCCCGGAAAGGGCGGGGAGATTCAGCTCACCGATGCGCTAAAGGAGCTTGCCCGGCGGGAAGCCATGTATGCCTACAACTTTGAAGGCAGAAGATATGACGTGGGGGATAAACAGGGTTTTCTGGAGGCCACTGTGGAATTTGCGTTAAGAAGAGAGGATTTAAAAGAAGAGTTCCTCAAGTATTTGATGAAGGTTGTCGAAAAAGAAACAGAAAGCATTAAGCTTGATGAAGTTGCGGTTACAAAAGAGGATTAGAGTATAGTAAACGGGGGTTGGTTTTATGAGGAGCCGTTACAGGCCGGTTATATTAGTAATAACTGATATCATACTGATTTATTTATCTTACTTATTCGCATTTACCATCAGGTTTGAGGGTAATACGCCCGAGCAGTATTTTGATATATTTGTTGAAGTGGCCTTTATTCTTGTAGCAGTCAAAATAGTCACCTTTTACTATTTCAAGCTGTACGAAAACCTGTGGCGTTATGCGGGAGTTTTTGACGTACTGCAGATTATGGCTGCGGTTGGAAGCGCCAATGCTGTATCCATAAGTTATCTTTTTCTGATACAGTCCAATTTGCCCAGGAGTATATACGTTCTGGCATTCATGCTCGATCTGTTATTCATAGGCGGCAGCCGGTTCGGATACAGGCTTGTCAGGGAATTGTTCAGCGGCAGGTTTTATGCCATAAAAAGGAACGGCCATAACGGGCATACAAAAAAAGCCCTGGTAATAGGAGCCGGGGAAGCCGGAGCCATGGTTATAAGAGAACTCAGAAATCATCCCGAGCTGGACACAAAGCCTATTGCCATCCTGGATGACAACAAGGAAAAGCACAGGAGAAAGATAAACGGCATTCCTGTGCTGGGGAGCGTTGAAAAGGTTAACGGGATTGCCCGGGATCTCCATATAGACGAGATAATAATTGCAATGCCTTCGGCCAGGAAAAAGGATATCAGACGCATTATTGACCTGTGCAAGGATGCCAAATGCAAACTCAGGACACTGCCCGGAGTTTACGAGCTCATAGACGGCCAGGTAAGCGTAAAACAGATAAGGGATGTCCAGATAGAGGATTTGCTGGGCAGGGAGACGGTAGACCTGAATATAGAAGAAATTTCCGGATATTTAAAAGATAAAGTGGTGCTGGTAACCGGCGGCGGAGGTTCGATAGGCTCGGAACTATGCCGGCAGATAGCGCAGTTTAGGCCTGAGATGCTGCTTATACTCGATATATATGAGAATAACGCATACAATTTGCAGTTTGAGTTGGCAAGGAATCATCCGGGGATAGAAACCAAGGTACTGATTGCATCCATACGGGACAGAGTCAGGCTTGAAAAGATATTTAAAACCTTCGAGCCCCGGGTTGTATTCCATGCTGCGGCCCACAAGCATGTACCGCTGATGGAGGACAACCCTACCGAAGCAATCAAGAACAATGTTTTCGGGACGTTAAATGCCGCCAGGTGTTCGGCCAGGTATGATGTGGAAAAATTTGTCCTCATATCCACCGACAAGGCGGTTAATCCGACAAACGTAATGGGGGCTACAAAAAGGGTTGCAGAGATCATAATTCAAACAATGGACAAGCATAGCAATACCAAATTTACGGCAGTCAGGTTTGGCAACGTTTTAGGCAGCAGCGGCAGCGTTATACCTCTGTTTAAAAGCCAGATTGCCGCAGGCGGGCCGGTAACGGTTACCCACCCGGATATTACGCGGTACTTTATGACAATACCCGAAGCCACCCAGCTGGTAATACAGGCCGGGGCAATGGCCAGGGGAGGCGAAATATTTGTGCTGGATATGGGTGAACCGGTTAGAATAATGGACCTTGCAGAGGATCTTATAAGGCTTTCGGGGTTTGAGCCCGAAGAGGATATTCCAATAGAAGTCACGGGGCTAAGACCCGGAGAGAAGCTGTATGAAGAGCTGTTTATGAAGCAGGAAAAGCTGAAGGCTACAAACCACGATAAGATTTTTATTGGACGGCCAATACTCAGAGACATACGTATACTCAGGTCCGAGCTGGCAAATTTGAAGAAGGTATTGATAAAGGACAATTATGAAGAAGCTTTGGAGTGTATCGTTAAGCTGGTTCCGGGGTACAGGAAGAATGGCGATGGTGCGGAAGAACAAATCAAGTGAGTAAGAGCCTGCCGCTTGTAGGATAATTTGTTGCGTTCATAGAAAAAATAAGGTATAATTACTTCTGTTAGTCATTTAATAGGAGGAGATACGGCTATGAACAGAAGGCCTTATATTATAGTATTAATAGTACTCTTGGTTGCGATAGCAGCAACGGTGGGATATATGTATTATAATAAAATGCCGCAGGTATCAAGCGATGAAACCATAGAAATGCTGGAAACATATAAGGCTGGCCTTGAAGAGGCGTATACCGGGTTGAACGGTACTTATGAAAGACTGGCAACACAAAAGAATGTTGAAGAATGGCAGGCATTTTCCTCCAAATGGATACCCGGTCTGTCGGATATACGTCCTGATAACGTAGATAAAAGATTGCCTTCGAAATATGACGGCAAGAAGAACCTGCTGGTGTCAACCCATAGCGCACTGATTTCACTATGGACCGAATACAACAAGAATTTTACCGGAGATGAAAGTAATGAACAGCGGGTAAGTGAGCTTAAGACCGGTATTGAAGATGTGTTTGAAAATCTGGAGATATAAAAGAATGCAGGTGCCTGACGGCACCTGCATTCTTTTATATCTTAAATCACTGTCTTCTCAAGGCTTCGACGGGGGGAACCGAAGAAGCTGATATTGCCGGATATACGCCGAATAGAAGGCCCGACACAACAGCCACGCCGGTGGCTATTTTAATTGCCTGGAAACTGACCACTGTTTCAAAGCCATAGCCCCGGAAGATACTTACCCCCCATATACCGGCGGCAACTCCCGTCACAGAGCCTATCAGGCTTAGGTACAGGGCTTCCATCAGGAACTGCATTAACAGGTCTTCCCGCTTTGCGCCCAGAGCTCGCCTTACCCCTATCTCTTCGGTCCTTTCGGTTACCGCCACCAGCATTATATTCATTATGCCGAGGCCGCCCACCAGCAGCGAAACAGCGGCTATACCACCCAGCAGCAGTGTCATTATCCGGTTAGCGTTGTCGGCTTCTTCAACCATCTGGTTAAGACTTGTAATGGTAATAAGGTCTTCTCCGCCATCAGGGAGAACAGGCCGGTTCGGTTGAGAGGTTTCCACCCTTTCCATTATCATTTTGCCTCCGCCAATTGTCCCTACGGCTCCTGCTCTGGCTTCGGGGGCGGCTTGCTGCTCTCCGTCCGTCATGGAAGGTGTGGGCGCACTCTGATCGAGGCCCAGCTTTCTTTTGAATATCCTTCCCAGTTGTACAATTGCCAGGTCGGCGTCTGTGCCGGAGGATGCTTTGGCCCATATTTCCTCCACTGTTCGCTTTTCGGCAATCTTCTGCGCCGATGTATAGGGTATTATTATTTTACTGTCAATGTTTTCCGCCTTTCCTGCTCCCTTTGGAGCCAGCACACCTATAATCCTGTAGCTTTGACCGCCTATCGACATGGACTGCCCTACAGGGCTGCGGCCCCCCAAAAGGCCCCTTGCAAGCTCGTAGCCGAGTACCGCCACCGGAGAGCGCTGGGCTACATGCAGTGAGGTGAAAAAGTGCCCTGCCTGTATTTCATGGTCACGAATTTCGGGAAATTGGCCGTTTGTCCCTATTATGTCCGCCTTTCCCTTGGATCTTCTCCAGGTTATGGTGGCCTCGGTTTGGACGATTGGGGTGGCCATTTCAAGGCCCTGCACCCTGTCCACCAGTTCGGCCGTCTCTGCCGGGTCAAATTCAACGGTGGGGTTGTGGGCTTTTACTATAACCACATCAGAGCCAAGGCTTTCAAATTGTTCTACTACAGCTTTTCGTGCTCCTTCACCAATGCCCATGAGGCTTACCACCGAAGCCACCCCTATTGCCACACCCAGTACTGTAAGTGCCGACCGGAGTCTTTTGGACAGTATGCCGTGGACCGCCATCTTTGATGTAAACCAGCCCCGGAGCAAAAGAGGAAGCACACGTTTTTTCTCTATCCTGGAAGCCAGGTTTTTGAAAGGCTTTTGGCCTGCCAAATATACAGGCAAGCTTTTAATTTTTTTGACTATTCCGGATAGCAGAGAGCTTATAGGTTTTAGACTTTTCATGGTAGTATGCCCCCTTAGTTTTCGCCGTTGCCATTATTATCACTGTCCTGGCTCTTCTCTGGAAGCAGGGTATCCTTCGCTTTTATCTGCTGGCTTGGCAACAGGTCTGCGCTGCTTCCCGTTATTACCAGATCCCCTTCTTCCAGGCCGTCCAGCACTTCCGCATACCGGTCATTCATTAATCCCAGCCTGACGTTTACCAGTTTGACCGCTCCGCTTTCGTCCAGCACCTCAACCATTGCCTTTCCATCTTCCTCAAAGATCGCTTCAATGGGTATAAGCAAAACGTTCTCGGCGCTGCCGCCGTCAATAAAGGCGTTGGCCTGCATGCCGGGGCGGAGCTTGGGTCCGCCTTTAACTTCTATGTTTATGGAGAACCGGGTTACGTTGTTTATCTTTTCGCCCATGGGTGATACGTGGGTAACCTTACCTTCAAAGGTTTCCCCGGGAACGGCGTCAACGGTTACCTTAACAGGGGCGTCCTGCCTTACGTTTACTATGTCTATGTCGTCTACCTGAGCCCAAACCATCATATCACTGGTGTTGTATATATCTCCTATCCATTCTCCTATTCTTACCGTTTCTCCCTCTTCTCTTTGTATGGACGCCACAACACCGTCCATGGTAGCTTTTACCTCCATTTGTTCCATGGTTGATTCCAGCTGCCTGAGCTTAAGTCTAAGTTCCAATATTTCATCAATGGAATTCTCCAGAGTTCTTTGTACATCGGTGCCGGTCATTGATACGATTGGATCGCCCTTCTTTACGGTTTCCATTTCATAAACATATACTTCGGTGGCGAAGGATTCTGCTCTGTTTATTACTCTTTCTTCTTTAATGAACTTTTCTACCTGGGCTGTGTTGGAAAAGGTGAGGGTGCTCCCGTCCTCTCTTACCAGGATTATATGTACGTCCATCAGCGGCTGAACAAGGCCGGGGTTTTCCCCTTCAATATCAATTATGTATGCATATCCCTTGGGAGTTCCATCTTCATCGATATTGGGAATGCGGTTGGGGTTTACGTCTACTATTTTTGCTTCGGTGAAGCCTACAAATTGCGGGAAACTAAGGGATACTGTCTGCCCCGGGGACACCATTTGGAATTCTGCCGGAGTTAGCTTTGCCCTTATCTTAAATCTCGAATCATCCACAATGCGGGCAACTATGTGGCCCAGAGGTACTTCCTCGCCCTCGACTACATCAAGCCTTGATACCTTACCGTCTGTAGGAGCCCTTAACGTAATGCCTTTTGCGGGGTTGATGTTTTCAAGCTGGTCCACAGGGACGCCGGTCATATCCGAAAGCTCCTCTTCCTTGGTTTCCAGTCTGGTACGTGCTTCTTCTATCTGGTTTTCCAGATCCGGTGAGTTAAGTTTTACCAGCGTTTGGTCCTTGATGACCTCATCTCCTTCTTCCACAAGTATTTCTTCAATAACGTATTGTACAGACGCCATATCCGAACGGTAGTCTCCCGGAACCCTTATGCCTCCGCCGCGGGTGGGATTCAGCATACCGGTTGTGCTCACTCCCACCGTGATATCATCTCTTATTACCTCTCTTGTAGCGTATACCGGACCTTGCGTTGCCTGGCTATTGTCAGGCATAATCTGTTTGAAGGCGTATACTCCGCCGCCAAGCACTATTGTAGATATTATTATTATTGCAATTAACTTTTGTGACATACATTTCCCCCCTGGTTATTGAATTATTTCAATATTTTCTATTGCACCATCCCGCAGATGGTATATCTTTTTACCGTACAGTGCGACCTCTTTTTCATGGGTCACCTGTACTATTGTTATCCCAAGCTCTTTGTTCAGCCTTTGGAATATCTCCATAATGTTTTGGCTGGAACGCGAATCAAGCGCACCGGTAGGCTCATCGGCAAGTATGAGGGATGGATCGCTCACTATGGCCCTTGAGATGGCTACCCTCTGCTGTTCGCCCCCCGACATCTGGAAGGGGAGATGGCTGACCCTGTCTCCAAGACCTACCGATTCCAACGCTTCTTTTGCCTTTTTTCCTCGTTCCTTGCCCCATACGCCCTTGTATATGAGAGGAAGTTCAACGTTCTCCTGGGCCGTCAGGTTGGGCAGCAGGTGGAACTGCTGAAATACGAAGCCTATCTGTTGGTTGCGTATATCGGCCAGTTGGCTGTCCTTAAGGCTTTCTACATGTTTGCCTCCCAGTTTATATGTACCCGTCGAGGGCAGGTCCAGGCATCCGATTATGTTTAATAGGGTGGATTTGCCCGACCCCGATGGGCCCATTATGGAAACGTATTCGCCGTTTTCAATGGAAAGGCTGACACCGCCAAGGGCGGTAACCTGGACCTGGCCCAACTTGTACTTGCGTGTAATATCCTTAAGCTCCAGTAAAGACAATTATGATATACCCCCTCTTTTTTAAGGTAAGGGGACGCACCTCTACCTCAGGGTAAGCCTCTGTAGTATGAGGAATGTCCCCTTCGGATCAAAGTATTTTCTTACGTCCCATTTCCCATATCTTACGTCCCACATATCATTGCTGCTATACAAAATTCTACCAGATTCACGGTATGTTTTAAAGAGTCTGAAATTAAGCATATAGGGTTAGACGTTAGAGGATATATTAGGTTCCCTGAATTTTGCAAGTTATTAGGACAAAAATAAAAACATATAAAAAATGGTAAATTGATGCTTTACAAAAGGAAAAAGTAATTGTATAATTAGACTAAACAGTTAGTATAAAATAAACAGTCTGATTAATAAAGTATCAGGAGGATGATGATGGGCTCAGATAATACTTCCGGCAATGAGGGCAGACAGAGAATACTGGACGCGGCCAGGGAAGTGTTTGCCGAAAAGGGATTTGACGGTGCAAGGGTTGATGAGATAGCCAAACGGGCCAAAGCAAATAAAGCGCTGATCTATTACTACTTTGAAAGCAAGGATAGAATACTGGCCGAGCTGATTAAGGAAAGTGTCGATGAGCTGTTGGCATTTAAGGATATATATTTGAAGGATTTACATGTGGACTATATCGACAGCGACCAGTACAAAAAAGTGGTTGACATGCTGTTCGATCTGCTGGAAAGCAAAAAGGATATAATCAGGATAATAGCCATTGAGGGATTAAAGGGAGGGTCGGAGGATTATTCGGTATTTCAGTTTATAGACCCCGTCATGCAGGACTCGCAGGAAAGGGTAAGGAAAATGGGGTTTACAGGCATCGATAACCGGAAATTCTGCCTTTTCAGTATTTTTACAGGAATGATACCCATAATGATGTTTGTAAGCTTGAAGGATAAATGGGCCCAATATTACGGGTACGACGGCCAGGAAGCCATGGCCGAGTTTACAAAGCTGTACAAAGAACACTTTATACACGCAATGATTGACATTCTGACCCATTATGATAAGAATAGCGCTGATTAAATCCAGGATAAAGATAAGGCTGATTTTAAGGAAGGGAGGGATATTTTAAATCATTGAAAAATGACGGTTAAATGTAAAGGGGAGTAACTCGCCATAGTCCTATGGCATTACCGTTCGTCAATACGGTGTTTATTCACCCGGACGGTAACCTTTATTGAGAGTGAGACCTTTACCCTGCATTAAATAAGGGTGAGGTTTTTTATTTGCCCTTATTATGAAAAGGAGGGTTAATCAATGAGAAAGGTTTGTTTGATGTGCATGGCAATAACGGCGGCGTTTTTGCTTACTGCATGCGCAAAGGAGCCTTCGGCGCAGCATGAACGGGTAAAGCCGGTGAAGGTTCTGGCGGTCAAAGAAGAAAACTACGATATTTCATTGGACTATACCGGGTTTGTATCTCCCGGCCGGTTAAAGCAGTACAGCTTTAAAACGTCCGGAAAAGTGCAAAGGGTGCTTGTCGAAAAGGGACAGGAGATAAGGAAAGGGGACAGGCTTGTTATTCTTGAGCATGACAGTGTCAGGCCGGCATTGGACCTTGCCCAAGAGTTGTTTAGGTCGGTAGCACAGCCAAACTATGTGTATACCAAAGAGCAGTTTGAAAAAATCAAGGCCCTTTATGAAAGCGGCGCCGTATCAAACCGGGAGTTGGAAGCAGCGCAGCTTAAGCTGCAGATGAGCCAAGCCGAATTGGAACGGGCCCGTATCGGTTATGAACAGGGCCTTAAGGCATTGGAGGATTTGGCCATAATATCCGATGTAGACGGATATGTCGCGGATGTATTCTACAAAGAAGGGGAACTGGCAGCGGCGGGCTATCCTGCGGTTGCAGTGTACGACGGCAGCCGTATTATCAAAGTTGGAGTACCCGGGCAGGACATTGAAAAAGTTGCGGTGGGAGCGGCGGTCATAGTAAAGGACGGTGATATCGAAGACCGGGGGAAGATATCCAATATATCGGGTCTGCCCGATGAAAAAACGCTGATGTATACGGTGGAAATAGCTCTGCCGGATGAAGGGGTTGCAATAGGCGCTGTTGCAGCGGTTTCTATTGTGACAGGCCGGGGGAAAGGGGTATTTGTGCCGGTAGAAAGCATTCAAAGGGATACCCAAGACTATGTCTATGTGGTTGTGGATGGCCGGGTATCAAAGAAAATCGTAAACGTTGGACCGGTCAGGGGAAAGATGGTTATGGTTGAGGGATTGTCCCATGGAGAGAAATTGATTATTGAAGGTATGAAAAGCGTAAATATGGGTGACCGCGTGGCTATGGTTGAGGAATAGGAAGGAGATTGAATGTGATGAAAAAAGGACTGATATATGCGGCGGTAACCAGGAGGAGTGTAATACTGTTTTCAGTTTTTATGGTTTTCATCTTCGGGTTATACAGCTATTACCATATCCCAAAGCAGGAATACCCCGACATGCCGGTGCCGGCCGCCATGATAACAACGGTATATCCCGGAGCCTCCTGTCAGGAGGTGGAAGAGACGGTAACTAAAAAAATAGAGGAAAAAATCATGGAGTTGAAAGTCTATGATTATTCCAATTCCTTTTCTCAAAACGGTCTGTCGGCCATTCTGCTGGTAATGGATATGAATCTCACCCAGGCCGAAATTGATAAATCCCAGGCGGATCTGAGGCAAAGGATGGATGATGTTAAAAAGGATCTGCCGGAGGGTGCGGGCGAAATTATGATTGACACCAATCTGGTCGAAACTGCCGGGATGTTGATAGCACTGTCGGGTGACGGGCTGAGTTCGGGGCAGCTGGCTTCCTATGGAGATGAGCTGAAAAGGGAGCTTATGAGGGTGGACGGCATCAGAAGGCTTGATATCCTGGGGGAGAAAAAAAAAGAGGTCAAAATAGAGGTGGACACAGACAAATTAAGCCGCTATTCTCTTTCGCTGGATGATATTACAAAGGTTTTGGCAGCTCAGAATGTCATCATTCCTTCGGGAGAGATAAAAGGCGGGGAATTTACAATCGGCGTAAGGCCTTCGGGTCTGTTCCAAACGCTGGATGAAATAGGCGGCGTTATGGTGGAAGTCTCACACAACACGGGAGTCATTGTCCAATTGAAGGACATTGCCCAAATCAGCATGGGTCGGGAGGATTCCGGCTACAGCATCAGGCAGGACGGTGAAGAAGCAGTTCTGCTTGCAGGATACTTCAAGCAGGACCGGAATATAGTGCATACGGGAGCCGCAGTTGACATGGTTTTGGAGGCCTTTGAAAAAAAAGCACCCGCGGAGCTGAAAATAGACAAGCTAACCTACCAACCCGGGGATGTGGCCAAATCGGTGGGCGGTTTTTCCCTTAATCTCATACAGGGGATTATTATAGTGATTGCTGTTGTTTTTGTTGGTATGGGCTTTAGAAATTCCATTATCGTTTCATTTGCCATCCCGCTGTCCATACTTGCCACCATCTCAATAATGGGAGTAGCCGGGATAAATGTGCATATGATTACCATAACCGGTTTAATTATGGCATTGGGCATGCTGGTGGATAATGCCATAGTAGTAAGCGATGCCGTCCAGGTAGGGATAGACGCCGGGGAAGAGAGGCTGAAGGCCTGCGTTGAAGGCACAAGGGCAGTGGCCATACCCGTACTTTCATCCACTCTTACAACCATGGCTGCATTTACCCCACTGCTTTTCCTTCCTGAAGCTTCGGGACAGTTCGCCGGAGGAATACCGCAGATGATTATTATTTCCCTGTCGGCATCCTATATTGTTGCCATGCTTGTAACTCCGCTAATGGCATACATTTTTTTCAGGGAAAGCAGTAAGAAGAAAAGAACCGGCAACGTGCGGATTTTTTTCGAAAGACTGCTGGAATTAGGGCTTAAAAGAAAAGGAATAACGGTTTTGGCAGCGGTAGCACTGCTCGTATTCTCTTTTGCGCTGTCGGGGCTTATTCCTCAGCAAATGTATCCCACATCGGATAAGGAGATGATATATATTGACATCCAGGGTGAAAGGGTGTCCGACATAGGGAAAACCCGGGAGATTGCCCAAAGGGTTGAGAATGTATTAAAGGAGCAGGCCGAGGTACGCAGCTTTGCAACATCGATTGGGGGTGGTCTCCCAAAATTTGACCTTTCCATTATGCCAAAGCCCAACTTACCCGACATGGCACAGATTATGGTGCTTGTTGATTTGGAGAAGGGGAAGCGGTTTGAACACAACGGCCGGCTGGTTGAACACCTTCAGGGGATAGTTGACCGAAACGTTGTAGGAGCCAGGGTTATTGTCAAGGAGCTTACTTTGGCTGGGCTGGGTGAGCCTGTTCAGGTGAGAGTTCTGGGGGATGATATGGATAAGCTGGCCAATGCCTCCGAGAGAATCCGCCATGAATTATCAATGATTGAAGGGGCCACCAACATAAAGGATGATATGGAGGGAATGGATTATGAACTGCTTGTGGATATCCATTCAAACAGGGCTTCTGCCCTGGGGTTCACCAAATATGATATACAGAATGAGATAAATATCGCATTGATGGGGAGAAGGGCTTCGGTCTTCAGGCAAAACGGGAAGGAATACGGGATTTTGGTCAAAGGGGATATTACATCAAAGGAAAAGCTGGAAAACCTGCCGCTTAAATCCCCTGCCACAGGCGTTAAAATTCCGCTCAAAAACCTGGCACAGGTCAGACTGGCAGCCCGGATACCTACCATAAACAGGTATGACGGCCAGCGGGCGGTGGCGGTATCCGGTGGTGTCAAGCCGGGATACAATGCTATAGATATTCAGACGGTTTTGGAAAAAAAGCTTGACGGCATGGAGTTTCCGGGTGTAAGGCTTATCTACGAGGGCGAGAAAAAGGATTTGGAATCCGATGTGGGCAATATTGGGATAGCGGTGATATTTGCCATATTTATGATTTTTATGATCCTCATGCTACAGTTTAACTCTGTCATACAGCCAATAATAGTCCTTTTGACGGTACCTCTGTCCATGATTGGTTCCATTTTTGCCCTGCTTATTTTCGGGCAGCCGCTGTCACTGTTTGGTATTCTGGGCATAGCCAGCCTGGTTGGTGTAGTGGTCAACAATGCAATTATATTGGTTGACTGCATCAACCGGGAGCGGAGGGGCGGAAAATCCATTGAAGAGGCATGCAAAAATGCCGTCAGGTCAAGATTCAGGCCTGTAATACTTACTACAACCACTACAGTTCTTGGGCTTGTTCCGCTGGCCTTTTCGGGCAACGACCTGTTTGTACCCATGGCAGTATCCTTTATGGGCGGTCTTACTGTTTCCACTCTTTTAACATTGTTAATAATACCGGTGGTTTACAGTATTGTTGAAGGCAAACTGGCCGGAATAAGAAAGGGTGGTCATTGTCAAGGTGGGAAAAGTAGAAACTGTCCCCTATTATACTAATTACTACAACATTATACTATTGACACGGACAGGCGACAGGGAATATAATTAGCTGTGACCGACCGTTCGGTCGGCAGAAATCGGGCGAGATAATATGGAGGGATTTTTGTGGCTCGTATAAAGAAAAAATACATAATAACCATAGCAGTATTAGTGGTGGCAGCAGTAGTTGTATTATCCTTTATTAACAGGCAAAATGTAAGCGAAATCGGAGCTATGGAAGATACAAGCGGAACGCCGGTGGAAACGGTGACGGCGGTAAAGGGTGACATAGCCTCTGTGGCGGTCATTTCGGGCAAGCTGGAAGCCTTGTATGAAGTCAATGTTGTAGCAAAGGTGACCGGTAAGGTCAAAGAGATAACCTCTAAGGTAGGGCAAAGAATAAGCAAGGGAGAGACTATTTTTGTTATAGACGATTCCGACATTAAGGACCAGCTTGAGCAGGCTCAGGCAGGGCTTCTGATGGCCGAGGCAAACTATCGTCAAAACAAAGAGAAGTATGAAAATGCAAGAAAGGACCTGGAGAGGAGCGAACAGCTCTATAAAGAAGGAGCCATATCCGAGCAGGCCCTTGAACAGATAAGGGCAAATTCTTCGGATGCAGGCCTTGCGGTACTGGAAGCACAGATGAATCAGGCAAAGGCCTCTTATGATATGGTTTCACGGCAGTATGACGAATGCCGGGTTAAATCACCTATAGATGGAGTTGTGGCTTATATAAATGTAGGTATAGGTGAGACCGTGACGCCGGGGGTACCGGTGGCGGTGGTGGTTGATATGTCTGGAATTATACTGGAGGGCTCCATAGGCGAGAGCCTTATAAACCATGTGGAGCGGCAGGGAAGTATAGATATTAGGATACCTTCGGCAGGAGGACAGCCCTTTACGGGTACAATAAAGGAAGTCAGTCCGGCGGCCGATCAGAGGACCGGGCTGTTCGGGCTGAAGGTTGAGATAGATAATCCCGACGGAGTTATTAAGCCTGGTATGTTTGCCGAGGCCGGACTTATAAAGGATGCAAGGGAGGATGCAGTATGTATCCCTTCGGCGGCGGTTCTTGCCAAGAACGGCGACAGATATATTTATATAGTTGAGGACGGTAAGGCGGTCTACAGGAAAGTAGTTACCGGTATAGGCGGCGACGGCACCGTTGAGATTATCAGCGGCGTTAAAGAGGGAGAAGAGGTAATAGTAAGGGGCCAAAACTATCTAGATGATGGGGAAGCCGTACGGGTTGTAAGGGGTGACGGCCAATGAAAATCTCCGGAATTGCAATAAGAAGACCTGTCACCACCGCAATGTGCGTGCTGATTGTGATACTTTTGGGGGTGGTATCCTTTGGGGGCCTCGGCCTTGACCTTTTGCCCAACATAAGCTTTCCAATGGCTGTAGTATCGGTAAATTACCCGGGAGCCGGGCCAATGGAAGTAGAGTCCCTGGTCACAAAACCGCTGGAATCGGTCCTTGGCACCGTATCCAATATCAAGTCGGTATCTTCGGTTTCGGGGGAGGGTAACGCCACCGTAATGGTGGAGTTTGCCAGCGGTACCGATATGGATTTTGCCGCCCTTGATATGCGCGAAAAAGTGGACATGATAAAGGGTGCGCTGCCGGAGGGTACCGGCTCGCCGATGATTTTGAAGATGGACCCAAATATGATACCAATAATAGAGATGGCTATTTCCAACGACGGTGACCTGGCAAGCCTTAAGACCCTTGTGGATGACAACGTAGTACCCAGGATCGAGCGGCTGGAGGGTGTGGCCGTTGTGGATATATATGGTGGCCAGGAAAGGGAAATAAAGGTTGAAGTATACCCCGAGAGGCTTAAGGGCTACGGCCTGTCGCTGGGTCATATAGTCCAGGCGCTCAGGGCCGAGAACCTTAACCTTCCCGGCGGCAACGTGGACGACGGTAACAAGCGGTATATCCTAAGGACCACCGGAGAGTTTGAAAGCATTGAAGAGATAGGTGATATACCCATTGCCCTTCCTGCCGGAGGGGTGGTAGCGCTGAAGGACATAGCCGATGTGGAGGATACCTTTAAGGAAAGTACCACCATTATGACCACCGGCGGGAAGGATTCCATAGACCTTAGCGTACGGAAGGAAAGCACCGCCAATTCGGTGCAGGTTGCGCGAAGGATAAACGCAGAGCTGGAAAGGATAAAGCAGGAGTACAGCGATATCGAGATTAAAACGATTGTGGATACCTCCGTATTTATCCAGCAGACCATAAACAACGTAACTGCGATAGCCGTAATAGGCGGCGTGCTGGCGGTTGCGGTGCTGTATTTGTTCTTAAGGAACTTCAGGACAACGCTAATTATAGGTGTGGCTATACCAATATCGATAATAGCCACCTTTACACTTATATACTTCAACGGGCTTACTCTCAACATGATATCCCTGGGCGGCCTTGCCCTGGGAGTGGGTATGCTGGTTGACAACTCCATAGTGGTGCTGGAGAATATTTTCCGGTACCGGCAGGAGGGATACAGCAGGATTGAAGCCGCTAGAGAGGGCAGCAGCGAGATATCCATGGCGGTTGTGGCATCCACCCTCACCACGGTGGCGGTATTTGCACCGGTGGTGTTCGTGGAGGGGATTGCTGCCGAGATTTTCAGGGAGATGGCGCTGACGGTGTCCTTTGCGCTGCTGGCGTCCCTTGTGGTGGCACTGACTCTGGTGCCCATGCTCGCGTCAAAGTATCTGCGGGTATCAAACAATGGAGAGAAAAAATTAAAGGTGAAATTTGTATCCAATGCCCTGGACGGGTGGAACAAAGGCTTTGACAAACTGGATGGGATCTACAGGCGGCTGCTTGCCTGGGCCCTCGGGCATCGTAAGAGCGCAATAATAGGGCTGGTTGTACTGTTTGTGGTATCACTCCTTTCGGTGGCGCTGGTGGGAGCGGAGTTTTTCCCCAGTATGGACCAGGGTTATATAACCGTGAACGTAAGCCTTCCCAAGGGGACGGTGCTGGAGGAGACCTCCAGGATAGCCTACCGGGTAGAGGATACGTTGGCGGCAGTTCCCGAGATGGAAGATGTATTCGTTGTGCTGGGCTCTGGAGGCGCCATGGGCGGCCAGGGCAATACATCCTCCGCAATTATATACGGGAAACTGGTTGATTTGGATAAAAGGGACAGAAGTACTTTCGAGGTTGCCGATTACTTAAGGCAGCAGGTTGCGGACATCGCGGGGGCGGAAGTATCCGTTGATTCAATGTCCATGGGCGGCATTTCCGCCGGCGGCTCGCCGGTTAACATACAGATTAAGGGAGACGACCTGACCGAACTTTCGGTCATTGCGGAGGACATAAAGGAGATCGTTGGGGATGTGGAAGGCACAAGGGAGACAGAATCCTCGCTGGATGAAGGCAAGCCCGAGGCGAGGGTGGCTGTGGACCGCAAGAGGGCTTCGATATACGGTCTTAACGTATCCTCCATAGCCTCGGCGGTGCAGATGTCGGTGGACGGACAGGTCGCATCAAGGTACAGAGTGGGCGGAGAAGAGATCGATATAACTGTGGCCTTGAGGGATGAGAGCGCAGGCAACCTGCAGGGGCTGGGCAATATAATAATTACCTCCCCGGCGGGATTTCAGGTGCCCCTGGACGAGGTGGCGGATGTAACCATAGGGGAAGGCCCCAGCAGTATAAACAGGGTGGACCAGGTAAGGGTTGTTTCGGTTAGTTCGGGTATATTCGGCAGGGACCTAAACAGCGTCGTGCGGGATATTCAGGCAGGATTAAACAGGTACCCGCTGCCGGAGGGCTATGTGATAGAATACGGCGGGGAGAACCAGGAGATGGTGGAGGCCTTTTCAAGCCTGGCCAAGGCCCTTGGGCTGGCCATAATACTGGTGTATATGATTATGGCTTCGCAGTTTGAATCGCTGGTGTACCCCTTTATAATAATGTTTGCGATACCCTTTGCACTGACCGGTGCCATTGGCGGGCTGGTACTCACCGGGCGAACCTTAAGCGTACCCGCATTCCTGGGGATTATAATGCTGTCGGGTATTGTTGTTAATAACGCAATAGTTTTGGTTGACTATATAAATACTCTAAGGTCAAGGGGAACAGAGAGGAACGAAGCCATTCTAAAGGCCGGCCCGGTAAGGCTGAGGCCCATACTGATGACTTCCATGACCACAATACTGGGGCTTACGCCTATGGCTCTGGGCCTGGGGGAAGGGGCGGAAGTTCAGGCACCTTTGGCCACCGCAGTTATAGGCGGGCTGCTGTTCTCCACCGTATTGACGCTGGTGGTTATACCGGTAATGTACACTATAGTGGACGATATGGGCAGCAAAATGCGGCGCAGGTTTAAAAGGAAGCCCAAGACCGAGGGGACGGTTCTTGCGGACTCGCAGGGGGACTGATAGAAACCAGG
>JAENYX010000043.1:0-5640 GCA_016841565.1 Clostridium thermobutyricum | reverse complement strand
TAGTACCTAGTACCTAGTACCTAGTACCTAGTACCTAGTACCTAATAACTGTGATCTATGACCCGGAAACTTGACCCTGACGCCTATGAACTACCAGCTACCAACTACCAACTACGAACTAATAAGGAGGTTAATGCTTATGAAAAGAAAGCTACTCGCAGTGGTTTTATGTATTGTCACCGCCGGTGCTCTCTTTGTTTCCGCCGGAGCCAACGAGGCAAAGGAGGAAATGGCCTTATCGCTGCAGCAGGCGGTGGACTATGCGCTGGAGAACAGCACCGCAATAAAGCTGAGCAATACTGCGGTGGAAAAGGCGGAGGTGGGCTATAGCGAGGCAAAAAAAGCTATTGATAAGACGGAAAAACAGATAGAAGAATTAACCCGTCAGGAAAAGTCGGCTATGGGTTCCCAGGTACTGTTTGAGAACTATAAAGTGACCAAGGGATATTACAAAGAGCTTGCAGGCATGGGAGTAACGCTGGCCGAGGCGGGCAGCGAGCAGACCATAGAAACGGTAAAGATGGCCGTGCGAAGTGCATATTTTGATCTGTTATTTGCCTGGGAAAAGGTGAATATTCAAAAGAGCATGCTGGATTCTGCCCGGAAGGATATGGACATAGCCAACAAAAAGTATGAGCTGGGGATGGTGTCCCAGGTGGATGTGCTGGCATCGGAAGCCGGGCTGGAAAGTGCGAGGCTGAGTCATCAGACTGCTGTCCGGGATGCCGAGTACAAGCTTATGTCCTTCAACAAAACTCTGGGACTGCCGCTAAAAACACTGGTGTCCCTGACCGACAGTCTGGATTATACGGCTCCCGAAGAGACAGATATAGAAGCCAAGGTGGCCGAGGCGCTGGAGAACAGATATGAAATATTGGCTGCCAGGGAGCAGTACAGAATAGATAAAATGGATTTTGAACTTACAGCCTCGTGGTACCTTGAGAACACTTTTGCCAATCAGAAGGCAAAACACCAGATGGAGAGCAGTCAATATAAACTGGTAAACGCCGAGCAGGATGTGGAGCTTTCGGTGAGGAAGACATATATGGACATGAACAGCGCCTATGAAAGCATAGGGGTACTGGCCAAAAATATTGAAAGGCTTGAGAAGGCGTACCATATCACCAAGCTAAGGTATGACATGGGTATGTCGACCAGCCAGGAAGTGGTGAACGCCCTGAATGCCTTAAATGACATCAAGCTGCAGCATCTGCAGGCAATACACGGGTACAATCTTGCAAAGATACAGTTTGAAGCTTCCAGTGGTATTGGTATAGCCGTACCGGGCGGTTTTTAGGCCGAAGGCACAACCGGGGGAACCTGAAGGTGGGACGGGAACAAGGACTTATACGAAACGGAGGGCGCATGGCTATGGCCGGGATTACCAGAAGAGAACAAATTCTTGAAGCGGCGGCTAAGGTTTTCAACGAGATGGGTTATCACAGGGCCAAGATTGGAGATATAGCTGCTCAGGCCGGAGTAGGCAAGGGGACAATATATGAGTACTTCAGCAGCAAAAAAGAGCTTTTTGAGGAAGCATTATTCCATGTGCTTGAGGTGTTTTTCTCAAAGACCGTCGAGGATATGAATGACATACAGGACCCTACCCAAAAACTCAAAGGTATTATCGTCAGGCAAAATTTGTTGTTAAAGAAAAGCGGTCATATTGGTAATATGGTTATGAAGAACTCAGGTGACATACACAGCGATTTGCTGGATCGCCTGGTGGCCTACCGGAAAAAGGTGCTGGGGTTTATTGCCGGTATTATAGAGGAAGGTATTGAAAAAGGAGTATTCAGGGAAGTGGATCCTCATCTTGCGGCCATTTTGTTTATGGGAGTGCTGCAGGAATCGGGGGCAATCAGTTACAGAGGTTCGAGGATAGGCGATAAAGCTCTGGATACCATGCTGGATTATATGCTTAAGGGTATAGGCAAACAGGTGTGAAAATATTGCAAAAACAAAGCAGCAGGATAAAAAACCCTGCTGCTTTGTTTTTGTTGAGAATGTTGCAGGATTTTTAGAAGAAGTGTCGAAAATAATCTAGATAGGATAGGCAAAGTATGGACTATATGGCTGATATTGCCTGAACAGGAAGGAGTGGAAAGGGTACTATGCGCAGTTTTAGAAGCAAGATAACTGTTAGCTTCATAGTATTGGCGCTGATGGTATCGCTGATTTTCGGGGTAATATCCGTAAGAAACATGAAAATGGAAGTGGAGGGCCTGGCGACTAAGAAACTGAATGCCGATGTTTCGCTCATCAACTATATGTTTGAATTTCAGTATTCCGGCTACTGGAGGCTGGATAAAAGCACCGATGAAGAAGGTGTGTTGTTCAAAGGCTATTATAATATGTACAATAATTCCCATTTGATTGATACCATAAGTGGGCTTACCGAGGGTACCATGGTGTCCATATTTCAAAATGATAAAATAGTAGCCACCAATATTACCGATAATGAAGGCAAGAGAATTGTGGGCTCTGTTCTGGAGGATGAGGAAATCCTCGGCAAAGTATTGGAGGCGGGAGAGTCCTATTCGGGCAATTCGGAAATAGGAGATGATGAATATCTTTGTAATTACCTTCCGCTTATAGATTCAGAAAATCAGATAATAGGCATGCTCTTTATAGGTATTCCCACCAGAGATTACACTCAATCCATAAATAGTTTTATGCTTAATCTGTGTTTGTGGGGGTTGGGCGGTGTGGTTGTGGCAATGCTGATTGCATATGTGCTGTCGGGGTCCATAGTAGGTCCGGTGAAAAGCATAATGGGTGTCGTGGATACGGCAGCATCGGGCGATCTTACGGCCAGGGCACAGATTAATTCCTCCGATGAACTGGGTAAGCTGGGGCGGGATTTTAACGGCATGCTGGAAGCACTAAATAGGTTCATGCAGGGTGTGCAGGACGCCGTTCTGAAGGTTTCGGGCTATTCTGAGGCTTTGGCCATTGCATCCCAGGAATCATCGGCTTCATCCCAGGAAATGGCCACCAATATACAGGAAATGGCCCAGAAGACTTCGGTACAATTCGAAAGGACCGTCAGAGGCAAGGAATTGACCGAGGATATTTCGGCAAGGATTAAGGAAGCTGCCGACCAGATGGAGGCCATCCTGGACAGCTCCAGGAAGATTAAAGGCAGCACCGACAAGGGAATAAGTATAGTGGAGCACTTGAAGGAACGTAACGAAGAAAGCAACAGGGCCAGCGGAGAGATAAAACAGGTATTTGTAACCCTTGAGGAAAGCACCAAAAGCATTGACGGGATAATAAGAGATATAGACGAAATAGCCGAACAGACAAATCTTCTGGCGCTTAATGCGGCCATTGAGGCGGCCAGAGCCGGCGATGCCGGCCGGGGGTTCGCCGTTGTGGCAGAGGAAGTAAGGAAGCTGGCCGATGACAGCCTGAGGGCTACATCCCAGGTAAAGGCTATCGTTACAAATATAAGAACAAACATGGCCAGCGCCCAGGATGCGGTGAATACCGGCCAGGAGGTGGCTGGGCAGCAGCACAGCTCGGTGCAGGAAACCATAGAGTTTTTCCGGAATATTGCTGCAGCCGTAGACGTTGTGGTGGAAAACATAGGGGAAATATCCCAGAATTCACAGAATATTAACATAAGCAAGGAAGACCTTTTGGAGCAGATTAACGATGTGTCAACCCTGGCTGATGAACTGGCATCATCATCCCAGCAGCTTGCTTCGGTGACACAGCAGCAGGCGGCATCATCCCAGCAGCTTGCCGAAACCTCAGGGCAGATGGAGGGATTGGTAATGGAGCTGGAAAAGGCTTTGAGCAAATACAAATTGAAGTAGACTGTAGAACACAGAACACGGATACTAGAGACAAGTTGGTAGTTCGTATGTCATAGTTTGAATGTACCAGGCATCAAGTCATATGTAACGTAATTTACCGTACAATTAAAAGGAAGCAAGAGGGAAGCAAGAGAACCGTCCCTGCGCTTCCTTTTGCATTAAATTACCAATAATAATTTAAAATCTACCCCCGGATAATGTAAACCGGTTCAGAATATATATAACAAAGCGGGACGTACATAACAATAAATTTACAAGGAGGAGTGCATATGAAAAGACTAATAGCGCTGACATTGGTTATGGTACTGGTATTAGGGGTCTCGGTGACAGGATATGCGACACCCGGCTGGAAAAGCGGGGGAGGCCTGCCGCCAGGAATTCAGAAAAAGGTGACCCTCTCCATGTTCACAAATCTACTTGACCTTGACGATGTGCCGTGGGCAAAGAATGCAATGGAAAAGATGTCGGTCAAGGGGCTTATTAAGGGCTACGATGACAAGTCATTTAAGCCAAACAAATCGGTTACCCAGCTTGAGGCCATTGTGATGGCCCTTAGGATAATGGGTTGGGAGGAAAGGGCAGTTGACTGCAAAGAACTGCCATCCAAGTACAAGGGAGGAAGACTGGATTCCTGGGCTAAGGGATATATAAGCGTAGCCTACGAAAAAGGCATCTTGGATGAGGTGGATCTGATGTATTTCAGCCCCAACTCGGCCGCCAAGCGCTGGGAGGTTGCAAAGTACTTTGTGAGGGCTCTTGGGAAAGAGGATATAGCTGAAGACCATATGAATGATAAGCTGAAATTTAAGGACTATACAGCAATGCCGGTAGGAGCAGTTGGATATATATACGTAATGAACGACCTGGGGCTTATGGTGGGTAACGCCGATGGTACCTTTAACCCCAACAAAGCGGTATCCAGGGCTGAAATGGCCGTTCTGCTTGAGCGAATAGACGACAAGGTGGACAGAGATACCGGCGGGAACGAAATATACGGAAGAGTATTGGAGATTGATACCAGGAACTATGAACTCAAGCTTGATGTGGACGGAAAACAGGTTTGGTATGAAGGCATAGAAGGGGTAGCCGTTTACAACGAAGGTCAGTATCTGGATTTTGACCAGCTCAAAAGGGGAGACTACGTGGAAATACTGCTTAACAGCAGCGGCAGGGTTATATTCATTGAACTGAAGGATAAGAACCAGGATAAGCTCATTACCGACTTCAGGGGTGAGGTAAGAGATATTGACGTTAGGGACAGGGAGATTACCATAAAATCCGGTGCCGCAATATTTATCTTTACCGTTAAGTCGGATGCCGATATCTGGTTGAACGGAAAAGATGCCGACCTGGATGACATAGAGGTTGGAGATACAGCGAGACTGAAGGTTGATGACAGAAACAGGGTAATAAAGCTGGATGCCGAAGGTGACCATGAGCCGGGAGAAGGGGAGACAACCGAGGTAGAGGGCATAATATACGCCATTACCTTTGGAAATGTGAAGGGGATTACCATAAAAACCGAAAGCGGAAGGCTGCAAACCTATAATGTGGATTCGGACACGGAAATTACCCTGAACGGTAAGGCAGCGGATTTGTACCATCTGGAAAGCGGTATGGAAGTCGAAGCTGTGGTGGAGGATGGTACTGTCCTGGAAATTGAGGCCAAGGACGACGATTATATAAGCCAGGTAGAGGGAGAAATAAACCAAATCAACAGCAGCAGAGACAAGATAAGGGTAAAAGTGGGCAGCACCTACAAGACCTTTAGGATAGACGACGATACATTAGTATATGTGGATAATGAGAGAGCGAA
>JAENYX010000090.1 GCA_016841565.1 Clostridium thermobutyricum | reverse complement strand
CAGTTTTCAACTTGGTATTTTGTGCCTTGTAATGTCTTAATCGCAACTTATATATATCGAAAAATATGTTACACGTGGGTGCATGTTCGTATAAAAGGGGCAAATGAAAAAACTTTCGTAAAAATCCCCTCTCTGGTATAATCAGGTTATTACAAGAATACGGCGGTGAGTATATGATAATAGTCATTACCCAGCCATAACGAAAAACCAAAGAAGCCTGGGGCCCTTGGTATATAAAGGCCCCAGGCTTTCGCTATTTTAAGGTGATATTTGTGCGGGATCTAGGCACCCGAAAGCATCGTAAGCATAAGGTAAGACTTTGGGTAATCCTCACGCATCGCATCTTCCCCTAGGGATAGGAGTTTTTGCTCCCCGTGTTCACGCCACGCGTCAAAATACTCCTGTCCGTTATCCGCAGTTGCCGGTATTTTTTCATCGCCAATCAAGTTATCCATTACTACGCGCATGATTTGTCCCTTTAGCCCGGTCTGACCGCCTTTACTGAATGTAATGTATTCCGCATTTTCAATCAAAGAAAACAAAATACAGGCATTTATCTGAAAGAGTTTTTCGTTTTGAGCGCCGGTATAAAAATTTCGCATCTGCGTATCCGTTTTAAAATTAACCGTCAACATATAAGGCCGCTGGGCTGTGTGCAGTTCAAAGCCATCATAAACAATGCCCTTGGGAAATTCAAGGAGGCTTATAATATTACCGACGGCGGCATTGTCCCCCAAATAGGCGGTGCGATGCTGCCACAGTTTATCGGCATATCCGGAAGGTTCATCTGCGGATTTAGGGTTTAGGGCTAATCCGGCACAAACAGCAATGATGGTAATAAGGCTTATTGCCATCACCCAAAAGGCCGGTTTTTTATAGCCCAGTATATTTTTGATGCGGATTTTTGCATCCCCTTCGCCAAAGGCCAAAGGGGAGCCGCCTACAATGGGCCGTCCTGTGGAAAGGGAAAGCAGGGAGGCTGAATATTCTTTTTTCACATCATTCCCCAGTTTCCTGATGACCGCTTCATCACAGGCCATTTCCATGTCCCTGCCCGAAAGGAAGAATGCCAGCCACACCAGCGGATTAAACCAATGGATGCAAAGGACAAGAAAGCTTACCGGCTTAACCACGTGGTCCAATTGACGAATGTGGGTCCTTTCATGAAGGAGAATATATCGCTTCTCCGTTTCTGAAAGTGATTTGGGTAAATAGATCTTTGGACGGATAACCCCCATCACAAAGGGTGTGGACAGGTGCTCCGAGAGATATACGTTCCCCGTATCATGCACAGCGTCCTTTAGCTGTTTTTTTAGCTTAAGCAGCATGGTAACGCTATAGATTAGCAATACCGCCATTCCGATAAGCCACAGTAAAGTAAAAATATTATCCAGCAGCGGTTCTGGAGGCACATTGGAAACGGCAGGCATATTAGAAATGTTAGGCGAAGCTATGTCGGTCCTGTTTGTTGCTATACTATTGCGGACCGTTTCCAAGGTCATATGTTGTTCAGGGAAGGGGTGATACTGCTCGGCAGCTCTGCCGCCGATGGCAAGCAGGCTAAAAATGCTTTCAAAGGACCAAGGACAAATAAGCCGAAACAGAGCAGCACTCCACAATGCATATGTAAAACGCTTAGGCGCTTTGCCAAGCACAAGTCTTGCCAACAGGATAAAAAGTATCACATAACCGGCGGTATAGCTCATATTCAATACTTGCAAAAAGATCCCATCCAGCACCATTATCCCTCCCTGTGCTCGTCAATCAATCGTTGAAGTTCCAGAATTTCCTTTTCGCTAAGCCGGTTTCGATGGGTAAAGGCGGCAAAAAACCGCGGCAGAGAACCACCGAAGGTTTTGTTTAAAAATTGTTGGCCTTGCGCCGCTAAAAAATCCTCCCTGATCATTAATGCCGTAACCATGCTCTTTTGATTTTCAAATATACCCCTGTCACATAACCGTTTAAGCATGGTATATGTTGTGGACTTCTTCCAGCTTAGTTCTGCTTCACAAAGCTTGACAAGTTCCCCGGAAGAAATGGGTTCATACCGCCAGATTAAATCGGCAAATCGCTGCTCCATTTCTCCAAGCTTATATTTTTCCATAGTTTTATACCTCC
>JAENYX010000042.1 GCA_016841565.1 Clostridium thermobutyricum | reverse complement strand
ATCAATCAGTTTATGTCAACCAATTGCTGGATTATCAGCACAGTCTGACGGTTCTATTGGTTAATTAATTACCAGAACCATCCCTTTTGTCTTCTAGGGGAATATTGCAGGCCCTTCAGCTTCTAAACCGGTGAACCAATAGGACCGGACAATATCCTTCTTCCGGTATGTCATGAAATGGTCCACGTCCAAATCCTTAAACCCGTAGACCAGCACTACTTGCTGCTTGGGATCAACAATCCAATACTCATTAACACCGGAAATCATGAAGGTGTTCAGTTTATCCACCATATCCTTTGATCGGGTGCTTGGTGACAATATCTCAATGACCAGGGATGGTGTACCCATATAGCGTCCTTTTTCATTGGTTTTCTCATCCACATCACAGGCAATAAGTAGGTCGGGCTGCATAACATCCGGCTCCTTAAAGCCCTCTTTGTTAAAATGCACATCAAAGGGGGCATAAAACACCTTGCACTGCTTGCCCTTGAGATACTCTCTTAATATAATATGCAAGTTTCCGGAGATCTCCTGATGGGCAGTGGTTGGCGAACCCAGCAACACAATTTCTCCATTAATTAATTCCATTCTCAGGTCGCTTTTTTCATATATCTCCATAAATTCCTCATAGGAGACCTTTTTGCCGCCGTACTGGTAATCAAGGGCCTTTTCCTTAACGGCCAGATAGCGGTCATAGTCGGTCAGATAGGGTGCCAGCCGCGCCGCTTTCTTGCCGTTTTTGGTAATAACCACTTCATTGTCAGCTATAACGTAATCAAGATACATACCAAGGTTTTGCTTAAGTTCTGTCGCGGTTATTGTTTTTTTGACATTGTTTTTATTTCTCATGCTTCCAATCACCTCTCACCATTATCTTAATATATCGTACGATAATTATACAATATCGTACGATATATTTCAACCAATATTTAGGTGGTTGCAAATTCCATGACTACTTTGCCGGTGTTGTTTAAGGGGTTGGTATACAAGTAACTCTGCGCATTGGAGCTTTGAGGGTAAATATGATATAAATATAATTATATTAATTAAATGCTGTGAAGAATTGTATAAGATATATTATACGGTAAATATGACAATAAGGTTAAAACTTATATGCTGGTTATGGTCGGCAAATAGGATAGGAGGAGATTTTATGAAAAGGTTTATTATTGAAGATGATTTTTGGTCCTTGTTTCCTGGTGCAAGGAATGGCATTGTTATTTGCCGGGAAATTGATAATTCACTGAGGGATGTTGAGAAATATCAGGAAATGCTGCAGCAGGCCGGGGAAGAAGCTCATAGTTTTTTTCAGACAGAAGAATTTAGCAGTAATCCGGTAATAGCGGTTTGGAGAGAAGCTTTCCAGAAATTTAAGACCAAGAAAGGTGCAAGGTCTTCCATTGAAGCTCTGTTAAAAAGAGTAAAAAATGATAATCACATATCAGCAATAAACCCTCTCGTTGATATCTACAATTCAATTTCACTGAGATATGGGCTTCCATGCGGCGGAGAAGATATGGATGCCTTCGAAGGGGATATACGTCTTACAAAAGCAGTTGGAAACGAGCAGTTTATTCCCCTTGGAAGCTGTGAGAACGCTCCGCCCTATGAGGGTGAAATAGTCTACAAGGATGATAAGGGTGCCATATGCAGGTGCTGGAATTGGAGGGAAGCTCAAAGGACCATGCTGACCGAAAACACCAGGAATGCATTCCTCTGCGTCGAGCTGGTTGATGAAGCAAGGATTGATGAATTTAACATAGCGCTCAATGAGCTGGCCCGTTTGGTATCCAAGAATCTGGGAGGTATGGTGAAAACACAGGTGCTGGATATTAAGAATAGAGAAACTATAGTCCTGAGCAATGAAATGATATGAAGAAAGGGAATTAAGCCTGAAATAAATTTGCATTAATAAGCCGCTTGCGAATTCCAGGGCCTGCAAAGGCAGCAATCAGAATCTTGACCAGGTCTCCGGGAATAAAAGTGATTACACCTGCAGCAAGGGCGGCACTTGCAGGCATATTAGCCTGATATGATAGCCAAATAGTGCCAAGTGCATAGCATACAGCGGTACCCAGTACCATACCTGCAAAGCATAAAATACTTTTATCAGTAAAATTATCAATAAAAAACCCGGCAATCAGTGCCATAAAGACAAATCCGATAATATATCCGCCGGTTGGCCCCAAGAGTTTAGAAGGGCCGCCGCTAAAATTAGAAAACACGGGCATGCCGACAAAACCGATTAACATATATATTATGTAGCTAATAGTTCCTTTTTTCATGCCGAGTGCGTAAAGGGCAAAGTAGATTGCTAAGTTTGTGAAGGAAATTGGTACCACACCAACAGGGATTGATAAAGGTCCAAGAATGCATATTATTGCAGCCATGACCCCGATAATTGCCATTTCATAGACTTTAGATCTATTTTTCATAATATTTCCCCCTTTCAGCATTGTTGATTGTTATATGTCATTTCGAAATATCAAAACCTAAATCAGATAACATTTTTTTATCCTGTGCAGTGTTATTACCTACAGTGGTTAACATATCGCCGGTGATTGCAGCATTGGCACCGGACAGGAATATCTTTGCGCCACCGTCTTTAAAGCGGCTTCTGCCTGCCGCCATACGGATATATGCGGCGGGATTGATATAACGAAAGATAGCAATAGTCCTTAAGATATCATCTTCGGAAAGGGGTTCCAGATTTTCACAATAGGTGCCTTTAACAGGTATAAGGGCATTGATAGGAATAGAGTCTATCTGTAATTCAGACAGGCTTACGGACATATCAATACGGTCGTTCCAGGTTTCTCCCATACCAATGATTCCCCCAGAGCAAACTCTAAAGCCCGCTTTTTTTGCCAGCCGAATCCCATATATTTTGTCTTGGTATGTATGGGTGGTACAGACATTAGGAAAATTACGTTTGGAGGTTTCTATGTTTTCATGATACATTGAAACGCCGACCTCTTTTAAACGAACAAATTGTTCTTCAGTTAAAAGACCATGAGAAGCACAAAGTTCAATACTGCATTCCTTGCGCATTTTTTTGTACGCCTTAATAGCTTTTTCAAAATCTTTACCACTTAAGTCTCTGCCGGCGGTAACTATAGAATAACGGTGTACGCCGCTGGCCTCATTTTTTTTACAATCTTCCACAATTACATCGGGATCCAAAAATCCATATTCTTTAATTTCGGTTTGATGATTGGAAGACTGGGCGCAGAATTTACAGTTTTCACTGCAACGGCCGCTACGACCATTGATAATGGTACAAAGGTCAGCCTTGTTGCCGCACAATGCCTGGCGAATCATATTGGCACCTTCAGACAATTCATCCGTGTCGGCAGTTAAAAAGAAACTGAAATTCTCTCCTCTTTTTAAACGCCTGCCCGCAATGATTTCTTTTGCTAGATCCTTCATGTTAAGTCCCCTTTAAATAAAAATTAAATCTAAAAAATACATCCTTAGAGTAACAGAAACTGCAGGTACGCCCTGATATTTATCGTAATTTACAAAAAACAATGCTTATTACATTTTGAAGTATATATGAACGGAGTACGATTGTCAACCGTAAATACTATAACAGTTAACAATTGGCCGACACAGTCTGACGGTTCTTCTGTGTTGAGATCACCTTTGGCTTATGATATGCCAAGCAGGAGGTGATTGTTTTGGTGGGACAAGGGTGAGACAAGGGCATGGGACAAGAGGACATGAACCTTGACCCATTATCTATGAAATTTTCTTTGCAATAGTGATAAAATAAGGATAGAAACCAGAGTGAAGGGAAGAACCTGGCATGACCGTTTGGAACCCCTGGCATGGATGTACCAAAATAAGTCCCGGCTGCAGCAATTGTTATGTATATAGGCGGGATGCAAAATATGATAAGGATGCTTCAAGCGTTTACAAGACTTCATCCTTTGACCTGCCTGTCAGGAAAAACCGCAAAGGCGAGTATAAACTGCAGCCCGACGATGGTATTGTATATACCTGTTTTACCTCGGATTATTTTCACCCGGCGGCCGACAAGTGGCGCATGGATGCATGGAGGTTTATTAAGGAGAGATCGGACCTTTACTTTTTCTTTATAACCAAACGGCCCGAGCGGTTTTGGGTAAGCCTTCCGTCAGACTGGGGTGACGGCTACCAGAACGTTCACATCTGCTGTACCTGCGAAAACCAGAAAATGGCCGATAAAAGACTGCCCGTTTTTTTGGAGCTGCCCATCAAGCACCGCGCTATAATCCATGAACCAATGCTGGAAGCTATTAACATAAGACCCTATCTGGAAAGGTATAAAGGCCGGATAGAAAACGTGACCTGCGGCGGCGAATCCGGCAGTCAGGCCAGGCTGTGCGATTATGAATGGGTGCTTTCCACCAGGGAACAGTGCATCGAGTATAATGTGCCTTTTCGTTTCAGGCAGACCGGGGCGAAGTTTCGCAAAGGGAACCGGACATACAGGATAAAAAGAAAGTATCAGATGTCCCAGGCGGCCAGAGCAGGTATCGACTATAAATAAAGGGAATTAACTCTTTCCACTCTAATGCCGGCCATCCTGTCCTGTACAGTTTTTCTCTTATAAAACCATCTGTTAAGCATGCTTAATTTTAAGCTGCCCTGCAGATGTTTTTTTGTAGCAATATATGGTGGAGTAAATATGTTGTTAGTGGAAGAATGCAGTGAGATAAACAAAAGGAGGAATAAAAAATGGCCGGTTTTGAAAATCTGACACCAACCAATGGGTTTGACATTAACAACCTCAATAATGCGAGACAAAACAATTACGCATGGTCCATGAGTGACCTTGGAGACTATATTTACGTAGGTACCGGCAGAAATATACTTGTAAATGTTATAAGGATGATTGTACCGAATGCTCAAGTTCCTACTTTGATAAGGCCGGACGTTGTAGATAATCTGGCAGAGATATGGAGATACAAAAAAGACGGGACCCTGCCGTGGGAAAGGGTCTATAAAGCTCCGGACGGCTCCGGCATTGCCGGCTTCAGGTTTATGATCAGGCACATGCCCTTTGGGGGCAGCCCCAGTATTTATGCTGCGGCCTTTGGAGACAGGGTACAGATATTAAAAACCACCAACGGGGTTGATTGGTTTGTACTGCCGGATACCGTTTTACAGGGGACTTCCTCAAGGGCAATGTTAACACACAGAGGGAAACTATATGTGGCTACCATAGACGAAACGGAAGACGTAGTAGATCCCAGCGAAGCCCCGTTTTTGTACAGCAGCAAGGATCCTGAATTTTATCCGTGGGAACCTGTAATAGACAGCAGTGTACCGGGCTTTGATCCTGCCAGGAATCCAAGGGGCGCAATAACCAATATGGCTGTTTTCAATAACAGAATTTATATTGCCACAAGTAATTCTGAGAGAATTCAGGTTTGGAGAACAAATGGGGCAGAGCCGAGATTGAATGACTGGACACTGGTGGTGGAGAACGGATTTGGAGTTCCTCCCAGCAGATATACTCTGAGCATGGGCGTATTCAATAACTATCTTTATGTAAGCGGTACAAAGCAGCTGCCATTGGCTTGGCTTATCCCTATGGGCTGCGATATCATAAGAATAGACGAGGATGATAATTGGCAGCTGGTAGTAGGCGGGAACCCGCTGATACCTTTGATACCATCGGGCGAGCAAGATGGAAGAAGCTTATCGGGGCTTGGCCCCGGGTTTAACAATCCTTTCAACGTGTATGCCTGGCAAATACAAGAATATAATGGCAGGTTGTTTATAAGCACCTTTGATGATTCCAGCAATATGGAAGTGATACTGCATACCCTTTTGGCAAACAGAGCTGCCTTGGAGCAGCTGATAGGCTCAGCCATAACAAACTTGCTTATAGGAATATACAGGGCAGTGGTGGCAATACTAAGACAAATAAGGTATCCGATCGGCTTCGATCTGTATATGTCCGAGGACGGGGTAAACTTCCAATCGGTAGTCCTTAGGGGACTGAACAACCCGAACAACTATGGAGGAAGAATACTCTTTGTGGACAGCGACAACAGATTATATTTAGGAACTGCCAACCCGTTCCAAGGCTGCGAGGTTTGGGAACTAAGCGATATTGAAAACCTTGATCTGCGTCAATGTGATGAAAAGCATTATGAGAGCCTGTGGAGAGCTTGGAATATACTAAATGAAAAATATAGTGTTGTAAACGAAAACATGCCGGCTATCCTAAAATTCTTGCCCAAAGATTATTATCACAGGCCTGTCAGCGGCAGTCCATCTAGTGCCGGGCGGCCTGGGAGCTGCAATCAAAAAGGCGGTTTCACCGGGTCGCGGCACTCAGTAGCAGACCTGTGGCTGGCCAAAGAAATAAGAAAGAACAAAGTTTAACGTACGGCATCAAGTCCCCTACCTCTAAGGTGGCGGGTTACCGATTGGTCAGCTATCAGTGGTGAGTTCACGCAATCTCAATGATGCCTATGGTTTTATAAGCCTGGAAATAAATACCAGGCTTATAAAGCCAAACGTTAAAAGGATTTGAATGCGCGTGCGAGGTTTTCGCCTTTGGGCGAAACGCACATGCGCAATTCAAATTCGACAAGCGAATTTGAATAGATGAAGAAGTCTAACTCCTAAGCAAACTAAAGAAACCAAAAGCCCCGTGGGAAAGATAGCATTTGCCTACCCACAGGGCTTTTTTATCAGGCTTCCTCGTTTAAGTGATATTTGTGCCAATCCATTATAACGGATATATTACTAAAAAAGTATGCCATCGGTTACAGGGAAAGTTGTGGTAAATGTAGAAGTAACAGTTGCTCATTAAATTTTGGATAAACACTGCCGGACAGATAATTAATAAGCCGGTACTTGAAAGACCGGAAGCTTTGATGAAAGGGGGAGCCGCAAATGGCCGGATGGAATCCCTGGCATGGATGTACCAAAACCAGCCCCGGTTGTCGTAACTGCTATGTTTACAGGCATGATAACAAGTACGACCGGGACGCTTCAATCATCAGCAAGACTTCATCCTTTGACCTCCCGGTAAGAAAGGACCGTAAAGGCCAATACAAACTGCAGCCCGACGGTGATTATGTATATACCTGTTTTACATCGGATTTTTTTCACCCGGAAGCTGACGGGTGGCGTACAGATGCCTGGAGGTTTATGAAAGAACGCTCTGATCTTCGATTTTTCTTTATAACAAAACGGCCCGAGCGGTTTCATGTAAGTCTTCCGCCTGATTGGAGAGACGGTTACCAGAACGTTCACATTTGCTGCACCTGCGAAAACCAGGAAATGGCCGATAAAAGACTGCCCGTTTTTTTGGAGCTGCCCATCAAGCACCGCACTATAATCCATGAACCAATGCTGGAAGCTATTAACATAAGACCCTATCTGGAAAGGTATAAAGGCCGGATAGAAAACGTGACCTGCGGCGGCGAATCCGGCAGTCAGGCCAGGCTGTGCGATTATGAATGGGTGCTTTCCACCAGGGAACAGTGCATCGAGTATAATGTGCCTTTTCGTTTCAGGCAGACCGGGGCGAAGTTTCGCAAAGGGAACCGGACATACAGGATAAAAAGAAAGTATCAGATGTCCCAGGCGGCCAGAGCAGGTATCGACTATAAATAATGCATACGAAACTGGAAGATAGGCTTGCGGATGCGGGAAGACGCGAGAACCGCTGTCCCCGTGTTTTCTGATTTCCACTTAGCATAGGGACAAGAAGCGGGGCAGGCAGCCAAAATCAAAGCCGGAAGCTTTGACGGTAGGTGAAACCGCCAACAGCCCGTGGTTTTACATATAATGGTTGGGGATATATAATAATACAGTGATGGTAAAAACCAAAAGCGTTTAATATTAAGAGGATTTCACGAAAAGCTTTGGGTAGTATTAATTATCAGGAGGGGACTATGCAACCAGTTAATAGCGTTCAGGCTAATGTACATCCCGGTTCCAAATCTTTAGGTAGAAGGTTTAGGGACAGGATTGCTTTATTTTTTCGCAAGCACCGGAAGAAAAAAATTGCAGCCCTTATACTGCTCTGTGGGCTGCTAATAATGCTCAGGGTTTTTGGACAACAACCCGGCGGTGTTCCCGTTAACGTCGCTGAAGCCGTTCAAGACAGCTTCGAACAGAATATTTTTGCTGCCGGCAAACTAGAGGTAAAAGACTTAACGGAGTTCATGTCGGAGAGTGATACCACCATCCAAGATATACTGGTCGGGCCGGGGGACAAGGTAGCCAAAGGCCAGGTCGTTTTAGTTACAGACACCACCGGCCTTGCCACAGACGCTTCCCAGAAAAGGCTGGCTTGCGAGGAGATACGAGCAAAGATAGTAAGCAGCGAATCTAGTATTAAATTGCTGCAGCAGGCCTATGATTTGGCTCAAAAGGATTACGCAAATACCAAAGCTCTCTTTGAGAGCGGAGCGGTTAGTGCCACAGAATTAGAGCAGGCCGAGAGGAAGCTGATTGAGGCGGAAGAAGATTTAGTGGTAGAGCGGGAGGCTAATCTGCCTTTGCTTATAGCCCAGCTGGAGCAGGCCGGGTTTGCTTACCAACAAGCTCAGGAAAAATTGCAGAAAGCTACCGTAGTCAGCCCCTGTGACGGTATGGTTTTGAAGCTGCCGGTTAAGAAAGGCCAGGAAGTGGAGGCCGGGGCCCTATTGGTTCAGATTGGTGACCCGTCCAACCTTCTGATTGAAACAGGCATTAATGAGGTGGATGCCGCCCAGCTTACTGTGGGAGATAGGGTGGAAATAGCCAACAACGCGCTGCTTGATGAGCCGCTGTTTGGCACTGTGGAGTCTATCGCCCCTATAGCCGAGGTTGTAACCACAGCCCAAGGCGAGCAAACCCAGGTAAAAATCCGGGTAAATGTCCCTGCCACCCGGGAACAAACCCTTTTAAAGCCCGGTTTTAACGTTAACCTGAAAGTCGTACTCAACCAAAAAGAGCAGGCTTTGCTGGTTCCTTATGAAGCGGTGGTAGAAGAGGACGGACAAGAGCTAGTCTATGTTGTGGAACAGGATGGTACCGTCACACAAAGAGCAGTGCGGGCAGGTTTAAGTAACGAGCTGTTTATGGAAATAACATTCGGTTTGCAGGCAGGCGAAAAGGTTGTCCTAAATCCGGGTGAGCAGATAAAGGACGGAGTGCAGGTGATAGTAAATGCTCAGGGCAACTGACCTGTTTAAGGTTTATAATACCGGGAAAATATCTCTTACGGCTTTAAGGGGAGTTTCTTTCCACATAGAGGCCGGCAGCTTTGTGGCGGTGATGGGCCCCTCGGGTTCCGGGAAATCGACATTAATGAATATACTGGGCTGCCTGGATATTCCAAGTAGTGGGCAATATGTACTGGATAGCCTTGATGTTTCCCGTATGGCAGAAAACGAGCTGGCCAGGGTTAGGAATCAAAAAATAGGGTTTGTTTTCCAAACCTTTAACCTCCTGCCGAGGATTTCCTGCCTGCGTAACGTCGAGCTGCCGATGGTTTATGCCGGGGTTGCGGAAAGGGACAGGAAACAGAGAGCCATGGAGGCACTGGAAAGGGTGGGTCTTTTGAACTGGGCCGGGCATCGTCCGCCGGAAATATCCGGAGGGCAGAGACAGAGAGTGGCAATCGCCCGGGCTTTGGTGAACAACCCGGCCATCATTATGGCGGATGAACCGACCGGTAATCTTGATACCCGCTCAGGGGAAGAAGTGATGGCAATTTTCCAGGAGCTCAATGGTCAGGGCGTAACAATTGTTCTGGTCACACACGAATCTGAAATTGCCCATCATGCCCGGAGAATCCTGTATTTCCGGGATGGATGGCTGAAGGATGACCAGCCGGTTGACAATCCCATTAATGCCAGGGAGAGGATTCTGAAGGAATTTTCTGCCACAGAGGAGGAGCCGGTATGAATCTGAAAGAATGTATCCAGGTAGCCTTAGAGGGGATAAGGGCTAATAAAATGAGGTCGGCCCTCACAATGCTGGGTATTATTATAGGGGTAGCGGCTGTAATAACCGTAGTTGCCATAGGACAGGTCGGGCAATCTGCTATTATGACAACCCTTGAAAGTATCGGTACAAATCTGTTTAGTATTTTTCCCCAAAGCGACGAGCAGACCCCCCTTACGCTTTCAGACATGATGACCGTTCAGGATCTGGAGGTTATCAAGAATGTAGCTACCGATGTTAAATATATTTCTCCGGCGGATTACTGGTCTTCTTCCGCACAGTATGGAAGAAAAAACAAACGGGTTTATGCCTACGGGGTTTGGCCGGAGTACAGGCATATAAGAAACATCAAGCTGGAAAGAGGAAGGTTTCTGTCCGAGGGCGACGAAAAAGGAGGCAGGAGGGTAGTAGTAATTGACAAAAAGCTTGCCCAAGACCTTTTCGGACGGGAGGATGCTTTAAGCAAGCAAATCAATATATTCGGCTTTTCCATGACGGTAATCGGGATAACTGAGCGGGATGAAAGTATTCTGATGGGGGGGGCGAATCAGCGTTCTTCTGTTTACATCCCCTATTCCACTTTTAAAAACATGGTCAATATCGGGTATGTACCTTATGTCGAAGCCAGCGCGGTCAGCAAAGAAAAAACCGAAAGTGCCATGAGCCAGGCTAAACAGATACTGAACACCCGTCACCATACCGAGGACAGGTACTACGGCTATAGTTTGCAGCAGGACCTGGAGCAAATAGATTCCGTTATGACCATTTTGCAGCTGGTCATCGGTTCCATAGCAGCTATTTCACTCTTGGTAGGGGGAATCGGGGTAATGAATATTATGCTGGTCTCGGTAACTGAACGAACCAGGGAAATAGGCATCCGCAAGGCTTTAGGAGCCAGGTACAAGGATATAATGGTCCAATTCCTGATTGAAGCGGTGGTTATCTGTTCCATAGGCGGTGCCATCGGTACTTTGCTCGGCCTGGGAGGAGGCGTGGCTGCCGCAGGGATAGCCAAAATTCCGCCGGCAGTATCTCCCTTTACAATAGTGATAGCTTTTGCTTTTTCCACTTCCATCGGGCTCTTTTTCGGACTCTATCCGGCCCGTAAGGCCGCAAGGATGAGCCCTGTGGAGGCATTGCGTTATGAGTGACCTACAAACAGTTTTTTTCCTTATTGCACGGTTACTAGAATCCCGGTTTACCAACGAAAAAGCAGCTATGAGGCCCGGATCGTCAAGACAAGCAAAAAAAGGTCATTAGCCTGACAAGGGCAAGACGCGAGAACCGTCCCCGCGTCTTGCCGTTTGGATTTTATGGAACATATTGTTCAGTTATGCTTTGCACGTAACCGTCCTTTGTAACAATCCAAAAGGGTGGTGCAAAACCCGAGAACTGCTCAAGATGTTTAACGAACTCTTTCATGGTAACAGAACTATGGGTTACTCCCTCTCCCAGAACAATAGTGCTGTATTCGGTATCCTCTGTTACTTGGTGAAACATTGGGTAGTTATCGGGATTGTGTATATAGAAGCCGTTTGGCAGGTCGTCAGGGTCTATGTTAAGCTCCTTTAACCTCTCAGAATCCTCCGATGTCAGCCATTCAATCTGGTCCAGGTGGAAAGAGGGTTTAGAGAACTTGTCGATATCAAAGTTTGAAATAAACCCGATAAAACGGCTTTCCGGTGTTTCTAAAAAATCCTCCACTGTTGCGGAATACTCAGGAACAAGGTCATCTATTGAAACCTGCCACTGCCCCAAGTCATTTTTTATCCAATCAAGGGCAACCTGTAAGGGGTCCATAAGCCATGGCTTATGGCCATTATCGACTTCACTTTGCAGTGCCTTGTAGTATTGCGCTATTACTATATCGGTTTCAGGCGTAACATAATACATTGTACCATTTCCGTCCATCCAGCGTTCTACACACCATATTCCATGGTTACCTTGAACAATCGGTTGAGATAAAAGCAGCTGGCAGGTTTCCCCCGTTGATAAGGGGAATTTGACTACAACATGACCTCCGCTATAGATTTCATGGGGCAGAAGTCCCTTTCCTTCAAGGAAGCTGCGCAGTGCTATTTCCTGGCCTGCCGGTGTGGAAGGGTCCGTTTCACCACTCCAGATGGTGCCTAAATACTGCGGAGCGGCATCCTCATAGGAGAAAACCAACATAGGCTTTCCCATACTAGCCTCTTCGGTAATCCAACCGTCAATTTCATTCATACCTCCCGCCAGCATAACCTTGCTCATATCCTCAGGCTTAAGGCGGTATTCAAGGCTCCAAATCTCTAATGTGGATGGAAGCATTCCATCTAAGGATGCTATTTTCTCAAGCTTTGTAATTTTAGTCTCAGCAATATCGAAATAGTAATCGCCGGTGCCATAAGACGCGATTGTTTCCTCAATGAACTTATTAGCATAATCCTCCACTGTTAATTGTTCTTTTTGAGGATTACTCATAAGACCAATGAATACCGCAGCCATCACCACAATTGCCACAACAACAACCCAAAATGCCGGTTTTTTGTAGTTCAATCATACTCCTCCTCGTAGTCTACATAAAATAGGCCAATCTACATAAAGTTTACAGGCTGTAGACCCAATTGTAAAGGAATAAAAACTCAGGATTTCCGCATTTGAATAAGCCACAAGGCATAGTGACCTTGTGGCTTATAGTCAATGCCCACGTCGGCCGATCATCTAGAAGCCGGTGTACTTGTTATATATCCTGTACAGGAATACGGCGGCTTCCGCCCTTGTGGTGTTGCCCAAGGGATTTAGATTATCGTCGCTGCCCATTATCAAGTCTTCCTTTACTAAAGAGGCAACGCTGTTTACGGCATAGGCCGCTACCAGGGGTTTGTCGGCAAACCTGTCAAGGTCCGAAGCCAGGCCCTGCACTTCAAGTTTTTCCAGCATTCTTAAGGCCCTCTCGGTCAGTGCCATCATATCCTGTCTTGTAATGTATGCATAGGGGCTGAATATGTTGTCCCCGGTACCGCTGGCTATTCCGAGCGCCTTGGCTATGCCTGTCTCCTTGTAGTAATAAGCATCACTTCTTATATCGTAGAAATTACCGTCAACCTTAGCATCAACTCCCAGGGTCCGGACAAGGAAGCACAGGAAGTCTGCCCTGGTGATGTTTTCCCGGGGGGAGTACCCTGCCTCGGATGTGCCCTCCAGTATACCTTTGGACGCGAGCACCTCAATGGGTTTCTTTGCCCAGTCCACATTTTCCAGGTCGCCAAAGGTTTTTTGCACATAGGCTACTGCATAATAACTGAAATGGGTGGTGGTAAAGGTCACGGTACCGGTTTTCGGGTCATACCTCCCGTTGGGTACCGATACTGCATTACCTGCCCCGTCGATGTACCATACGACGATATGCTCGGGGTTGGCCAGCTCGGCCGCCTTCGGGGTGTAAGGGACAGACACGGTAACCGGGGCTTCAGGGTTGTTCCAATCTGTCTGCCTTCCGTTAAGCGTCAGCGTAAGCTGCACCAGAGGCCGGTTGCCTATGGCAGCCTTAACCTCTTTGGGGAGATCTGATTTGTCGCCCTTACCGATGGTGATCCCGGCTTTCTTTCCTTTGGTTCCCGGAATACCTGAAAGCATGTTCCCCGGTGTGGTGATGCTGCCCTCGGGTGTCGAGAAGGTCAGGGAATATCTCTCTCGGGTGCCGGCCAGCGAAGAAACCGGTATTTCCAGGGTGTAGGAGTCCACACCGGGGATGGAGGGGACGGTAACTACCGTAGTACCCTCGCCGGTGAAGGTGTCCTTCGCCAGGTTATCCAGGTCTGTCGCTGCGTTTTCAGTATCCGTATTGACATTGACGGGCAGGGTGGTTTTAGATATATCGGTTCCGGAGACATCTGCCTCATACGACGGCTTTGGCCTGGAAGGCCTGCTTTTCCCGCCACCGCCACCGCCGCCAGTGTATGTAAAGCTGGCTGTGACTATAACATCTCCGGCAGGCATGGTAAAGGTGGTGCTGGCACTGGTGGTGCTGCCGAAAGTACCGCCGCCGGAGGAGGACCATTCATTGAAGCTGTACTTGGAAGAAGGTGCCGCGGTAATGTTGATGACCGTACCTTCCGCATAATCGCCGCTGTTGCCGGTTGTAATGCTGCCGCCCGTTCCTGCCGTAATGGTCAGTGCATAGGTCGGCGGCGGCGCTGTTCCCTGCCATTTTAGGAAGGGATAGCCGTTGTTATCGCTGTCATTAATTGCCCAAATGGTACCAAAGTTCCAGTCGACATATGTTCCCTGCTGCTTCATCTCGGCTGTGGCCTTGCTTTCGCCGCCGGCGGAGCTATCCAGTCCCGATGTATCGGTATCCCAATAGCTGTTGGTGATTGAATCTACATTAGCACCCGCCAGGCCGCCGACATCATAGTTACCGGTCACAGCACCTATGGAATAACAATTGGTGATTGAAGCTTCATTACCACCCGCCAGTCCGCCGACGAAATCGCTGCCCTTCACATCACCGGAGGCATAAGAATCGGTGACCGGCCCCTGGTTCCAACCCACCAGTCCGCCGACGTAATTGTTGCCATCCACCTCACCTGTGGAATAAGAGGTTTCGATTTCGCCGTTTTCACTGCCTGTACTGTCGTTCCAGCCCGCCAGGCCGCCGACGTCATTGTGACCCTTTACAGTACCGGAGGCGTAAGAATCGATGACTGACCCGCTGTTCAAGCCCACCAGTCCGCCGACGATATTGTTGCCTTCCACCTCACATGTGGAATAGGAAGCTTCGATTTCGCCGTTTTCACCGTCTGTTGTGACGTTCCAGCCAACCAGCCCGCCGACGTAATTGCTAACCTCGCTACCCTTTACAGTGCCGGAAGCATAAGAGCCGGTAATTGATCCGAGGTTACTCCCCGCCAAGCCACCGATATAGTCACCTCCACCCGTCACGGTTACATAGGTATGGCAGTCGGTAATCCCGCCGTTATTATCACCAACCAGGCCGCCTACATAATCATCATTGCCTGTTACAGCGCCTTCGAAGCAAGAACCGGTGATCGAGCCATCATCGTTTTGGCCCGCTAAACCGCCTACATCATCGTAACCGGTCACATCGCCGGTAACGGATAAGTTGTCAATCAAACCATCATTCCAGCCTGCTAAGCCGCCGACATAGTGTTTGCCGGTTACATTCACGTCCTCCAGCACTAAGTCCTGGATTTTTGCACTTTCCTTGACACACCCGAACAAACCTACATAGTCGGTACCATCCCGGTTGATAAAGAGATTACTGATGGTTTTATCATCGCCGTCATAGGTGCCGGTGAAGGGCTCGCTATTATCGCCGATAGGTTCCCAGCCGGAACCGGATACGAAATAGTTCAGGTTTATATCTTCGGTTTGCCTGAAGCATTTATCAATGTGATTGCGTACATTGTAGAGGTGATATGCATGGGCGACAAGGTAAGGGTCCTCCTCATAGCCGCTGCCGCCGGCAAACTCCGCTACTGCTACTTTGTTCCCGGATTCATCGGTGTAAACCAGGCGGCCTTCGTACGGGCTGCCCTCCACAAAAGTAAATACTTTTTCCCCGATCTGTATATAATTCGGAGCGTTTATTACTCCATCGATGGTAATATTCGAAGGGCCATCCCCTTCTGATCCCGTTATTATCCATGCGCCGATATCATCGGATATGACATTGCCGCCAATATCAATATAGCAGTCGTCTGAAGCCTGCACACCGAAACCTAATGAGCCGGTGGAACTGACATCGCCGGTTATTCTAATATTGGCGGAGGCGGTGGCGTACGCGCCGCCCAAGTCGCCGGTGACGTCCCCTTCTACGATAACATATGATCCTGCGGACAGTACGCCAATGCTATCATCGCCGGTGGCGGTGACGTCCCCTTCCACGATGACCTCTCCGTCATCCCAGGCTTCCACGGCAGCGCAGTCGTAGTCGCCCGTGAAGGTATTTTCAGCGGTTGCGGTAACGTCGCCCTTTACGGTTACCAATCCTTTGGATTCGGCCTTCGCCCCAATGCCTCCAAGGCCGGTAGCTGTGGCATTGCCTTCAACGGTTATCTCTGCATTTTCGCCGTAAGCAAAGGCGGCACAGCCATCGTTGCCGGTTGCGAAAGCATTAGTGACAGTGGCTTCGGCGTTCCCGCCGGCACTACCATCGACATATACATATACCCCGTATTTGTTTCCGGTAACGTTGAATTCACCCGCGCCTTCCAAGGCAACTGCGGCATCCCCTTCCACATAAAGACCGGTTCTATCCTTATCGCTGCCATCTGTCAGAGGATTATTCACATTAAGGGTATATCCGTCCAAGTCAAAGGTAATGCTCTTGTCCTCAATCACAATGCCGCCATAGTAATCAATGTCCTCCAGGAGCTTGATGGTCTCTCCGTCTTGGACATCATCCAGTGCGTCACCCAGTGTGGCGTATGTTGTCCCGCTAATTTCGCAGACGTCTCCTTCCGCCGCCAGGGCATGAAACGACATGGGTGCCACCCAAAGGCATATTGCCAGCATAACGGACAGTATTTTCCTTAGTATTTTTTTCATAAAATAACCTCACTTTCTTTCATTTATAAAACAATAATTACACTTAAAAAGTTAATCTCCACCCTCCCTTGCTAATAATCTTTCATTTACTTGCCCTGCCGGTGCGTTTACTCAGGGCATTAATACAATCACGCCGTGGGTGACTTTAGCGTTATCGGCCGGAACAGGAAAAACGACAGCTCTTTTGAAACCATCAGGATGAGGGATGCTTTTCTTAGAAATTTTCGAAAATATGGAAAAAGGGTTCTTCAAGTCCTCCAAAAAAAAGGTATCCCCGGAAAAGACCTGCATGACAGCGGAGGCAAGCTGCGTATCGTCAGTCTTGTATTGAAGAATGCGTACTGTTTCCCTTTCCAGGTCGGCAAATCGCATATTCGTTTGTGCTGCAAAGGCATTGTTCACCATGGCCAGTGTATATTGCGGCGTAAATATGGCGATGGGATAAGGGAAAAAATCGATAATCTGGGGAAACAGCCCCTCATTGGCGATAAGCATCTGAAACTTTTTTATCATATGCCCCTGGGCCTCTGTTTTTTGCTCCAGCATTTTTTGCACCTCTGACAGTTCCTCCAGCAGTTGTCCTTTCGTTTTATCACCCAAAAAAATACCCCTTTCCAGCCATTCTGCCTGTAAATATTATGGCTTATGTCAATTCTATTGACCCTCCGGCTGTAAAGATAGGTTGAATACGCTCATAATCAGTACGAAAAACGTTGTTTTAATGTACGGTTTTATAAGCCTGAAAACAAAAAATCCTGGCATTAGTACAAAACTAATGCCAGGATTCCTCTTATTGATTTATTGTGAAACTCAGTTTATCTTGATATTTTCCGGTATTGCGACGGGGAAACGCCGGTTTTATCTTTAAACACTCTTGCGGAATGGCCGTTGTATTCCATATTGCAGGCGGCAAAGGCTTGCGTAATGGAAAGGTTGGTATCTAAAAGCTTCTCTTTTAGTTTGCTTATTTTATAGTTGGTGTAATACTCATGGGGGGTCATGCCGGTATGCTTCTTGAAAAGCTTTGTGAAATGGGCCTTGCTAAGACAGGCCGCCTTTGCCGTTTTGGTGGCGTCAAACCTTTCCAGCCAGTGGTTTTCTATATATTCTTTCGCCTTTTCAATTTCATTTTTGCCACGATATACTCTCCTGTTGATCAAAAGTGCCACAACATATATCACCCGTTCTTCATCGTCCAGAATTGGGAAAACCGTGATGTCCTGATATACGGCCTCCACATCGAAGTCCTGAATGCCGTATCGCTCCGCGATGTCCTCCAGGGGTACTTTTGCATCCGGGAAGAATACGGTTTCGCCCTGAAAGGCCTGCCTTAACACATGGAGCTGGCCCGTTGCGATAACGGAAGGGTCTTTTAACACATTGTATTTCCCGACAATCGTGTCCGCGCTAGAAACATGGGATTCGGACAGCATAGCCCTGTTTACCAGCACCGATGTCCCGTCCGGGGCATAAACCTGGATAGGGTAGGGAAAGAACTCGATCACTTTGGCAAGCAGTTCTTTTTCGCCAAAGAGCGATTGAAATGAATCTATAATGCTGTTTTGCCTTTCGTCTATATTATTTCCCATTTTTACCCGCTTCCTTCACGGTCATATAATTCGATAAGGTATTCCACATATTGGTTCTTTTATTATACTATATACAACGCATTAATAATACTACATTACTTTACTTGTCATTCTGAGGGCGAAGCCCGAAGAATCCGACTTTGTCATTCTGAACGTAGTGAAGAATCTTCTTGGATAGGTCCTTCGTTTTGCAAGATCCTTCGCTTTGCAAGATCCTTCGCTTTGCAAGATCCTTCGCTTTGCAAGATCCTTCGCTTCGCTCAGGATGACACTTTAGAGGATGTAAAGTTTTAAGCACGTTATATATACTTGAGAGGGGTTAAGTAAAATAAAGGGTACTGTTAATATTAAAAGCAGTATCCTTGATTTTTGGGGCATACTAAATTATTTACTTTAATAAGTAGGCTATTCCACCTGATCCATCATATTTCATTAGTATTAACTTAAAAATTTCACTTACTATTCATTTCTATAGATTTAACAACTTTTTCAAGCTTCTCTATTGAACCTTTTTTCTGTGACCTGCCTCGGGATCCCTTGTGCAGGAAGAAGCTTACATACTCCCAGAAGGCAGCAGACATGTTATTCTCATTGGTTGCAAAAACAACAGACGGTGGTGTGGTTTTCCCAAAGATTACCCCTACATCCTCTTTGGCATAGATCATGGGGACTGCCTTTTGTTGAGTATTCATGAGGCAGACATTGTAATTGTCATAGGTTTTGAGCAGCCTGATAATATTTTTAAGGTGGCCGCTAAACTCTTCCGGAGTTAGGTATAGTGCTGCGTCACCAAATATATCTGAGAAGTTTAGCATGACTTGTCCACTTTGTATTTTTTCTAAATCAGGAAGAGTAATAATTTCTGTAAGTTTTTGATTTTGCAAACTCTTTTCAAGCTTTTTTGATCTCGTCTGCTGATAATCTAATACCCGGGCCTTACTATTACTTTCCATGCGTGAAAGAATACTTTCAGTTACATCGATTGGCATGGTTATATTTGAAAGCACGTCTGTTTTTATAATACTGCCTGCTTCCGCATCATCAAATTCCTCAAGAACGGAAAGAAACCCTTCCTTACTCTCGGGTGTATAAATACGCATAAGCGGTCGGCATAGAGAAAGAAAACTATTAAATTCCCGACTGAGAGATGAAACTATTTCTTTATTTGTAAACAGGAAATTGGCTGATTTTTTTGTTTCATCGCCTATTGAATTTGAACTTACAGCAGCAGTTTGAGGTGCGATAAACAGTGTACGTCTGAAGACCCTGTCGCGCATTTTGGGATAATAGTACGGCTCAATGGCTCCAGTCATATAAATCGGCAGCCATTCTTTAACAGCCGAGAGCAGTTCTTCAAGGCTGCGGGTAACGGAGTGAATGATTCTTATCTTATTACCACGCATAATTACCCGGGATAAAAGCGCTGCCCATTTTGCAGTAAACTCAGGGTTTTGAGTCAGCCAATCCATGCTTTCATCGCTGTATAAAAGCAGTGTCTGAGGGTTTTTGCTTTTCAAAACAAGAGAAAGAGATGCAATAATTGCGTTCTGCTTACCTTCTATACCGTAAAACGCTTGCACGTCAGACGTTATTTTTTCACTAATTTTTAGTTCGTCAATATCCGGAATCTGCTGGGGCTTCCTGAACTTAAACTGTGCAATATTGTCAACAAAACTCTCAATGGTTTTTGTTTCATCTGCTGCTTTCGTCACAAACCACTTATTAATAAGCCCGGTTAATTCCTGCAGATTTGCAGGTAGATTACTTGATGGTACTTTAAGCTCTTCGCTCAGGGCGGCTTTTTGATATTTGGCTTTGCAATTCCGAGCAAAATATGCGGCCATAGCCATTATGTAGTTTTCATTTTTGGCGGGGGTGCGTACCCCTCTGCGCAAACGACTGATAAATGATGCATCAAGGGAAACACTTCTAGCCAGTGTACTGTTTGATGTATTGGTAATCTTCATTAGCAGGTCAAGCTTCTCTCCAAATTTCACATAAACACCCCCTTAAGTGCTATTTTAACAAACAGTTAAATAATAAAGCAAGGATTTCGGCATGAATCGTGCCTAAAATCTGGCAATGACAAATAGCTTTAAGATATTTTTTTAGGGAATGGGGGTGGTAAAATTGTTAAAAAGTGTAGTTTTATATATCTTCAAAGTGCTCTTACAACCTTGGGCTGGGACCAAATAAAGAATTGGCTGCCGGGGGGGATATTCGATAGCCGGTATTAATGGTGTAAAGAAGGGGAGTGGAATGACAATGTGCAAAGGATATAAAAAACTAATCTTGGTAACACTGTCAGTTATGCTTGTTTTTACAGAACTCAGTGTGCAAAGGGTTGAAGCTGCGGACGTCACCGAGGAAGACCTTATAGGGCAATGGGAAGCCCGGCTGAAGATTAATAAACTCGAACTTTTTGGAACAATGGAGAACCAAAGGGACGCCGTCTATAGAGAGGAGAAGGTTCCTCAAGCGCTTTATTTTTCCATGAAGGATGGGAACCTTATGCTAAGCCTCGGCGCAGTATCAATGCCTGTTAAACTAAGCAGCGGTAAGCTGAGCGGCACCTATTCCGGGGAATTTATGTTTCAAAATATTGAGTCAACACTGGAGGGAACGGTGACCAAGTCAGCAAAAGGAATTGAGTTGACCATTAACACAAAGCAGGAAATGTGGAATAACAAACGGACAAACGGCTCCATTATGTCTTGCACTTATACCAGCACCAGGGCAGTTCCTGTAGCGGAAACACCTGTCGAGCCAGAGGAAGAAGTGCCGGCAGAGATCCAGGAATCGGCCGTGGAAGAGGAAACGGAAACACAGACTGCGGCTGCAGCGTCTTTTGCTGATACGGATGCTGTCGTGGAAGCACCTGCCGGAGAAACGGCAGGTAAAACCAGTCAGCAGGATGAATCTGCCGCGCCAAAGCAGACTGATCCACAGCCTGATGCTGTCCGGACGAAAGAAGAGTTAGACCGGGAATGGCGTAAGAACTTCATGCAAAGAGATATATCTGCGCAAAAATTGTTGACGCCGGAAGAAGTATCGACAACCCCCAAAGGGGACCCCTATGGCAGTACGATGGAAAGTGCCGCACCGGAAAGCAAAGGCATGGATCCTTTCGGGAGCACCATGGAAAATGTCGACCCGAAAAAAACCACTATATTTGAAATAATGCGTAGGCCGCAGGGAGTTGATTTTTATTCGGCAAGTTCGGAAAAGGATGAGGAATATGTGAATGGGGTGCTTTCCAGGGCTGCGGATGTGGCTGCTCCTCCTGTGGGGGCGGTGATGGGTTTGTGGAGTGATTTTACCGATAATGTCTGGCGTGGCGACGGGGTAATCAAGTCAGTGGGTAAATCCCTGTCCGGGAATTTTATTTATGGCCTTACCGGCTCAATTGGTTCGGGGATTGACCTTGTTACTTTTTCTGCGGGGGGAGAAAGCCAGCACAGCTTGCAGGATGCGGTTAAAGGCAATATAAATCTAATTTGGGATATAACCACCCGGGTGGACAAAGAGGAAAAAAAATATAGAGCCAGCAACGGACACTATGGGTACAAACACAGGTACTACGACGGCAGCGCCGACTACTTCAAAGTGGAAAATTCGCACGATCCCCGGGAACATGAACGGTTCAAACATGATGAGGTAGGCCCCGGAAACCTTGGTTTCTATTAAATGCTTATTGGCTCTGCCAAAAACAATAAGGTGGTATTAAACTATACAACCTCTGTTGCAGGACGGTAAGCTCCTTATCCAAGAATTGTGCAGACCTTAGGATTTTCGGCTTTTAGAATAAGCATGTGGGAGATATATGAGTAATCAAAGTCTTTAACGTACGGCATCAAGTCCCCTACCTCTAAGGTGGCGGGTTACCGATTGGTCAGCTATCAGTGGTGAGTTCACGCAATCTCAATGATGCCTATGGTTTTATAAGCCTGGAAATAAATACCAGGCTTATAAAGCCAAACGTTAAAAGGATTTGAATGCGCGTGCGAGGTTTTCGCCTTTGGGCGAAACGCACATGCGCAATTCAAATTCGACAAGCGAATTTGAAGAGAGGAGTAGAGAGGTCATGAAATCAGAAAGCGAGGAAAGCAAGGTTTTGGAAAACATTGAAGCAAATGAAGAGAAAAGTAAAATAAATAATCAAGAAAATATTGAGAATAAAGGCTCGAATAATAAGGAGGTTTCTTTAAGAGTATTGGATTATTTGTTAATCCTGCTCATTATGGCTGTACCCGTAGTAAATATTATTGCATTTTTAAAATGGTCCTTCTGTAAAGGTGTAAATATTAACAAACGGAATTTCGGTAGGGCCGCTCTTATCCTAAGTATTGTGGCAGTCATAATTATAGCGGCCTCTACACTGCTGTTTAAACCCGACCAGCCATCCGAGTGGGCCTCAGAGGAGGTAACGGCGGCGCTGGCTAATGGTTTTGTACCGGGAGGGTTAACCAGGAACTATGGGCAAGGAATAACCCGCGAGGAAGCAGTTGATCTCTTAGTAAGGGTTTATGAAAAGGCAAAACAAGTAACGGTCAGACATGCAGATCCCCAACTGGTTAAAGACACTGAAAATGAAGCGGTACTTAAGGCGGCCACTTTGGGTATTATACCAGTCACTTCCGGGCAAACAGTTGAGTTCAGACCTGACGACCCTGTCTCCAGACAGGAAATGGCTGTTTTTATGCTGAGAACCGCACTGGCGGTTAAACCGGAACAAAGCTTCAATACACAAGCCCGGGAAATCTTTGCCGACGCTGAAGAGATTCAGAGCTGGGCCCAAGAGGGTCTCTATTTCGCCTTCAACAACAAAATATTCAGCTCTTATGAAGGAAGAATAGCACCGGCTATGAACATTAACAGGGAAGAAGCCATAATTTGTGCCCTAAGACTCTATGAAATCGTGGAAAGATAAGGAGTTGCAAAAGATGGCCGTAAAAAGATCTCTTTAGTAATATGCCTGCTGCTTTTAGGGGCAGCTCTCCAGTTCAGATGATGTGTCCGGGTTTTTATATTTTTTCTCCTATTATATATTGTGTACATAATGTACATAATATATAATAGGAGGTGAAAAGCATGGTCCCGAAAAAGGAGGGTGTAATCATGCAAGAAGTCATTAATGCTACAGATGTCAGGAGAGATTGGGGAAGCTTTATTGATAATGTTGTGCGTTTTAAGCCTTCCTTGGTAAAACGTAACAGAGACTATCTTGCAGCTATATCTCTGGAACATTTGGAAGCTGTTTTAACACCATATAGGTTCACTCTTGAATACAAAAAGGAAGTTGACGGTAGCATTAGCGGTTCTCTAAAAGAAATGGATATCTTAGCCAATGCTGCAACTTTGGATGCATTAAAAATAGAGATTGCCAAAGAACTTGTTGAATATGCCCAAGAATACATGGATGAGTTTGATAAATATTACAGGGCCCCAAACAGAAAGCCACATTTCCCTTATATTCTCCGGGTGCTGATTCAAAATAACGAGGACGCAGTAGAGGGCTTACTCGATGCCTAGTTGGAGAGAATTAAAACGGTTTTGTGAACGGGATGGATGGGAGCTATACAAAGATACAGACCATTATTTTTATCGAAAAATAATGGTGGATGGAAATTTAAAGCGTACCAAGATTTCCAAGGGAACGGGTGAAATACCTCTGCGATTATGGCAGGATATTTTAAAAAAGCAGTTGCAGGTAGATGAAACGTATTTTAATAAAATAATTTAAGCAAACATAGAATGTGCGCTTGAATAAGAACAGGATAATAGTACGTTTAGCATGTTGGCATAGGAATTACTAACGGAATGTACAGTATAAGTGGGTTTTGGGGTAATAAATGATGAAGAGAACTGCTATTGGTTGGCAGTCCTCTTCTTTCTTGGGAATATAATATTCGCTAAGATCGGCGGGGGTTTTCAAATGAAAGGAGCTAAAATTTAGTATCTTTAATTTTTGAGGGTATACTAAGCTCAAATAAATGATTAGAGAAGGTGATAAGGTGTCTGCGGAAACAAAAAGAGTACCTAATAGATTGGTTCGGGAAAAATCACCCTACCTGCTTCAGCACGCCCATAACCCGGTGGATTGGTTTTCATGGTCGGAGGAGGCCTTTGAAAAAGCAAAGGATGAGGACAAGCCGATATTTTTATCCATAGGCTATAGCACTTGTCACTGGTGTCACGTTATGGAGAGGGAGTCCTTCGAGGATCAGGAAGTAG
>JAENYX010000089.1 GCA_016841565.1 Clostridium thermobutyricum | reverse complement strand
AAACCAAGGGGACGGTTCTTGCGGTTACATCAGCAATAACCAAAACTATTATTATACATGCTGGGCAATACTTCAGCCAGTTTGGATTCATCTAATTTATTCAGTTGTATTCATCATGCGGCATAGAAGTCAAGCAGTACCTGGATCCGCTTCTATGTAAAGTATAACATGACGAAAGGAGTGTGGCTCACAATAATTGAAATTAAAAAAAATTATTACTTTACAAGTTACATCATTAATGATATTATTCGGATAAACCGAGCGTTCGTTATATGGGAGGCATTATGAATACATCCAAAGAACATATTTTAAACGTAGCATTCAGCTTATTCCTTCAAAAGAGCTTTAGGGATGTTACAATGAAGGAAATTGTAAAAAGAACCGGATTATCGACAGGGGCTTTTTACCATTATTTCAGCAGTAAAGAGGAGCTTTTTCATGAAATACTAAGCCGCTTGAATCTGAATTTGATAACCGTTGATTATGAAAGAATATCGAAGGATTCATTATATCAATTTTATAATGATTATATAAATTTAAGAAATAGTAACCTGTTATCAGTATTACAGAAGAATACTGATTATATTGACGGTTCCCCCGAATTGAATTTTTTCTCCCTTATGTTTGATGCTTTGAAGCTATTTCCTGAGCTGCGCAGTACGTTTAAAGAACGACAGCGGAAGGAACTCCAAAATTGGACGACTGTTATTGCAAATGCTAAAAAAGCCGGTGAAATAAAAACATCCATAAGCGATGAGCAAATTGCTTTATTATTCTATCATACAATATTAAGTTCATGTATGCTTATAGTATTAGAAGGAAGGCTACCGGAATTAAGGAACGAATTAACACTGCAATTGGACGGATTATATAATAGTTTAAAAAAGTAATTTTTTTTGTTATTAACATACCGAGCATTCGGTATATTTTTAAATAATATATGAAAGAAGGAGTAATTATGTCAGACTTTGTCACCACGATACTTATCAAGCCATTATTGAAGCTTGCCGGATTCAAAAAAAATTTCTCCAGTGAGAAGGGATTACAGCGCAGAATCCGGCAAAATCAGTCGGATCGACGTCAGACCGGCGAACCGCCTCTAAAAATGTATAAAAATTTTAACATTAACTCTCGGACGGAAATGGGATCGAAAATATATACACTGACCCCTCAATCAGGAAAGGTGGACCGCCACATACTGTATTGGCACGGTGGGGCTTATGTATCCAATATGAGCTTAATTCATTGGCGCTTTGTGGGATACCTGGCTTCCGAACTGGACGCTGCTATCACAATACCTATTTATCCATTGCTGCCGGCTCATACAGCTGAAGACCTAATTCCATTTGTCATGCATGTATATGAAAAACTATTGAAGGAAGTATCTCCCGGTTGTCTCACTGTCATGGGAGATTCCGCAGGCGGGAGTATCACAATGGTTCTAGCTCAAGAAGCATATTTACGGAATCTGCCGCAGCCGGCGTCACTTGTAATGATATCACCATGGCTTGATGCTACAATGAGTGATCCTGAATTAAAAAATGTTGACGCCAGGGATCCATTGATAAGCATCTCCGGCCTGAAAGCGACAGCGGAGTTATATGCCGGAAGTCTGCATAAAACACATCCCTGGGTCAGCCCCATTTTTGGGTCAATGGAAGGGCTTCCTCCCATCCAGCTATTTGCAGGTACGGATGAGATTTTGGTAATAGATGCCCGCAACCTCAAGGCCAAGTCAAAGGAACAAGACTTTTCCATCGAATATCACGAGGGCGAAGGTCTTTTGCATGTTTGGCCGATAATGGGTTTGCCCGAATCGAAAAAGGCACGGGAACAGATATGTAATTTCATACAGAAGCACACTGCAGAAGTTTCCGGACACAAATTTCCATACAGGCCGTAAATTTGTGCCGTGCAAGAATAACAGTATATATTTACATGCAACGGAGGCAGGTGAAAGATTATTTGCTGCACTTAATAAATTTTTATTCTATTGACACGCAATACTACCTGTACTATTAAGGAATTACTGTGCCTTATATTTTGGCAGACTGGACGAATACCTTATATCAGAAAAGCATATAACCAAGGGGACGGCAGACTGGGTTATCAACACAGTCTGCCGTCCCCTTGGTTTGCGTGGTTCTAATCCCTCTAGAATGTCAAAAAAGCCGTTTGTCACCTCTAAAATTGAAGGGCGGAAAA
>JAENYX010000041.1 GCA_016841565.1 Clostridium thermobutyricum | reverse complement strand
AGCATTTTCAAAACATTTCCTGCAATAACCGATACTTAGTTTAAACATTGGGTATGTTACCATTTTTATGTTATAATTTTTTTAGATAGTGATGTATTAGAAGAACAAAAACCCATCTTTAAAATCAGTTTTCAATAAAGCACACCAGATACGATAATATTATAACCCATTTTACACAGACAATCTTTCAAAGGAGAATGAATTATGGTATCCAACAAACCCACTCCTCCGGAGAATATTGAAAAAAAAGAAAAACCGTTTGGTGGTAACGGGAGCAGTCTGGACAGTCTTCAATCTTCGTTTCAGGCTGTCCTGGAAGAAGAGGAACTGTTTGCAAAAATTATCGAGTTTTTTCCGTACCCCATACAAGTCCATTCACCCGACGGTATATCGGTAATGGTAAACAACGCCATGCTTGAAGAGTTTGAAGTTCCCGCCAGAGATATGATAATTGGCAAATACAATATCCTTGAGGACCCCGATATAGACAGATACGGACTTTCGGAAGCTGTAAAACGTGCATTCAACGGTGAAACGGTTCACTGTGCCGACTTGAAAGTGCCTCTCAAATCTATCAGGGACTTTTATAATGCCGCATGCCATGACATAGATGCAATGTATCAGGATGCAACACTTTTCCCTATAACTGATGCCTACGGCAAAGTATTATATGTTGTGGTAATACTCATTACCAGAAGGATATACAGGGGTATAGAGAGTATCAACAAAGCCAAGGAATATCTCAGAAATAACTGGTTAAAGGATTTCAATCTGGAGGAAGTGGCACAGGCGGTAAACTTAAGCCCTTATTATTTCTCCCGCCTTTTCAAGAAAGAAGTTGGTATTACCCCACATAATTATTATATGGACATAAAGATTGAAAAAGTTAAGGAAATGCTGTGCGATACCGACCTGTCGATTTCAGAGGCCTTCACATCCTGCGGCATGGACTATCACGGACATTATGCCAGGCTTTTCAAAATGAGCGTAGGAGTCACCCCGTCAGAATATCGTAAAAGAATTAAAGGTAAATAAAAGATTGTTAGATACACGGGTTTTCAGAATAATTTCTGGAAGCTTTTTTGTTTTGCCAAAAAAGGGCAATATGCTGTCTGATTAGGGCATTCTGCATCATATATATCAAGCACCGTAAAACATATAATGTTTTTAGTCGGAGAAAACAATAATTATAGGGAGGTAAACACCTTTGACTAACAGGAAGGTTAAGGAACAACTGCTCAAAGAACTTATTGAAGCCCAAAAAGCCCTGGAGGAAAGGGTTGAAACCCAGGAGCAGATGATTAAAAGATTTCAAATAATTACATCCTACGAAGATTTATTTGTCCGAATTATTGACTATTTCCCCTACCCCATAATGGTTTTTTCACCCGACGGTACACTTGAAATGGTTAATAATGCGCTGCTTTACGAAACCGGAATAAAAAATAACTATGCAGTCGTTAACAAATATAATATCTTCAGCCATTCAGCCGCTTTAGATACGGAAATCCGACATGCGGTAAAACGTGCATTATCGGGAGAGACAGTTTTCCTGTTTGACCTGAAAGCCCCGTTAAACCCCCTTGGAAGAGTTTTCGCTGCGGCAAACAAGGATAAGCCGAACTGTTACGACACTGTTTTTTTCCCTATCAAAAACAACGGAGACCAGATACACCATGCAGTAGTTGTGCTGATAGAACAGAAGCTGTAACAAATTAAACACTTGTATACGGGAGGTGATTATTACTGTGTGAAAACAAAATAAACAAGTCAATTATAAATAAACAAAACAAATAAAGTGATATTATGGAAAACCGCACCAATAACAGTATGCCTGCACCAGCAAAGTCTTCAACCGGAATGGATGAGAACGCGGCAGTAAAGCAGAATAAGGTGATAAAGCGGTACATACTAATGTCCGACTTAAAGCAGAGCCGGATGAAAGGAGGATTTATGAAGAATTGCTCCAAATTTTGTCTTCTTACTGTTTTGATTGTTATTACATCCATGCTTCTGACTGCTTGCTGTACTGACAACACAGGTAAAGGGGAAAGAAAAGCCAAATCCGGAAATGCCGAACAAGTTCCAGGAGCCGTAAGCAAGCTGGAACTTGACCGCTACAATGCAGTATCATCCACGCTGTCAGCAAAAGAAGGCGGATTCGCCGGCCTTACACTCCCGGACAACTCGAAAGTCAGAGTCATGTTTCCTCCGGAATCGGTTGAAAAGGACGTTCCTTTCAGCATTTCACCTGTCATATCCCTGCCTGTGGAGGATGACTTAACTATTTCGAGGGGATTTGATATTGAGTTTCAAGAAACCGGAAGCTCATGGGGGTTTTTATTCCCTGCCGTTATTCAGTTTGTGTTCGACAGGGCTCTACCTGAGGGTGCATCAATTGTAAAATACAGTAATGACGGGAAAGACTATTTGCCGGTGAGAAGTACTATCACCTCCAGGGACGGCATGACATATCTTACTGCCGGAGTGACCGGTTTTTCAGCCTACGGGGTAAGGGGACTTACATCGGCCGAGATAGAGGCACAGGCAGACCGGCTTGAAGAAAAGGGGTTTGACTGGGTCATCCAGATAGACGACAAAAAGGAAGGTGTTGTATCCCCCGATGGTACTCAATGTACCATGATATTCAAAATGAATGTTGTAAACAGCGGTGACTTTTTTATGGATGATTTCATAGGGGAGGCCAGTTTTCTATCGGTCGGCGCGAAGGAAGTGGGGGCACTTATCCCGGCTGTAGGCGCTATTGAAGTTAAGGATGCAAACGTAGAGTTCTCCCTTGTCGCTCCACTGGATCCACCCGTAAAAACCGAAGACGGTTTGACCACTATAGAACCGCTTGTCAGAAGAGACTGGACCAGCAGCGGCAAATTCCGTTTTGTCATGAGTATGGTGGGGTTCATGGGCATTGAAATGGAGCCCGACGACGCAAACCAAGACGCCCTTGAAGTGCCATATGAGGTAAGCATATACGGACCCCGGGTAGTGGTAACTCTTAGGATTCCGGGTTTTGAAGAAATGAATTTCAGGGGTAAGATTATTGGACATGGAAAGAAATAAATTAAGGAGGATTTATATGAATAGAACACACGAAGTAGAGTTCGAAATATACGGTTCGGACTTGCAGTTTTTAGAGATTATGCTGGATCCCGGGGAAACAATAATAGCTGAAGCAGGTTCCATGATGTACATGGACAGTGCTGTTGATATGGATACAATATTCGGCGACGGTTCGGGAAAAGATGGCAAAGACTTAAAGAACAAACTGTTTTCAGCAGGCAAGCGTATGATTACCGGGGAGGGATTGTTTATGACTGCCTTTACAAACCGAGGCAGTGATAAAAGATGTGTAGCCTTTGCCGCACCCTATCCGGGTAAGGTAATACCCTTTGATTTGTCTCAATACGGCGGACATCTTATATGCCAGAAAGATGCTTTTCTTTGTGCCGCAAAAGGTATTTCGGTTGGCATTGCCTTTCAGAAAAAAATCGGAGTAGGACTTTTCGGAGGCGAAGGCTTTATCATGCAAAAGCTGGAAGGCGACGGTCTGACGTTCATGCATGCCGGAGGCACTATAGCCAAAAAAGACCTCGGACAGGGTGAGACCGTAAAACTGGACACAGGCTGCCTCGTTGCCATGACCAGGGAGACTAATTATGACATCCAGTTTGCGTCTAATATAAAGAATGCCCTTTTTGGCGGCGAGGGGCTGGCCCTGGCTACCCTGACCGGTCCGGGAAGCGTATGGCTCCAGTCTCTGCCTTTTTCCCGTCTGGCTGACAGAATTTATGCTGCTGCCAAAGGCGGCAAGGGTAAAGGAGAAGGGAGCATAATGGGTAATTTCGGGATAGGTACTTTGTTGGGAGGAAGAGACTAATATTATGGAAAGCAACACAGAAGCCGCAGCAAATTAAACACTTGTATACGGGAGGTGATTATTACTGTGTGAAAACAAAATAAACAAGTCAATTATAAATAAAATGTGGTAGGAGAAATAGCCGAAAAACAGGCATTGCCTGTCAAACTGTAATCCAGAAATAAAGGAGGAGAAAACTTGAGAAAATATGTCATGATAAGCTTCATTTTGCTGGTAATACTGCTATTTTCAGCTTGCAGCGGACAAAATTCCGCTCCGGAAAGCAACTCACCCGGGGATGCAGCTCAAAACCAACCATCCGGAGATACAGCGAAAACAGAAACAGCTTCTGCTGAACAAAGCGCTCCGGCCGGTCAAATAAAGGTAACGGTTTCCGCTCCCGATGGTTGGGAGCCTGGCGAAGGTATAGGCTTTCTGCTGCGTTACTCAAAACAGGGTGCAAGTTTTATGCTGAAAGAAGAGCCTTACGGCAGCTCAACCCTTGATGAAGTGGTAAGTGATTCCAAAGAAATCTTTGAAGGGACCTTTGACAATGTTGAATATGTAGGCGGTGTTGAAGACCTGACAGTGGACGGCAAAGATGCTAAAAAATACACCTTCACCTGTGAAGTAAGCGGTTTCAAAATGAAGTACCAGTACGTTTTTTTCTTTGTTGACCGGGACGTATATGTTATTACATGCGGATGCTCGGAAGAAATCTTTGACAGCTTTGCTGCTGATTTTGAAAGCCTGATCAACAGTGTGCATTTTGAATAAGGTGCGTCATTTCTACAGATGTAACCGATATCCGCCCGTATGGGTATCGAATAAATGCCAAAATAAAGGAGGGTCAATATGAAACGTAAATACTGCGCTTTCATGCTTATGCTCGGGCTTTTCCTGGGCCTTATGCCGGGAGGAGCACAGGCTGCCTATGCTCCTCCCGCAAGCTTTGGAGCTCCGGAAAACGTTGGGGTAATGTTTGACGCCGAAAGCTGGAATTTTGACGTGGGATACGGAGCATCCAAGGAAATCCGGGACATTTTGCAGGACGAATACGACGGCAGTTTCGAGGATGCCGGGTTTTACAACCTTGGTATAGGTGTTCAGATTGATTACAAACTGGACGATGGCCAGTGGAGATCGGCTATGGTGGGCCTTGATGAACTGTACACCGGCAGTGCCTGGTTCAGCGTAGAAGAAGGCAAGTTTACCGATACCGCAGAGCTGCGCTATTATGAATTCGAAGACTTTTTCCCCGGCGGAGAGCTGCCGGACGGCAAAACCTATTTTAACAGCCATAAAATGCACTTCCGTCTCCGTTTTTGTGTAAACTATGGCGATGAAGAGGACGATTATGAGTATATTTCACCATGGTCGAAGATTGTATCCTACAGCAACCAGGAAGTGGAGGACCCCGATAAGCTTATAAACCATGCACCGGTTCTCAAGTCCGCAGAGCTTAGGACGTATGACGATGGTGAGCCCTACCTGTTCCTTATAGCAGAAAACACCCATGCCGATGTTATAAAGCTTAACAGCATATCCGGCGGAGAGGTGCAGACCAATGTCTGGATAAAGGTAGACACAGGCCAATGGAAGGATAACGGTACGTATGGAGTGGGTCTGGAAGGGTTTGAAGTGGATATAAACGATTATTTCAGCGGCGGAGCCACTTCCTTTGATTCCTTTGTGTATGATGTAAAATTCCGCTATGAATTCAACTACGACAATTACCCGGCAGCGGGAAAAACAGGCACAATATACAGTCCCTTTTCAAATATATACTCTCACGGAATGCCCGCCTATTCCGCTGCTTCAAGCTGGGCTACGCCGGAACTGGATAAGGCAGACAAGTACGGGCTTATACCTGATATATTAAAGGGTGCGGACATGACAAAGCCCATTACACGGGAGGAGTTTGCCGAGCTTGCGGTGCTGCTCTACGAAAAGGCCAGCGGCAAAACAGCATGGCCGGTTTCACCCAACCCCTTTACCGATACTTCCAATCCGCGAATACTGAAGGCTTTTGCAACGGGAATTACTGCCGGAACTTCCGCCACCACCTTCTCTCCCAACGTTTTAATAAACAGGGAGCAGTGCGCCACCATGCTGTACAGGACAATAAAGGCCATAGCCCCTAATGCCGACTACAGCGCAGCAGGAGTGGCCGATTTCCCCGACCAGAAGCATATATCAAGCTGGGCGGTGGAAGGCACCAAATACATGTTCAAGCTTGGCATAATAAAAGGTGACGCAAGCGGCAGCTTCATGCCAAAAGCCACCACAACCGCCCAGCAGGCTGCGAATTACGGAATGGCTACCCGGGAAGCAGCAGTACTCATGACCGTCAGAACCTACGACTCCATGGATGATATCTCTGCCACAAAGCAGGTTCCAGAAAGCAAAAGCGGCAGCTCCACGGCTTTGCCGGAGGAGTATCCATCCGACCTGATTCCTATATACAAAAACGGCAAAATTGTCTCGGTTGAGAAGAAGGCCTTTGACACGGGAAATGAAGGTTACGTAATCACTATTGATTACGAAGGAGAAAAATTCAGTGAAGTTAACGGACACTATTGCGCTTTAATGTTGAATGCGGAAAACTATGACGGAATGGTGGGCATAAAATCGCATTATTATGGCAACAAGGGCGGTTACAGGATTGAGATTGATGCTACCCAGCATTTCCCGGACCAGTACAGTTGTACCGTAGTAATAGCCTATTATAAAACTAATTAAGACAGATTAATGTTATGTTAAGGGCGTGGTAAGTCAGTTTCCCGCGCCCTTTATCGGATACCGGTGAAAAACCAATGTGATATAAGGAGGGTAGGGATAATAAAATGAAGAAAATGCTACTTTTAACCATGGTGTTTTTGCTGGCGCTGTCTGCTGTTTCCTGTAAAAGCCCGTCGGAAGCTATTGGAGAAGCAGTGGGTGAAAAAATTGTTGAGAGCATCGGGGATGGTGTTGATGTGGATATTGACAGCGGTGAGGTTACAATTGAGGGAAAGGAAGGACAGAAAGTAACCTTCGGTGCCACCGAGTGGCCGGACACCGATATTGCAAAAACGGTTCCCCGATTCAAAAAAGGTATCATATCCTCAGTAATATCCGCCGACAATGGTTTTATGATTGCCATTGACGAAGTGGAAAAGGAAGACTACGAGAGCTATTTGAAAGATATTAAAAAAGAATTCTCACATGAGGCCATGGAAAGCCGGATGGATGGCATCCATTCCTATGCTGCAGAAAACGATAAGGGAGAATTCATAATGATGGGCTACGACACAGAGATGAAAGCACTCGACATAAGCGTGGAAAAAATGTCCGAATAAAAAAGAGTATTGAATAAATAAAGCTGCCTGCCAAGCAGCTTTATTTATGTATAGTGCGCCTTTGTAGACTCACTCCAAACCGCTCCTGCGACTGGTCCCTTTTAATCTGCCAGGTCGGTTGAATAAACCGCCCCCTCGGCGTTTTCCATATAATATAACCTTCCGTTTTCTATGGATACGGCGTTGATTTTGGCAACATCGGAGGTTTTGAACACTACCCCGCCGGTCTTGTCAAATACCATTATCCTATAGGGGCTGTTGTTATCTTCCTCGAAGGTGCAGATTAGGTGGTCCTGCTCTATTTTAAGGCCGTTCACCCTGCCGCCGGGGTTTAGGGAGCCGTCTTTCCCCACCGCATACAACCCGCTGTCATCGCCGTTAACATAATATATATTGCCGCCAAGAACCTGTATGCCAAACCCTCTGCTTACGGGGCCCGCTGTCTCAAGCCGGCTTTGAACACTCCCGTCCAAAGATATTTGGTAGAGGTCTCCCCCGCTTATGGCATATATTGTATCCCCGTCCATTTTGAACGTGTTTACCCTTACATCGCTCACCCTTTCTGTTTCACTGGTAAGGATATTAACACTGTAAATCCTGCTTTGGTCGGTCTCCTTTGTTTTATCCACCGCCAGTATATAAATGATACCGTCTTTCATGTATATATCCTTGCTGGGGCTTCCCCCCTGGGAGCCGTCTTCCCTTAGCTCGTAATCCCAGCCGTACTGGTAGTCGGAACTTCCCACTGTGCGGTATTCCTCCTGCCCCCCATTGGGCTTAATCATGAGGTTATTGCGTACCGGCGGCGCCCACTGGTCGACCTTGACGGTAATATTCCCGAAGTTTTTGAATGTAAGGTAACCCCTTTCAACCTCTTGGGTTGTACCATCGGGGTTTAACCTTATGTAAAAATCCGTTCCCATAGCGGCTCCTCCCTGGTGGTAATCCAGCCATGCTTCCCCATCTTTTTTAGACAGCCCATAAGGCACATAGGAGTCCCCGTAGCTCCACAGGGGAAGCTGGTAAATTTTCCTTGCGTCTTTTGGTTTATCCAGGGGCGCCTGGTATATCCCTCCCTCCGGGCCGCCGTAGTAGAAATACCCGCCGGACACTATAACCGGCCCGTCGGCATATTCTCTAAGGACATACTTTTCCAGCCTTTGGTTGGACGAATTTATCACAAGCCCGTCTGCAGCATCGAAGTTGTATTCCCAGCCCAGTTCTTCCACGCAAAACCTCCAGGTCATGGGAAAATAGGTTACATCCCTGAACACCAGCAGCGGATATTCCTCCTGCGCATTGTTTACCGCCTTGCCGTTTATGCTTACCTCAAAGTCGGGGACGGTTGCGGCATACCCTACGGCATTTTTGCTCTTTCCTTCATAGTTCCTGTAGGCACCGGTAATCCCGGTCTTATCTATTTCAAGGCCTTTGTTCTGGTCCCACCTGGTTTCCACACCCAAAAACCTGCAGTCGAAATAGGTCATGGGAAAATATGTAATGTCCCTGTAAACGATTAACGGATACTGCCGGTATTCATTTTCCACCTTTACTCCGTTTAACAAAACATCAAACCCGGGCAGCGAAACCCGGACTCCTCCTCCCGCCGCAAATGCCCCGGAAGGTATGACACCCACCGCGAGGACCAGTATCATAAAAGCTGTAACCAATTTTCTTTTCACAATAATACCTCCTCTTCTAAAAGACACGGAAAGACACGGGGACGGCGGTTCTGTTGTCTTCCCCATCTTCCCGATGACCCTTTAATTATATCACGTCCGTTGTTTTATGTTAACCTTGCCCCGCTGCCCCACCATCGCCTTCAAACAGTGTACCTGTCCCCCTGTCTGGCACCAGTCTCTGTTTGCTATTTCAGCTTTGAGCAGATTAAACTGCCCAACCTTTCAATACCTGTTCTGATTTTTTCGGGATCAACGCTGCCAAAGCTTATCCTCATGCAATTGCTGCCCATCCCGCCTCCCTGGGTAAAAAAACCTTCTCCTGCAACATAAACCACTTTGACATGGGGGTTTGCAGTAGATTCAACCAGAAGGTCGGTGGTATTGATACCTCCCGGTAATTCGGCCCACGTAAACAACCCGCCGTCCGGGAAAGTCCTCTTTGTCCCTTCGGGAAAGAACTTATCTATACATTCAATCATGGTATCCCTTCTCTGGCGGTAGAGGTCGCAAATCTTTTTGTGATGTTGGGGATAATAGCCGCGTTTGAAAAACTCGGCACATATGACCTGGGGCAGCATTGATGTGTGGGAATTGGTTGCAGTTTTGGCATCAAACAGTTTTGACGTTATCTCATCGCTGGCCAATACATAACCAAGCCTGCTGCCCGGCGAAAATATCTTGGAAAAGCTATTGGCCAGGACGGTATGTCCGGTCTTGTCAAAGGATTTAATGGGCAACAGGTCGCTTCCGCTGTAGCGTATATCCCTGTAAGGATCGTCCTCCAGGATTATAACGTCATACTTGCTGCCCAGCCCGGCGATTGTTTTCCTTCTTTCCAACGACAGTGTTCTGCCGGTGGGATTGTGAAAGGTAGGAATGACATAAACCATTTTAGGTTTGTGTTTAATAATCTTGGCCTCCAAATCCTCGGTTACCATACCGTTTTGGTCCATGTCGACGGCAATACACTTTGCCTCAAACATTTCAAATATCTCCACGCAGTGCACGAAGGTGGGGGATTCCACCAAAATTATGTCACCCGGGTCAATATAAATCTGGCACAGAAGGTTAATACCCTCCAACCCGCCGCTGGTTATAAGAATGTTCTCGGCCTTTGCGTTAACTCCCTTTGGAGCCAGCAGGTCATTAACAACCACCTCGCGAAGCTCGGGCAGGCCCATTACGCTGCCGTACTGCAGCGCTTCAACACCCTTTTTATCGGTTCTTATGATGTCTGTTGCAATCTCCCGTACAATGTCAACCGGAAGGGCCTCCCGGGCAGGCGCACCGCCGCCAAAGGAAATAAGCCCCGGGTCATTCATGGCGCCAAACAGACCTTTGATTATGTTTGCGGACTTCTCCATTGTTTTCATGCGTTGTGCGAATTGCGGCAAAATATACCCTCCTTTTTTAAATTAATATAAGCTTTTGAAACATCCGTTGCATAGCCTTTGTAAGTCTATTCTAGCAGAGGCGTAACCCCTTTTCCACATTTATTCGCACACCCCTTAAGGCACTCCTTCATATAATAATGTACCAGATGCTACAAGGAGGATAGTATTATGACAATCCATGAAATTGACTGGATTCGCTCTTACAGTTACAAATTCTGTCCCTCCCTGAGAAGGTCTGCTTTGAAATGGTACAGACCGGCAAAGCACCTTCCGTGTATTTTCCAAGACACATATAAGGGAGCAAAGCAGCGCCTGAAGAAGCTTCCGGTAATAGTACAACTGTCGGATACCCGAAGTCCAAAACACACCGCCAGATTGGTTGCCAAGGCCGCCGGCTGCCGAATAGACAAGGAACTTACCATAATAAACGCATTCTCATCCATGGTCAATGCAAAAACCCTTGAGAAACTGGTAAAAAACAACCGCATTAAAAAAGTATGGTACGATGGCGAAATAAGGACAGTACTTGACTCGGCCACAAAGACAACGCACTCCTCCGACCTGTGGGATGACAAGATTACCGGCAGGAACATCACTGTGGCGGTACTGGATACCGGTATTTACGACCATCCCGACCTTACCGGCAGGATAGTTGCATTCAGGGACCTGGTGAAACAAAAGAAAAAACCCTACGATGACAACGGCCACGGCACCCATGTGGCGGGAGATATAGCATCCGACGGAACCCGGTCGGATAACCGCTACAAAGGCCCCGCCCCCCAAGCCAATCTTGTAGGGGTAAAGGTACTCAATTCGCTTGGAAGCGGAAGTCTTTCCACCGTAATTCAGGGCGTCGGATGGTGTATCGAAAACAAGAATACCTACGGTATCAGGGTTCTAAATCTATCCCTCGGGAGCGATACCACCCTCTCATATAAGAACGACCCCGTCTGCCAGGCCATAGAAAAGGCGTGGAATGCCGGGATTGTGGTATGCGTTGCAGCCGGCAACAGCGGACCCGAAAACCGTACCATAAACTCCCCGGGAATTCATCCCCAAGTCATCACGGTGGGAGCTCTTAACGATATAGATCCCGAGAACCCGGACGGAAGCGTTGTAGCTGACTTTTCCAGCCGGGGCCCAACCAACGACAACCTGGCAAAGCCGGACGTTTTGGCTCCGGGCGTTGGCATAATTTCACTGCGTTCACCCAAATCGACCCTTGATAAACAGAGAAAAGAAACCCGTACCGAAGAATGGTATACCACCCTCTCAGGTACCTCCATGGCAACACCCATTTGTGCCGGAGTAGTGGCCCAGATGCTGCAGGTCAACCCTTCCCTCACCCCCGATCAGGTCAAGGAAAGGCTTATGAAAACGGCAAAGGCGTATCCCAACCTGGATGCCAATTCCCAGGGCGCCGGACTTATAAACGCCAAGGATGCTGTAAAAGCAGATTAACAGAAAAGGGGGTCTCCCGCCGACCCGCCTGTGGCCGGGAGTCCCCTTTTCACATCATATGCTTTTGTCAACAAAAGCATATGCAACTTCATCTCCATGCCGCTTAATACCCGTGTCTCCTAACTACCAACCCCCAACATCACCCACCCCTGTTACCCGGTCTCCCTGTCAGGGTAAAGGCGACGGGTATTATTATAAGTGTCATCAGTGTGGATACCAAAAGTCCGCTCATCAATGCCACCGCCATGGGAGTGAACAGCTCGCTGCCGGAAAACACAAGCGGCATTAATCCCGCAACCGTAGTCGCCGTGGTAAGCATAATGGGCCTGAATCTTTTGCCAACCGCCTCGATACAGGCATCCCCGACCGCTTTCCCCAGTCTTATGCCTCCGTTTATATAATCCAGTAGTACTATTGCGTTGTTAACAACTATCCCCAGAAGGCTGACCATTCCTAAAAGTGCCGTAAAGGACAGTGGTTGGCCAAACACAGAAAGACCCAATACCGAACCGGTTGCCGACAAAGGTATTGTAAACATAATAACCAGGGGCTGCACAAAGGAATAAAACTGTACCAGCAGTATACCGTATATCAAAAGCACGGCAAGCACTGCAGACACTCCGATATCACCAAAATATTCCCCTATCTTTCTTTTTTCACCGTCAAATACAATGTTCACACCCTCAAGATGCATATCCTCCATTTTCCTGCCCAACTGACGTTCAATTTCCACCGGACTGAATCCCGGTTTGGCTTCGGCTGTAACCATGGCCGCCCTGCTCCCGTCATATTTTTTAATATCTGGTGTTACCGCCATAAACCCTACCCGGGCAATATCTTTCAGAATTACACTGCGGCCGGTGACCGAAGACTTTATGTATAGGTTTTCCAGGTCTTCCCTTGACCCTATGTTGCCCTTTACAAGAATATTGTACTCCTCCCCTTCTTTCCGAAAAACCGACACCCTTTGACCCCTTAAGGCCATACTTACCTCCCTTTGAACATCATATCTTGAAATCCCGAGGTTTCCCGCCTTGTCAACATCCATCTCTACCGAGTATTCATATTCCCTGGCCGCCAAATCGTCGTTCACGCTCATGGTACCCTTTATGCCGCTTAATCTGTCTTTGATACCAACGGCAGCTTCCGCAATGCGGCCGGGGTGGTCTCCTGTTATCCGAACCCTTAAGGGAGCGCCTATAGGCTCCCCCAACTCCAATTGCTTAACAGTAGCGGTACCGCCGACAATCCGGGTGTCCAAAACTCCCTGCAGGTGGTCGGTGAAAGCCGAATTTGTTTTAAACCTTCCCCTTTTCCCAAGATCAATCCTTATCATTACCTGTGCGAAATCCCGGGACCCGGTATAAACGGGCAGAGTATTATAGAATTTGGGCAGCCCGCCACCAACCACCGAGGTCCGGCTTATAACCTCGGGCTGCTCTTCCAGAACATCCGATACCATATCGGCCACCCTCTCTGTTCTTTTAATGTCGTCCCTCCGCTCGACTTTTATGTCTATATATACCATATTGGTATCCGCCCTGGGAAAAAACTGAAGCCCCAGCCCCACAGCTGCAATTATCGATGATACAATGGCGGCCGCAATAACCAGCATTAAAGTACCCCGCCTTCTTAACGAAAACTTCAGCACTCCTTCAAACCACCCCCGCAACCGGGGAAGCATTTCCATGTTTTTGCTTTTCTTAAAAAAGATAAATGCAATTGCCGGCGTGACAAATATGGCCACAAGATATGAGACCAAAAGAGATGTAATAACTATCTGAGGAATACTCCTGATATATTCCCCCGCCACTGAAGGCAGCATAAAAAGCGGAATAAAAGCACCTATGGTGGTAAGAGTGGATGTGAGCACCGGTACCGATACTTCCTTCACACCTTCCACACAGGCATACATTTTGTCCTGCCCGCTGTCCATTCTTACCTGAATGGAATCGGTCACAACTATGGCATTGTCCACAAGCATACCCAGCGCTATTATAAGCGCCGATATGGAAATCTGATGTATCTTTATACCCCATATCTTCATTACTGAAAATGTAATAAGCATTGAAAGGGGTATGGCCACCGAAACCGTTATGGCATTCCTGAAACCCATACCCAGAAATACCACAATGATTACAAACAGAATACCCACAAGCAGGTTCTTGATAAACCCACCCACTGCATTACCCACATCCGCCGGCTGGTATAACACCCGCTCCAAAACAATGTCCTCCGGCAGGTCATTTTTTAGTGCGTCAATCTTCCTTTCCACATCCCGTCCTGTAGTTATGATGTTACTGTTATCCTTGAAATACCCCGATAACAGCACAGCATCCCTTCCGTCCTTTTTTACCGTAAGGTTGGTATCCCGAGGCTGCATATAAATCTGTGCTATTTCTCCAAGCCTTGCAGCCGACCCGCTTTCTGCCGATACGCCAATAATGGTGTTTTCTATCTCTTTGAGAGAAGAATAGGTACCGGGCATATTGACATTTATTTTTGTATCTCCGTCATCAATCTGGCCCGACGGTATCTCGATATTCTGCAAACCTACTATGCCTGAAATATCCTCCATCGATATGTTGTACAGCTTAAGCCGTGTGGTATCCACCTCCACCATGACTTCCATTTCCATTTCACCAATGATGTCAATCCGGGATATTCCCTGTATCTTGATAAGTTCTTTTTTCAACCTTTCAGCATACCAAGCCAGCTGCCGGCGTGAATAACCTTCTCCCGAAAGGCTTAATATTATTCCGGCAGTCCGGTCCAAGTCGGTGTTTATTTCAATATCATCGCAACCCTCCGGCAACTCCCTTTGGATATCATCCATACGCTGCCTTAAATCCGCCCAGGCTTGGTGGGTGTCGGTATATGAATCAAGCCTTATGACGGTAAACGAAATGCTGTTTGCGGAATTGGACTGACAATAGCTGTATCCCTCTATTTCGGCTATTTTTTCCTCTATTTTACGTGTAACCAGTCTTTCCATATCCTCCGGTGAAGCCCCCGGATATACCGCCGTAATAACCGCAAAGGGCGCGTTAATATCCGGGTTTTCCTGCTTGGGGTTTATAAAATAGCTAAAAAATCCCACCGCTGCCAGAAGCACAGCAATGGACAACGTAATCTTCCTATTCCTTATAGCCGCACCAATCATACATCAACATCCCTTTACACTCTTTTTACCAATTAACACTCACCCTGTCGCCGTCTTTTAAATTTTTATGTCCTTCTATAACCAGAATGTCGCCGGGATTAAGTCCACTAACCCTGACCCGGCTTGACCTTGACCCGCTGATGTCCACCCTTTTTCTGACCACCCTGTCGTTCTCAACTATGTATATGTAATCCTCACCATCCACCATAACCGACGTGACGGGTATCCATATGCCTTCCTCTTCTCCTAATAATATTTCCAGTTTGACCACAGCACCTATGTTGAACGGACACTCCCGGAGGACTACCTTTGCGTTATAGGTCCTTGTTGCTTCATCGGGGACAGGATCAATAAAGTCCGCCTGCCCGAAAACTTCTCTGTCTCCGACCTTCACCCTCACCGGTGTCCCCGGCTTAACCTTTATCGCATCGACTTCCGACAAGCCGGCGTTCACAACCAAATCTCCGCTTCGGATAATTACCACCGGATAACCTGCTGCGGCCATTTCCCCCTCTTTGGCCGAAACATCAGTTACGAATGCGTCCATCTCGGCTGCTAAGACCGCATCCTCTATTCTGCTTTGTATATTTTTCATGTTTACCTCAGCCCTTATACCGGCGGCCTGCTGCAAATCCCGGTCAAGCCTTGCCTTCTCAAGATCCCGGAATGACACCGCACCCTCTCGGTAAAGGGCCTCCATCCTTTGGCATTCCGATTGGCAAAACTCCAAGGCATTCAGTGCGCTTTTTAGCTCCTGTACGGTATCCTCCTTTGCATGGAGCAGTTCTTTTGTATCCAGCGCCGCAAGCATATCTCCCTTTTTCACCCACTGGCCTTCCTCAACGTATATACCGGCTATTCTTCCGGAGCTCTTAAAGCTCATCTGCCTTACATCCCCGGGTGCAACAATGCCTGTATACTCCAAAACCACAGGAGTAATATCCGCGGATACTTTCATTACCCTTACAGGTTTTATGGTCTCTTGGCCGGCATCCGGGCCTTCTCCTCCAAACAGGGCAGGAGCAAGGCATGCCAGAATCACAACAACGATGCCTGCCGCAATTACTTTTTTCAATAAGACCCCCCCATCCACTGCCCACCAATATTTTTTTACGGCTTTCCTCCTATAAATCCCAGGTTTTGCAATGCTTTTCAAACATAAAACTTGTAAAAACCGCCATGGCATCAACGGCTCCCGCATTATCTTTATAATGACGCATAATAGTGACCAGCCCCTCAATATAGCTTGCGGCAATAACGTGCATGATAAATCTGCGGTCACCGTCCATCCCTTGGGGCCATGATTTTGACAAAAAGCACATAATGTTTTCTTCAAACAGTGTTATAACCTGTTCCTTGGCATTTTCGTATACAGTTCCCCTGCTGCCGTCGATAAGGATAATCAACTCTTCCCGGAACTTACCGTGTATTTTTGCAATACAGTCGGTTGCATACTCCAGATGACTTGAATACATATCACCTCCGGTAAGATCAAAGTCCTTATTCTCCCTGATAAGCTCAACAATCCTGTCAAAAGCCGGGCTTATAACGGCATAAAACAAATCCTCCTTGTTGCCGAAGTACCTGTAGAAATTTCCCGCGGTAACACCCGCTCTTTTGGCTATCGCCCGCATGGAGGACTTCCTGAAACCCTTTTCTTTAAACTCTTTAAGCGCTGCTTTATGTATCCTTTCTTTAATCTCATCCTTTAAAACTTGCATATAATAAACACCCGTTCATTTTTGATTTAATTTTATTGCTTTAATACCAAATTGTCAATATGTTCAAACAATTCATGCAAAGGAAAGGTACCCTGTTTAAAAATGCGCCTGTTCCCCTTGACAGTCCAAGCCGTTAAATTATATAATAGTCCAAGTAATGTTAGTGTGCACTTACATTAAAAATGTAAAGGAAGGTGCGTTATGGGCAGACCAAGTGCAAGGGAAAGAATTATAAGTGCGGCTACCGAGGTATTCTGTCAAAGGGGCTACGTTGAGGCAACCACCCTGGAAATAAGCCAAAGGGCCGGCATCGCCGAAGTAACGCTGTTTCGCAACTTCAACACCAAAAAGGAGCTGTATTTCGAAGTTTTGGGACAGATTAAGGGTCATCTGTCGGAAGTTATAGAAAGCTTAAAGGATAAAGACAATGATGACGGAACAATGCTCAAGAATCTATTGGTAGACCGTCTTACCATGGGTGAAAAAAACAGCAGGCTCTTTGGGCTTTTGATGAATGATATGCAGTATCATGATGAGGTTAGAAAAGAGTTTGCCGGCATCTACCGTGGCCTCCTTGACGCCCTGACCGACTACCTCAACCGGAATTTTATAAAGACCTCACCAAAAGAGGCTTCCTTTGCCTCCCGTTACTTTATATGGATAATGATAGGCAGTGTCATAAACCAAAACCTCCTTGGCGGTACCGACAGTCAAAGGACCGCCGACCAAAGCGACAGAATTATTTGCATGTTCCTAAACAGCATAAAGGGCGGGAGGTTACAATGATGATAAAAAAAATCATGATATCAGCGGTGATAACGGTGCTTTTACTTACAGTGTATATAGTTTTCTTATATGAAAGCCCGGATGCGGAAGATATCCCGGCCGAAAAGCCTGTCCCGGTGGAGGCCGCCTTTGTTAAAAGAGGAGATTTGGTGACAAGTCTTTCATACAACGGCACAGTACAGGACGAGTACTCGGCAATGCTGTCGTCCAAAGTAAGCGCCGAGGTAAATGCATTGTATGTCACCGAAGGAGAGCAAGTGGCCCGGGGCACCGTGCTGGCCGAGCTTAATCACCGGGACTTTGACCTGAAACTTGAGACGCTTAAGTCACGGCTTGATGCAGCAACCATGAACGCCGACTACTGCAGCGATATGCTGGCAAAGTATGCGACACTTCTTGACGAGGGAGCCGTCTCAAAACAGCAATACGATGAAGCGGACCTTAAATACCGGCTTGCCAAAGCGGAAGTACGAACAGCCGAGGCCAATTTGAAGGAATTGGAAGCAGCGCTGGATGTCCATTACATAAGGGCGCCGCAGAACGGTATTGTTACCGGCATATTGACACAACAAGGGGACATGGCCATGCCGGGCAAACCTCTGATGGCATTTTCCGGCGGTAAAGACAAAAAGGTTGTGGTATCGGTTGTCCAGGAGGATTTATATCTTTTGGACGAGAACACCCCGGCGGTGGTTACTTGGGGAGAGAATAGCCTGAATACTAAGGTTTCAAGGATACTTCCCTCGATAGACCCGGCCACAAACACCGCAACCGTAGAGATAATTTTGCAAAATAACCACCCTTCTCAGGGAACGGCGGTAGAAGTAGGCTTTATTACCAATTCGAAAAAGGATGTATTGTTGGTTCCATCGGAGGCAATAGTAGATACGCCGGAAGGCACCTTTGCATTTATTATCCGCCGGGATAAGGCATCTCTTACCCGGATTACCGTCGGGTCGGAAGACAAAGGGTTGACCGAGGTTATATCCGGCCTTGAGGAAGGCCAGTGTGTGGCCTGCGGCGACCTTGGCCTGCTAAAGGATAATGGCAGTGTGTATGTAGTGGGGGGTGAAAAGCCTTGAAGTGGCAGGAATATGTAGTTGGTCGAAAGTTTACGGTGATAGCCATTACCATAGCGGTTATCGTATTGGGCGTATTCGCCAAATCCAGCCTGCCGGTGGAGCTTTTCCCCAATACCTCTCCCCCCATGGTAAATATAATAACCGCATACCCCGGTGCTCCGGCCCGGGACGTAGCCGGTGACGTAACCAAAATAATAGAAGAGGAAATGGTAACGGTAAGCGACGTTGAGACGGTGAGGTCCACTTCCCAGGACGGACTTTCGGTTATTACGGTGGAGTTTTCATACCGTTCCGACGGTTCCCGTGGTGCCATAGACGTTCAAAACGCCATAAACAGGATAAGAAGCAAGCTGCCCGATGACATACAGGAGCCCCGGATTGTTCAGGTGGATATAAACGACAAACCCATTATGACAATTGCCCTTACCTCTGACCGGCTTAACATGGCTAGGATAAGAGATATTGCCGACGACGATATAAAAACACGACTGCAGCTTATCGACGGCGTAGCTGCGGTCGACGTATTCGGCGGCTACGAGACACAGCTTCAGATAAAGCTTTTACCCGAAAGGCTGCGAAGATACAACATTATGCCCCAGCAGATAGTGCAGGCACTTAGCAAAAACAACATATCCTTTCCGGGCGGCAGTATTGAGGATGGAAGCACCCGTCTGGGAATAAGGGTTGACGGACTGCTGAAAAGCCCGGAAAATGTTGGAGGAGTACCCGTCGCCAATATAAAGGGGGAAATAATTCGCCTTAGGGACGTGGCCCTGGTTGAAACCGGCATAAAGGAAGCGACAGGCAGCTTCAGGTACATGGGTAAAGAGGCCATTGCGCTGCAAATTGTAAAAAAGGACGGGTCAAACACCGTAGAGGTTGCGGGAAGAGTAAGAGAAGAACTGGAAAGTATGGAAATGAATTTTTCCGGCCTGGATATTGAAATAGCCGACGATGACTCGCAATTCACAACGCAAGTGGTGGATAACATGACCAATAGCATAGTAATAGCGCTGTTTCTCACCGTTTTTATTATAATGCTGTTTGTGCTGAGCTTCCATAAGGCGCTGGCGGTATCGGTGTCCATACCACTATCTTACTTACTGACCCTGTCACTTATGAAGCTTTGCAACATGCAGCTGGATTTAATAACCCTTTCGGCTGTTATCCTGAGCATTGGTATTGTTGTGGACAACGCCATAGTGGTAGTGGAGAACATAAGCAGGCACAACAGAGAGATGAGGAAGGATTTGGTCCGGGCGGCCATAGACGGCGCCGGCGAAATTATGCTGTCGGTTGCGGCGGGTACCGCCACGACCCTCATAGTGATGGTACCGCTTATATTCATCGAAGGATTTGTAGGCAGGGTATTCGGACCCCTCGCCAAAACCATAATATTCAGCATAGGCTCGTCCTTTATAGTATCGGTTTCAATAATACCCCTGTTTTTGGTACTGACCTCAGGCATTAATTTCAAGGGAGCCGACAAATGGGCACGGCGGCTGGGCAGACCCTTCACCTCTTTGATGGAAAGGCTTAAGAGTTACTACCTTGGTGCTCTGGATGCCGCTTTGAGGGCTCCGGCCAGGGTTTTAACACTTACCCTTTTGCTGCTTGTCGTTTCAGGAGTCCTGCTTGCAGGAACGGGTATGGATCTTCTCCCCAGCCTGGACACCGGCGCCTTTACCGTATGGATACAAACAAAGGATGGCATGAGCCTTAATAAAACCATGGATATTGCCGACCGGGTGGAATGGCTTCTGAAAGAGGACCCGGACGTCCTAAGCTATTATACCCAGGCTGGTTATGAACCTGGAACCGCCTATATGGGCCAAAACGGGGCAATGACGGTAAACCAGGCGGGAATTTCGGTGCAGCTCGGTTCCCGGAAGGAAAGGAACCGCACCATCTGGGAGATAGAGGAACATCTCAGGGAGAAAATAGCGCTTATACCCCATATAAATACCTTTGTTGTGAAGGAGGAAGGGGGTACGGTTGTAGCCACCGCCAGAGCTCCCATCGATGTAAGGATATCCGGCTCCGACAACAGAGTTCTTGAGATGCTTGCGCTGGATGTTAAGGAGGAAATACAAAAAGTCCGGGGTGCCAGCAATGTATACCTAAGCTGGTCGGGAGGAACCGAAACAATGATACTGGACCTAAACAAGTCCCGCATGGAAAGGCTGGGGCTTGACGCGGCAGCGGTTACCAGCCAGGTGTTCCAGAGCATGGAGGGTATCAAGGCTACCACTTTGCAGCCGGAGGATGGCGACAATACTGCCATTGTGGTTAGGTATCCCGAAGAACACCGCAGGTCAAAGTCCCAGATAGACAGCATTGTAATATCAACCCCCGCCGGGGTTGCGGTGCCCCTTAACAGCATTGCTCAAATAAAAACCGAAACAATGCCCGGCCTTGTAACCAGAGAGAATTTAATCAATACAATAGATGTACTTGGTTTTACCCATAGGCGCCCTTTAAGCCATGTGGCCGGCGATATTGAATCCAAACTAGGCGGCATCAATCTGCCAATGGGCTATTCGGCCGAGATAACCGGCGACCGTGCCGAGCTTGCAGCATCGGGAAAGGATATGGCCTTTGCCCTTGTAATAGCCCTAATAAGCGTTTATCTGCTTTTGATGGCACAGTTTGGCTCGGTACTCCATCCCGTCACCATAATGGCGTCCATACCCCTTGTGCTTGTCGGTGTGGCAGCAGCCCTTAAAATATCCGGTAAAGTTATATCCATGCCGGTAATACTGGGCCTGATACTGCTGGCGGGAACGGTGGTAAACAACGCAATCCTGCTTTTGGATGCAATAAACATAAACAGGAGGCAGGGTGCGGGTACTGCCCAGGCAATACGGGCAGCTGTGGAAAACCGCTTCCGTCCAATTATGATGACCGCCCTGTCGGACGTGGCCGGCATGACGCCGCTGGCCCTGGAGCTTGCCCTTGGATCGGAACGTTTTTCTCCCCTGGCTGTTACAATAATCGGAGGTATCCTTGCGGCCACATTCCTTACGCTAATAATAATACCCATCGTATATCTGCTGATGGAGCGGGCATCCGAAAAAGCCTCGGCTCTATGGAGGGGCAGCCGTCTCTCGGAAGCTGAATCTGACGGTGCCGGTACAACACCTTAAAACTCCGGGTATTACCTGTCATATGCTATGGCCGGCCAGACAGGAAACCTGCCGGGCAGCACAAACCGGCCAAAGGCTGTCGGCCCGGGAAAGAAAATTATAATGGAAAGAGGTAATCAAATGGGAATAAAATACAGGCGGATTGTGCAGTTGGTATTTCTAGCAGTCTTTTTACTGCTTATGGTCACAGGAAGGATACAGCTTTGGATGGCGGTATTTCTCGTTGGTCTTATCGGGGCAACCATTTTCGGGAGGTTCTACTGCGGCTGGATATGTCCTATAAATACATTAACCGAAGCAGTTGATTGGCTGTATAAAAGTAAGGGTATAAAAAGAAGGGATGTTCCCGGATGGGTTAAAACCCCGGTGGTACGCTACGGTATTTTAATTTTGTTTGTGGGTATTATGGTAATGACCTTAAAGACCGGAAGGAAGCTGCCGGTACTGCCGGCCCTTACGGTGCTGGGCACCGCTATAACCCTGGTATTTGTACCGTCACTCTGGCACAGGTATTTGTGCCCCTACGGCGCTTTGCTGAATATTACCGGATTGCTTTCAAGATACTATTGGAGAGTGGATCAAACCGACTGTAAAAAATGCGGAATCTGCCAAAGGGTCTGCCCGGCAGAGGCAATAACAATAGACGGTGAAAACGGCTATCCTGTCATAGACAAGGGCCTGTGCCTTGAATGCACCGCCTGCACCCATGCCTGCCCCGCCAATTCGATAGTTTATAAAAAAGACAGTTCAAAGAGTGTCGGAGCATCCCGACAGGACGCCGTATGACAGTGTGTCAGCATGTCGGGGAACGGCCGCATCCAATGGGGCCACAGTATTAACGGAAGTTAATTTAATATAACCGAGGGAGGGTAATTGAATGATTGAAAAAAAGTATGACTACAGCAGTGTGGATGAAAAGCTTATAGAAAAGATAGTGAGCGATGACAACCTTGAGATAAACCATATGGTGCTCACAAAGGATACCGGCCTGCCGGTGCACTATTCAAACTCAAACGTATATATGATTATCGTAAGAGGCCGCATGGCAATTTCACTGGATGACGGCCTGCCGGCAGAATACCGGAAAGGCAATATTCTCAACATACCCTTTAAAACAAAGATGAATGTGACAAACAAATACGATGAGGTTTTGGAATTCTTCGTCGTAAAGGCTCCCAACCCAAAGGATATGAAATAGCGACAAGCGGAAAGAGCCGTAGATACCCTCAAACAAGGTGCCTGTCCCCCTGTTTATCCAGGTAACAGGGGGACGGAATGGTTGTCACTCCAAACAGTGTACCTTTCCCCCTGTTTGCTGACTATACTACTCACTCTTATTGTTTTGGTCGGTTACATTATGCTCAAGGCATACTAAGGCCTTTTCCAATTGATGGTCCTTGATTTCGGTCACTTTGATTATAAGCCCGAACCCTTCCAGTTCGGGCGTGCTCCCGTCATCCGGGACAAACCCCAGCAGACCGAAAACCAAGCCGCCGAACGTATCATAGTCATCCTCGGGCAGCATTATCCCAAGCTGCTCCGAAACCATTTCCAAAGGAGTGATACCCTGTATCTTCCATGTTTGTGAGTCGACGCGTTCAATCAAAGGCGGCTTCTCGGGAATTGAATCATCGTCTTCAAGGTCTCCAACCAGCTCCTCAAGCAGGTCGTTCATTGTAATTATACCGTTCATACCGCCATATTCATCCAATACTATGGCAAAATGATTCCTGCTCTTTTTCATGTTTCTAAACAATACATCGGTGCGTACTGTTTCGGGCACAAAGTATGCAGGCTTTATAGCCATTTCCATAATATTATCACGGGTTTTCTCCTTAATCTGAAAAAGGTCCTTTGCCTTCAAAATGCCGATAATATTATCGGTGGTCTCATCACACACAGGAAAAACTGAGTGCCTGCTTTCAATGATTGTTTTCTCCCATTGCTCTATGCTTTCATCCAGCCATAAAAGAGAAACATCGGTTCTATGGATCATAACGTCTTCGGCAGTCTTATTGTCAAATTCAAAAACATTCTGTATCATTTCTTTTTCCTGGTGGTTTATTGCACCCTTCTCACTGCCCCTGTCCACCATCATGCGGATTTCTTCTTCGGTAATATCATCGTCGGCAGCATGAGGATCAATACCAATCAGCCGTAATATTCCGTTGGTGGATACAGTCAGCAGCCAAACCGGGGGTGCAAATACCCTGGATATGAAATGCACCAGTCCCGACATTGCAAGGGCAAGCTTCTCGGCATTTCTCATAGCCACCCGTTTGGGAACCAGTTCCCCCAGCACAAGCGTAAAGTATGACAAAATTAAGGTTATAACAATGACGGATATTGTATTCAATGTGGCTACCGGTACTTTTACACCCACACTCACAAGCCACTCTGCCAGTACATCGGAAAAATTATCGGCAGCAAAAGCACTTGCAAGAAAGCCGGCAAGGGTAATGCCCACCTGTATGGTGGCAAGAAAGCGTGCAGGCTGCTCGGTCAGCTTTGTAAGCCTAATTGCGCGTTTATCACCTGCTGCCGTGAGTTTTGCAAGCTTGTTGTCGTTCATGGAAATAACCGCAATTTCGGCACAGGCAAAAACAGCGTTAACAATAATCAGTATAAGCTGAAGTATCAGCGGCCATAATACAGAGGCTCCTTGGTTCAAATGAATAACCCCCCTAAATGGTATTTTCTCAAATTGTAATGTAATTAATGTAAAAAGCGTCTATATATAAGCAATCAAAAAAAAACACGAAAAAAATAGATGTATGCATCTACTGAAAATTCCGTGTCGCATTATTTTCTTAATTATAAAGTTTTTAATACACGGTTCGGGTAAAGGCGAATCATCCACTTGATAAATCCACTCCCTAATAGGCTTATAAAAATAATACCATATCAATTATTTCAAGTCAAACCTCCGGCCGGTCCGCCCGTCCCAAATCGACGGCAATTCTCCCAAGCAAAGCTATGCTGTCCTGCGAAACACTGCAGTTATACGCATACACTTCTACCCCTGTCATGGCTGCGTTGGCAAGGGCCTTTGAAAAATCGGGGTCCATATTCCAGTTGGGCTTAAAATCTACTGCATCCTTCCTTTGCGATACAATTATGACCGCAGCACCATAACCCTCAGCCTTTGCTCTGATTAGCTCAAGTACATGCTTTTTCCCTCTTTCGGTTGGAGCATCGGGGAACCTGGCAGTACTGTCATCCACCAGGGTAACGCATTTTATTTCTATATAGCATGTCCTCTCATTATCCGTCAAGCATACGTCAAAGCGACTGTTGCCGTAGCTTGCTTCCCTTTTTATATGGGTGTATCCTTCAAACTCCTTTAATAGTTCTTCCCTCAATGCCTTTAGAATGAGCCGGTTGGCCATGACCGCTTCCAGAAATACCGGAATACCTTTTTCGGTATGAGCTATTATTAAATCCCACTTTGTCTTGCGGAGGGGGTTTTTGGCCCTTCGGAGTACCACCTCCCTGCCGGGGACAAGCAGCTCCTTCATCCTGCCGGTATTGGCAACATGGCAGAGGATGTCTTCGCCGTCACACTCAACCAAGGCTTCAAACCGGTTAAGCCTTTTAATAAACCTTGCCTGCTTTTTTTCTCCGTAGACTTTTATAGTTGTTATCACGTTTTTTGTCCTTTCTGAATCTCCCGTACCGGGTACGCCCCGAATTTAAAGATCCTTCGCTATCGCTCAGGATGACAAAAAGGGATTTTTCCAAGACAGACACGGGGACAGACACGGGGACAATTCTTCTGTCTGCAGACACGTGCAGACAGGGGAACGGCAGACTGTGTCAAGAGATTTGTCCCTATGCCATGTTTTATTTCCACAGTGTCTCCTTGGTACAGTTTTCCAATACATATCTTTGATTACTGTGGCATTTTTTGCAGTTCCTGTCGGACAGCTTGTTTTCGGTTCCGCAGATACATATCCAGGAATCCGGTGTTCTTTCGGCAAAACACATAGCCTCTTTGTAGGACGTCTTGCGCCTTATTTCAGCCAGCTGAGTGCCGGTGATTCCTTTTGTCCTTTCAGCCTTCTCTTTTTCAGACTTCTCTATTATCTCCAACTTCCGGCCAAACTCTTCATCATTGAACAGCCCCTTCTCATGCAGGTCTGACAGTGCCTTCCTCTCATCGCCAAGACCTTTCTGTGCCATCCAGCTTTCATATTCCTTTTTCTTTTCCTGAAATTCCTCCTCGGTCAAAACCCCTGCATCCCTTAATCTAATCAGGTTGGCCAATTCGCTTCTTTCTTTGCCGGCCAGCATATCAGCTATCTTTTCTGTCTTTTGGTTGTTTACCGCCAGCAGAACAACTATTGCTATGATGAGTAACAGAAATAACAAGAGTAACACCCCCGTACAGATAATTATGCTTAAAACGTCTCCGGCACACGCTGTCAGGGAATCCGTTCCCCTGACATATATAGTATACCATGCGGCAATCGAGTAGGAGGTAAATAATTAATTTATTTACCGTCCTCTCACACCACC
>JAENYX010000040.1 GCA_016841565.1 Clostridium thermobutyricum | reverse complement strand
CCGTCCCCGTGTCTGCCCCGCGTGTGTTATCTCTGCTTGGCACCGGTTTTTTTGCCCAGTTCTTCCAGAATCCTTTCCAGAACCTGGTTGGCCTGGTCATCGGTCAGAGTCTTTTCGCCTGACCTCAGAGTCAGTGAGTAGGCAACGCTCTTTTTACCTTGGGGTATCTGTTCCCCGGTGTAAATATCAAAGAGCTCAATATCCTCCACCAACTCACCGCCGGCCTGGTGGATTATTTTTTCAAGAGTCCCCGCCTGGACTTCCTTGTCAACTATAATGGCTATATCCCTGTTGACCGATGGGTATTTTGGAAGAGGTGAATAAGTTAAATGGCTGTCAGCCTTATCCATCAAAAGATAAAAATCCAGTTCTCCCGCATATACCCGTTGGCCCACGCCGTAGTTTTCCAGTACATCGGGATGTACCTCTCCAATTATCCCCAGCGCCTCTCGGTCAATAAATATTTCAGCGGCCCGGCCGGGATGATAGGACGGATTTTGTGTCTTCCTGAATTCATAGCCGGAAATGTTAAGTTCCCTCAGCAGCGTCTCCACCCTGCCCTTTATGGAATAAAAATCCTCCTCACCGTACATCCCCAAGGCTATTGTCAGCTTCTCATCGGGAAGCTGCTTCAGGGGGATTTCCCGGGGAATAAACCTGTTAGCTATCTCATAAAACCCTGCACTGGCAGCACCCCTGTTATAATTGAGCGATATCACATTAAGCATAGCCGGCAAAAGAGTTGTCCGCATTATACTGTACTCTTCCCCCAGGGGATTGCTTATTGCCACCGTCTCCCGCAGCCGGTGGCCGTCGGGCAGCTTTATTCTGTCATACACCGACGGACTCTCGAAGGAATAGGTGGATATCTCATACAGTCCGCAGCCGCACAGAATATCCTGCACCGCATCCATTATTTTTTCCTTGCGGCTTCTGGTTCCCATTGCCCAACTGCCAGTCATTACAGTTTTTGGAATATTGTCGTACCCGTAAAGCCGAGCCACTTCCTCAACTATGTCATAGTCAAGCCGGATATCCTGCCGGAATGTAGGTACCGTAATACAAAGGTTCCCATCCTTTTCCTCCACCTTCATTTCCAGTCTCTCCAGCATATCCTTCATCCTCTGCGCCGGTATGCTGATACCTGCCAGCTTGTTTATCCTCTCTGCACTCACTTCCATATAATACGGCTTGAGCGGATTGGGGTAGGTATCGATTACGCCCCCTACCACCTCCCCGGCACCCAGTTGTTCCATCAGCATTGCGGCCCTGTCGGAAGCCAGCCTTGCCAGGTCATGATGCACGCCCCTTATAAACCGGAAGGACGCCTCGCTCCAAAGGCCGAGTTTTTTGCAGGTCTGTCTTACATTATATCCGTTGAAAGCCGCTGTCTCCAGAAGTATGGTACGGGTTTGCGGAGTTATTTCGGAATCCTCTCCCCCCATAACCCCGGCTATACCCACCGGCGTTTTAGTATCGGCAATTACAAGATCGTTATTACTCAGCGTTCTTTTCTTGCCATCCAGGGTTACTATTTCTTCACCCTCCCCTGCACGTCTTACGATTATTTCCCTGCCCCCTACCTTTTCCAGGTCAAAGGCATGCATGGGCTGGCCCATTTCCAGCATTACATAATTGGTTATATCCACTATATTGTTTATGGGCCTCATTCCAGCCTGTATAAGCCTTTTCTGCATCCACTGGGGCGACGGCTTTATCTTTATATTGTCAATAACCTTTCCCAGATACCTGTAACACAAATCGGGCTCTTGTATTGAAATCCCTTTGAAATAGTCTTTTATATCCCCTTTTTCGTTCCGGATGGCCGTTTTGGGCATCCTGTACGGAATCCCCAGGGTTGCACCTACTTCCCGAGCCACTCCAATCATGCACAAACAGTCAGGCCTGTTGGTGGTAATCTCGAAATCAATAACCTTTTCATCCAGCCTGATTACCTCTCTGATATCTGTGCCGGGCTTATATTGTCCTTCAAGTATATATATGCCTTCCTTGTCCTGCTGGGACAGCTTATCCAAATCCAGCGCCAGTTCGAGGGCCGAACACATCATGCCCTCGGAATCCTCACCCCTAATCTTTCCGGCCTTTATTTCAACTCCGCCCGGCAGTACCGCACCGTCAAGGGCTACCGGTATATAATGACCCTGCTTTACATTAAGCGCCCCGGTAATAATCTGAAGTGTCTTATCCCCTACATCCACCATACCTATAACCAACTTATCGGCATTAGGATGGGGCTTCATCTCCAGCACCTTGCCCACAACCACCTTTTCCATAGCCTGACCGGCTTCTAACACCAGCTCCACCTTTGTGCCCGACATGGTCATGGTATCTGCCAGTTCATTGATGTCCATGTCAATATCCACATAATCCTTTAACCAATTAACAGGTACCAGCATCCTACTTCCCTCCTAAAATTGACTTAAAAACCGTATATCGTTTTCAAACATTAGCCTCATATCGTCTATACCGTATTTGAGCATTGTAAGACGGTCCAGTCCCATTCCGAAGGCAAACCCGGAATATCTTGCGGTATCAATGCCGCATCTTTCAAGTACCCGGGGGTGTACCATGCCTGCTCCCGACAATTCTATCCAGCCGGTATCCTTGCATACCCGGCAGCCCTTTCCATTACACACGAAACATGTTGCATCAATTTCCGCAGAGGGCTCGGTAAACGGGAAATGGCTGGGCCTGAATTTTGTCTCCATGTGTTCACCGTACAGCTTCTTTACAAATAAATCGAAAGTGCCCTTGAGATCCCCGAGAGTAATCCCTTCATCCACCACCAGCCCTTCAATCTGGTGAAAAACCGGGGAGTGGGTCGCATCCACATCGTCGGCGCGGTATACTCTTCCGGGAATAATAACCCTTATTGGAGGTTTGGTTTTTTCCATTACCCTGGGCTCATCCGGCGATGTATGAGTCCGCAGTACAATATCGTCGTTAATATAGAAGGTATCCTGAATATCCCTTGCAGGATGGTCCTCGGGTATGTTTAAGGCAGTAAAATTGTAGTAAGCCAGCTCTACCTCTGGTCCTTCTGCAACGCTGAACCCCAGCCCCATAAAAATAGTCTTAATCTCGTCAAGGGTCTTTGTAAGAGGGTGTTTCCTGCCTCTGGCAAATCTCTTACCGGGTATGGAAATATCTATCTCCTCTTCCCTTAACATTCTTTCCTTTTCCAGTGCCAATACTTTTTCTTTTTGTTCTTTTAGCAGTACCTCAATTTCCTGCTTGGCCTCATTAACCAGCTTTCCCATAACCGGCCGCTCCCGGGGGGATATATTTCCCATACCCCTTAGGAAAACAGTCAATTCTCCTTTCTTGCCAAGGTACTTGACCCTGCTGCTTTCGAGCTGATCCAATTCCTGGCTGCCCTTTATTTCGGCCATGGCTTTTTCCAGTATTGACTGAAGTTTTTCCTTCATATTTACATCTCCCTTCTTATTTGCACTATTAGCCGTATCCATTTTGAATATAAAAAAACTCCGTCCAAGGGACGAAGTCTAACTCCGTGGTTCCACCCTACTTCACTGCCTAACGGCAGTCTCGTTGAAATAGTCGTGCAAATAACGTTTGCCCTACGTCAGAACCTACTATCAGAAGAATTCAGCCCTGCCGCTCGGAAGGGAACTTCAAAGGGTTACATTTTGAGGAATGCTTTCAGCCGGTGACATTCCCTCTCTGGCAGATGGAACCTTTCTACTTTCCTTCTTCATCGCGTTATCTTTATTGTTATTGTATCATAAGGCTTCTATACATTAAATAGGCAACTATAGAACCGGTAGCCTCAAACATTCTCCAGAACACGTCAGCAGTAAGCATTGGAAAAGACCACCCTTCATCTTAATACTACCAATCTCAGCCTGTTTTTTTTAATTATACCATAGGGCCGGTAGCATTACAAGGAATTTGTTATGTTAACCTTTGCTCCAGAGCTTTATACAGCAGTATGCCACAGGCAACAGCGGCATTCAAAGACTCTGCCCTGCCCGGCATGGGCAGTACTGTGCTCAATTCCGAATGCTCTTTGACCTGATCTGATATGCCGTTGGCCTCGTTACCTATTATTATTGCTATCTTACCTCTATAATTTATATCCCAATAGGGAGTTCTGCTTTCCGGGCTTGCAGCAATCAGTTTTACTCCGGTTTCCCGCAGTCTGGCAAACAGTCTCCGGGTGTCGCTTTCCTGTACCACCGGTACGCTGAATATGGAACCCATTGTGCCCCTCACTGTTTTGGGGTTGTATGGGTCAACGGTTCCCTTTAGCAGCACCACCGCATGGACACCGGCAGCATGAGCCGTTCGGATAATGGTTCCCAGGTTTCCAGGGTCCTGGATTCCATCAACTATTACAGCAAAAAAGCCATTGGTCGGGAGTATATCATCCAATCTGTAATCCTTCATATCAATAACAGCCATAACAGGCTGAGGGTTTTCGGTGTCGGTTATTGACCTGTATAAACTCTCGCTTACCTCTACTGCCTTTATCCCGGCCCAGGCAATCCTATCCATCAGTTGACGGCCTGCCGGCAGTTGATAGACTTTGGCGCAATAAACAGCCTCTGCAATGTCAGCCCCTGCTTCCAACGCCTGGCCAACACTTCTAATCCCTTCGGTAAAGTATTGCCCTGATTTCTTTCTTCCTGCTGCCGTATGCAGCTTGACTATCTTCTTAATAAGCGCATTTTCCCGGCTGGTTATCACTTTGTCACTCCTTCCTAAGCCTTGTTCTCCAGACGCACTATATCTTCATTATCACCTACCACCACAAGCACATCATTATCCATTATTTGTTCCTCGGCTTTCGGAGATATGAATATTTCCCCTCCCCGTTTTATTGCTATAATATTGATGCCGTATTTTCCCCTCATATTTAGCTCTTTGAGTGTTTTGTTCTTCCACTCGGGCAGCGCAACCAGCTCTATTATGCTGTAATCGGAAGAAAGCTCAATAAAATCAACTATGTTGCTGGAAACCAGATTATGAGCCAGCCTTAATCCCATATCCCTCTCGGGAAACACTACTCTGTCGGCGCCAATCTTGTATAACACCTTAGCGTGCAGTTCGTTCTGGGCCTTTGCAACTACGTGTTTAACCCCCAGTTCCTTGACTATCAGCGCAACCATTATGCTGGCCTGTATACTCGAACCTATTGATATAACCGCCACATCAAAATTCCTAAGGCCCAATGAACGTAATGTGCTTTCATCGGTAGCATCGGCCTGGATTGCATGGGTAACATAAGGAGATATATCCTGTACTATATCCTCGCTTTTATCCACCGCCAGAACATCATGACCCAATCCATACAATGTCCTGGCCAGACTGCTTCCAAACCTCCCCAGCCCCAATACTGCAAACTGTTTCAATTAAAACGCCTCCCTAACCAACTAATATCTTTTCTTCAGGATATCTCAGCTTGACCTTTCTCCCCCTTTGCCTTTTTGCAAATGCATAGGCAAGGGTTAGCGGTCCCACTCTCCCTGCAAACATGGTTGCAATTATCATTGCCTTGCCCACCGGGGTAAGATGCTGGGTAATTCCCATAGTCAGTCCGACGGTACCAAACGCAGAAACAGCTTCAAACAATACCTCTGTGAAACCAACGCTTTCTGTTATGGTCAGCACTACTGTGGCTGTTATTACAATAAACAGAGATATTATTATTATAGAAAGGGCTCTATATACCTTCTCCTTGGAAATCCGCCTTTTAAATACCTCGGTATCCTCTCTGCCCATGATTACAGACACAACCGTCATTGCCAGTATACCTGCCGTAGTGGTCTTGATACCTCCTGCAGTAGAGCCTGAAGAACCCCCGATAAACATAAATATAATGTTTATAAACCGGGTGGCGTTGGTAAGCTCATGCACTGGCAACGTATTAAACCCCGCCGTCCTTGGGGTAGCCGAGTGGAATACCGACGCCAGTACTTTTCCTCCCAGGGTCAGAACACCAAGGGTGGCCGGGTTGGAGTATTCCAGAATAAAGGTAAGCACCGTACCCAAACCCAGCAATACAGCCGTTATCAGCAGTGTAAGCTTTGTATGCAGGGAATACCTCCTGAACTTTCTCCCCCTGGTTATCTCGGAAATCACCGAGAACCCCAGGCCTCCAATTACCAATAATATAATAACCACACCGCTTACCAGATAATCATTAACATAGGGTGTAAGACTTCTGTAGCCTCCTATAATATCGAACCCTGCATTACAAAAGGCAGAAACCGAATGAAATACCCCATAGGCAAATCCCCTGACCGGCCCAAACTGAGGCACAAACCTGATGGAGAGCAAAACCGCTCCAATTGCTTCAATCAGTATGGTACCTAATATAATATACCTGGTAAGCCGCACAACCCCCTGCAATGTAAACTGGTTTTGCTGCTCCTGAATAATCAGCCGCTCCCTTAAGGATATTCTTTTCCCCAGGGCGATAAAAACCATTGTGGCAAAGGTCATAAAACCCAGTCCTCCGATTTGTATCAGCAGCAGTATTATAGTTTTGCCAAATACCGACCAGTAGGTGCCGGTATCAACCACAACCAATCCTGTAACACAAACTGCCGATGTGGCAGTAAATAATGCGTTAAGCAGACCGGTGCCGGTGCCGTCGGCGGTGGCACCGGGTAAAGCCAGAAGCAAAGTTCCCAGAAAAATGGCGGCTGCAAATCCCAGCGCCAGCACCTGAGAGGGCTCCAACCTGAAATTGTGGTTATTCCTGCCATCATGAACTGTAAAAAAGATTTCTCTCATATGAACCACCTCAAATCAAAGGCACCTGCTATAACAGCGACTTTATTCCCTATATTTAACAAAAAGTGAACCCGAGGCTCACTTTTCGCTTGATTACTTTGCCGGTTGGTTTTTAACAACGCTTACCAACTCGCTGAAACCCTGGGCATCGTTGACCGCCATTTCAGCCAGCATTTTTCTGTTAATATCGATCCCTGCATTCTTCAAACCACTGATAAATCTGCTGTATGACATTCCATTAGCCCTTGAAGCCGCATTAATCCTGGCTATCCACAGCTTTCTATAGTCTCTCTTTTTCAGTCTTCTTCCTATATATGAATACATAAGGGATTTCATTACTGCCTGATTGGCTGTTCTGTACAGTTTGCTCTTTGCTCCTCTGTATCCCTTTGCCAGCTTTAACACTTTGTTATGCTTTTTCTTTGCATTAACCGCTCTTTTAACTCTAGCCATATACTTGTCCTCCTTGTCCTTTACTCACGCGTAGGGTAATAATTTTTTTACTCTTTTTACTTCAGCTTCGCTGACATGGGTAGCCTGTCTAAGATTTTTTCTTCTCTTAGCCGATTTTTTTGTAAGAATATGACTCTTATATGCTTTAGCTCTTTTTACTTTACCCGCCTTTGTAAGCTTAAACCTTTTTGCCGCACCTCTGTGGGTTTTCATTTTTGGCATTTTTATACCTCCTGTTTGGTAAGTCTACTTGGGTGACATAATCATAATCATGCTCTTGCCTTCCATTTTAGGTCTCTTCTCAATAACTGCCATCTCTTCCATGTCACTGGCGAATTTCTCCATTATGGCCAAGCCAATATCAGTGTGACCCAATTGTCTGCCTCTGAATCTTATGCTGACCTTTACCTTGTCACCACTGCTTAAGAACTTCTGAGCATTTCTCTTTTTCACATTCAAGTCATGCTGTTCAATGGTAGGTGAAAGCCTGACCTCTTTTATGTTTACAATTTTCTGGTTTTTTCTGGCTTCCCTTTCCTTCTTGCTGGTCTCATATTTATATTTTCCATAATCCATAATCCGGCAAACCGCAGGTTTTGCCTGAGGCGCCACTTTAACAAGGTCCAGCTGTCTGTCATAGGCAATTTTCTGCGCTTCCTTGGCAGACATTATCCCCAATTGTTCCCCATTTGCATCGATTAGCCTGACTTCTCTGTCTCTAATTTTCTCATTTACCTGCAATTCCTTAGTAATATCCAACCACCTCCCATACTTTTTTTAAAATAATAAAAATGAACAGGTAAGAACCTGTCCGCAAAAACCAACAACAATCCGGTTGATTTGACCCGACGCCTTAAGCGCAGGGTGAGAAGCGGAAGGCTTCTACTTAGTTTTCGATTAATATTATAACATCCGGCTTATCCCCTGTCAAATCTTTCATAGACGTTCTATCCATTAGTTTTATCATATTATGTATTGTCTAACCGGCGGCACTTAAGAAATTCCAGTATACTTTACCAAATATTAATATGAATATCCCTTTATTTTTTAACAGGCTTTAGGCAAAAATATAACTGATAGAACTAACCTCAAGAAAGGCAGGAAACTCCGTTGAGAAAAAAAGTAGTTTTTTGGTGTTTATTTTGTTCGGTCGGAATAACCACTTCAATGCTCACGGCCTTTTCTTATTCTGAAAAAGGCTTTTCGGGCAATTCGGGCCAATTTATACTTTTGGTTATTACCACTTTAGTATTGCTGATGTATTATCTGAAACTTGACGGAAATTCCGAGCTGGTTCCTGCTACCATTAAAGTAAAGGAACAGAACAAAAAAAGGGACGATACCACCAAGCTTGTTACCTTCAAAGATGTGGCGGGCCTGGAAGAAGTAAAGGAAGAACTGTCCGAGGTAATAGACTTTATAAAGAATGTGGAAAAATATAAAAAAATGGGAGCCAAAATACCAAAGGGAATACTCTTTCACGGCCCCCCCGGTACTGGTAAAACCCTGATGGCTTCAGCCATAGCCGGAGAATCAAATTCCCATTTCATCTATGCAAGCGGCTCGGAATTCGTTGAAAAATATGTTGGAGTGGGTGCCAGCAGAATAAGAGAAGTTTTCGAAAAAGCCAAAAAGAACTGCCCGTCGGTGGTGTTCATTGATGAAATTGACGCAATTGGCTCTATCCGAAACGCGGATAACAACAGTGAAAAGGACCAGACTCTAAATCAGCTGCTGGTGGAAATGGACGGCTTCAATACCAACGACAATATAGTGATAGTGGGAGCTACCAACCGTATTGATATGCTTGATCCGGCACTGCTTCGTCCCGGGCGTTTTGACCGCCATATGTTTATAGGGAACCCCAACGTAAAGGCACGGGAAGAGATACTAAAGGTTCATACCCGAAACAAACCCCTTGCTACCGATGTGGACATGGTAGAGATTGCCCGTAAGACCCATGGTGTATCGGGCGCCCATCTGGCCAGCATAGCCAATGAGGCTGCCATACTGGCTGTGAGAAAAAATAAAACAACCATTACAGCCGAGGAATTCTATCAAGCCATAGAAAGGGTACTGATAGGTCTCCAACTGAAGAACCCCTCGGTTATGGAAAAGGAGAAAAGGGTAGTGGCCTACCATGAGGCCGGTCACGCATTGATAGGAAGGGTTCTGAAAAACAGTCCGGTGGAAAAAATTTCGATTGTGCCAAGGGGCCAGGCCATGGGATATGTCCTTAATTCCACCGATGAAGACAGGTACCTTCATACAAGGGATGAACTGCAAAACAAAATCTGTGTTTTCCTCGGAGGCAGGGCTGCCGAAGAACTGGTTTTTGATGAAATAACCACCGGGGCCAAGGACGACCTGCTCAAGGCCAATGAAATTGCCCAGCAGATGGTATGTGAGCTGGGCATGTCGGACCTGGGGAACAGGATATACAAATGCGACCATAACGGAGAGGCAATGCCTATCGTAGAACGGGAGATTAAAAAAATAATTGACCTGGCCTATAAAAAGACGATGGATATTATCAATGAAAACAGCCAGTCTCTGGAAAAAATCGCTTCAGAATTATTTCAGAAGGAAACCCTGACCGGTAAAGATCTGGATATGATATGCAACTTTTAAGCCTTAACCACATTAGCGGCTAAGGCTTTATTTATTTTCAGCGTTTTATCCACTCTTCTGAGATGCTTTTGTCCTTCCGAAATACACATTCTTCTTATCATGGTCCCTCCCAATGCTTGTCTTAGTTTCTTACGGGCAGCCATTTCACTTCCGACACCTTTTTGCGCAAAAGCCGCCCTCCTGATAGCACCTGACGTCTTCCGAAGTGCAACGGGGACATAAAACTTTATTCTTCTCAAAGGGTTCGTCAAATTGGTTGCCGCATTCTGAACAGCTGTACCTGCATATGTTGACGGTATAGTTCCCGCCCTTTATCCTTATAGCCTTTCCCTCTACCAGGGCCTGGGCAATTTTGTTCCTTGCCCTGTCTATTATCAGTTGAAAGGTCTGGCGGGATATATTCATCTTTTCTGCACACTGTTCCTGGTTTAAGTTTTCAATATCCTTAAGCCGCATGGCCTCAACTTCCTCCACTTTAAGGACTACCTCTTCCAGCTGGAGTTTATCCTTTCCCTCGGGAGTAAAATACCTCTCCTTGGGTAAACGGCTTACCCTTCTCCATTTTACCGGCCTTGGCATATTATCACCCCCGCTTTTCATATCCGGCTGCATTTATCAGGGCCACTTTACTGGTTTCATTATAACAATTTGCTGCTTCCCGGGCAAGTTATACAGGGTAGAGGGGGAGCATCCCCCTCTACCCTGTATAACGGATGCTTAATTGCCGCAGCTTCCCTCAAAATGATGACTGCTGCAAACGCCGCCTACCGACTCAAGTGTGCCTGCCACGTAGGCATCAATAATTCCCGATATTTCTCCATGGGCTCCCGTATATACTTCTATACCGTTCTGTGCAAAAAGATCCTGGGCCGAGCCGCCCATACCCCCTGCAATTATTACCTTTACTCCTTTTTCGGCCAGAAAGACCGGAAGAAAGCCCGGTCTGTGACCCGGATTGGGTACCGTCTCTTTACTTATAACGTTACCATCTTCAATGGTAACCAATTCAAAGCCTTGGCAGTGGCCGAAATGCTGCGAAACACTATTGCCTTCTTTTGCTATTGCTATTATCATTCTCTCTCCTCCTTTTTTATGTTCCAACACCCTATAAACGCTTATGTTTTTAGCATATGCTAATAACATAATACTTAAACTATTGGTTTTTGTCAAATGCCATTTACTGTAACAAAAAAAAGACCGGCGCAGCCGCCGGCCATCAGCTCTTATTTCAGTTATTACAGCTTTGCAACCGTATCTATCCAACCATACTTATCTTCCAACTTGCCGTACTGTATACCGGTAATGGTGTCAAACAGCTTCTGCGCTGTGGGGCCGGTTTTATTATCGTTAACAACAATTGTTTTACCCTTCCAGGTCAACTCACCTACCGGGGATATAACGGCAGCGGTACCTGCGCCGAATACCTCCTGCAGCTGCCCCTTTTCATGGGCTTCGTAAATCTCCAGTATTGAAATTTTTCTCTCAGTCACCTTAAGTCCAAGGTCATTGGCAAGATCAATAATGGTCAGTCTGGTTCTGCCCGAAAGTATGCTGCCTGCCAACGGAGGCGTAATGATTTCATCATTAATCTTAAACAGAATGTTCATCATGCCTATCTCTTCTATATATTTCCTTTCAAGAGCATCCAGCCACAATACCTGTGCAAATCCTTCCTTCTTTGCCTCCACACCCGCTTTCATACCGGCTGCATAGTTTGCCGAGGTCTTGGCTTCTCCCAGACCGCCCTTTACAGCTCTGGTATAATTATCCTCAACCTTGATTTTTACCGGTTTAAAACCTGAAGCATAATATGCACCCACCGGAGACATGATTACAAACAGTTTGTACGTATCCGACACCTTTACCCCTACACAGGGATCGGTGGCAATTATAAAGGGTCTTATGTAAAGAGACGTGCCAACCGAACCGGGAACCCAGTGTTTGTCTATCTCTATCAACTTTTTCAGGGCTTGATGAACGAAATCAACTTCAATAGGAGGGATACAGACGGCTTTATTGGAATTGTTAAACCTGTTAAGATAATCCTTGGGTCTGAACAGCACTATTCTGTCATCGACGGTTCTATAAGCCTTCATTCCCTCAAATGTAGCCTGCCCATAGTGAAATACCAATGCGGAAGGATAAATGGGAAATTCACCGTAGGGTACTATCTTAGGAGAATGCCACCCTTTGCCTTCCTGATAATCCATCACAAACATATGGTCGGTAAAGTACTTCCCGAAACCAAGCTTATCTTCCTGCGGAAGGGTTCCGGGCTTGCTTGTCTTTGTCACCAAGATATCCATAATACTTGTATCCTCCTTATTACTAAAATTTTTGAGTAATAGATACACAATATTTTGCACTTATTATTATAGCATATTTTTATATGAAAGTACTCAAATAATTCCTGTACTTTTTAAATATATAAAAGAACGGTTATTATACTTCCAAGAGTATAATAACCGTTCTCTTTATTGTCATATTGCTCAAGCCTTGTTTTTCACCACTTTATACAGTCCTATCGTAACAAGAGGCAGTGCATACACGATTATCATACCGTAAGCCATTGCCGTATATCCCTTGGCTATCAGGTCGATAATACCCACCTTGGCCATTACGGTTGCCGTAATAAGCACTCCCACCGTAACCATGGCATTCTGCTTTGGTGTAAAAGCCGGTCTGCCAGCTTCCACAAGGCCTGCGTTTATTCTTTCGATAAGGCCATGAATAATTCCTGTGGACGTTTCTATAAGTGTCCAGCCTACTACCACACCAAAAACCACTATGATACCGGGGCCGGCAATATCCTGCATCATAACAAGCCATGGAACCGAAGCCCCAAGTACATCCTGGGATGGATAGAATCCCATTACTGCAAAGTATGTCAGGAACCATGGTATAGTCATCAGCAAACCGGATATGATTCCTGCCCAGACGGTTTCTTTCCTTGTTGTTTGCCTTCTCAGTGTGAAAAAGGAAGCAGGGTATACGGCCAGATTGTATCCAACATAGACAACACCGGTCCACAGGACAGAACCTATACTGGTCGCACCTACAAAACTGGTATCCCCTGTGGCAAACACTTCCCTGGCATGGCCCCAGGTTGCCGATATGACGATTGCACCAAAAATAAGATAACCGATATAAAGTGCAATAGTACCATAGGTTTCAAATCTTTCAATAAGCCAGCTGCCGTAAAAGTTGAGTATACCGACAATCACAATGACGCCGATAACGCCGCCCCAATATGGTATCCCCAGGGTATTCTGTACAATTTCCCCCGTTGCCGATGCCATAACTGCAATAATAATTATTGCAAGCAGCATGTACACTACATCATATAGAATCCATCCTTTTCCGGCAACCTTCTGTACAATTGATTTATAATCATATACTTTATAGATTCTGGCAATTTCAAAGGTCAGTATGCTCATTATGGTAAAACCTAAAAATATACCTATTCCGCCCAGCCAGCCAAGGGCGCCGAATTTTGCACCAAACTCCACAATCTCACGGCCGGTGGCGTATCCTCCGCCTATAAGAACCGACTGCAGTATAACGCCGGGAAGGACATATCTTCCGAATGCACCGTCAAAGAAACCGCTCTTACCAGCTCCATCTGCCTTGCTGCCCGGATTTGACATTAAAACTCCTCCTTTTTTTGATGTTTATGGACAGACATACGTGGTATTCCAACTTACTTTCCTCTGTTTCCCATACTAGGATCCTGTGACATAACATACCCCCTTTATCTCGGTTAATACCACTACCAACCTTTGGCTATTTCAAGCACTTTATCCGGAATTTCACCGGCGGTATACTCCACAATGGCCTCTTCAATGATATCTATGGCTTTGTCCATCTGTTGTCGTGAAATAACAAGGGGAGGCTGGACTCTAAGTACATTGCCTGCGAAAAAGGTAAGCACAACACCCTTTTCCCAGCATCGATAACAAATCTTTGCAGCGGCTTCCCCGTTCTTCTCTTTGGTATCTCTATCCTTTACCAGGTCTACTCCAACCGACAGGCCCAGGCCCCGCACTTGGCCTATCAATTCATGCTTGTCCTTCAACCGGTTGAACCTCTCCATTGCATATTCCCCCAACTCCCTGGTATGCTCCAACAGGTTTTCCTCCAAGATTACCTCTATGGTGGCAAGGGCAGCTACGCAGGAGACCGGACTGCCGGCGGTGGTAAATACATGTACCGGAGCTTGCCAGGACTGCATTATGTCCTCCCTCGCAACTATTGCGCTCATGGGCATTCCCGAAGCAATGGATTTACCCAATACCAAGGCATCGGGTACTATATTGAAATGCTCAATACCAAACCACCTGCCTGTACGGCCGAAGCCCTGCTGCACCTCCTCGCTTACAAATAAAATCCCATTCTCTTTGCACAGGCGGTACAGACTGTCTACATATTTTTGGGGAGGAACCACCAGCCCTGCATCTCCGGCTATGGGTTCCATTATTACCGCCGCCACTTCCTCGGCAGGAATATAATGCTCAAAGGCTATCTCCAACTGTTTCAAGCATTCAAGCCGGCAGTTTTCCACCTTTTTTCCGAACATACATCTGTAACAATCGGGGTAGGGTATGTGGTGAATATCAGGAAGCAACGGGCCTATTTTCTTACGCATATTGAGGCTGAGGGCCGACAGTGAAATGGCGCCATAGGTAGAACCGTGATAGGACTGAATAAATGAAATTATTTTGCTTCTTCCGGTATAAGCCCTGGCCAGCTTTATCATTCCATCATTTGCATCCGATCCCGAAAGACCAAAGGCTACTCTTTTTTTAAATTTTCCCGGCGAAATATCCGTAAGCCGGTTTGCCAGTTTCACAAGGGGTTCATGATAAGTATAGACAGGAGTATAATGGATAAAATCCTGTACCTGTTTGATGACTGCTTCCACTACTTTGGGATGGGAGTGACCGGTATTGAGGGCTCCTGCGCTGGACAGCAGGTCTATGTATTCGTTACCGTCCATGTCCTCTAAAACTGCTCCGTGTCCCCTCTTTATAACCAACGGAAAATAAGGCATTCTTGAGGAAGGAGAGAGCACCTTCTCATCCTGTCTGACAATCTCCACGCACTTATCTGTCTTCATATCCAATCAACCTCCCTTATAATTAAAAAAAAATTGTAATCATTACAATTTTTTTTAATTATACTTAATTATTTTATTATATTTTAATTTAGTATTAGTTACATATTATAGTGGCACTTAATGTCTCTGTCAACCCTTTTTTTGCGTTAAAGAATTAACTTTTCCCGAATCTAAATCACTGCCCCAGGGTTTGACCTGGCCCCGGGGCAAAACTCCCGGTAGCAAATATACGCCATTTACAGGCAATCTTCCATTCTTCTTATTATATCTGTGATTTCGCCGGCCGAGGTGGGTATTCTCAACCTAATGCTGTTCTTTCCCAGCCCTACGAAATCCTTCCCTGCTTCGGTCATAACCCGGTATTTCAGAAACTCCCCACACAGGTCGATATGTTCGAGCGGGTGCTGTAAAGTCATTATGGGGATACGGCTGTCGGTCTCAAGGATCCCTATTTTGGTTAAAGCTCCGATAATTTCTTGTTTAACGTCTGTTACCTTATTTCTGCAATTCTTCAAGAACCCATCATCCTTTAACGCAAGCTGTGATGCGTACTGGCCCAAGGCACTCACCGTAAAGGGTGATTCAACTTTTGAATAGAAGCCTGATATCAGCTCTCCCGTCACCATATAACCAACCCTTGCGCCTGCAAGTCCAAACCCCTTTGAAAAAGACCTGACAACAGCCAGATTGGCATATTTGTTTATCAGTGAAATTGAGGACTCTTGCTTTTCCATGAAGTCTCCGTAAGCTTCGTCCACAACTACGCAAATATTCCTTCGAGCCGCCTCTTTAACTATATGATCTATTGCCGACAGCGGTATGACCTGCCCTGTTGGATTGTTTGGATTATCTATGTATATTAATGTATGCTCATTGTCCATGGCTGAAAGCAACCGACCGGCATCAAAGCCGTAGTTGTTTTCGGGCATCAATAATGTATACTCAAATATGCCTCCACAACTTTCCACATCGGTCATATAGTCGGTAAACTGGGGACAATATCCCAGAACCTTTGAGCCCTTGTCGATGAATATCTTGTTGAGTTTTTCCAGGATATCCATGGAACCGCTTCCCAGCTTAATATTGATGTCTTCAAGACGTGCAATGTCGCTCCAGTATTCCGAAAGGTCCTTCTTGAGCCGGTGATAGGGAAAATCGGGATATCTGCTTAAAACAGACATATCAAAGCATGCCCAGGCTTCCTTCAGGGTATTGGAGCATCCAAAGGGGTTTACCCCAAGGGAACAGTCTATTAAACTGCCGTCATGGTCTTTGGCGTTATCCCCGTCACCTTTTACATAACTCAATCTCTCATAAGCCTTTAAATGTTCCCGAAATTTTAGCTCCACTATAATTCCCCCATCTTTTTTTAGTCACTATTTTATTACCCGCACGTCTTAATTGCAAGCATTTCCTGTATTTTCATGTAATAAACCAATTTTAAAAAGAGCTTCCGGGTATCGGAAGCTCTTTGCCTGGCATTAATATATGGGAGGGCAGATGGTGCTGATCCCTATGGTTTTCTGGCTGGCAGACGGATTATAGAACCTGTGCGGAGTATTTTCCCTGATGTATATACTGTCTCCCTGGGTGACTATGTATTTCTGCTCTCCCAGATACAGTTCAATACTTCCCTGTATAATAAAAATACACTCATCGGCACTGTGGATTATAAAATCCTCGCTGCTCCAACTCTCGGGCTCCAACTGGTAATATATTATTTCCATTTTGGTCTGGTTTTCCCTGTCTGAAGCCATAGGTGTCAGAAATTCATAAGTTATGCTGCTGTTGGGCAAATCCAGCTTTTTCCTCTTATCCGAGGGTATAAGAACATGATTCTTTTCCCCATTGGAAAGAAAGGTGTATATAGGCACTCCCAGAGCCACCGATATTTTTCTCAGCGATGAAAGTGAAGGCTCAATGATATTTCTTTCAAGCTGAGAAAGATAACCGGCTGTCAGTTGGGTCTTCTGCGACAACTCATTGAGGGTAAGGCCCCTTTCCTGTCTGATTTCTCTTATCTTCGGTCCTAACAAGCCAACATCCCCTTCGAAATTACTGAGTTTAAGATTTTTATAATTCCACAATTATTTTAGTATTTATTATAATTTTTGTCAAACCGTCTTTGCAGGATGTGGCTGAAAAAAATGCAAGCCGGCTGCTGCAAGCCGGCTATATGTGCTATTCCTTACTGTTTACTATTTCTGTTATCTCCTCAACAAATTCGTTAATGTCCCTTGAACCCAGATCTCCCTTGTCCCTGGCTCTGACCGATACGTTACCCTCCTGCATCTCTTTGTCGCCCACTATCAGCATAAAAGGTATTTTCTCCATCTGTGCTTCCCTTATTTTGTATCCCACCTTCTCATTCCTTAGGTCGGTTTCAGCTCTGAAGCCTTGTTTGAACAGCTGTTCACATATCTGCCGGGCATATCCGTTGTGCTTATCGGTGATGGGCAGCACCTTCACTTGTACCGGTGCAAGCCATGCGGGAAACGCACCGGCATAATGCTCGGTAAGTATGGCAATAAACCTCTCAATGCTGCCGAAAATGGTCCTGTGTATCATTACCGGCCTGTGCTTTTCACCGTCTGCTCCAATATATACAAGCTCAAACCTTTCGGGCATTTGGAAGTCAAGCTGTATGGTTCCGCACTGCCAGGTACGCCCTATACAGTCCTTAAGATGGAAGTCAATCTTGGGCCCATAGAAAGCGCCGTCCCCTTCGTTGAGCTTATAGTCAATCCCCTTTACCTTCAAGGCTTCCCTAAGAGCATTTGTGGCTGTTTCCCAGTCCTCGTCGGAGCCCATTGAATTCTCCGGCTTGGTGGACAGCTCTACCCTGTATTCAAACCCGAATATACTGTACAAATAATCGGTGAGCTCTATAACCCCGATTATCTCATCCTTTATCTGAGAAGGAAGCATGTAGATGTGGGCGTCATCCTGCGTAAAGCACCTAACCCTCATAAGACCATGCAGGGCTCCCGAAAGCTCATGCCTGTGAACAAGCCCCAGCTCTGCCACCCTCTGCGGAAGGTCCCTGTAGCTGTGAAGCTTTCGCCCATACAGCAGCATGCCTCCGGGACAGTTCATGGGTTTAACCGCATAAGCACCCTCGTCAATTTCTGTAAAATACATATTCTCTTTGTAATGGTCCCAGTGACCTGAACGGTGCCACAATTCCTCATTAAGAATTATTGGGGTTTTTACCTCCTGGTATCCTTTTTTAGTATGCTCCTGCCTCCAGAAATCCTCCAATATGTTTCTAAGAACCATCCCCTTTGGATGGAAGAACGGGAAGCCAGGTCCCTCTTCCATTATGCTGTACAAGTCCAGTTCCCGGCCAATCTTTCTGTGGTCCCGCCTTTTGGCCTCTTCCAGCATATTCAGGTAATCCTCCAGGTCCTTCTTTTTCTCAAAGGATGTGCCGTAAATCCTTTGCAGCATCTTATTCTTCTCATCACCGCGCCAATACGCCCCTGCTACGCTGAGCAGTTTAAATGCCCTGACCCTTCCTGTGGATGGGAGATGGGGACCGGCACAAAGATCGGTAAATTCCCCCTGCCTGTATAGTGAAATAGGTGTATCCTCATCCAGGTCTTCAATGAGTTTTACCTTATAGTCCTCGCCCAAACCCTTGAAAAACTTTATGGCCTCATCCCTGCTCATTTCCAGCCTTTCAAGAGGATAATCCTCCTCTATTATTTTGTTCATCTCTTGCTCTATTGCCTGGAAATCCTCGGTTGTGAAAGGCCTCTCCACATCAAAATCATAATAGAATCCATCCTGGATAGCAGGTCCTATAGCCAGCTTGGTTCCGGGAAAAATTCTCTTGACCGCCTGTGCCATTATGTGCGAACTGGTATGCCGGAAAGCATCCTTCCCGTCCTCGTCCTGGAATGTCAGAATGTTTACCTGGCTGTCCTGCTGTAGCTGAAAGTTAAGTTCAACCAGCCTTCCGTCCACCTGGGCTATCACCGCCGCCTTTGCAAGATTTCTGCTAATATTTTCGGCTACCTCTCCCACCGAAATGCCCTTATCATACTCCTTATGAGAGCCATCCTTTAAGAACACCTTTATCCTTTCCATTACTTCCCCTCCCTCTCTAAAATTCTCACCAAATTAAAAGCCTCCCGCCCCAAGCATTTCGCAAAGGGACGAGAGGTTATTCCCGCGGTTCCACCCTAAATAGATATAGAATCCACTCATTGGGGCTATAACGGCGCCACCGTTTATGCTTATTTCACATACGGCTCCAGGGTGGTCTTCAAAGCTAAAACCCGGGGATACTTCCAGCCAAAGGCATCCTCTCTCTTTTGGGTTTTGATACTTTTACTCTTCCTATCATTGCCTTTTATTTATACATTTATGTCATTATAAATCTATTTTCCCCCATTGTCAACCTTATGATGCATATTTTGTGTAATGTGTATTTTTAGAAAAACGGGGTACTTACCGGCGGTTTGCGATATTTTGTTGCCTGCTGGAAGGAATATGCAATCTTAATCAAGGTTGGCTCACTCCAGGGACGTCCCACCATCTCAAGGCCAATGGGTACTCCTATGGGTGCGGTATCGGTTGGCTCTGAAAACCCTCCCGGCACCACAAATGCAGGAAACCCGGTTACAGAGCCCAACACACCGTTTCGCTCCACCTGGCTGGCCCCTACCGGAACAACAAGCCTTTTCTGATGCGGGAAAACTATGGCGTCCAGTCTGTTATCCGCCATCAGCTTCATAACCTGGTCCTGCAGCCTGCTTCGTTTAATAAGCCGGTCTTTGTACTCAACGCTTTGGGTGCTCAGTGTGGAGGCATACTTTATGTTTTCCTCTATCCCGGGATGATACTTGCCGGATTTTATCACATCGGCCAGAGAGTTAACAAAGGCCCGGGAACCAAGGTCGGCCAGGTAGCTGCTCAGGTCTCTTTCCAGGTCATAGAGGTGTACACTGACCTCCGACACAAGCTTATTGGCATCAATAGGCTCCATAAGCTCCACTATAACCGCACCGTTTTCCGCCATCCGCTCTATTGACCGGTTGATGGCCAGATTGACCTCCACGTGCTCGGGGCCAGTCCCGAAGAAACTCCTTAACACACCTATCCTGGCTCCCTTCAGACCGTCGGGTTCCAGGAATTGAGTATAGGTCCCGGGTATATTGCCACAAGCCCACGCGGTGGCGGCATCATCGGGGTCATAGCCTGCAATTACGTCAAGCACCTTAACGGCATCCTCCACTGTCCTGGTCAGCGGCCCGGCCATATCCTGGGTAAGGGAATATGGTATGATACCGTCCCGGCTTATCAACCCCATCGTTGGCCTCAACCCCACCAGGCTGCACGCCGAGGATGGCGACCGGATAGAGTTTATTGTATCGGTGCCTATGCCCACCATTCCAAAGTTTGCAGCTATACCGGCACCGGTTCCGCCGCTGGATCCCCCCGGGGACCTGGTCAAATCGTATGGATTGAGCGTCTGCCCCAGTATAGAGCTCACAGTCTCACCCCAGACTGCAAATTCATGAAGGTTTACCTTTGCGAGTATAATAGCTCCCGCTTCTTTGAGCTTCCTTGTTATGAAGGCATCGTCCTTTGGAAACACTCCGTCAAGGCTGAGGGATCCTCCCGTCGTCGGCATGTCGGCAGTATCGACATTATCCTTGAGCAGAACCGGGATTCCATGCAGGGGGCCTGTAAAACCCCATTCCTTAAACTTGGCATCCAGTTTATCGGCCGTCTCCAATGCCCATGGGTTAACAAGTATAACGCTGTTTAAGGCCGGGCCCTTCCTGTCGTAGGCCTCTATCCTCTCAAGATACATTTCAACCAGTCGACGGCAGGTCAGACGGCCCTCTTGCATGGCCTTATGCACCGATGTAATTGTAGCTTCCTCAATGCAAAATGATTCTTTACACCCGCTCATGCAGTTCACCTGCTTTCATCTAAAATTATGGCATTCTGTTTCTCTGCCGTGTTTTTATACCGGCAGGAACAATACCGAAGCAACAAACAGTACCCCGCTTAAAAGCATGATACTAATGGAGTAACCTATTATGTCCCTGGCCTTAAGCCCGGTGATACCCAGAAGGGCTATGGCCCAGAAAGGCTGGAACATGTTGGTCCATGTATTGCCGTATGCAACACAAAGAGCCGTCTTGACATATGATGATCCCATCATTGCAGCCGATTTCATGGCTATGGGTCCCTGTACCGCCCACTGGCCCCCTCCGCTGGGAACGAACAGGTTAACCAAACTGGACGACAGGAATGTCCAGAGCGGGAACGTGAACGGTGTGCTTATGCTTACTATCCCCTGGGCAAATATGTCAACAAGTCCCGAATACCTTATCATACCCATTATACCTGCATACAGCGGGAATTGGAATATAATTCCGCTTACGCCGGATGCCGCATTTTTAACCGCCCGGACATAGTTTGCAATAGTACCATGTAAAAAGATGCCCGCAAACAGGAAAATTGAGTTAACAATATCCAAGTTCAAATCGAAGCCTTTGGTTGCAAAATGATAGACAATATATATGGCCCCCAGCAGACCGAGTAGCATGTTAATAACCCTGCTGTGATTCATCTTGTCACCAATGGTCGGGTTGGCAGGCAGCTCATGGTGTATGATTTCGTCCGCATTCAACACGGCAAGAGTATCGTCTTCCACCGGTTTTATTTCCTCTTCTTTGGGGTGCAGCATCATGGCAAATATTGGCGGAAGAACAACCAACGCAATACACAAAACTATATTCATTGGATTGAACATATACTCAGACATTGGAATAACACCTATTTGTTCTTCCAGGAAATGCCCCGGAGTTGCAATCAACAAACCTATCGAAGCCGAGGGCCCTCCGTGCCATACCATCTGCCCTACGTATGCGCCGGCACCAATAAGTCCGTATTCAAAGGGTATATTCCTGAAATTGAGGTTTCTTGCAACCTCCTTGGCAAGAAGCGAAGCCAGTATCAGGCTGAGGCCCCAGTGTATCATGGCACTGGCTGTCGAAACAAATGTAACCATTAATACGGCCTGGGCACTGTTTTTGGGAACAGCAGCCAGTCCCTTTATCCATCTCTTGGCAAGGGGAGCATTGGCAATAGCCGAGGCTGTGATTACCATGAGAGCCATCTGCATGCTGAAGGTCAGCAGGCTCCAAAAGCCCTGGTACCAGTTGACAACCATTTGCATGGCGGTGTTCCTGGCTACAAACATCCCCAGTAAAAATGCAATAAAGGTAAGTATTACTGCAAATATGCTAGGATCGGGTATGTACTTAAGCGACAGCTTTGTCAGATAGTTACCCATTCTTCTAACCATACATATTCTCCTCCCTTCTTATATAAGACAAGTCATGCCACAGAATACCGGTCCAATCTCTCCCCCCACCACCCCCTTGATACACGCCTGCAAATCACTATGGCTGTCATTCTTCCGCCAAACCTAACCAATCCGACAGAACCTCCTGTCTGTGTTCATCAAGCACCGGAGCTGCCTTTTCCACTTTCCCGGGTGTTTGGGACAGCTTTACCGGCACTCCGGGAACAAGGAATTGGCCTACAGTGGCATGCATTGTCCTGACAATCATATTTCTTGAAATAATCTGGGGGTTCTCCACCACCTTATCGATGGTATTAATGGGAGCCGTTGGAACTCCTGCCCTTTCCAGAAGCTCCAGCCATTCCTGAGAGGGCTTTTCTTTTAAAATATCTGCCAGTATTTCATCCAGACTTTCCCATTGAGCCGAACGTTTTTTGTTACTGCTAAAACGCTCATCCTTCAGCAGGCCTTCCTTTCCAATAGCACTGCAAAACGCTTCCCAGAGCCGGTCATTTCCCACTGCAATAATAATGTAATCATCCTTTGTTTTGTATGCGGTAAAGGGCGCTATTGAGGGGTGGCGGTTTCCAATGCATTGAGGAACTTCCCCGGTTACAAAATACCTGGTTACCGCATTCTCCAGCACCGAAAATACCGCATCAAGCATTGCAACGTCCACCTTCTGGCCTATACCCGTTATCTGCCTGTAATGCAGTGCGGCGAGGATTCCGAATGCAGTATACATTCCTGCAACTATGTCGGCTATCGAAGCACCCACCCTTGTCGGACTGCCTCCGGGATGGCCGGTAATGCTCATCAGGCCGCTCACAGCCTGTATGATGGAATCATAGGCCGGCCTGCCGTAATAGGGACCGGTATGGCCGTATCCCGATACGGCTGCATATACCATTTGAGGATGCCTTTTTTTGAGCTCGTTGTATCCCAGGCCAAGTTTTTCCATTGTTCCGGGTCTGAAATTCTCCACCACCACATCGGCACTGGAGATGAGCTGCTTGCATATTTCCATGTCTTTCTCCTGTTTTAGGTCAAGGGCTATACTCCTTTTATTTCTGTTAAGACACATGAAATATGCGCTCTCGTTTCCTACGAACGGGCCGAAAGCTCTGGAGTCGTCCCCCGTACCCGGCCGCTCCACCTTTACAACATCGGCACCCATATCGGCCAGCATCATGGTACAGAAAGGGCCGGCCAGAACCCGTGTAAAATCCAGCACTTTAATTCCCTCAAGAGCTTTATCCATGAGACCACCTCACTATATTTTGGTAATCAAAAAAGAGAGTACCTGGAGATATAGGTTAACTTATGCTCTCTTATACTCTCTCTGTTACCTACTTCCATATTAACTTGTATGATTCTCTGCGGGACATTATGCCGGGAAAACAGCATATGCCGGGGAGCAAATTCGTATCTTTGCCCTCATATATAAAAACCGGCCGGCGAAAGAAACTGGCTCTTCCGCCGGCCGGTACAAATTCATATTATCCAAGTATGGTTTTTAAATCTTCATCGGGAGTACTGATTGGCTTCAAACCGAATTTTTCCACCAGCAGGTTAAGAACATTTGAAGAAATAAATGCAGGCAGCGATGGCCCCAGATAGATATTCTTAATACCCAGAGCCAGCAGTGTAAGCAATATGCAGACAGCCTTCTGCTCATACCATGAAAGTACCAGTGTCAGCGGCAGCTCGTTAACCTCGCAGTCGAAGGCTTTGGCCAGGGTAAGTGCCACCTGGATTGCCGAGTAGGCATCGTTGCACTGCCCCATATCCATTATGCGGGGAAGGCCGTCGATTTCACCTATAGCAAGGTCATTAAACCGGAATTTGCCGCAGGCAAGGGTCAAAATCACGGTATCCATGGGTGATTTTTTGACAAATTCGGTATAGTAATTTCGTCCCGGTTTTGCCCCGTCGCAACCGCCCACCAGGAAGAAATGCTTTATTGCCCCTGTTTTTACCGCATCAATAACCTTGTCGGCAGCACCAAGGACAGCATTCCTGGCAAATCCGGTCATAAGCTCCGAGCCTCCGTTTATGCCGGTCATGTGTTTATCTTCCTCATATCCGCCCAGTTCAAGAGCCTTACGGATAACGGATGAAAAATCCTTCACTCCGTTTTCTGAATCCGGTATATGTTTAATCTCAGGATAACCCACAACCGAAGTGGTGAACACCCTGTCGGCATAGCTTGCCTTTGGCGGCATCAGGCAGTTGGTGGTAAATAATATGGGGGCGGGTATCCCGTCAAATTCCTTCTGCTGGTTCTGCCAGGCAGTCCCGAAGTTACCCTTCAGATGAGGATACTTTTTCAGTTCGGGATATCCATGGGCCGGGAGCATTTCACCGTGGGTATAGATATTTATTCCTTTACCCTCGGTCTGCTCCAGCAGCTGTTTTAAATCAAGCAGGTCGTGTCCTGTGATTACAATAAACGGGCCCTTTTCAACATTAGTGGTAACCCTGACTGGTACCGGGTGGCCGTAAGTTGATGTGTTGGCAAGGTCAAGCAGGGCCATGCACTTAAGGTTGACACGGCCGAACTCCATCAGCAGCTCCAGCCATTCTTCCACGCTGTGTTCCCGGCCAAGGGCACTCATCCCCTTATAAAACCATTCTGTTACTTCAGCGTCGGTCTTGCCCAGAACCCATGCATGAAGCGCATAGGCCGACATGCCGCGAAGGCCTAAAAGCAGAGTTGAACGGAGGGATACCGTATCGGTATTACCGTTCCACAATTCCTCGACAGAAAAGTCATCCGCCCCGCCCAGCTTTTCTTTCTCCCGGACAGCCTTTTCCTTTAACCGGTCAATCCGGTCGGGGTCAAAATTCACATTGGTAATTGTGGCAAAAAGGCCCTCCATCATCACTTGATGGGCTTCTTCTCCCGGTTTTTTACCTGCTGCCGCCCTCGCAAGACCTATCAGCGCACAGATAAGCTCATCCTGCTTGTTGGAAACCTCCGGTTTCTTCCCACAGGCCCCCGATTTGGTACAACCCTTTCCACCGGCCGTCTGTTCACATTGAAAACAAAACATATTGGACATAATTTACCTCCATTATATATTAATTATATTTTATGCTTACTCTTCCAGAATTCTTCCATCGGCAGATATTGTAACAACACTCCAGGGAATCATTTTCCCGCTGTTAACCAGTGCGTTTTTCACTGCGTGAACAATGCCACCGCAGCATGGTACTTCCATCCTCAAAATTGTTACGCTTTTTATATGGTTTTGTTTAAAAATAGCCGTCAATTTTTCGGAATAGTCAATATCATCCAGCTTGGGGCAGCCAATCAGGGTGATTTTGTTGCGCATAAATCTCCGGTGGATATCGGCGTAGGCAAAAGCTGTGCAATCAGCCGCAATAAGCAGGTGCGCATTATTAAGATATGGCGCGCCGACCGGCACCAGCTTTAGCTGACAGGGCCACTGTCCGAGCTGAGATTGTATGCTTTCTCCTGATACTGCAGGAGCGGGTTTCGGCTGTTCTTTCACAATCCGTTTTGCATGAGTCCCCGGGCAGCCACAGGCAAGCGGAGCAGCCTCTGTCTGTGCCTTGTTTTTCTCCATATTCCTTTTTACAGCCTCCTCATCATAATCGGCAGCTTCTCTTTCCTCAAGGGTTATGGCCCCTGTCGGACACTCGGGCAGGCAATCGCCAAGACCGTCACAATAGCTTTCGGAAACAAGCCTGGCTTTCCCGTCAATCAGCTGCAGTGCCCCCTCATGGCAGGCATTTACACAAAGACCGCAACCATTACATTTTTCTTCATCTATTTTGATGATTTTCCTTTTCATTGAAAATAACTCCTTTCCACTGATTGTTTTTACAGGCTCATTATATTATAATGAAAGGCATAAGTCGGTATCCGAGGATACAAAAATGGAGTTGATATACAATGTATAAAAAATATTTCGAGATAATTTCCAAAACAGTCTTGTTTCGCGGAATACAAACAGAAGAAATAGCCGCCATGCTGGATTGCCTGAAGCCCCGCATAAGCAGCTTTTGCAAAAATGATTTCATGGTTATGGAGGGCCATGCCTTTGAAAGCATAGGTATAGTCCTCAAAGGCCAGGCAATGGTAATCAAGGAAAATACCGCCGGCAACAGAGTTGTAATGAAGCCTCTGAAACAGGGCAGCATTTTTGGCGAAATGGTGGCCTTTT
>JAENYX010000039.1 GCA_016841565.1 Clostridium thermobutyricum | reverse complement strand
CCGTCCCTTTGCGTATAGATAGATCCTCCGCTATCGCTCAGGACGACACGCTGGGAGTTGTAAAGTTTTAAATGCGTTATATATATCAGTGTTGACTAATCATATTTTTGTATTATAATAGTTGATATGTCAACTAAGGAGGCAACGGTTATGAAAAGGAATTTCGGTCGGTTAATGTCTATACTGCACAGGCAGAAACAGGTTTATATTAATTATTCCTTAAAGGAATTCAACATTACCTCGGCAGAGTATTCCTTTCTCCTTTATTTGTATAGAAAAGACAGTGCAACCCAGGATGAATTATCTTCATATTTGTATATAGACAAGTCTGCAACCGCCCGGGCGGTAAAATCCCTTGAGCAAAAAGGCTATGTCACAAAAAGTAAGGATGATCGGGACAAAAGATTTAATAGGATCATTCTTACCGATAAAGCCAAAAAACATGAGGATGAAATACGACAAAGGATACTGCGCTGGGGTGAATTTCTGACAGAAGGGCTGGATGAAGAAACCATAGATATTATCTTAACTGTACTGGAAAATATGGTTGATAAAGTTGAACGTACAAATTTGAAAAAGGCTATGGAGGAACTATGACATGGAATATTTAAACCCGTTGGGCCAGGAAAAGGTGTTAAAACTTTTGATAAAATTTTCTGTGCCCGCCATTGTAGGAATGGTAGTTAACTCCTTATATAATGTCGTTGATAGAATATTTATAGGAAACAGTCCTGATTTGGGATCCTATGGCTTGGCTGGAATAACCATTTGTTTTCCAATCATGATTATACTTATGTCGATGGGCAATCTATTCGGAGTGGGCGGAGCAACCCTGTTCTCGATAAAATTAGGTGAAGAGCGGCAAAAAGAAGCTCAGAACGCCCTTGGGAACTCTTTTGTACTGCTTATGATTTCCGGTCTTTCCTTCATGATTTTAGGCCAGATTTTTCTTGAAGACATACTGGCTTTGTTCGGTGCCAGCCAGACAGTACTTCCCTATTCCATGGAATATATGAGAATAATCTTCTTCGGAGCGGTTTTTCAGGTGGTTAGCATGGGAATGAACAATTTTATTCGTGCTGACGGAAATCCCAACATAGCCATGCTGACCATGTTTTTAGGGGCCGGCATAAATATTCTGTTAGACCCCCTATTTATCTATGTGTTCAGAATGGGCATGGCGGGAGCAGCCCTTGCCACCATCCTTGCGCAGGCAGTCTCGGCTGTATGGGTTGTGTCATACTTCATAGGCAAGCACAGCAAAAACAAGCTTAAGTTCAAATTCATGAGACTAAAGATGGGAATTATAACTCAAATAACCTTTCTGGGACTGCCCGGGTTCTCGATAAGTTTTGCAAACAGCCTTATGAATGCAATACTAAATAAAAGCCTGCTTATATACGGCGGTGATATTGCAGTATCGGGCATGGGCATTATTAACAGTCTCCGGGCTATACTGCTGATGCCTCTTATGGGAATAAGGCAGGGCGTTCAGCCAATAATCAGCTTTAATTTTGGAGCAGGGAAATACGACAGGGTGAAAACCGCCACAAAACTGGCCATAATTGCTGCCACAGGGATTGTGGTTACCGGCTATACCATAACAAGGCTGTTCCCGGTACAATTGATTTCTATGTTCAACCGCGAACCCGAGCTGGTGGAATTCGGAAGGCATGCATTAATAACGTGGTTTCTGTGTCTGCCTGTACTTGGCTTTCATTTTATTGGCTCTAATTTCTTCCAAGCCATTGGCAGATCAAAATCCGCCATGTTTTTAAACCTTACAAGACAGATAATCCTTCTTATTCCGGCACTCATTGTTTTTCCCAAATTGTGGGGCATTAACGGGTTGTTGTATGCAACACCCTTTGCAGATCTTTTCTCGGCTCTATTGACTGGTATATGGTTTTATCATGGCTATAAGAACCTGGAAAAAACTTCAGATAAGGCGGTTTCAAAAAGGTTAGTTGCAGAAAACAGATAATCGCTCTACTTTGCTAAATCTTCTATAGAGTCAATTTCCATATACTCAGGAACAACTAATCCTATTTTAGCTCCTTCAAGGTTTGGACCTAAATCTTCAACCTGTTCATTATAGTCTGACATATATTTCTCATGGGTTGCCGGAAGCCATGCTGCAACGATAGCATCTGCATCCCCGCTGGCCACCGCAGCCCACATTGGTCCTGCCTCCACCTGTGTAAGTGTAACATCATATCCCATATCCTCCAATACCATCCCAATCACATTGGTAGACGCTATTTCTGTGTCCCAGGCCACATAAGCAAGCTTGATCTTTTCTCCGTCTACTTGATTTGCTCCTTCTGTCCATTCCTGCACTTTTTCCTGATTATCATTAATCCATTGTCTGGCAACTTCCTTTACATCTTCTCCCTCGTTAACCTTGAGCATAACAGCTTCCATGTCGTCAGGGGTCCAATGGAATCTGTCCAGAATGCCATGGGCATTTGGCATATCTTCTTTTAACCCCAAGCGTGCAACTGTATTTATGTGTTCTGCACCGCCAAAGGACCCCTTAGGATCATCCAGATATTTTAAGTCATATTTAGCAAATTTCCAATGGGGTGACCATCCGGTAACTATAATGGGCTCATCATTTTCAATTGCATCTGCAAGGGCTTGAGTCATAGCAGCTCCTGAGCTGGTTTGTACAGTAAAATCCAAACCATAGTCTTTAACAGCTTGTTCAGCAGCTTGTACCACTCCCGACCCGGCATCTATACCCGTGATCTTATAATCTAGTTGTTGTCCTATATTTGTATCACCGTTTTCATCTTCCGTACCATTTTGTTCATTGTTACTTCTACAGCCTACGGCAATCAGAACCAATACAGCACATACCATTACTCCGAGCCTTTCCCACCTGTTTTTTAACATTGTTTGTTTTCCTCCTTTTTTTATCCTGACCGGTTGATAATAACAGCAAATCTATAGTGTCAGCAGATGCCATCCTTAAGGCTTTAATGCTCTTTTCTTACATTTAGCGCCTGAGTAATACGGTCCAGGATTATAGCTAATATAACAATAGACAACCCTGAAGCAAAACCTTGTCCTGCTTCATTTCTTGTAACAGCCCTGAAAACCACAACCCCCAGACCTTCGGCTCCAATCATAGAAGCTATAACAACCATAGACAACGCTAACATTATGGTTTGATTAATGCCCGCCATGATGGTGCTTTTAGCCATTGGAATTTGTACCTTGAATAGTTTTTGCGCAGCGGTTGACCCGAAAGCATCTGCCGCTTCTATCAGTTCTACAGAAACCTGACGAATACCAAGATTGGTTAATCGTACAACCGGAGGCATTGCAAATATTACAGATGCAATAATCCCGGGCACCATTCCTATGCCAAAGAAAGATACCGCAGGTATTAAATAAACAAAGGCAGGCATAGTCTGCATAAGGTCTAATATAGGTGTCACTATATCCTGTACTGCTTTGCTCCTTGACATCCATATTCCCAGGGGTATGCCTATCAGTATGGCTATTAAACTTGATGTTAAAATCAACGAAAGGGTCAGCATGGTCCCTTCCCAGTATCCAAGATTTTGTATTAACAATAAACCAAATAGAACAAATGTAGATAAGCGCCAATTTTTCCTGGTTACAAGAAAAGTTAAACCTACCATAATGATAATAAAAAGTAATACAGGAACGGCCATTAACCCCTCACTCAACCTACTTACCGTCCAATCGAGTGAATTCTTTAATGGTTGAAAAAACCACTGAGCATTTTTTCTCAGCCATGCTACAATTATGTCAGCCCATTTAACTATTGGTATTGGAGGAATTTGTGTCATGGTCATCCACCTCATTTCCGGCAAGAACCGCCAATACAGCGCCTCTAACTATAATTCCTTTTAATATCTTTTCTTCAACCACAGCTACCGGCACAGGAGAATCGTGTATTATATTGAATAAATCATTTAACGATAAGTCGGGACTAACCACAGGGATATCCGTTTCCATTACATCATAAATATTTTTATTGCCATTCTTTACTGCTTCGGAAGCAGCATCGGCAGTTACCACTCCCAGCAGTTCTTTGTTTTTATTAACAACATAAATACTTGAAATCCCGGCTTGCTTCATACGCTGCAGCGCAACCCTCGGCCCATGCTTTTCCACATAAATGGTTTCCGGATGCTTCATAACGTGTTGTGCTGAAAACACCTTGGATCTATCTACATCCTGAACGAATTTTCTAACATAATCATCGGCAGGATTGGTCATTATTTCCTCGGGAGTGCCAATCTGCACAATTTCTCCATCCTTCATCAATGCAATTCTATCCCCAATTTTGAGCGCTTCGTCCAGGTCATGGGTTATAAATATTATTGTTTTTTGCATGGATGACTGCAGCTCCAAAAGCTCGTCCTGCATTTCTTTGCGAATTAGTGGATCAAGAGCCGAAAAGGCTTCATCCATTAACAGAATATCTGTATCATTGGCCAAAGCCCTTGCAAGCCCTACCCTCTGCTGCATTCCTCCCGATAACTGTCTGGGGTATTGATTCTCGTATCCTTTAAGGCCTACCATTTGTAACGCTTTGAACGCCCTTTCCTGGATTTCCTTTTTGTCTATTCCTTGTACTTCCAATCCGTATCCGGCATTCTCTAAAATAGTACGATAGGGGAACAACCCAAATTTTTGAAAAACCATGCTTAGTTTTTTTCTTCTGGTTTCTCTCAATTTGTGTTTATCCATTCTAGCTAAATCTTCACCGTCTATTAATACACTGCCTGCACTGGGCTCGATTAAACGATTAATAAGTCTGATAAGCGTAGACTTCCCACTTCCGGATAGCCCCATAATCACAAAGGTTTCTCCCAAGTGTACCTCAAAGGATGCCCTATTTACACCTACCGTCATTCCTGTTTCCTTTAATATATTTGTTTTAGTTTTTCCCTTTTCCAATAGCTTTATAGCCTGTTTGGGATTTCTGCCAAAAACCTTAGTCAAACCTTTAACTTCAATCTTCAGCATTTCTGCACCTCATTTATTGTTTTATCTGCAAAGATAAATCATCCGGGTTTTTAAACTTCTATATCACAGTATTCCCAAAAAATAGACAGCATTATCCGTCTCTATAGGTGGATAATGCTGTCCAAACCCGTGATATCAAAAAAAATAGACCTGGGTTTGTCATCACCAATGTAAACAGACACGCAGACACGGGGACGGCAATCTGCCGTCCCCGTGTCTGAATGTCTGTCACTTTACAAAGGGTATGTCCGAAGGCCGGCGCAGCAGCTTGTGTTTAAAGGCAGGTACATTCAGTTTCCCTGCAAGTATCCTGAGCTGCTCTTTATAGGCACCTTTCAAATTGTCATGATACACTATACCTTCTATATCTCCCATAATGGAATCCACGCAGGCCTCAAGCTTTGCCTGTCCATCCTCTCCGTCGTATTGTCCGCTAACAAGCCATTGGTTTCCCAGAATGTGTGATATCCCGAAGGCATTACCATCCCACGTTTCAAATACTGCGTTTGCGAAGGACTGCTCAAAGTGGACCCCTCCTGCGCAAAGCAGGTTGTACAGCTTAACGTCCCCGTCCTCAAAAACGCCCGACAGCGATTGGGCAATCGCCCTTGCCGCCTTTTTATTAGACCAGGAGCAGGAAGTGCTTCCTATTTCGATGTCAACTATAGGTACCGGAAATTGTGGTATCATATCAGGCGTTCCACCGCCATATATTACCCCCGACCAGTGTGTAGCCTCGGTGGTGACAGAAAAATCGTCCAGCCCCTCTTTGATTCGGTTGCCTTCCAGGCACCGCAACAAATTGTGCATGTAAACGGGATTGGCCGGTCCGAAACAACCGGTCTCCACATCCCCCGTTGTATGTACCGACAAAATTCTATCCGGCGCATTTTGTCCCTCATGCCATGTAATAAGGCCTGCCATATCAAAATCGGAAAAGTGATTGTTCATAACCGGAATGTAGTTGTTGTAGTCGTGGCAAATCACCTTGTGGGTTCTTACAAAGTAAAACCGATTGCCTTCCTTATCCGAATACTCCAGCACCGGGCTATCGTCAATTGTAATACCCGTCTCGTGCAGATGGTACATATCCTCCAACTCTTCGAATACCCTTCCTGCAACCGGGTCTATGCCGGAGCCGATGCAGAAAAAGTATACTGCTTTCTTTGGTAAAGTCATTTCCTTTCCTCCTTACGGGACTGTTACAGCGACAGATCCCATCTCTCTTCGTTAATCACATCATCGGTCCAGGTATCGTTTTTCACCTTTTCGGTCAGTGCAAATCCGTAGACTTTGTACAAATGACGGGCGGCCTCCAGTATGTCCACCGTCCAAAGGAAAACATGCCTGTACCCTTTTTCTTTGCAAAAGTCGATTACGGTCTTCATGAGCTTTCTCCCAAGCCCCTTACCACGCATTTCCGGTTCTATAAGGAACCACCTCAGCTGGGCCGTATCATCCTCCGCTTTGACGAGGGCTATCATACCCACTCTTTTACCATTGGCTTCGGCTATCCAGATGTTTTCTTTTACCTCATCATGGCATTTGTCAAATTCTTTAACGTATTTTTCAACATAATCCACAAACTCCGAAGAAAACCCGTATTCTTTATCATACAGTTCCCTGTGTCTTTCCACTATAAAGTCTATGTCCTCCTTTTTATAGCTCCTTATAAGTATTGAGTTGTCCCCCGATGACAGAGATTTCTTTATATACTTCATGGAATCAACCAACTTTTCTTTCTCCCCTTTCGTTAAATGATTTATTAATCTTTGGATTTGCAGTTCTGCCTTACCTTCTAGATTTGACATCACCTGATTCCCCTTGGGTGTCAGGTGCAGGAATACAATACGCCGGTCATCATTTGAATTTTCTCTTACTATAAGCCCGTCGGATTCAAATCGTTTTAGTATCCTGCTGAGATACCCCCTGTCTATGTCCAGTTTTTGGGTCAGCAGGGCTGCCGTACAATTATTTGTCCCCTTTATTTCAAGGAGCGTGCGAGCTTCGGTCAGTGAATAGGGGCTGTCAAGTATGCTCTGGTTGAGAAGGCCTAAAATATTGGTATAAAACCGGCTGAAGGCCCTTACCTCGGATATTGTAAAGACATCCTTTTTCTTCAAGCAACCACCCCCTTTTTTATTCTTTTTCCCAGTATAAACATGCCAGTTGACTTTGTCAACTTTTTTATGTTGAATATCCATGCTTCTGCTTTCCCCGGGATCCATGGTGTGTATGCAAAAACGGCCCCTTTGATTATTAGATAACCAAAAGAACCGTCCTCGAGATTCGTGATTATGGTTAATCCTATGTAAGAGGGGTTTCACTGCCCGAGTGCATTCTTAAGCTAACCCCCATTTGGTTGTTTGCTTTCAGGTGTTTAATAAGGTTTCCCCTGTGCAGCTCTTTGATATCATCGTAGTTCCCATAGTGGGTCAGTATCAAATCTGCAAGTCCTTCAATCCTTTCACCAGATACCGGCATGGTGCAAAAGTCCTCAATCGATTCCGCAAAACCCGCTCCGTCCATGGCCTGTTTGTATTCCTCCAGAATATAATCTCCCTTCTCATCCTTTACATAGGTAATGGCAGCCGGCACTACTCCGGCTCCGTCCTGCGACAATGCCTTGCCGTAAAGATGATACCTGCCGTAATAGGTTGTGACAAATACCTTGAGTACCCCGCCCATTTGGTAATAAGCATGGATTTTTGGCGCCGCTACCACAAACCCGCCCCTGTATGGGTTTATATTCTGTTCGGTTTCTGTGGCATAGACCAGCCTTTCAATTGGGTCATCACCGTCGTACACATAGTCAGGCAGGCGGGTTTCCTCATGTATTACAAGCTGTGAAAACCACTCCTGCGGCAACAGGCTTTCATCACTTTTGTTTTGCCGGTTCCCCAGCAGGTCTTTGCAAAGCCGCATCATAATATGCCCCCGCAGGTCGTTGCTACCGCCCTTTTCAAACTGAGAAAGAAGATAATCCAGCGCCTCATCCTGCAGTTTCAAAATACTGTCATATTGGTCCTTATGTGCATTAATGTAGTCCTGCGGATTGGAGGATTCCTTCGGTGCCGACAGAATTATGTGGAGATTTTCCTCAACAATCTTTCCGACCTGTTTCTTTTCCATCGCGTTACCGGGAATGTTTTGCCGCCCATCCACACCGGTATTATCGTAATACCCCATTTCTTCCAATAACCGTTCGAATTCCTCCCGGCTTTCGGCCAACTCCCGTACATCCCTGCCCATCTTATCATTTGCCCAAGCCCTTATATACTGCATATCATATTCATTTTTATTATCGTCCAGACTGAAATTAATGTAATCAACATTATCTACAAGCGAGAACATGACAATAGCGTTTTTTTGAAACTGTGCCCGGTTTGCCTCTCCTCTGAAGTAATTCCCTGTTTGGACATCGGTTTTTAAGTATACGGTAATGGAATGCGGGCTGCTATCGGTGAAAAGTTCGAAATGATCATAATTTACCCCCTCGGGGAAATCAAGAAGTGATACTATACCTCCAACCTTTGAGGCATCACCCACATATTCGGTTTTGTATTTGTACAGCCTATCGGCAACAGATAAAGATACATCCCCGTCTACAGGATTTGTCATCAACCCGATCGATACTGCCGTCACAACCACTGCGGCCACCATTACAACCCAAAAAGCCGGTCTTTTATAGTTGAGCACGTTCTTTATCCGGGACTTTACATTGCTTTCGCCAAAGGCCAGAGGGCTTATCAGGCCGCTTTGCCTGATTGAAAGCAGCAGCAAGGAATTCGAATAGTTTTCCCGGATATCCTCCTCTGTCTGCCTCATAACGCTTTCGTCACAGGACATCTCCATATCCTTTGCCATAAAATAATATGACAGCCACATAAGCGGATTGAACCAGTGAAAAATTACCGCCAGATACGCCACAGGCTTGATAATATAATCCCGCCGCCTTATATGCGTCTGCTCGTGTTTTAGAATATAGTCAAGCTCCTTTTTAGAAAGACCGGTTGGGACATAAATCCTTGGGTTAATAAACCCCATGACAAAGGCAGTTTTAATCATGTCGGTTTCATAAATATTATCCCCTGCTATGGTTGCGGTGGAAAGCCTGGCTTTAAGCCTGAAATAGGACACCGCCCCATAGCACAAAAGCAGGGCAATACCCAGCAGCCAAATTGCCGCCCCGGCTTCCAGAAGAACGCCCGTGGGGTTTACGCTTGCCGCGGGATTAACCGGCGGCAGAGAAGAAGCAACGGTTCTATTCACCGCATTGTCTATGCTTCCAATCCCGGTTGCAATTACGGGACTTTGGGAGGAAACCATGTTCTGGGGTATTGCACGGGTTTGGCCCGGTAACAAGCTGAGGACACTTTCAAAGGAAACCGGACATACCATGCGGAACAACACCACCGCCCAAAGGGCATAGGAGAAGACCTTTGGTGCCTTCCTGATTAGCTGCCGTACAAGGATTATGGCCAATGCTGAGTAGCTTGCCGTAAGGCTCATGTTTAGTACAGTAATAAACATACTGCTCATTTGGCAGCCTCCTCTATCATTCTTTCAATCTCTCTGGCTTCCTGTTTTGACAGCTTCTTATCCTGCAGAAATGCTGCCAGGAATGCAGGCAATGAACCGTCAAAGGCCTTTTCCAAAAGCGCTTCGCTCTCGTATTTTTGCACCTGCTCCCGTTTCACCGGGGCCGTAACAGTGGCATTCCGGTTCTGCACAATGCCCCTCTCGGACAGCTTCCTTATCATTGTATAGGTGGTGGACTTTTTCCAGCCCAGCCTCTGCATGCATACCCTTGTCAACTCGGTGGAATTGATGGGTTCAAGCTCCCAGATAATGTCCATAAATTTGTACTCGGCATCAAACAGCTTTAACTCTTCCATATATAACCCCTCCCGTCAGGTTTGTTCTGATAGACCTTATACTGTAAGTCTATCGCAATAAACCTCCTTTGTCAATAAAAAAATACTGCCTGAATAATCAGGCCGTATATACACAATGCTATTGTTATAGCTATGTACACTAATTTTCGGGAGTGCTGATATGGACAGCGACAAACTAATTTCCAGGCTTAATTGGTTCTTTAATCTGGAACTGAATCAGGTGGACTTATATACTTCCCAGAGCAGAGCAAGCCATGACCCCTATGTCAGGGTTGCCTTTGAACGAATCTCATATATTGAGCAGCAGCATGTTGACAATATTGCCGATAAGATTAAGGAGCTGGGTGGAAAACCCAGTAAGATAGGGGATGTGCTGGCTCCTATACTGGGCAGTGTTGCAGGCACGGTACTATCCATTACCGGGCTTGCCAATGTGCTCCGGGCCAACATACTTATAGAGCAAAAAGCAATGAAGGACTATAAAAATCTAATCCATCAATTAAGAAAGACCTATGGCAATATAGAGCTTGTGCGGCTGCTCCAGTACAACCTTTTTGATGAGGACCTGCATACTGCATGGTTCCAAAGGGAGCTGTCCAAACTAAAGAATTAATATAGTCGGCAAAGATTGAACAGCGGATATTAAACCAATTCTCTGAGAAACCTTGGAATCTCATTTTCCGAGTCTTTGTTTATGACATGAATCTTAACTCCGGCCTTCCGTGCGCTGTCCACGAATATATTTACCGTCGAAGTAAAGAATGAAGTACCCACCACCAGCACCTGTTTATGGGAGGCAGCCAGTTCGATGGCTTCATAGAAATGGCGTATATTATCCCCATACAGCACAACATTGGGCTCCAATACGCTTTTACATTTATCACAATATATAGACTTTTCAACCTCATGGTAACTATGTTTTGTCTTGCACCTGAAACACTCAACATAGTCCAGATTTCCGTGAACTTCCAATACTTTTTGGCTTCCCGCTTTTGTGTGTAATCCGTCTATATTCATGGTTATTACGGGTACCCGGTATTCGGCCAGTGCCATGTGGGCTGCATTTGGTACAGCCCTGTCGATATTCTTTTTCATGCTCAACAGTATCTCGTAGAACTTTTCGGGGTTATTCCGGAAATAATCCCGGCTTAACTTTTCCCGCAAGTCCCCCATCTCTTCAAAGGTGGGTATTCCGCTGGCTTTGGATATCCCTGCCCCTGTAATGGCAACCAAGTCCACCATTTGACCATCTCCTTTCGGTTGTTTTATATAAATTTAAGTATACATCCTGCCACCAACCCGGCAATGTTTATAAGAAAGTATCTTTCACAGCCTATTATATCAAAAATCGTTCATGGGATTAGTCTCTCTTTCATGCTGCATGCATACTAAGCTGCAACCTTAGGGCAACAGCCTGTATATAGTATAAAATATACTGAACTCCAAACAATACCTTTTATAAACAAACTTCAGGGAGGGATGCAAATGGGTATGGTAACGACGGCAACCAACAAATTCCAGGCATGTATAGACGCCTGCTCAAAGTGTGCTCAGGCTTGCTATGAATGTTTTTCGGCATGCCTGAACGAACCCGACTTAAATGCCAGAAAAAACTGTGTGAGTATGCTGGTTGAATGTGCCATGATGTGCCAGATGTCGGCATCAACCATGTCAATGCTGGGCCAGTTCTCCAAGGAACACTGCCAGCTGTGCGCCAAGGTCTGCGATAAATGTGCGCAGGAGTGCGACATGTTCAAGGACGACCACTGTCAAAAATGCGCAGATATCTGCCGCATCTGCGCCGACGAATGCAGGAAAATGGCTGCCATGTAACACGAAAGGGAGCCGCACTGCCGTTTAAACCGGCAGCGCAGCTCCCTTGGACAATATGTGACGGCATATTTACGTGCTGCGTTGCCGTCAATCCTGGTTAAACATGGATTTCAAGCCGGTGTATTTTTTATAGGTCCTGTCGTCAAAACAGACAAAGTATACCTTTTCAAGCTTTTCGGGCGGGTATTTGCCAAGCATTTTCTTAACCGCCATACAGGCAATAGCCGCAGCCTGGTCTACGGGATATCCGTACACTCCGGTGCTTATGGACGGAAAGGCAACCGTGCGGGCGTTGCTCTTTGCCGCCAATTCAAGGGAATTAACATAGCAGGATTCAAGCAGCTCCGGCTCGCCCTGGTCACCGCCTCTCCAGACCGGGCCGACGGTATGTATGACCATCTCGCAGGGAAGGTTATAACCCCTGGTTACTTTGGCCTGCCCCGTCGGGCAGCCGCCGAGGGTTCTGCATTCCTCCAGCAATTCCCGTCCGGCAGCCCTGTGTATGGCACCGTCAACTCCACCGCCGCCAAGAAGCGAATTATTTGCGGCATTTACTACGGCGTCAACCTCCATCCTGGTTATGTCACCCTTTATCACTTCCACCCTGCCCCGGGTGCTGTATCCGGATCGGTTTTGCAACTTAAACACCTCCTCTTTGCACATAACGGTTTAATTATTGCCTCCGTATCACAAATGAGCTAACCGAAAATCCCCATGCCGCACGCAAATGCGTAAATGAAGCACAAGAACCGTCCCCGCGCTTCCCCGTGCTTCCGTGCTTCCTAAGCCAGTTGGAAGCCCTCCATGAATGCTCTGTGGTTTAATTCTATAACCTGCGGTTTATTGGAAAATCCGTCGCTTATGGCCTGCAGTATTGATTCTTTGGATACCACTCCGGTCTTTTTGACGATGATACCCAGGGCTATAATATTTGCAGCCGCTGCATTCCCAAGCCGACGAGCCATATCGGTAATGGGGTAGCCCTCCTGTTTAACGCCGGTCTCCTTTATATGGCTGATAAGACTGCTGTCGTATATAAGAATGGCTTCTTTATCCATTGAGGGTACATACCTGTCATAGGCAACGGGAGCCAGGGCCAGTATAATATCCTCCTTCATAACCTCCGGATAGTAAATCTCCGTCGAGCTTATTATAACATCAGACTTTGTAAAAGTACCCCTGGTCTCGGTTCCGTATGAAGAGGTAAGGGTGGCGTTTTTGCCTTCATAAACGGTTGCCGCTTCCCCCAGTATGGTCCCGCTCATAATGAGCCCCTGTCCGCCCACTCCGCTGAGTATTATCTCCCACCTGTCCTTCATTTGCCTCCGCCCCCTTCCCTTGCTTCCCGGGCTATTTGCTGAAGCTTTTTATACCTTGTACCATAGTCTTCCTTTTCAATATCAACAAACTTACCCAGGATAAACTTATCCTGTTTCTCCCGGTCGGTCATTTTTTCAGCCTGTTTTTGAGTAATGCTGTTTTCCTTAATCCATTTAAGCATATGGGGTGCGGTCTTCATACCGTTAAGCCTGCCAAAATGGGTAGGGCATGGAGCTATGGCTTCCACAAAGGAGAACCCCTTTTTGTTAAGGGCTTCCTCCACCAGCTTGTCAAGCTGGGTTATGTGGTATACCGTACCTCTGGCTACAAAGACCGCGCCGGCCGCCGCCGCCAGTCTGCACAGGTCAAACCCCTGTTCTATATGTCCGTATCTCGAAGTGGATGTTAAGCTGTTCTCAGGCGTTGTGCCGGAATACTGGCCGCCGGTCATGCCGTAATTCATGTTGTTTACCACTATTGCGGTTATATCCACATTCCGCCGGGCAGCATGTATCAAATGGTTGCCGCCTATGGTGGCGCCATCGCCATCCCCCATAAGCGCAATGACTTTGAGATCGGGGTTGGCAAGCTTTATTCCGGTGGCAAAGGCCAGAGCCCTGCCGTGGGTACCATGAAAGGTGTTGGTGTTTATATAGTCGTCGGCTTTACCCCAGCAGCCTATACCGGTCACCACTACGGTGTTGTGCCTTTGCAGCCCCAGCTTTGCAAAAGAGCGCAGTATAGAACCCAGTACATTTCCGTTGCCGCATCCGGCACACCAGAACAGAGGCAGTTTTTCCTTTAGCAGATAGTCATCATATTTCATTACAGACATCTTGCCACCTCCTCAATCCTGTCCAGTATCTCTATGGGCGTTATGGCCTGGCTGTTAACTTTGTTAACGCCTGCTATGGGTATGTCTTTTCTGGCTACCCTTTGTACTTCCCTTATAACCTGGCCGAGATTCATCTCGGGGACTATTACCGCATTTGCTCTTTGACATGCTTTGCTTACCTGCGCATCGGCGAAGGGCCACAGAGTCACAAGTTCCAGCACTCCCACCTTCCTGCCCCGGCTCCGTGCTCTTGACATGGCCTCCAGGGCGGACCTTGTTGTACAGCCGAAGGTTATTATTATGTACTCGGCATCCGACAGATTGTATTCCCTGGTTATTATTATATCGTCCTTGTTTTTTTCAATCTTGTCGGTATAGTGTCTGATGTATTTATCAGCGTTATCCGGTTTACTGCTGGCAAAGCCCCGCTCGTCATGGGTGGAACCCGAAACCCTGAATACGTATTGACTGCCGTAGGCCGCCAGAGGTGCTGCATTTCCTCCGTCCAACCCAAAGGGCTTGTAGTCATTGGGGTGGCAGTCGGGCCTTCTGCGCTCTATTAGTTGACCGTCACCCGGCTCCTTTAATACCACCTTCTCCCGCATATGCCCTACTATCTCGTCTGCCAGAAGTACCACAGGAGTCCTGTACTTTTCCGCAAGGTTAAAAGCTCTAATAATAAGGTCATAGCAGTCCTGCACCGAGGATGGAGATATGACTATTATACCGTGATCCCCGTGGGTACCCCAACGGCTTTGCATAACATCGCCCTGGGCGGGTTTTGTGGCAAGGCCAGTGCTCGGTCCCGAACGCTGGACATTAATAATTACACAGGGTACTTCGGCCATTACCGCCATGCCCAGATTTTCCTGCATTAGTGAAAATCCCGGTCCGCTGGTGGCTGTATATGATTTTTTCCCGGCAACAGAAGCACCGATTACTGCTGCTATGCTGCCCATCTCATCTTCCATCTGTACATAAATACCGCCTACCCCGGGCAAACGCATGGAAGAGATTTCGGCAACCTCCGAGGAAGGAGTTATGGGGTAGCCTGCAAAGAATGACGCACCGGCCGCCAGTGCACCCTCGGCAATAGCCGCATTGCCCTGCATGAATTTTATGCTATTTTTTCCCGTCATTTGTATCCACCTCCACTTCCAGTGCAAAGTCGGGACACCTTAATACACACATCCTGCAGCCGGTACATTTCTCCTGGTAGGTTGGCACCGGAGTACCGTCTGTTTGCCGGGTAAACACTTTGGCTGGGCAAAACTCCGTACATATGCCGCATCTTTTGCACCTCCCGGTATTAACTATTACCCTGTTCATGTACCATACTCCTTTCAGGAAATTTTCTGGTGTTTCAAGGTCTGACTGTGGAGTTTTCCGTCCTTATATACATAACTGAATACAATGGTGGATATAAAGGCTACTATTACCGATGCATAGGTCTCGGTAATGGCCGGGTGTATGGGAAACCGGCCGTAAACGGCTTTATATGCAACCCATATCAGACCCACTATTCCGGTAAACACCATAGCCACAACCGCCCCCTTTGGTGATGTCCTTTTCCAGTATATTGCGAACAACAGGACTACAAACAAAGAACCCCTCAGCGTATATGCATAATACACCATATCCAGTATTCTGGTGCTGCCGTACATAAATAGTGCAAGTATTATACACAAGGCACCCGATATACCGGTTGAAAGCCTTGACACAAACAGCACCTTTTTGTCGGTTGCATCCGGCCTGAGTATCCTTTGATATATGTCCTTTGTAAACATGGTACCGGCAGCAAGAATAATCGGTGAAACGGTGGACAGGATAGCCGCCGTTATGGATGCCAGTACTATACCCCCCGCCACCGGCTGCAGGTTCATCATGAGTGTAGGCAATGCCAGCTTTGCGTTGGCAAGCCCGGGAAACCTGACCCTTGCCGCCATTCCCAGCACAGCAGTCAGTATACCGAAAGGGGCAACGGCAAAGGCTGTAATAATAGCGGCCTTTTTTGCCACCTTGACATCCCTGGCCGCCAGGATTGGCTGGATGCCTGCCTGGGCAGTACATGCCCCCAGTATGGAGGCTATTATCCACGAAGATACCTTTGGCATGCCTATACCCGTCCAACTGAAGTAGGGGTCTGCAGGCAGGGCGGTCTGCAGCGCCTGTATGCCGCCTATGTCTTTCCCCACCAGTATTAAAGCCAGTATAACTCCGCCGTACATGGCGCACAAATGCATCATGTTGGTATACCCTACGGCGTTCATTCCACCGGCCAGGGTATATATTATAAATCCGATACCCAGTATGATAACTGCCATATTAAAGTCAAGACCCAGCACCGATACGCCCAGCGTACCTGCAGCTATTACCTGGGATGTACCTACCACTATCATAACAAATATAAGCAGTACGCTGGCCACAACCCTTGCATTTACACCTATAAACTTCTCCACCACTCCGGGTACCGTTACGGTATCCAGACTTCTGTATAGCTTTGCAAACAAGAGGGCCAGCACCATTACGCCTATTCCGTTTGCGATTGTATACCATGCTCCCGACAGTCCGAACGAATAGCCGTATTCCGACACTCCGGTTGTGGAAGTACCCCCCAGCCACTCCCCCGTCCCGGCCGCCACACACATCATTACACCCAGCTTAGCCCCGAGAAAAGCATCCGAGCTTGTGGATTTCTTTTGGGAGTATACTCCTATACCTACCGTCAGCGCAAAGTATAAAATAATGATTAGAAATTGTACAGACATATTTTGTCCTTACCTCCTTTGTATGACTGCTTGATAGCTCACGCCGACTTACAGTAGCAAAATCCATACCACTTTTTCAGTAAATGCATTATTGCGGCAACGCTTAAGCCGGCTTGCTTTCCTGCCGGCATAGCAAAATCCTGCATTTGACATACAGGATTGCTGTTGTTTGTATTCTTGATGGATGTTATCTAATATGTTTAATTCTTTAACACAGGCAGAAAAAATCCCACCCGCACTATCAATCTCCGTCCTCCAATTCCTTTAATCTTTTCCAGAGGGTTGTCCTGCTGATTCCAAGTTTCTCGGCAAGAAGCTTTTTGTCTCCCCTGACTCTGCTGCTGATGGCCTCTATTATCTGCAGCTCCATATCCCTCAGCGAGCCAACACCAATCTCTATCAGATTGTCCTTGTCCTTTCCCGTGTCAAGACCTGTATCCTTATAAACTGCATGACCCGACAGCAGCTGTTGTATGAAGTCCTCGTTTATTATAGGTTGCTCGGCGAGTATTGCCATCTTTTCGGCAAAGTTTTCAAGCTCCCTGACATTTCCCGGCCAATTATACTTTTTCAGAAGCTCCATTCCACCCTTGGTAATGTCGCTTATACCGGTACCGTGCCGTTGGTTGGCAACTGTGATAAGGTGCCTTATCAGCATGGGTATATCGTCACTTCTTGCCCTCAACGGCGGTACCTTCAGATTGAGCACATTAATCCTGAAAAACAGGTCCTCACGGAATTCCCCTTTTTGTACCAGGTCATACAGGTTGTGATTGGTAGCGGCTATTACTCTGGCATCAACATTGAGGATGGATTCTCCCCCTATCCTGAGCACTTCCTTTTCCTGCAAAACCCTTAGCAGCCTGCTTTGAAGCCGGGGTGAAATCTGGCTTATCTCGTCCAGGAATATTGTGCCCCGGTGGGCCAGCTCGAACAGTCCGGGTTTCCCTCCTTTTTTTGCCCCCGTAAAGGCTCCCTCTTCATATCCGAACAATTCGCTCTCCAGCAGGTTTTCGGGTAATGCCGCACAATTTATGGCAACGAAGGGGCCTTCCTTTCTAGGGCTTATATTGTGGATGCTCTGGGCAAACAGTTCTTTGCCACTGCCGGTCTCTCCCTCTATTAAAACGGTTGTGGGGGTTCTTCCGAATTTTCTGGCCTTGTTTACCGCCTCCATTATAACATGGCTCTGCCCTACTATATCCTCAAAACGGTACCTTGCCACCAATCCCTTTGAATACAATTCCGTCCTCACCTTATGCTCCAGTTTTTGTATTCTTGAAACCTCCTGAAAGGTAAAGACTGTGCCGGCCTGCTCACTGTCCACCATTACAGGCACTATGTTAAGTATGATTTGTATGTTGTTGACCTTGACAAGCTTGCCTAATTCCTGTTTCCCTTCCCCGTAAAAAACATCAAGTCCGCTCTTTTTTCCAAGTTTTTCAAAAGGTTTTCCCACTATGTCTGCTGCAGACAAGTCAAATATCTTTTCGGCGGCGGGGTTGAATGTTGTTATTATCCCGTTACTGTCAATCGCAACTATGCCTTCGCCCGAATAGTCAATCACCGCCTTCAGCCTCTCGGCCCTCTCCTTCTCCCTTTTACCCACATCGCTTATATTTCGGGCGGCAATAATAGCCTGCTCCACAGATCTCCTGCTGTGGTTTATCAACACGCCTCTAAGCCTTTTTTTTGCGGCAACCTCCATAACACAGTTTCCCATACTAACCACCGTAAGCTTTTCAAAGGTCATTGCATCCTCCATCTGCTTCTCCAGTTCTTCTTTGTTGGAATAGGGGAAATCTATGAAGTCTATGTTAAGGGCATTCTTCAAATCCTCAAGGTTCTCAAGCTTCTCGGTCTTGTAGCTTACCAGTCCGATCTTATCCCCGTACTCTCTGGCTTTTAATAGCGCATTGAGAAAATCCACCGTACTGGTCTCCACCGAAACAACGGGTATAACGACAATCTCTTTGATGGCCGCCGCTGTAGCTCCGCAGCTGATAATCACATCCAGCTCCTTTTCCTTGTCCCTGGCATAAAGGTGTCCATTTCTCATTATCCCGCCCTCATATATATCAATAGGTATGCCCAGCGTTTTTGATATGCTGCCGGCCATGGCTGTCAGTTTTGGATATGTTGATACGAATAGAATCCGAGGTTTCACTATACTTTTACCTCCCCTGTACAGTCTACTAATTATTTCTATTCGACGGCAAATCCCAATACCCTTTATGCCCGGGCTCTGCAGTGGCTGTATTATACCCCCGGCCTGGCATATACCGGCTGGTACCCGTTATCCCTGCACGGCAGTACCGGATTTTTTCTGCTAATAATTTTGCTCACCGCAGAACTTTTTTTGATCCTATGAATACCTTATATTGAGGAGGTGAGATTCCAGTGTATAACTTTATGGGGAGACAATGCCCTCCAAACACAGCACCCTATACCATCAGACCGGGCGATACTTTTTTTGCGCTTGCACAGCGGTTTAACACAACGGTGCCTGCGTTGATAGCTGCTAACCCCACGGTAAACCCTAATTTCCTGCAGGTGGGTCAGGTAATATGCATACCCGGACAGGTCACGCCTGCACCCTGTCCAGGAGGTAATTTGTACACCATACGCCCCGGGGATACCCTGTTTGCCATTTCCCGCCGCTTTAATGTATCCCTGGACGATTTACTGGATGCAAATCCGGGGATTGACCCCAACATGCTTATGGTAGGCCAGAGGATATGCATACCGGTGGGAGAACCGGGTGAATGCCCCGAGAACACACAGCCCTACACCATAAGAGCTGGTGATACTTTCTTTTCTATAGCTCAAAGGTTCAATGTTTCTCTGGAAGCGCTAATAGCAGCAAACCCCGACGTAAATCCCGATGCTCTGCTGGTTGGCCAGGTGATATGCATTCCGCGACCCGGCCCTCCCGTTACCTGTCCTCCCAACTCGAGGCAGTACACAATAAGGTCGGGGGACACCCTGTTTGCCCTGGCAAATAGATTCAACACAACCGTTGATGCCATATTGCAAATAAATCCGGGTATAGATCCAAATGCCCTGAGGGTAGGACAGATAATCTGCATTCCAACGGCTGAACCGCCCGACGAATGTCCCGCCAACACAAGGCCGTATACCATAAGGTCGGGGGACACTCTGTTTGCCCTGGCAAATAGATTCAACACAACCGTTGAAGCAATTGTCGATGCAAACCCCGGTATAGACCCAAATAACCTGCAGATAGGCCAGGTAATCTGCATTCCAACCACCGAGCCGCCCGATGAGTGTCCCGCCAATGCAAGGCCGTACACTATAAGGTCGGGAGATACCTTCTTCTCAATTGCCAGGAGGTTTAACACAACGGTCAACGCCCTAAGACGATTAAATCCGGGTGTCGACCCCAATAATCTTCAGATCGGGCAGGTTATCTGTGTACCGCGCAGAACAAGCGAGGATAACAACGACTAAAAAGCCGTACTGCTGCAACCCAAAATACCAAAGGCTCAGAACGGGAGTTCTGAGCCTTTAACTTTGGTTAATAATTATATCTCATTGACTGTTACCTCTCCGCCGTCTAGTATTATATTAACCCCGCTGCTGCCTTGACCCCATTTGAGATGACCTTCACTCACAGGCCTTCCATTGGAATGCAAATCGGCTATCTCTTGAATTTCCCAGTTTACATTTCCCCCAAGGTGACCGGGACTGTTAACCTGTGCATCTATGAATAAGTCGGACGGTTTGACAACCGTTATATTTACAGCTCCGTTGCCCTTTACCAGCCATTCTTTCCCAAGGGCCCGGCTGTCAATATCAATGTTGAAGTAATTGGATCCGCTGACCTCGATGGTTTTATCCGGGGGCAGCAAAAGGGTGTAACCTATCTGTCTGATACTCGGTTTAAAATCCCCCGACCAGGTATTTGATGAAAACTGTACAAAGAGGGTATCCCCTTCCCTATGGGTAACCACCCCATTTTGCTCAATCAGATCAGCGGCTTCATCGGCATTGGCTGCATTGACCATAGCCTGCCCGAAGAACACCACCTCGGAAGTGCTGCTTGCTTTAATATCAAGCTTCCCCCTGGGAGCCGACACCACTATCCTTTCTATTCCCTGGCTTGTATCAATCTTCCCGGCAGGAACCTCCGCTGATATTACTCTGCTTTCCACCGCCCAGGATATCCCTTTGAGAACACCGGTGGCTGTAAGAGAGTATACCCCTATACTGAAAAATACAATCAACATTATTATAAAGATACTGAAGCCATCATATTTTATTTTGGGTTCCTGTTCCTTCGCCGTATAAACATGCCACAAAATTTCCCCGCCAATAAGTACAAGTATTAGCGGCCACCATGTAAGCAGCATATCAAGTATGGCAACCTGTTTGAACTGGGCAGACAGCATTATTACTCCCAGCAAAATCAGTAAAACTCCCAAGGACAGGGTCCCTACTCTCCATCTTCGCATTGCTCTGCTACCTCCTCATGGTTATCTCTGTGCTCTTTGCGGCCGCCTGCAAGAATTCTTATCCCGCCTGCTATAAACAAAAAGGCAACTATTCCGGTCTGCAAATAGCTTCTTATTTCATGGGGTATCATGGGTGAGATTATTCTGTCGAATATAAGCAACAGGCCTATACCTATAAGCCCATACCCCAGCAGCTTTGAACCGCTCCACCGTGTGCTGCTCTGGCCGATTAAATCCATTACTGAAAAATTATCCTCAACCGGAGCCATTTCACCGGTGGCCTTGTTCAGCGCATCAAACATGCTGTAAAACCATATTACCGGTATTATGAACATGAAAAAGCCAATCCTCAGCCAGTCAATAAAAAAGAAGGAAAAGAAAAACAGCGTCATGAGTTCCAACCCAAGCTTCTGATACCCCAGGAACATATGCCCGGCTCCCGGAACCACCGACAGCAGACAGGTAATTATTTTCCTGTTCTGGCCGCTCATTTCATTCAGCGTAAAATCTATATCCATTTTGAGGCTGTCCCCTTCCTGGGGGTTTAGCTCCTGACGGCTATTGACTCTGTCGGTCAGGGTCATGCTGTCTACCAGGGCAACGAACCACAAAACCGGCAGACTAAACAGCAGCATTATCGAAAAACTGCTGTGGTATAAAAGCACCTCAAGCCCCATTGCCGCCAACACAATTGCAGCCACTGCACCCAAGAATATATACCCTCTATAGAAAAGGCCCAGGTAGATATGGCTCAATCCCGGTATAACCGACAGAATAAATACAACAAACTTACTCTTTTTTTTCAATCCGGTACCTCCTCACCCTTTGGTTTTATTGATTCTACAAATGTTAATGTACTGTTGAGCAGTTTATCCGACCATCCAAATTGCACTATACTTTTGCTTTCTGTTATAAAGGAGCTCTCCATCTGGACTTTTGCCCGGGTTATTTCGGGTATAATGCCGGCAAAGCCCTCAAATACTCCCGCAGTCATGAATAGTATTGTCAGGCAGGCTGCAGTAGCGTAATAGAAGATGCTGCTTTGCTTATACCCGTTTCCCCTTCTTTGCCCTTCTGTTTCACCTATCATTTTCATAACGTTGGAGGTAAACTGTGGACTGAGTCCTTTGGCGGCAGAGGCTGCACTGTCCCGGGTGAAAAAGGATAAATACTTCTCAATGCATTGGCCGCATACCAGTAAATGCTCCTCCATGGCCCTGCTCTTTTTTTCTTCCACCTTGCCCTGGGCAAAACCCTTCCAATCCTTCGAGCTGAAATGCACCATCTAACCACCCTCCTTCCACTGTTCCTTTAGCTTCTGCCTTGCCCTGTAGAGTCTCGTCTCCACCGTCTTGACGGCTATACCTTCCTCACTGGCTATCTGCCGGTAGCTCTTTCCCGAGAAGTAGTACTTTTTGACCACCGTCCTGTAGCCGTCGGGCAGCTGGCTGCACAAATACCTGATTTTTACGGCATCCTCCTTCATAATCAAAGTCTCATCTAAGCCGTCCGGGTTCTGCTGTTCGGGTATATTGTCCTGCACTGCCACAAGCCGTTCCTTTGCCTGCACTCTCTGCTGCTTTCTTTTCCAGTCTATTGCCTTGTGGGTGGCAATCCTGCCGAGCCAGGTCCTGAAGCCCTCAAACCGGTAGCGGGGTAAAGAGATGTAAACCTGCAGGAATACCTCCTGGGCAATATTTTCGGCTTCAAAACTGTCCCTTGTTAAGTTTAGAATGATTGCAAATACGTATCCCTTGTACATATCCACCAGTTGCTCGTAGGCGGCTTTATCGCCGGCGGCCGCCCTTTTTATGACAATATCCTCCCGGTTCATCTCTCCCCCCCTTTCCGAAGATATCCCCCGACCCCATGGTTTATCAATCGGAGATATTCCTTATCCATTAAGCATACCTGCAAAGCAAAGCAGTCCCGACCCTCAAAGACTATCAATCGGGGACATTCCTCCGACCCAGAATATTACTTATTAGAGGAGGTGTGTCCCCTTTTACCGATGGGGACATTCCTCATGCTGCAAAGGTCTACCCTGAGGTAGAGGTGTGTCCCCTTTCCTTAATATAGACGTTTAAATGGCCATTACCCCTTCATAGTTTACCGCATTTTTTTAAAAAAGCCCACCGTTACAGGTGGACTTATGCTTATGAAAATTTGTCTTAACTCATTTTTTGATTAACCGACTTTATTAAGCCATTAATTAATACTATAAGTTCCTTAGCACCGTAATAAACCCGTCCAGTATCCGGTGGCTTGTTTTGAACCCTTTGTCCAGATAGAACTTCAGCGCACCATCGTTGCCGTCGGATACAAATATGAACACGTCCTTTACATCCTCAAAGGACCTCAGCCATTCCATCGACATATCGAACATAACGCCGCCTATGCCTTTGCTGCGGTATCCCTCCTTAATGAAAAACTGTGAAAGGCAGCCTACATCATCCCCCTCCACCGAATCAAAGTCAAAGAAGGCATGGCACTGCAAGGTGGCAAAACCGCCCGAATAGGTCTCCTTGGGCGCAATGGTGCTGTAGGCATATCCGACAACCTCGTCTCCATCCTTTGCAACCACTATGTAGTTGGCCTTGGAACTCTTTACAGCCGGAACCATTCTGGTCTCAAAACACATGCCGTCAAAAAACTCGGGATGGATGTGCGCCACAGATTTCTGATAAGCCATCAGGCCGTTGCACAAATCCCTGATACAGCTGATATTGTCTTCCGAAATCACTTTATAATGAATATTCATGTTTATCTCCCCTCCTATTAAAATTAAAAAACATATTTAATTGCTCATCGGGTTTTGATATCATTGTATCAGCTACAATGGTTATGACAAGTATGCAGAATTTTCTGCTTAAGGAAGATAAACCTGAGTATTGGAGTGGTATCATGAGCGACAAGTCATTGTATAAAGGCAGGCTTGACAACTGCCCGCTGACATACGCCTTGAACCTAATGGGCGGAAAATGGAGACTTCCTATAATCTGGGCATTAAGCAGGAATAAGACCATGCGGTACAATGAGCTGAAAAGGAGCATCGACGGCATTACCAACATGATGCTGACGCAATCGTTAAAGGAATTGGAAGCCTACGGCATTGTGAACCGTGAGCAGTTTGCCGAGATACCCCCGAGGGTTGAGTATTCGCTGACCCAAAACGGGAAAAACCTCATCCCGGCCCTCAAAGCCCTGGCCGACTGGGGCAAAGAAATGCAAAGCACTGATAATCCAAAATAGGAGATATTCCCCCTTCTCCAGAGACATATTCAATCCGGGAGGTGTGCCCCCTGACCTTAAATAGCATTCTCCAGCACTTCCCGTAACCCATTTCAACCCCTCGGGATTGTTTTATAAATGGACAACTTCACAGCCGGTTATTCTCCCTATTTCTTCAGCCACCAACCGCCGGTGGCAATGTTCCGGCAAAACCAATGGTAAAAACCTTCATTATCCATCCCCGCTTTCACTCATATTTAACGGCTTGTTCCTTTGTGCTTTTTAATAAAAATGAGAAATACGCCCGGTTACCCACCCGGCTTTAATACCATTGTACCAGTTACAATGATTATGGCAAGTATGCAGTATTTTCTGTTTAAGGAAGGTAAACTTGAATATTGACGCACAGGCATGATGCCAACGTAATCTTAAATGAATTGGATGTAAAATGAAAAGGTTTGGGTAAAGCTTTCTCATTCTTTTCCGGCTTTATGCTAAGATAGCGTTAAACTTCAGATTGAAACATTTCCGCTTTTATCGGTTTTAGGCTATGCGGTACAATAAATTCATTCATTTGTTCTACATTTTGGAAAAAATCCTCCCACGAAGTACAATCATAAGTCCAAAGATTCGTTTCAACCTTCTCCAATTCGGCATCTGGATTAAAATAAACAGAAAAATCCATTTGCTCCATATGATCGTAATCCCCACGCTTATTAAAGGAAAACTGTCTTACAAAACCCCATTGAAATGATTTTTCATTATCAGAATTATAAACACCACATTGAAAAAGCAGCGCATCATCTGAACACTTAAATTTTACCTTAGAGAAATCCTTAAAAACATTCCACGCTAAATATGGGTCAGGTTTTGCAAAACTGAATCCAGCCTTGTTTAACATTTCCCTAAAATATCCTTCAGCTTTTGAAGAATTTATTCGGTTATCTCGCGAAAAAAGACCCATGTTGTTTTCTCCTTTATCAGCACGACCATGGAAGCCGCGATTGGAATCATTTAAGACAATGTTCTAGGATGTCTGGCATCTGCGACGCCGTTGAGCCGGGCCCACAGAGCCCTTCATCCTGGCGGCGCTTGTCACCCGGCGAAACGGTGTGGCGCGGCAAACTCCGTGCTCTTTCCCAGAGCATTTCTTCATGACTTAGCTTATCCGCACCCTTGTGCAGATGCTTTGTTCTCCGAAGCCACACATCCCTTAACTCAGAGTGCGATAGGACGTCACACCCCTGGATTGATCTTTTATATCTCTATTGCGTCATATAAGAAAAATGTGTTATTAACAATAAAGTCTCTTAAATGCAAAAACACTGAATAGACTCCATAAATACTAGATGCTCAGATGAGATATGCATTAAGTTTTAGCCTAAAGATCACAGCCTTATTATCTGTCTGTTATGAAACACACGTAGCACATTACATGTTCTATTAGGTATGTCCAGTTTAAATATAACTACAAAAGGGAGGGGTGTTAGCATGCATAACCTTACTATCTCACCTTCTATCTCCCTTTTTGGGAACCTTTTGGGGTTACATGAAATCTTTGAATGGAAAATGCTTCTGACTTGAAGTTTAGTTTTATTATCAAGGGGATCTAAATAATTGAAAGTGTTTTGGGACCAGTATACTTTCATTACTCGCAGAAGAATTCCTCAAATTGTTCATCAGGAATAGTATTACCTTCACGAACTTCCTCTAATGCGACCTTAATTTCCTTAATAACTTCCGGCGTAAAATTATAAATATCTTTATCGTTTTGATTTGCATTTGGCTGAGGTTGTGCCATATTATACACCTCCTATATTGATTATCCCCTTGGCAGACTTTTAGATACTTTTATTATACATGTAATTATGAATTAATTCACTAATTATCATCCCATTTATATGTCTCATAATACTACTAATATAAACCAATACACACCCAAATCATAATGCTTTAATAATTCGCGGCAGGACGCCGCACCCCTAGATTAATTTTTTAACCTCTATTGCACCATATATGAATGATGCGTAATAGTAAACTCCCCGCTATCGCTCAAATGACAAAAACGCTAGTTGTATATTTTACTGCACGCACGTCATAACTTATTTTCGATACTTTATAGCAAAACGGAAAAAGGTAATTTGACCGTATTTTCCGCCCATTTATCGTCTTTTAGCTCAAATCA
>JAENYX010000038.1 GCA_016841565.1 Clostridium thermobutyricum | reverse complement strand
ATGGTATATTTCGCCATGATTTTCCATATTCCTGCTTTTTATGGGATATTTTTTTCGGAAATGGTCAACATTGCCGCTAAAACCTCCGTTGCGACAACAATCGCACACAAAAGAGACAGGTAAGTAGAGTCTGTTGCTCCACCCTGTCCCTATAGTTGTTCACCAAACAAGGAACCTGTCCCCCCGTTTGTTTTATGCCATGGCAATTTTTTTGCCGTATTCAATGGCCTTAAGCTGCTGCTCTTTATCAGCATTCCACAGATTTTTAAAGCCCTCGTCAATTAATTCAAAGCCTGCATCCTGTAAAAGCCCGTTCAGGACCTTGGTTGATTCTCCGCTCCAGCCATAGCAGCCAAAGGATGCCGCTTTCTTGTTTTTGAATTTCAGTTCCTTCATTAAATGTACAAAGCCCGCCATTGAATGCAAAATACTGTTATTGATGGTTGGGGAGCCCAGAACCGCCGTCTTTGATTTAAACACTTCGGTTATTACATCGTTTTCATCGCTCTTTGCTATATTAAATACCTTAACAACCACATCAGGATCGGCCAGTCCTATCCCTTCGGCTATTCTCTCGGCCAATCTCCTGGTACCGTTCCACATGGTATCGTATATAACGGTTATCTGGTTTTCCTGATAATTGTTGGCCCATTTTGAATACTTCTCAACTATTTGCATGGGATTGTCCCTCCATACCACTCCATGGCTGGTGGCAATGATGTCGATGGTCAGACCCAAGGATATAACCTCCTCCAGCTTCTTTCGAAGGATTTGATTAAACGGATTTAGAATATTGGCATAATACTTCATTGACTCCTTCATCAAATCATCCTGGTCCACCAGGTCGTTAAATATGCTCTCGGTGGCATAGTGTTGTCCAAAAGCATCATTGCTAAACAGTATATTGTCATTTGTCATATAGGTTGCCATGCTGTCGGGCCAGTGCAGCAGCGGCATTTCTACAAATATGAGCTCCTTGCCGTTGCCGATATCCAGCTTGTCCCCTGTCTTTACCACGCGAAAGTTCCAATCCTGATGATACTGACCCTTCAGCGATTTGACCGCATTTGCAGTACAGTATATAGGGGTATCAGGAATATGCTTCATTAGCTCAGGAAGGGCACCGCTGTGATCCACCTCTCCATGGTTTGCCACTATATAATCGATTTTGTCAAGTTCAATCTCCCCGGCCAGGTTGTCGACAAACTGTTTGGCGAAGGGCATCCATACAGTGTCTATGAGAACATTTTTTTCTTCCTGTATCAAATATGAATTATAGGTCGAACCATTGTGGGTTGAATACTCGTCACCGTGAAATTTCCGAAGCTCCCAGTCAACCTTTCCTACCCAATGTACATTGTTTTTCACCAGCTTTTTCATAAACAGTCTCCTTCTGTTTTTTTGGGGGCCGTAGCCCCTTGTCTGTCCTATGCTTTATTTTTACCCTTGCCGGGATATTATAAACAGTTGTACCCTCATTATTTGTCTGAGTACGAAAGTTGAATGCCATTTTTAACGTATATGGAATATCCTTGTCTCCCTGACTGCCTGGCCGCCGATACCGGCCGCCTGGAAGGTAACCACGTGAAATTTCTCCATCAGCGGCTGAGCTAGCTGCAGCCATACCGTTCCGGTCTGCTTATCAAATTCCGGCTTATATATCCTGCCGTCTATTATAACGCTGAGACTTGATACATCAAGGACGGTATCCTTGTCTGTGATTATTCCGGCACTCAGAATTGGGGTGTCGGATGCCACAGCCTGACCCATAACAAGCTCGGGCTCAATAACCAGTGCATTATCAACATTTTCTTCAGCATGTGCCCTATCCCATACTTCTTTCATTACCCTCATTGTATTCCCGCCCATTATTTTTTTGACATCATCCGTGCTGTATCCCCGGCCGGTAAGCTCTTTTTCTATTTGGGGTATCATGGATGCATCCTGCATATCCACCGGCATGGTGGCGCCGTCAAAATCCGATCCCAGCCCCACATGCTCCACCCCAACCAGGTTTACTATATAATCGATATGGTCGGCTACGGTTTTCACTGTTACCGTAGACCCTGAAGACGCCAGAAATTCCGGGTAAAATATTACCTGTACCACTCCGCCCTTTTGCGCCAGCGCCTTTATCTGGCCGTCCTTAAGATTCCTGATATGGTTTCTCAGGCTGTACACACCCGAATGGCTCGCAATTACCGGCGCATCCGAGATTTCCAGAACGTCAAAAAATGTGTCCTCATTCATATGAGACACATCAATAATAATACCCAGGCGATTCATTTCCCTGATAACCTGTTCTCCCAGCACAGTAAGTCCACCCTCCGAAGGCGTACCGTCCCTGTAAATCTCCTCTGCCCCCTGGCCCAATGCATTTGAATAGTTCCAGGTCAGCCCGATGGCCCTGACACCCAGGTCATAATATTGGCCCAGCAGCTCAAGCCCGTTGGCCTCATCAAGAGAATAGGCCCCTTCTATGCTCAGCACCGCCGAAATTCTGCCGTTGCCTGCAAGTTCTTCTATATCCTCCACCGTCTTGGCCAGGCCCATATGCTCGGTATTCCTGTCCAATGTCCAGTACAGAGCATTGATAAGAGCCAGAAGGCGGCTGTTGGCCTTTGTGAAATCTTCCTGCCCGTTTGCATAATATCCCGATGAAAAGGCAGCAAAATACTGGACATCCAATCCGCCCTGAAGCATTTTCGGTATGTCAACCTGCAAGGACGTATCATTGCCTATATCAACCACAGGCAGCCAGGTGGCATTGTCCACAATTTTCATCATTGTATCCGAATGGGTATCTACAACCACCGAAATGCCGTGGACTTTTGAAGGTTCTTCTTCGGTCTGTGAAATATCATACACCTCGGGAGGGGTTTCCCCGGTCTCCGGTATGTCACCACCGAAGGGGAAAAACACCATTACAACCAGCCATATGGCTGCCAGACATAAACCCAGCGTGAAAGTCCTTCTCACAACACAACCCTCTTTTCCCTTTGCTTTATATTTTAATATACCCCCGTTATTACCGGCAATCATTAAGAGCGGTTATAAAACGTAATAGGTAAGAAAAGCCTGTGCCAGACCGATTAAGAATCCAATACCTGCTCCGAGGTACTCTATATGCTTCAACTCCCTGTCGGCCACAGCCAGAATAATGCCTTCAAGCTTGCCCAGGTCGAACTGGTTAATCTTATCCTCTATCATCTGCCGGAGGTTCATTTCCCTGGCCGCTTTGTGTATTATATTCTCTATTAGTTCATTTATAACCAGATTTGCCTGCTGGTCGACAATATTGTTAATGTATTCAACTATCATTTCTTTTATATAACCGGGTATGAGCCCCGGTAGTTTGTCCTTTGTTATTTCATCAACCTTCCGCTTTATGGCCTCGATTATTTCCTCCCTGTTTTTATCGGCTGCCAGTCCCAGAACAATCTCTTCAATGGATACCAGCTCCCTGTCCACTACCTCTCCAATGCTGCTGGCTATTTCCTGTCGTCTCCTGGGGATAAGACCCTGGATGGATATACCCATAACGGGTATCTTAAATGGCTTTTGAGGCCTGAAAAGCATCCTTATGGCAATCCTGTTGGTAAACCATCCAATTCCGGCTCCTACTAAGGCCATCACCGCAAATCTTAGTATCATTTTCAATCCCCCGTAAGCTCAAGTTTGAGTGTATTACCGGATGAGTATATCATATTTTTTACATAAATAAAAAGCCTGTCCTTTTTACTCCCTCTTCCATAGTATGCCACTTCTTTATTGCGGCATATAAAAACTTCACTAAATAAATAGTGAAGTTGGGGATTATCCATTGGTATCTTATTTTGTATCTCTATAGGGAATTTTCATTCCTTTTCCACAGGCTTCTTTATATAACACAGCTCACAGCCGTGACAATATGCAATCTTGTTATGAAATACCTTCTTGATTGTGTCCAGAATCTCCGAGCCCTCACTAACCGCCTGGTCATGAAATACAATTTTTGTAGGCGCTATGGTTATAAGAGAGCTGATAAGCAAATCGTCGTAATTAATATTGTTTTCCAGGACTTCACCGGCCAGATCGTCAAGGAGTTCGTTGTTTACCGTTCTTCCCTGGCCGTCCAGCAGCCTGTAGCTGTTGTCGGGGTTTTTCAGCACATTGATTGTATCCACCTTGGGCTCCTGTATCTCCACAAAGTATCTGAGCAATTTTATAAATTCGTTGTATTCTCTTTCCATCATATACTCTTCTACCGCCCGGTCTATTGCATCTTCCAATTCCGTTACATAGTCCTTCATTCTGAACCTTACAAAACCGGGAATTATTATACTGCTGTTGCTTTCCAGATAATCAAGTACCTTCTGGAGCACCCTGGCTTTTCTGCTAAGCCGGTATACGCATCCCTGGTCGGTGTCATACTCGTCTATGCCGAGCGCTTTGCAGGCATAGGCAAATATTTTTGTCCTTTCGTCTTCATTGAAGTAATAGTAATTACCGTCAATACACCTTTTTAGTATCTTCTTTTCCATAATGTCTATGATTATATCCGAAATTGCATTTGCCATATAGTGCTTCGAAATATATATTATATCATTATAGGAGAATTTGCCGAAAACACAGTTGGCTACACTGCAGTCAAAAAAACGCAAATCTCCATGGACTCTCTCATTCAAACTCAAGTCTATACCCTGTTTGCTAAGTACCTTCAGCTCGGTTTTGAGCCTTTCGTGTACTATTTCAATGTCATCGCTTATGCCGATCGTAATTAGGTCCACTGGTTTTTCACTCCCTTCTGTAATATTATGTGTAGCCAAAAACTCGATATTCTGCTTTATCATTAATACAGATATTTCATATCATTTTTTTTCCACAACAGGGATTAACGACCCAACGTCAAGCAAAGGTCCGTCATACAAAGAGACAGCCTTGATATTTTGTCTGCTGATAAATTCCGACATGGCAGTCCAGTCGGGATGTTCATATTGCCGGCCAACAAAAGCCAATGTCGAATTCCCAATCATTCCGCAGCAACCACCGATAAAACCGTAGTCAAAAGCTTTCAGTTCAATATGTCCCGGATTTATGAGCAGTGCATCCATACCATTTCGCAGTGCGGTTTTATGTATACCCAAGTCGGATGTAATAATACCGTTATTCCCAATTACTGCTGTAGAGCATTTTGCATACCCCTGTTTCACATTTATTAGACCGATGCCACTCTTTTTTAGTTCCTGGCTGGCCACCCTATCGGCATGTCTGGAATTTAAAAATGCCTTATTCCCGACCGTTGCTATATTATATGCTATATTTAAGGGATAGTTGCGTGACAATTCAGTTGACCCCTTTACCAATTCAATCCTGTATGGATATAAGGCTTTCTTGTAATATTCATACATAGTGGGTTCTACTACCATCTTTCCTCTGCCCGCCGGACATATTACAGCATCCGGATGAAAAGCTATGGCGTCATAGAGACAGGGGTGCATAATGGTTTCTATAACTTTTATGCCCATAGAGTTCAAGGACTTTTGTATAAGCGGAGCAGCCCTGCCATCCACTATTACTGCCTTTACTGTCTGACTTTCGATAATCTCCCTGGTCACTGCAACCAATCCTTCCTCCTATGGAAAATCCGGTATATATCCCGTCCTTGCAGATGTCGTTATTCATATATATATTCTTCATTATTATAAAAAAAAGTCAAGGGCACGGCTTCAGTCAAACCGGTGGTTACTGTACAGCTCTCAGAGCATAAAAAAACTCCCCAAATGAATTCCATGAGGAGTATAGCTTTTATGTCGGTTTTGCATTAGTGGACAGTTAATAAACACATGCTTATCATCTGTTTTCTACTGCTGCCAACACGATTGGACCCCTGATTACATGTATGCCGGATTTATCGGTATTGAGAATAGGACTCCTGTCTTTTATGTTGTAAGCCTGCCTGACAATATGCACTCGGTGAGCAGCTGGTCGAGTTCCCTGCATAACTTGAGTATTTTTTCCGGCTTCAGCTCCTCAGCATTTTTCCGTTTCTCTTTGCATATTTCTGCTCTTAGGCTGTTAATCCTGCCTGTTAAATCACACATACTACTTTATCCTCCTTACTGTGATATAATGGGCATTATACCAGCTTCTAAGTAATTCTAAGTCGGCTGTTGATGTATGAAAGCTTGTCTAAAAAACAATTCTGTGTATTAAGTACTGCCAACCAACCCTTCATACCTTTACCTGAAGCATTCTTTGCATTTTATATATACCAAGTTTTTTGACATTATTTTTTAAAATCCTTCAAGAAAAATACACAAAATTAGCTTAAATTCCGACAAATAATGCCGGACAATCCTGCCCGGCATTATCTGCCTAATCAGAAGAATTGTACCCGTTTGACTTATGCACTTTGTTTGCTGCAAAAAGCCGCTGCAAGTATTTTGTCTTTCCTGAAGGTTCTTCTCTGGTTTCTCAAATAACAATAAGCAGTAACATAATCACTGCCAATACCGGTGACCCTTATTTCCCTCTCGGTAAATCGGCTGTCCCTATGGTATATTATCATTATTGTTCTGCCTGTCTCCAAGGATGCCCTAAGCATATGGTCCAACATTCCATCACCCTCAAACAGATATCTTTATAAATATTATATATCGAACATCTGTTCGTGTCAATAGTGGGGCGTCGAATGTCGGCTTTGATATGCCCCGGCTGATATAGCCTACCAAAGCAAACTAGAACTTAAAGGAGCCCGCCGAGAAGAAAATTATTATTATTATCAGAAGCAAAAACAATGTTCCAAATCCGCCCGAGCTGCCGCCACCGAAAAATCCATCCGACATGCCTTGCACCTCCCCTCCTATTCAATATATGCTATGGTATAGAATGGTTTTTGGTGAAAAATATTAGAGCAGCCGGGTATTGTTTTGGTAAATAATAAAAGAGGTCCGGAGACCTCTGCTTAATCATATCTGTGGATTCATGTTAGCTTATAGCTACTGTCCCTATGTCGCACTTCCTTCCTGATTCTTTATCTTCAGCCTGTCTTTTTGCAATAGAGAAATGAAAAACATTATCATAAGGGTGGCTAAAGTAATTCCAATTAAATCAATGCCTACATCAATCATACTACTTACCCTTCCATTGACAAATGATTGGCGGAATTCATCCAAAGCAGCAAAGAGAGCAACAAGTATAAAGGTAATACAGGCAGCCGTCATAGACTTTTTGGTATATTGGTTGAGCACAAAGAAAACGGCAATGGTCAAAAAATAAAACATCATAGCATGTGCAATCTTCCTTAGTATAAACTCAATGAGGCCCGGATTCGCCTGTGCATAGGTATAGAAATCACTGCTTACCGTACGGAAAGGCCCCAGTTCGCCGATGTCCATTGGGAGCCGCTGTGCTATTATCTCGGCCATACGGATAAATATTACATCAAACCTCATAATAATGGAATATATTTTCGAAAGTACAGGCAAAACCCTTAATCCCGGAATTGACGACAAGTAGAAGATGCCTCCCAGGAAACAAAGAACAATAATCCAAGCTTTCCACCTTTTTTTCATAAGTTTTTCATACCTCTCTTTACTTACAATAATTCATACATCCAGATAATTTCATTGTACCACACTTACAATTAAATGGAAATAAATCCGTCACCTTTATCGGCACCATAGGAACTCACAGCTGAGAGACTTGAAATTGTCGAAATGCCTTTTAACAGAACAATGATTTCGTCCAGGCCGATATTTGAAAAAATATTTTACAACGCACTGAAAGTTAAGATGCATCTGATTTACAAATATGCCGGGTGGGGCTTAATCTGTACAATTTCACTTATTTCATTGACTAACTAATAATTGAGCGATACTATAATTTTACAGGCCCACATAAAAACCATAGCCCGTAGGAGGAATTATGTATAAAAATGATACGGTTTATTATCCACAGGATGAAATGACTACTGTTTTACTGCCGGTAACATCCGGATGTTCATATAATAAATGTATATTTTGTTCTATGTATAAAGGAGATAAATACTGTGAAGTTCCATTTTGGGATATAGAAATGCAGTTGCTGAACGGATATGCCTATACCGAAAAAGTATTTTTGACAGGTGCAGATCCTATGTCAATAGGATTTGACAAAATGAAACGATTGCTGGATATGATACATCGGTATTTACCATATTGTGCGTGCGTAGCCTCGTATGCGTCTATAAAAAGCATTTCCGATTATTCGGTAGAGGAACTATCCATTCTTCATGATGCGGGGCTTAGACTTCTGTATATAGGTTTTGAGACGGGCAGGGATGATATACTGAAATTGATGAATAAAGGTCATACAGTAAATGAAGCGATTGAGCAAGCAAAGAAGCTCAACCAAGCGAGCCTGTCATTTAATTCTATTCTTATGTATGGAATAGCCGGTAGAAGCCAATCTGTTGATAATGCGGTTGCAACTGCTAAAATGATTAATCAGTTTATAACAAATAAAGTTATTACTATGAATTTAACAGTCTTTCATGGAACCGAGTTAAACAACATGGTAAATAGAGGTGATTTTATTCCTCCAGCCAGAAACGAACGATTAATAGAAATAAGAACACTTTTGGAAAATCTCCAATCTAAGCAGCCAATGATATTTGATACAACGCATCCGACAAATATAATTAAGATAAAAGGCACATTACCGCAAGATAAAGAAAAATTAGTGGACGAGGTAACAAACCGCTTATCTAAATCGTTCAAAATCTAATCTATTACTGCAAAGCAGAAAGTCATATGTTAACAATCCGTTAGCAGAAGATAACTTGACAAAAACAAAAGAGGCCCTAAAGCCTCTGTTTTGCTGGCAGGGGCAGCAGGACTCGAACCTGCAACCGACGGTTTTGGAGACCGCTACTCTACCAATTGAGCCATGCCCCTATGTTTTTGTATTACGTTTATTTATTATACAATACTCATATAGAAGTTTCAAGGGCAATCGTTCTGACATAACTGGTTTTTATTTCCGGATGGATTGTGTATAATATAAATAGAGCTTATTATTGTTTTTCTCATAATAGCCGGAAAGTATACTTTTATTCCAGGGAGGTTATGTTATGAGTAAAGACGAAGTGAACGGCAAAATGATGCTTGCCGTTATGGGAGGATTCCTGCTCTTTGTGGGTCTGATTTCCATGCTGGTTCAGTTATCTCTCAGATTGACTTAAAGCTCTTTGTTACGGCTGAGCGTCCATGAAATATAATACCCGACCGGGCTTCAAAACTGCGATAAAGCTAGCCTATCTGCTGTAAAAGTTGTAGTAAACTCAAGCGTTTGGAAGATTGATAAAGATTTTGTAGGATAGCCCTTATAATTTATCCACTTATGCTTTGACTTACTGCTTAGAATATTGTATACTATTATTTGTCGCAAATAATAAATATGATACATGGGCGCATAGCTCAGTTGGGAGAGCACCTGCCTTACAAGCAGGGGGTCACTGGTTCGAGCCCAGTTGTGCCCACCATGTACGGCCCGGTAGTTCAGATTGGTTAGAATGCCAGCCTGTCACGCTGGAGGTCGAGGGTTCGAGCCCCTTCCGGGTCGCCAGATAAGAAGTGCGAAGTGTGAAGTTAGAGGTGGGAAAACGGTTAATGCTTAATAGCAACACCAAAATCCCACATCTCTTATCCCACCTCTCACTTCCCAAATGCCCAGGTAGCTCAGATGGTAGAGCAGAGGACTGAAAATCCTCGTGTCGGTGGTTCGATTCCGCCCCTGGGCACCAAAAAACAAATAAACATGCGGGAGTAGCTCAGTGGTAGAGCGTCGCCTTGCCAAGGCGAAAGTCGCGGGTCCGAATCCCGTCTTCCGCTCCATTTAATCAGGCGGCATAGCCAAGTGGTAAGGCAGAGGACTGCAAATCCTTTATCCCCAGTTCAAATCTGGGTGTCGCCTCCAATTTTTTTATCCTGCCGGGATGGCGGAACTGGCAGACGCACAGGACTTAAAATCCTGCGGTTAGTGATAACCGTACCGGTTCGATTCCGGTTCCCGGCACCAGCAAATATAATGATATCAAAGGTTTAGAAGCTTTTGTTATCATTTTTTATTTGAGGTTTTTTCAATTAAAACAATCTGTGAAAAAATTGCTAACTAAAATTATTTCATGTATATTCTATATAATAAGCGCAAAGCAAATATAAGATATTAATATTATATGCCCTGAAAGGAGATGGACACACTAAATGTTTAATGGTACTACAGATGGATTTTTTATTGGCAACAGTGGAATTTACAGTCGGATTTTCCGGCCTGCCGGCAAAGATCACTGTCCCCTGATAATATTATTTCATGGTCTTCCGGGCAATGAGACAAACCTTGATATTGCTTATGCCCTCCGGGAAAAAGGATATGCAGTTCTTGCTCCCAATTACAACGGGTGCTGGGGCAGCTGGGGCAGCTACAGGCTTGAAAATATACCCGGCAATGTGAAAACTGTTTTGGAATATGTCTTCTCAACACCATTCCTTAAAACCTGGGGTATTGATCCTGAAAGAATAGGTGTCGTCGGGCATAGTATAGGCGGATGGGCTTCTTTAATCACACCAAAGATTGATAAAAGAATAAAAGCAATAGCAGCGCTGGCTCCGGTAATAGACTTTGACAACATCAAAGCATCCGTCCAAAACCTTGCTCCTGAGTTTATAATACCGTTAAAGGATATTACAGTTGAACAACTGATTGAAGGATGGATCTGGGCGGGAAAAGAATGGTCCCCCTTTGATGCGGTTAAGGAGCTGGGCGAACAGTCACTCATGCTGGCAGCTGCCACCCAAGACGAAATACTTTTCCCCGAAAGCTGCCTGGAATTATACAGCCGGGTTAAAGCCGACGGAAAGGATGCGGAACTCTGGTTATTGCACACAGATCACTCCTTTGTATCTGAAAGAGGAAAACTCAGAAACCTTGTGATCGATTATTTGCTGCGCAAACTTCCGGTATAGCTTTGCCGACTTATTCAGATAGAGGCGCATTTGCGCCCCTAATTATCATCATCATGACCATTTCTGTGCCGTCTCTCTACTGTCACCGGCACCGCTCTGGCGCCCAGAACATTTGGTTGCGAAGTGAGCCAAAGATAGCTGTTCTTAGTTCATCAGTGTTATAATGTCTTGCCTTATGCCCTATTACCCGGGAAATGGCAGGCAACATAGCGACCCTGAGGGAATTTCCTTAGAGACGGCGTTTCTGTTTTGCAGATTTCTTCACAATATCTGCATCTCCCTGCAAAACGACACCCAGGTTCCGGAGCAATAGGACTGGGCACATCCCCTTCAAGAATAATTCTTTCTCTTTGTACATCAATACGAGGAACAGGTACTGCCGATAATAAAGCCTGAGTATAGGGGTGTAAAGGTTCTTTGAATATCGCTTTATAATCCGACAGTTCAACTATTTGACCCAAATACATAACCGCTATTCGATCGCTGATGTGCTTTACGACACTTAAGTCATGTGAGATAAATAAATAGGTCAGGTCGAGTTCCTGCTGAAGTCGCTGTAAAAGATTCAGAATCTGGGCTTGAATGGATACATCAAGAGCCGATACCGGTTCGTCCAAAACCATAAAAACCGGATTAAGGGCGATAGCCCGGGCAACGCCTACTCTTTGCCTTCTTCCGCCGTCAAGTTCATGAGGATAAGAATTGGCAAGGCGTTGAGCTAAACCAACAGTCTCCATTAACTGATATATGCGCTTCTCAAATTCTTTTTTATTGGAATATATTTTTTGTACCTGCAATGGCTCCCCGATGGATTCAAATACATTCTTTCGTGTGTCCAGCGAAGCATAGGGATCTTGAAAGACTATCTGCATCTTGCGACGCATACGACGCATTCCTTCTTTATTGAGTTTAGCTAAATCCTTTCCTTCAAAGAGGATTTCTCCCTCTGTTGCTTCCAGTAAACGAATAATCAGTCTTCCGATTGTTGACTTTCCACAGCCCGATTCACCGACCAATCCCAATGTCTCACCTTTCTCAAGCTCAAGATTCACACCGTCAACAGCATGCAGTAGCCCACTTTTGGTTTTGAAATACTTTTTTAGGTCTTTTACTTCTAATAGTGCCATTTGAAAAACGTTCACCTCCTTCTTTGTCATACCGGCATTTCAATGGACATCTCTTTTGATGCTACGTTTTGCGGCAGAGCAAAGAAGCACTTTACACTATGTCCGGATGATACTTCAACTGCAGGTGGTTCTTCTTTTTCACACTTCTCACATTTATAATCGCATCTTGTGTGGAATTTACAGCCGGAAGGTAAATTGGAAGGATCCGGCATCAGACCCCGGATGGGTATAAGTTCATTGTTGTCGGAATACAAATCGGGGATACAGGTGAACAATCCTTTAGTGTACGGATGCCGGGCGTGAAGAAATATGTCTTCACGGGTACCATACTCCACCACCTGTCCGGCATATATAATGGCAACATAGTCACATATTTCGGCAACAATCCCTAAATCATGGGTAATCATAATCATAGAGGTATTATACTGCCTCTTAAGCCGTTTCATTAATTCCAGCACTTGGGCTTGTATTGTAACATCCAGTGCAGTGGTAGGCTCATCAGCTATCAAAAGCTGCGGGTTACAGGCCAATGCCATGGCGATAACCACTCTCTGTTTCATGCCTCCGGAAAACTGGTGAGGATAGTCATTAACGCGATCCCGTTTGATGCCGACTGTCTCCAGCATATCTCCTGCCAGTTCAAAGGCCTTGTGCTTATTTACCTTTCTATGAAGCTGAATAGCCTCCATTATTTGTTCGCCAACAGTTAAGACAGGATTCAAAGAGGTCATGGGATCCTGAAAAATCATAGATATTTTTTCCCCTCGGATAGACCGCATCTCTTTTTGCGTTTTTTTCAGTAAATCTTCTCCTTTAAAAAATATCTCACCATTTTTTATTATTGAAGGAGGAACAGGCAGAATCCGCATAATCGTTTTTACAGTGGTTGTTTTTCCTGCGCCTGTTTCACCCACCAGCCCCAATGTCTGCCCGGCACCAACAGAAAGGTTCAGGTTTTCCACTGCCCTGACCGTTCCGTCTACGGTAGAATAGTGTACTGTCAGATTCTTTATTTCCAGTAGCTTATCCTGCTGGGACATGCTTCTACCTCCTTAATTCTTGAGTTTGGGATCAAGAGCATCCCGCAATCCATCCCCCATCAAGTTCATAGCGTACACAGCAACCATTATTGCCAATCCCGGGAATGTGGTCAGATGGGGAGCCTTACGCAAAAAATCACGACCGGTAGAAAGCATCGCTCCCCACTCGGGCGTAGGTGGCACAATGCCCAATCCGATGAAACTCAAACTGGCACACTGCAAGATTGAACTGCCGATACTAACCGTAGCCTGAATAATCAAAGGCGCAAGGCAATTAGGAATGATATGATGCATGACAATAAAAAGATCTGTAGCTCCAGCGGCCCGAGAGGCTTCAACAAATTCCTGTTCACGCAAACTCATTACAGAAGCCCGGATGATCCGACAAAACCGCGGAACATTAGAAACACCAATGGCAATCATCACATTCTGCAGACCTGTCCCCAATGCTGCTACGATGGAAATATTCAGCAGGATAGCCGGAATAGACATCAAAATATCTATAAATCTCATTATGACATTATCCAAAACACCGCCATAATAACCACAAATCACCCCAAGGGCGCTACCGGCGACAAAGGCTATACTTACGGCAATAAGGCCGACAGTCATTGAAATACGCGAGCCGTAAACAATACGGGAAAAAATATCGCGTCCCAGTTCATCTGTTCCAAGAATATGCTGCCGACTGGGAGTTTGCATTATGTTGTGCAAATCCTGTTCGATAGGATCATAGGGAGCAATAAATTCGGAAAACAGAGCAAATGAAACAAGAACTAAGAAAAGACACATTCCAACCAAAGCATTTTTATTTTGACGGAAACGCCGCCAGATTTCAGCACCCTGACCTCTCTTATTGTAGACAGGAAGGGTCTGTGAAGTTGCTGTATTTACATTGCTGTTCATCACTTCGCCTCCCTACTTATACTGTGATTTAATACGCGGATCAATATAGGCATACAGAATATCGACTAATAGATTTACTATACTCAAGGAAAGAGCAATCATCAAAACCCCTCCCTGAACCACTGGATAGTTCCGGGCCTTTATAGCATCGACCAACATTTTCCCTACCCCCGGAACAGCAAAAATCGATTCGGTCAGGACTGCGCCACCTAACTGGCGGCCAAACTGGATACCAATGATAGTAACGACCGGAATCAGGGCGTTCTTGAGAGCATGGCGGAGAATTACCCGAAATTCAATCTGCCCTTTGGCACGGGCCGTTGAGATATAATCTGCACGTATTACCTCCAGCATACTGGAGCGAGTCATCCTGGCAATTACTGCCGCCGAACTGGTGCCCATAGTAATAGCAGGCAAAATCATATGCTTGAAAGAAGAAAAGCCGGACGCCGGCAACCAGCCTAACCATAGGGAAAATACCAACATCAACAACAATCCCTGCCAAAAATTAGGCATGGCATTGCCTACCATTGCCAAAGCCATAGCTACATTGTCAAAAATGGAATACTGCTTTGCAGCCGAAATTATACCCATCGTCAGCCCCAACGTAGTTGAAACTACAACAGCCAAAGCCGCTAGTTTTATAGTGTTGGGAAAGGTTTGGACCAACCGGTCAAACACAGGCTGTCGTGTAGCATAACATGTTCCCAAATCCCCACGCAGCAAATCCAATATAAACCTTACAAAGCGAACAATATAAGGATCATCCAGTCCCATTTCATCTCGTAGTTCCGCCACTGTTTCCGGTGTAGCGGCATCTCCCAGTATGATTTCGGCCGGATCGCCGGGTGTGATATACATCATGGTAAAGACAATAAGCATCACACCCAACATTACCGGAATCATCATCAAGATACGGCGCAATATGTATTTAATCATTTGCCTGCTCCTTTGATTGGACTTTATCCTTTAGCATAAGACAGTCCGGTGGCAGGAGTATCCTCAACCGGCCGGCCGGCATTTCGAAATAAGAGAAGCTCCTATTCTTCAGCAATATATACGCCTGCAAAGTCATGAGCTGAATTGGGAGCTGGCTGAAAACCTTGCACATCGGCAAGCAATCCAACATTGTAATACTCGTAAGCTACATAAATCCAAGGTGCTTCCTCGTGGATAAGGGCTTGTATCTCATAGGCAAGTTGTTTCCTCCTACCCTCATCTCTCTCGACCCTGGCCTCATCAAGCAATGCATCTAGCTCGGGATTGCTCAGATAAGCCCGACAACGGCTGGTACCATGCATTGAAGAATGGAAGAAGCTATATAATCCTTCAATGTTGTCACCCAGTGCATAAGTGGAGTTAGCCGTACAGAAATCATGTTCTCCCGCATTTAGTATGGCAGTCAGAGTAGCGCTTTCCAACGGAGCCATAACTAATTCTACCCCAACTTCAGCCCACTGGGCCTTTAGCATTTCGCCCAATCGGGTGTTAGTTGTATTGGAAAGGAAGTTGTATTCCACAGTAAAACCATTGGGATAGCCGGCTTCAGCCAGCAAAGCCTTAGCCTTTTCAGGATTATAATCATATTGTACCAAATCGGTATTTCTACCGGACAGTATTGGTATTACAGAGGTAGTTGCCGGCATTGCACCTAGCCCCTTATCATACAGAACATCACGGATGATTTCTACATCGGTGGCATAATTAAGGGCTTGACGTACACGTTTATCGGCGAAAACTTCTTTTGAACAGTTAAACGCACCGTAGCGAATCCCAGTATGATTAAACTGAATCAGATTTGTCTCCGGATTATCCTTCAACCGCTCTATGTCAGTCACACCAACAGCCAGAGCAATGTCTAACCCGCCGCTTTCCAAATCAATCACACGGCTGGCAGCTTCAGTGATAACACGGAAATTAATCTTTTTGAGCAGTGCCTTTTCACCCCAGTAATCATCGAAACGTTCTACAACAATGCTATCTCCGGCAGTCCACGATACAAACTTGAAGGGACCTGTACCAACGGGATTGCGGTTATAGTCTTCGTCTTTTTCAGTAACCGCTTTCTCGCTTACAATATTCATATAACTGGAACAAATCTGAGCAGGAAGAGCCGACCAGGGTTCGGTTGTTTTGAGGATAAAGGTGTAATCGTCCGGACATTCGAAACTGTCAGGATCTATCATGCTTACTTGTCCCCTGGCGGCAGGAATGTCATAAAGCCGTTTAAATGTAAACATGACATCGCTGGATTTTAATTCCTCACCATTATGAAATTTTACTCCATTACGCAAGTTGAATCTGTAAGTCACATCATCAAGCTGCTCATAGCTCATAGCCAGACGGGGCCGAATATTCATCTCATTATCAAAAGTAAGTAGAGTGTCATAAATGTTGTTATAAACCATAACAGCTGTAGTAACGTGACTTGTTGTCGGATCAAGGCCGGCAGGCTCACGATCCATGCCTACGACAAGGGTATCTCTTGAGGGAACCCCTTCACTACCGGGGCCAGTTTCCTCCCCCGCTCCTCCACAGCCGGCCAGCAATAAAGCAGCAGCCAGCAGCAAGGCACCCAAATTCATTTTCTTACTTTTCATTCTTTTCGCCTCCATTTTCTTTTTTTTAATATCAGATACATATATGGCTTACAAAAAGAGCTTATTAAATCGCAGTACTCCCACGCCCCGCATTTCCCTCAGCAGCTTTAATGTTTTTATATTCCTTCAGAACAGCCTGAAAAGTCTCGGAGCTATAAATCAAATCAACTGCAACGCCTGCAATGATTTTTGCCCCCAAACGAATTGCCTCATGGGCACGCTGCGATTTACCTGCCTCCAAAAAGGCTTGTGAATGAGATGGCGTTCCTTCGGGCACAAAGGCTACCCGACAAACTGCACTTGGTACGTGACGGCTGACAAAGGCGAAATCGGTAGCACCGGTTCTTTCACGGTGAGGTCTCAATATTTGCGGAGCAGACAAGGCCTGAGCGTTATCCAGAATGAGCTTGTTAAGAACATGAGACGGAAGCTTGCCAACCATTTCATGAGACTTAGCAATCCCAACCTTAGTACCCGTCATCAATGCTGCCCCTTTAAATATATCGGTAATTCTTTTCTCCAGATCTTCCACATCGCAGGAATGATATGTCCTGAACACCACGTATCCCTCAGTACTTGTTTGATCTTTGTTGTTAGGCATCCCAACACAATCTTTAATTCCATATACTAAGCTTACATCTTTTTTGACATGCCCTCGCATAAACTCAATCCCCTGAAATGTCAGCAATAATCCATCGAGTGCGTCCCGTGTAAGCTCAGGAGCAAGGGAGGGGTGAGCTGATACTCCTTTAAAATCAACATCGAGTCTTGCCCCGGCCAGTGACTTAACGTCAACCGTCGTATGGTCTCCCGCATGCATCATTAAAGCAATATCGATATCGTTAAAGCAGCCATTCGCCAGCATTCGGGCTTTACCTTGCAAGCCCTCTTCCGCAGGCGTACCGTAGACAATCAATTTAAAAGGCTTATCGATTATAATGTTTTTCAACGCATCGGCAACAGCCAGTATTACCGGACCCTGTAGATGATGTCCGCAGGCATGGCCTATCGGTAATGCATCATATTCGCAAAGAAGTCCGATTGACGGCCCATCTTTCCCTCGTTCATATACGGCGTGAAAAGCAGTATCCAGCCCACACACACCGTGTATCACATTAAATCCGTTTTTTTTCAGCCAATTGCAAAGCAGCGCACTTGACTTATATTCTTGAAAGCCCATTTCCGGGTGATCAAAAATTGTATCCGCCATTTCGCATAATGGAGCCGCTATTTTTTCAATGTGCTGATTTAACTGTTCTTTTAAATTATTATTTTTCATAATTCTCCCATTTCTTAAGTTGATTTATGTAATACTACTTACCGGCCCCAGTATACTAAACAATTTTATATTTGTAAAATCAATTTATATTATTATTTTGATTTATTATTATTATTATCTAATTTATGTTGCGCTTCTTCTAAATGGCTATATTTTAAAATTTTTGTCTAATTTTATTCATTATATATTGACATATTGGTATAGTTTGTATTATATTTATTTTGATTTTAATTACTTTTGCTTATATTGTCATGTATAATATTAAAATTTTTGGAGGAACTATAATGAATTTAAAAGAACAGCAATACATCTGTACATTAGCCGATATGGGAAATATGACCAAAGCAGCAAACCAGTTGGGTATCTCCCAGCCGGCACTGAGCCTATACGTCAGCAATCTGGAAAAATCCTTGGGTGTAAAACTGTTTGAAAGAATGGGCAAACGCCTTGTACTAACTTATGTTGGTGAGTTATATACCGAAAAAGCCCGTCAAATGCTTACCCTAAAAGACTTATTCGATGCTGAACTGCCAGGCATTATTGAAGGTTATAAGGGACGCCTCCGCCTTGGAATGCAGTCATTCCGTTCACCTCACATCATCCCGACACTGCTTAAGAAATTCCAAAATAAATATCCAAACGTGGAAATTGTCCTGCGCGAAGGAAACTATCGTTTTTTGGAGGGTTTGCTGTTAGATAATCAGATTGACTTACTTTTCTGTAACTGTCTCAGTTATAATAAAAACCTTCAATATATATCCCTGCGCCGCGAACCGGTGTTGTTGGCCACCCCACCAGGCCATCCGAACAATTCGCACAGCCAACGCGTAACAGGCAGTAAATACCCTTGGATTGATCTTCATCTTTTTTTGAACGAACAATTTATCCTGCAATATGAAGGCCAAAGCCTCAGGTCTTCGGTTGATCAAATACTTCAAGATACCGGGGTAAAACCCGCAAAACTCCTTTGCGTACGCAGCATTGGTACCTCACTGCGTATGACGGTCGAAGGAATGGGAATATCCTTCTGTAATGAAAGCTACATTTCATATTTCAATTTGGATAAAAAACCGGAATTCTTCTATGTCGGCAACCATATCCATACAACCGAGTTTGTTGCCGCATATAGCAAAGGACGAAACCTTCCGGGTTATGCCACCTATCTCATTGAGTTGCTGCGTGACATACTGTAACATACCGTTCCTGATATCGCCATGCTTAGCATGCCTAAAACAGATTTCCCATATCATATTTAAATAGGTTACAAAGCACCGTTTTGCATCAATCGCAGCCTGTCGACGAATTTCCCGTCCAACCCCAAACTCATCAAAGACCTTTCAAACAGAGGCAACTCCTTTCTAAACCTCTTACCAACAAAATAAAACAAACTATAAAAACTCAATTCACAGGACTAAAATCCTGCGGGTAGTGATACTCGTACCGGTTGGATCCCGGTTCCCGGCACCACTTTGAAACCAAAAACTTGCAAGTTTGTTTTATCTTATTAAACTATCAGAAATTCTAACATAGACCTACCCGCGGTACCTGCATATTCAGGCATAATAAAAAACCTGTAAAATACAGGTTCTCTCAATCATCAGATGATAAGTTGTCACTGGGAGTAACCGATGCTATTTTGCACCTTTGATTACTCTTATCTCAACTTCCTGTTTGTCCACTTTTTCAGCCAGTGCATCGAATTTGGTTTCCAGCCTGTTAATAGCTTGTGTATTCTGATTATACCCGTCAAAAAGAGCATCAATTTTGCCCCCAAGTTTGTTTTCCAACTCCACTATCGACGTCCTGTTCTTAGTAATTTCTTCCCTGTTCTTACCTATTCCAGTATTCACTTCATCAAATCTTTTATTCATCTCATTGTACATAATCTCAAGCATGTTAAATACTTTTTCTTCCATACTCTCATCCCCTTCAGATAATATTTTACCACATATTGCCCTGATATAGACATCCTGTTTATTCTTTATCGGAGAAATATCTCTTTCCATCAAACCATTAAGTTACTATGTCATTTTTATCCGGCTTGCTTAAGAGAACTCGCTTTCAGTATGCCTTCTGCTTCTTCAAATCCGGGCGAAAAAGCGTAATTATTGTGCGCCGGAAGTGTAATAATCTTCAGAACTATACAAATGAGGTGAGATTTTGTCCCAGCCTGGCAAGCTCAGTTCCGTGGGTCTGTATATATAGGTCACCGGAGAGTATGCCATTACCACATATAAGATGTTGCCTGGGTGTCAGCCCCAGAGACGAATTTGCCACATGATAATATAGTCTTTCTGCTGTAAGTGTTGGAAGGATTTCATGAATAAAACCTATAGACGCAAGATAGATATTCCATACTTCGTCGTCGTACTCCACCAGTTCCCTTTTGGTAATCATGGCCTGTCCGTATATAGTGCTTATATAATCTCCTGTCCTAAGAAAGATGGCATGTACCATTCTGGATAAGCCGACCAATACCGTGTGTCCCAAAGAAATAGTCAACACGAATTGCTCGTTCTTGAACTCCGGGGATGTAGGCTTTGCTGTAATACGGACACAGGGCTCGGGACGCCGGCCCGATACCATACCGACAACGTATACTTTTTGACCATCTATACTAAGCAATGCGTCTCCCGCTGTGGGATCATTTGGTGTGGCAGGAATCAATAATTCTATCGGTTTGCTTCTTCCGTCAGCAAGCATTATTTCTGTGCCTTTGGCAAAGCAGGTGGGCAGATCAGCCACGCTTCCGCCAGGATCTGCCAAGTCGACATCCACCAAACGTCCACTGATTATTCTGCCAATAGATTCCAGTGAAAAGATTCCCCGTTCTTTAAGGGGGTCTTTTATTGATGGTTTATTCTGAGGCCGTCCATCTAAAATCTTGCTCATACGCTATCTCCTTTCCTAATTATATTTCCTCATAAAAATGAAGACTATAGTCCTATTGCTCTGCAACGGTCATTGCCAGAAGTTCCGCCCGGATCTAAAGTCATTATACCGTTATATCCATGTACTGTAAATATTAATAAATTTTTCATATTATTTTACTCTCCAAAGCTGCTGTGAAGATGGATACCCTTTTGATCCGGTAAAGAGATTACCTGAGAGTATTATTTTTACCGAAGGTATTATACACGACAAAGTAAAAATGAGTTCCTTTGTCACTTACCTACATTTTTGGCCATGCAAGACAGGGAAAAGACAGAAGAACCGTCCCTGTCTTCTTTCTTTATAGTGAATTGACAATTTCCGAAATACATCTTGTTTTTATCCGATTCAGCGGATGAATTACAGAAACCGCCGTTACCAACAGTGTTACTATTAGTATCAAAAATATCTGGATAGTAGGGAATCTCCAGACTACATGGAAGCTTGAAAGATAATTGGCGATCAACACTTTTTGCAACATTATTCCTATAACACATCCTGCAAGGCAGCCGGTCAGGCCGTATGTTGCTGCTTCGGTCAGAACCATTTTTCTTAATTGAGTACCCGACATTCCAACCGCCCGGATAACTCCCAGATACCTGGTCTTTGATGCAACGCTTGTATTCATGGTGTTTATTATATTCAGAATACTTATCAAAGCCACTACCGCGACAAAACCGTATACAAAAACAGCCATTGTTAAATAAATCTGATCAATCTCGGCATTTTTCTGGCGTTTATCATGGAATGATATGCTGCTGTCCACCATGGATTTTACAGCATCAACGGTTTGCTGGTCATCCTTCCTCTTAAGCTGAATATCCACAGCCTGGAATGCGGTTTTACCGGTCAGCCGGGTGAATAATGCCTCTGTTGTAATAAATGTAGTCAATGTCAGCTCTTCACTATTAAAAGGCACCGAGCGCAATATTCCCATAACAGTCAGCTCTTTTATGCCGGAAGGAGTATCAATGTAAACCTTATCCCCCAATTGTATACTAGTTGTATCCGTCATAATACTATTTCTTAGATGCCCTGCAACAGCAATCACCCCGTTCTTTTCATTCATCATATCCTCAGAGATCTCTCCTGCCATCAGGTCAGGCCTGGACCAATCAAGCTGCTTTCTATCATAAGAAATGAGCAATGATTTTTCGGGAGGTACAAACAGACCGTTGTCTTCTACTTTAATATCTTTTATGATTTCCCGATAGGTTTGGGTCAGCCTTGACGAATCAAATGCAGCATCGACATAATCGAACATCCTTCGGTAGACTCTCTTGACACCGTCAAGCCCGAATAATTTAGTATATAGTTCGCCGTCTATTCCCTGCTCGGATACCAGAGAAATATCGGGAGTGTTCGGTTTTGTGGTTTTAAGCGAAGTATGCATAAAGTCAATGAATACATTAAAACCAAGGAACAGGATAATACTGACCGCAATGGAGCACGACATCAGAAAAAGGGTTTTCTTTTTCATAATTGCATTGTTTACTCCCATGGCAACTTCAACACGCAGAATTTTGGTTAAAAAGCCCTGCTTTTTTCTTTTTGAGATTTTGATTTCATCACTTCCGGTTACAGCATTTACGGGAGAAACCCTTGCCGCCTTTTTGGCAGGCAACAGTGCAGCCATAGTAACAGTAGCAAAACCAACGGCTATTCCTGCGCCTATGCCCGTTATACTTATGCTGAACAGGGAAATGTCACTGAAAATAGTATTATTAAAAAACTTCAGTATGGACGAACATACAAAGGTTATAATCATACCCGTCAGGACCCCTAAGGGGATTGCCCATATGGTTATAATAAGTCCCTCTCTTTTAACCAGCTTTTTTATCTGTGCCTGTGATGCACCAATGCATCTAAGAAGCCCGAACTGCCGCACCCTTTCCATAACCGAAATATTGAAGGTATTGTATATCATTACCACACCCGCAATAAGTACAATACAAAACAGGATGGCTCCTATAGTGTACAACCCGGTAGCAGCTTTGTGCTCACTCTGGCCTATCACCGCAAGCAGGTGATTATTAAGACTAATCCTGTCATCGGGAATGCCAAGTGTATTCTTAATGTCTATTACAGATTGGTTGATTTTCACCTTTTCCTTGAATTCGACAAGATAGATACTGTCTCTTTCAGAAACTGTCTCCCTGGCGCCGGCCATGGACAAAAGCACGCCCGGCACGCCCTCGGCCTTCATGTTTCCCAAATCGTTATAAATCCCGCTTACCGTTAATTCTCTCTCAACATTATCCGCAAAAAGTATCCTTACCCGGTCACCAATATTTACCCCTAGGTACAGGCTTTCGGTCGCCCATTGCTCCAGCATTATTTCGTTCTTTTTGGCAGGGTATTTCCCTTCCAGAATCTCAATATTGATATTACCTGCAAAGTTCTCATCCACAGCCCCAAGTCTGCAGGGAATGCCGCTTATAACTCCATCTCCAAGGTCCTTCCATATTCCTGAGTTTTGAACATCGATACGGCTCCCGATGGAGGAGATCTCCTCTTCTGTGGCATCTATGACAGCAAGATGATAATTCCCATAATCGTGCATTATCTGTACCTTTTCAAACCGCGTAAAAACGTCCAGCATGGAGAATATCCCTGTGACAAGAGCCACCGAGATGGTTACGCTGAGAATGGCCAGCCTTATCTTCCTCTTATGTATCGACAGGTATTTGGAAGAAAGCATTAGGTAGCTTTTCATTCTTTGCCACCCCCGAGCTCGGTAACCACTCCATCCTCAACCTGAAAGACCCGGTCTGCATAGGAAGCATAGTTTTCATTGTGTGTAATTATGATGAGGGTCTGCCTATACCGGTCCACAGACAATCTCATCAATTCAATAACGTCTCTGCCTGTTTTACTGTCAAGATTCCCCGTTGGTTCATCGGCCAGAATCATTGAAGGTCTGGTTGCGAGTGCCCGTCCGATTGCCACACGCTGCTGCTGCCCTCCTGAGAGCTGACTGGGCAAATGGTATTTCCTCTCGGTTAGCCCAAGTGTATCAAGCAGTTGGTCAATATACTGCTTTTCGGGTTTTTTATAATCAAGAAGCAGCGGCAGGGTTATGTTTTCCTCTACGTTTAATTCCGGTACCAGGTTGTAAGCCTGGAAAACGAACCCTATATTGCGTCTGCGGAAAACCGCCAGCGCCTCTTCCCCCATCGTAAAAACATCCCGTTGATCTAAAAATACCTTGCCGGACGTAGGGATGTCCAACGCTCCCAGCAGGTTAAGAAGGGTAGTCTTCCCCGAACCCGACGGCCCGACAACCGAAACGAATTCCCCCTTTGACACGGAAAATGATACATTCTTGATGGCTTCCACCTTGGTTTGGCTTTTACCATAGGTTTTTGACAGGTTTTCGGTTCTTAATATCTCCATTTTTTCCACCTCGGTTATTATTCAGTTTGTTCATTCAAGAACAACCTCAGAATAACACACCAACCTTACTCTTATATGAATTATATCTTACAATTCCGTAAGCCTTGCAGATGAACGGTAAACCTGGTCCCTTTCTTCACAGTGCTTTCAACGGATATGAAACCACCGTGCATTTCAATTATTGTCTTTGCCAGCGTAAGTCCAATGCCTGTGCCTTGCTTGTTTTGTGAAAACCTGCTTCTGTAAAACCTTTTAAAGATGTGGTTGATATCGTCGGGATGAATGCCTTCCCCGTTATCCTGTATGGTTATTTTTGTCATCAACAGCGTTTCTTCAATCAATACCTCTATACGGCTTCCTGCAGACGTATGCTCCACGGCATTTTTAAACAAATTGCTCAGAGCCTCAAGCATCCATTCCCTGTCGCATATATACGAGAGCTTGCCGTTTGATATCACCTCATAGGTTTTCCGCTCTTTTTGCAATCTGGTTTCAAAGCTCTCAACCACCCTGGCCATAATATCATTCAAATCATGACTGCTTTTATTGAGCTCAATAATCCCAGCATCCAGTCTTGCCAGCTTTAAGAGATTAGCTATCAGCGTCCGCATTCGCTCAAGCTCATTTTGGCTTTTATTCAGAAACCTCGCAATTACTTCATTGTCGGTATTCTCATCCCTCATTATTTCATTATACATTGTAAGGGCAGACAGGGGAGTTTTGAGCTGATGGGATACGTTTGTCAGAACATCCTCCAGAAAAACTCTGTTTTGCTTTTCGTTTTTTATATGAGCATACAGTGATGCAGTCATCATATTGATAGATGCAGCCAGCTTTGACAGGCTCCCTTCTTCATTGTCATCAAGCCTGGTTAGAATCTCACCGTCCATGATTTTATTGATATCTTTGTTGTATTGGTGTATTTTATTGTAAAATACTTTTATAAATGAATAGACGGTGGACAAAACTGCAAGACCAAAAAGGATGGAAAATATAATGCCTGCAATGCTGTTGGTCTTATAGAACCTGTTTGCCCGGGGAATTAAATGTAATTGTGTACTGCTTTTATACCCCGACTGTTCAAGCAGGGCTTTGCCGGCTTCAATGTGACCGGGTGACTTGTCTGTAGTGAATGCTGCCCGGATTTCGGAAGCCATCTCGGGGTGCTTTTGAACCAAATACCCTGAAAGCTCATAGTCGTGTATAAGCATTTCACTTTTAAAGCGGACAGCATTTATGTAGGCAATGACTTGAATGAATATGGTACCAAAAAGCAGAACCACTGCCAACTGTATCAGGAATTTTTTCAGCCTTTTATTTTCCAGTAAACTCATAGCCAACCCCTCATATAATATTCCATCTATAGCCCATACCTCTGATTGTTACCAAAGACAACGGGCGTTTCGGGTCATCCTCTATTTTTTCGCGCAGCCTGCTGATATAAACAGCCAGAGTATTGTCGTCAATAAAGCTCTCACGGCAATGCCACAGCCTTTGCATTATCCTCTCTTTTGACAGTAAAATCCTTGGGTTTTGCATGAACAGACACAACAATCTGTATTCAACCGACGTAAGCTCTATATCTTTTCCATTTTTTATCACTCTTCCTTCCAGGAGTCTTACTGTAATCCCATTCGAATTCAATATCGATTCCCTGGGCCTGGTGGAATTAGACCGCCTTAAAGCAGCGTTTATTCTAGATATGAGCTCGTTCAGCCTAAACGGCTTTGTTATGTAATCATCTCCTCCCATGTCCAAGCCCATCACAATATCCACTTCCTTATCCGAAGCTGTCAGGAATATTATTGGAATATCAGATGTTTGCCTGACTGCTTTGCATACGTTAAAGCCGTTGCCGTCGGGCAACATCAAATCCAGTACAATCAGATCATACATACCATTTGGGCCTTGGTTCAGGCATTCTTTTGCTTCCTTTATAGTTCTTGCGATCGTCACATTAAGGTCGTTCCTGGAAAATGAGAATTTTAAACCCTCAATCAGGCTTAAATCATCTTCGACCAGCAATATTTTTCTCATACCAATTCCCTCCGTATTTCCACCGATAGTTCATTCAGGTCTTAGCAGACCAGCAATGCGGAAAACGGCACAGCTTTACCAATACCGTTAACCGCTATAATATTATCTGCTATTGTATCATACCAAATAAATACTTCCGGTGCATCCGGCAGTGTCAGCACTATTTTATTATTACACCCTCCAAATGAGTATCCGGTTTCATAATACCTCACTTTACCTCCCGGAACAGTCCGCTTATGTAGGCAATAGGACCGTCAGACTGTCTTTGGTCAAGCAAGAGAACCGTCCCCCTGCTTC
>JAENYX010000037.1 GCA_016841565.1 Clostridium thermobutyricum | reverse complement strand
GGCACAACTGGGCTCGAACCAGTGACCCCCTGCTTGTAAGGCAGGTGCTCTCCCAGCTGAGCTATGCGCCCTATTTTATGTGAAGTGGGACGTGGGATGCAGGATGTGAGACATCTCAAACTTCTCACATCTCATATCGCACTTCGCACTTCTGTTTTGGTGACCCCTAGGGGACTCGAACCCCTGTTACCGCCGTGAAAGGGCGGTGTCTTAACCGCTTGACCAAGGGGCCAAGTATGGTCGGGGCGAAGGGATTTGAACCCCCGACCCCATGGTCCCAAACCATGTGCGCTACCAAACTGCGCTACGCCCCGCATCTTTCGCGTCACTATAATATTATACATAATGAGCATTGTCAATTCAATAGTAATTTTTGTTTTGGGCTACACAATTTATATTTCCAGGCTATTAAATGGTATAATCCATCATATTATACCGCTATTTATCCGCAGCTGCCTCCGGATCCGCAGACAGGTGCCATATTGGGCTAAAATAACCAGTCTAAAACTATGATAAAAGGAAATATTCATATTGATGTTATGCTAATTTTATATTATTAATATTTAATAATATTGTAATGTGCCTGTAATTATTTTACCCTGTTTACTGCTATATAATGAAACTGTACAAGAACTAATCTACATAACCTACGTCAAAGAATATGCAGATTATATACACCAGGAGGGAGTAATTTGAAAAAAACAGCAATTATTACAGCAGCAATTCTGTTATGCATCTCACTCATCCCTGTACAGCCTCTGGCTGCCGGACAGGGAATTATTCACAGAGAAGTAGAAGAAACAAAGCTATCAAGAAACGTAGTGTATAAGAGCATTACCCAGTTCACCGACCTTGGATGGGAAAAAATCCATGTGCTGGAAGGGGATATATCCGACCGCCGCACCCGGCTGGAACTGCTGACGCCTCCCCAAGGCATTGGAACGGGAAGCACATTGCCTGAAATGATAAAGGATACCAGTAGTGTCGCAGCTATAAATGGTGATTTCTTTATTTCCGGGGAAAGCTACTCCCCCATAGGACCGTTGGTGAAGGACGGGGAAATGCAGAGCAGCCCTACTTACCGTATGGAAGAGCTGGCGGTGTTTTCTCTGGACAACAAAAACATACCGGTTATCGATTACTGGAAATGGGATATCGTGCTTAAAGCTAAAGATGCGGAATTCCCCATATCGGCCATAAACAAGATAAGCTTTGATTATGCTTATCCCATAGTATATACAAGAGAATGGGGCGACACCGTTCCACCTGCAACCTTTGAAGATATTCTTTATGTTGTTGTCAACAAAGACAGGGTAACAGATATTATACAGGGTCCCGCCGAGGAGGTAACCATACCTGCTCAGGGTATGGTTGTTATGGTAAGGGGGGATATTGCCCTGGAAATGCTGAATATCCTTGATGCTAAAGCTTCTGTAAAGCTTGAAACTATAAGTACGCCCGACTATGAAGATATGAAACTGGCCGTTGGAGGAGGCAGCATACTTGTTAAAAACGGTTCCATCCATCCCTTTACCCACAGCGTAGACGGCAGCCATCCAAGGACTGCCCTTGGCTTTTCAAGGAATGGAGACAAGATAATCGCCGTTGCTGTAGAAGGAAGGACCAAGGGCTCAAAGGGTATGACCCAGCTTGAACTGGCTCAACTGATGGCAGATCTTGGAGCTTACCAGGCAATAAACCTGGACGGCGGAGGCTCCACAACTATGCTGACTCGGAATCCGGGAGATGATACCCTTTCCCTGGCCAATGTCCTATCGGATGGAAGCCCGCGACGTATCTCCAATGGCATTTCGATAAACAGCAATGCTCCAAAGGGCAGCCTACGGCATATTCTCGTGCAAGCCAAGGATACGAACGTATTTGTATCCACCGGAAGAACATTGACGGTAAAGGGATACGACAGCAATTATAACCCGATATCTATAAACCAGAACCGGGTCAGCTGGAGTGTTGCAGGCGTTGAAGGCAGCTTTGATGGAAACGTTTTTTATCCATCATCCACCGGCAATGCCGTAATAACCGCCAGCTATTTGGGACAATCCGCCCAAATCAAGCTAAAGGTTTTGGATACACCGGTAGTGCTGTCGGTGCCGGATACGCTGAAAGCAGATATTGACCGGAGTCAGCCTTTTAATATATCCGGGAAAAACCTGATAGGCTACACTGCTTTAATTGAAAACAAAGACCTTAATCTTTCATCCACAATCGGCAGCATAAAAGGCCAGTCCTTTTTGAGTGGTAGCAGAGAAGGCACCGGCCAAATCCAGATTGCTTTTAATCAGCTGCAGTATACGGTTCCGGTTTCTGTGGGGTACCAGAGAGTGGTATTGGACGGATTCGAAAGCCCCAATGGCAGCTTTGCCTCCTATCCAGATACGGTTACCGGGCATTATGTCCTGGATATCAGATACCCCGGCAATGGAAGATCAAGCGGCAGGCTGGCCTATGACTTTTCTTCCACCGACGTTACCGCAGCCTCATATCTTGTGTTTAATGAGGATGGTATAACACTGGACAAACTGCCTGAACGGATAGGGTTGTATGCATACAGTCCCGTAAAGAATAGCCACTGGCTAAGAATGGTGGTGGAGGATTCCAGGGGAAAGAGCGTAACCCTTGACCTGGCACGGAAGATTGACTGGACCGGCTTCAAATTTGTCCATGCACAGGTGCCCCGGGACCTTACCCCTCCCATTTCAATTAAGAAAGCATATATTGTAGAAACCAATCCAATTATGAACGATACGGGAGAAATATACCTGGATGACCTGACGGCAATGTACCCCCATGACTTGGGACCGTCAACCGGCAATCGCCAGACAGCAATATATGACCCCGGACAGGTAAAAACTCCGCCCCAGAATTACAGCTTCAGCTTTGATTTATTCGGAGGTACGGAAATAAGTAAACTGATAGACATTCATATTGTAAACAGACACAAAAAGCTTGCTGAGGAGGGCGGCAGTCTGGCGGTATTTGCGGGGGTGATAGGACATGATACACTTACGGATGTGGATATCCCGGTAATCAGCACAAAGGCTGGCTATTCGGCGACCAAATACGGCAGCAATACTTTCCTGCAGCTTGATAACCATTCGCGGGGACTTAGAACTTATTCTCCGGAGCAGTGGCATTGGTTCAAACAGCAGCTTGATAATATTGACGGCGGCAATCTATTTGTGGTACTTCCCCGGCCTGTATGGGGAGACAACGGGTTGGCCGACACTTTGGAGGCAGAGCTGCTTCACGGATACCTTTCTGACCTCTATGAGGAAAAGGGGGTTACTGTGTATGTGCTGTGCGGGGGGTGGAATGCCCCAAATTACGATATCCTTGATGGAATAAAGTATATAGGCATAAACGGTACCGCAACCGCCGGACCCAATTCTTCTGCACTTGAGAACTATAGTTATATAAGATTTTTCATTGGAAACAGCGATGAGGTAAGCTATCAGATACTACAGACTTTCCCGGCACAATAACAGCCGGCGTCAGTAGTCACCGGCCGTGAGGCTTATAGGGACGGTTCCCGCTTGGCAGCAATGGATATCTGCCGGTTGCTGCTAGCCGGCAAAACCAGAAGAACCGTCCCCCTGGTTTTACTGCGTATATGCCTCTATGAGAGTATCCAGCTTTTTCTGTTCGTCATCTGTTACTTTCTGGCCAAGCATTTTGTACATCGAAAGGTTTTCTTCATAGGTGACACCGTCCTGCAGCATATCCTTTATCCTGATTAACTCTTCCATGCTGCAGCGGCCCAGCAGCTTTACAAGCCACAGCTTATCCTTGAATGACAGAGCGGAAAGTGCTTTTATTGCCCTGTTTCGGGACAGCATGACACGGGAATGGCCTTGTCTGCCGCTATCTGCTACCGGCTGTTCTTCCGGCACCTCATGAGGAGCTATTGGAATATTGCCTTCAGTTGAAACATGTGGATCCGGTCTATCCGGACGTATCTGCAACCTCTCTGCCACGGCGTCCAGTTCCCCGATTACGTATTGGGTATTGGCTGAATCCCAGTCTGTAATGGCTTGGGTATTTACCGGGGTTTTTTCCTCCTTTTCAGCAAGATGGTAAATATATTGGGTAAATACAATTCTTTTGTCATCTTTCGTTTGATATGGTATAATTATACAGCTGCAATAGAAGTAAATACTATATACAATAGTTATTAAGACAACTAACAGGCTTGGAAAATATTTTTTTGACAATTTGATCCTCCCTGAAAACTACTTCAGTATAGGATAAACCATGGAGGAACAATTTATACAGTTAGGTTAAAGATCGGGTAAGGGGTGAATTTGGTGAGGGCAACACAATTAGAAAAGCTTAAACGGGAAATTGAAGAATATAGAAAACGGTTGGAAGAGGAACTTTCCCGAAAAAATCAGCTGGATAGTGTCGAAAGAACTATCCAACTTAGTCGCAATCTGGATGAACTAATTGTGAAATATGAGCAGGCTCTAAAAAAGGCAAACTCGAAATAAAAAACAGAGCAGGCATACAGATCATCTGTCACCTGCTCTCATGTACTAGTTTGTATCAACCAATGCGAACATCAGTTGGCCCGAGGCTGCAATCTCTCCATTGACTGTTGCCTGAGCCTTTGCTTTTCCTATTCCCCTTTTCATGGTTATCATCTCTACTTCCATTACCAGCTGGTCTCCCGGAACCACTTGTCTTCTCATTCGCATATTGTCAATTCCGGCAAATACCGCAAGCTTATTCCTGTATTCTTCCTTGGTCAGTACAGCCACGGCTCCAACCTGTGCCATAGCTTCGACTATAAGTACACCCGGCATTATTGGATTGCCGGGGAAATGTCCCTGGAAAAAAGGTTCGTTTATTGTAACGTTCTTAATCCCCACCGCTTTTGTTCCCTCTTGTATCTCCAGTATGGTATCTACAAGCAAAAAAGGATACCTGTGGGGGATTATGTCCTGAATCTGTTTGCTGCTTAACACGGCTTTCCACCCCATCACCTATGGATATTTTTTGACAGCTGTCGGTACAACAGATCTGCAATACCTATACCTTCCCCTTTGGAAATCTCCTTGGCAAGTTCCCCATCCAACATTGAATTGAATATGTTCTCACCCAAACTTTCTTTAATAAGTCCCTCCCGTTTCACGGTAGCACGCATTCTCTCCAGCACGGTATTCACAAAGACAGACTCCAACTCCTTGCACGCTTCCCTGAGCTTTTGCCTGTCATTATAATCCTGTGCCTTTTCCAGCAGGCCGGCGAAATTCTGACCGGCATCCTGCTGCGCCTTACGATATGTATCTTTTATTATATCACTGTTATATCCATTTATTCCATCTATTTTCAAACCATATCACCTTCCCGCCTACCTTCTCAGGTTATTGGCTATCTGCAGCATCTCATCGGCGGTCTGCACCGATTTGGAATTAATCTCATAAGCCCTTTGGGCTGTTATCAGCTTTACCATCTCTTCCACCACCTGAACATTTGATGCTTCAAGGTAACTCTGCATAATGGTTCCATTAATGCCGGGGTCTTCCGCTTCAATGGGCTCCCCTGAAGCTGTGGTAGGCTTGAACAGATTTCCCCCAACACTCTCCAAGCCTGCAGGGTTTACAAACCTCACAAGATCCACAATTCCTATTTCGTCCAGGGTCCCATCGTTTCTTCTCACCATAAGTACACCACTGTCATCAACGGTTATTTCACTTATCTCGCTGCCCAACTCGGCGTCTGCTCCTTCAACCTGCAAAAAATGCCCGTCGGAAGTAACCATGGAGGCCTCTTCCCCATCAATACTTAATTTGAAACTCCCATCCCTGGTATAGAACAGATTATCGTTCTGGTCCCTGACAACAAAAAATCCTTCTCCGTCGATTGCAAAATCCATGGGATTTCCTGTGGGTTGCATACTTCCCTGGGTAAAATTCTTTACTATAGCCGAAGGTCTGACACCGTGCCCTACCTGCAGCCCTACCGGTCTGCCCTGTCCATCAACAACCTGAGCCTTAAACAATGATACATACAGCAAATCCTTGAATTCGGCGCTTTCTTTCTTGTAGCCGGTAGTATTAACATTTGCAAGGTTGTTTGCAATGGTATCTACGTTGAGCTGTTGTGACGTCATTCCCGAGCCGGCTGTCCAAAGTGCTCTCATCATGTTGCTCACTCCTTATTTTGTTATACTCTTCCCACTTCGTTTACTGCTTTGCCAATTACTTCATCATATGCTGAGATAACTCTCTGATTGGCTTCATAGGTTCGAAATGCCGTAATCATGTTAACCATCTCTTTAACTGCATTTATGTTGGAAGCCTCTAAAAAGCCCTGAATGACCTGGCCTTGTACGCCATAATCGTAAGTGTTGTCTTCTCGGGCCATATACAGATTATCTCCGACCTTTTGCAGCTCTTCAGGTTTGCTGAAGGTAACCAGCTTCAACCTGTCCAAAAAATAGTCCCCCGAGTAGATTTCTCCATTCTTATTTATTTCAAATTCCTGGTCTCCTATGTATATTCCGCCCATATCTCCCACCACTCTGTATCCTTCCACGCTTGATAAGTACCCTTCTGAATCAATAACAAAGGAACCATCCCTGGTATACCTCTCCTGGCCATCAACCCTTACACAAAAATATCCTTCTCCCTCTATAGCCATATCCAGGGACCTGTTGGTCTCCCTGATGTTACCCTGCATAAAGGAAGTGGCAACTTCATTCAACGCCGAACCTCCGTTAAGGGTACCTATCGCACCTCTTGTCCAGAACATATTAAGCCTATCCACCAGCTGCCCGCCCGAATAGACCGATCCGCTTCCATCTATATATAAATTCTGTATATCACCGGCCTGTATTCTGCCGTTAACACCCAATACATAATTTCCGCTTGAAGTTATCAAATAACCTTCGGGGTTAACCATCAACTCGGCCTCGGTACAATAACTTCTCCCCCGTGGAGTATCAAGGACAAGATGCCTGCCCCCGGTTTCCAGCCTTATTCTATCCCCCTCCGCTGTTACCGACAGACCAGACGCGGGGCTCAGTCCTCTGTCAAGGCTGTTATCGTTTATAATGGAAATCAGCACCTCTCTGAAAGGGCCGGTTATTACTCTGTCTCCCTTATACCCGTTGGTATTGGCATTAGCGATATTGTTAGCCAGTACATCCACCCTTTGCGTCTCGGTGGCCATGGCACTGGCAGCCATATAAAGTCCTCTTATCACAATTAATCACCTCTAAATGTTTATCGGCATGCAGCTTTGAAAACTTTAGAAATCATGGGCGTTTTGCCAAAAAAAGACGCCGGGAACACCGGCGTCCTGATTGTTCAATTCAGCTTCCTTTGGTAGTTATAAGGCTGCCCTCAAGAGTATCCAGGGCTTCGAGGGCTTTACCCGTTCCAATAGCCACACAGGAAACCGGGTCGTCGGCTACCATTACCGGAGTCCCGATTTTTTGGCTGAGCAGCTTATCCAGCCCGTTCAGCAATGCGCCTCCACCCGTCAATACTATACCGTTGTTGCTGATATCTGCAGCAAGCTCAGGCGGGGATTTCTCAATAACCCAATGTATACTTTCCACTATGGCCGAAATGGGTTCATCCAGCGCTTCTATCATCTCCATCGAAGTAATTTCATGGGTTTTGGGGAGCCCGGATACCAGGTTTCTTCCCCTAACCTCCATGGAATTGCCGTTCATTGTCGGGAATGCAGACCCGATGCGTATCTTCATCTCCTCGGCAGTTCTTTCGCCAATAAGGAGGTTGTACTTCTTTCTCATATATCTTATTATGGCTTCGTCAAATTTATCGCCTGCTATTTTTATGGAGGAACTCACCACTATGCCTCCCAATGAAATAACGGCAACATCGGTAGTCCCCCCTCCTATATCTACAACTATATTACCTATAGGCTTGGAAATGTCCAACCCTGCACCTATTGCAGCCGCTACAGGCTCTTCTATCAGATATGTTTTCCTTGACCCTGCCATATTGGCCGCATCAATTACCGCTCTTTTTTCCACCTGAGTAACTCCACTGGGTACGCATACGATAATTCTGGGTTTGAATATCCTTCGGTTTCCACACGTCTTTTGTATAAAATATTTCAGCATTCTTTCGGTCACTTCAAAATCGGATATTACTCCATCCCTAAGGGGGCGGATTGCTACTATGTTTCCTGGTGTTCTGCCAAGCATCTGCCTTGCTTCTTCACCTACTGCCAATATCTTGTCGGTATTTTTGTCCAAAGCAACCACCGAAGGCTCGTTGAGGACTATGCCTTTGTTTTTGACATATACCAATACACTGGCAGTACCGAGGTCGATTCCCATATCTACGTTTAATTCAAACATGTGCCACCCTCGCTTCCCAGTTTTTTCATATGTTGTTTTGATTTATATTATTAAATTCTATATTATCCTAAAAAATCCTCTTTTTAAATATTTTTTTTGTTAATCTAAGAAGATATGACATTTTTTCCGTGAGTTTTTATATATTTTTCTTTGGTGGCTTTTCCGCCCCTTATATGTCTCTCTGCTTTATTATAGGCCAGTACTCTTTTAACATCATTGGCAAGTGAAGGATTTATTCTGGGAAGTCTGTCGGTAACGTCCTTATGTATAGTACTCTTGCTGACTCCAAAAACCTTTGCCGTCTCCCTCACCGTTGACTTTGTATCCATCACATATTTAGCAGCGGCCACTACACGCTCGTGTATATAATCCTTCAATTCTCGGAACCCCCTTTTCGTGTCTTTCTATAACATCTATATGCGGCTATAGTTTGTTATAGAAGGATTTTAGTCGTATATATTGATTTTGTGAGGTATAATGATTTTGAAAGGAGTGTGGGCTTTGGAGACAACAAATACCCGCCTAAACGGTACCCGCAGCATAAAAACCTCATGCACTCTCGACTGCTGGGATGCATGCTCAATTATAGCCACGGTAAAGGACAATAAAGTACTGCATCTTTCGGGCAATCCGCAAAATCATATAACAGGCCGCACTTTGTGCAGCAAGGGGACCAAACATACCCATATGCTTTACAATCCCAACAGATTAAAAAAGCCTGTAATAAAAATACATAATAGCTGGCACCCCATTGGCTGGAAGGACGCCCTGGACCTTATAGCGCAAAGGATGGAGCACCTTCGGGAAAACTACCCCACCACAGCCCTTATGCATTGCTACGATGCCGGCAACGGCGGCCTGCTCAAGGGCATTGACCAAAGGTTTTTTAACGCCTATGGAGGCGTCACAGGACCAAGGGGCAGCCTCTGCTGGGGCGCCGGGATTACGGCTCAAAAATACGATTTCGGAGATGTCTTGAGCCACGACCCGGCTGATATCGTTAACTCCAAGACACTTCTAATCTGGAGCAGGAACCCCTGGGACACAAGCATACACCTTGTACCCTTTATTGAAAAAGCAGCCCAAAACGGTGCCACCATTATTACCATAGATCCGCTTAAAACCGCCACGGCAGCCAGGTCACACCATCATTTTTCCCCGTTGCCCGGCACCGATGGAGCGCTGGCTCTTACCATGGCCAGCATACTCATATCCGAAAACCTTGTGGACTTGAAATTTATTGACAGCCATGTAAAGGGCTTTAGCAGGTTTTGTGAATATGTTAAAGCTTTTACCCCCCAGGTTGGCTCGGAAATCACCGGTATACCGGTCCGAGACATAGTTTTCCTGGCGCAGGCCTACGGCACCAAAAAGCCCTCCTGCATACTTCTTGGATATGGCCTTCAAAGATACAGTAACGGTGGGAATACCGTAAGGGCCATTGACGCGCTGGCGGCATTAACCGGAAATATCGGGATTCGGGGCGGAGGCGTCAATTACGCCAACAGGAGAATACCGCCCTATATAGACCATGACCTGTTGCAGGCAACCGGGCTGGCGTCACACCACCGCCAATACCCCAGGCCGGGGATGGCATCATTTATAGAAGAGGCGCAGTCCCCGCCCGTGAAAATGCTGTTTATCGCAAGGACTAACCCCATTACCCAGGCAATGGACAGCAATCACCTGGCAAAGGCCTTTTCAAAGGTTGAATTTAAGGTAACAATGGATTTATTTATGACCGATACCGCCGACCAGTCGGATATAGTGCTGCCCTGCAGGCATTTCCTGGAGGACGAGGATATAATCTACACCTCCATGGGGCACAGCTACATCAGCTACTGCAACAAAGCGGTAGAGCCCGACCCGTGGATACCATCCGAATTGTGGGTATTCAATGAGCTGGCCAAAAGCCTGAAACTGAAAGGTTTTCCGGTAAAAGGCCGGGAATGGTGGCTGAAAAAAGCCATACTGCCTCTTACTACACATAAGGGTATAACCCTTGACCAGCTGAAAACCGGCCCTGTGGAGCTGCCCGGTATATCTGACGTAGCCTGGGAGGACTTGAAGTTTAAAACTCCCAGCGGCAGGATTGAGTTATACTCAGAGAAGGCCAGGGAGGAAGGCCACAGCCCCATACCGATCTACCGGGATATTAACCCCAAACCCACCGGCCAATACCCGTACCGCCTGCTGACACCTCATTACAGGCATTCGCTTCATTCGCAGCAATTTGTCCTGGTAGAGGATGGGGTTCTGCCGGTTGCCTATGTTAACCCGGATACTGCGGCAGACGGAGGTATTGAGGATAACACAGAGGTGTTTGTATGTACCCGGGTTGGTCGGCTGAAATGCAGGGTTAAAACAGAAGAAAGCATAGGACGGAATATAGTTATGATATATGAAGGATGGTGGATTAAAAAATCGGGAGGTGTAAACCAACTCACTCCCGAAAGAGAAACCGATATGGGCTGCCAGGCCGCCTACTATGACTGCTTATGCAATATACGCAGCTTGTAGTTCGTAGCTCGTAGTTCGTAGGTCATAGGTGCTGGTTCACAAATCACAGTCAGAGGCATACATCGTCTAAAGCGAAGTTTTTGCACGCACAGTTAAAAAGATCGTAGATGGCTCAATTAGCGGAAAGGCGACTGCGCTTTTACTAATGTCAGGGGACTTCTTTATCTTTAGCATTCCTTAATGGCTAAGGAATGTCCCCGATTGATATCCTTTCGGGCCGGCGTTCTTTACGCAGCGTAGACGATGGATGCCTTTTAAACATCACTGGTCAAACACTTCCTGTATCCTTTTAATCTCAACCCCGGTATAATAATGCTTGAGGATTTCTTCATAGCCGTCTCCCTTCCGTGCCATTCCGTCTGCTCCATATTGGCTCATACCCACACCGTGACCGTACCCCTGAGTGGTTATAACTACATTGTCCCCCCGGCGGTCAATTTTAAAGTTGGTGGAGTTTAAGCCCAGTGCAGCCCGGACATCGCGGCCGCTTAATACTTTATTGCCAATCTTTATACTGACAATCTTTCCGCCCTGGCTGACTTCCATCACTTGTACAGCCGAGGGTATATCCTTTGCATTTATTTTCAGGCCGTCAAATTTCTGTTGCAGAGTTTTAACAAAATCTGTGGCCTTCATCTCCACGCTGGCAGTTAATTTGGGAGAATGCTCCTCGTAGGGACTTGAAACGCTTCTTAAATATGGAACCATGGCAGAAAATACTTCTTCCGAGTTTTCTGTATATCCCCCGCTGGTAGAATGAAACAAAGGATCGATAACCTGATTCCGGTGTACAAGTATCAGACCCCTGGTATCCTCCACCGCCTGGAAAACATTGTTCATATATTTCCTGTAACCGAATATCCCGAATTGTTTCCTCAGGTTTTGCTGAAACTTCTGAGGAGAAATCCAGGCCTGGCAGTGGGTAGAATCAGTGCATACATCAACCTCGGGATGGTCGGGATTGGGACTCCCGCCCAGGGAAGTCATCCTCTTTACGGTATAGGTCCGTGCCGCTACCGCCTGAACCTTAAGAGCTTCGGGATGGAAGCTTGCCGGCATTTCCGCCGCCACCACTCCTTTAATGTACTCTTCAAGGTCCATATTTCTAATCATCTTTTCCTCATGCAAATAAACAATGGTCTCGTAAGGCTTTTCATCCAAATATCCCTTCTGAGGCTTTGAAAACAGGTCGCACCCCTGGGTAATAAACACAGGAAGCACAATGGTAACAAGAAATATGAATACTATAACAAAGATTATGGTTCGCATATCCATCCTCCCCCCACGACTCCTTTAATAATATTTATTGCTTAAACTAATTATTACAACGTATTTTTTACTATTTTATGGACATACTACCGGATGGAGGTGATAATTAAACCATGAGCTTTAGAAAGAGGATTGGCAAAAGCCGGTTCTTAGCTGCTATTAACAAGGATAGTTTTTATATTGTACTATTTATGTGCTTGGTTTTACTCGCAGCAACCGCCGTTTGGGTTACAAGAAACAACATGCAATACTTCAGCCAAAGGGATTTGCCCAATGAAGAAAACCAGATGCAGGAAGAATATCAGATTGAGGAGTTACCCCCCGGCGAGAACAGTCAAACTGTCTTGATAGACGGTGAGCAGCCGCAGGATGAACAGCCGGCCGGGCAGCAGCCGCAGGAAAGTGCTCCCAATCAAGAGGCAGAACAAAACACCGCCGCAGCTAATAGCCAGGAACCGGTTGTTGCAGCTTCGTCACAGGTTGAAAAGACCGGTACAAAGAAAGAAAGAATGATTGTTCCGTTACTGGGAAAAATAATCATGGATTATGCCAGGGATAATTTGGTCTACTCAAAAACACTTGAACAATGGACTACTCACTGCGGCATTGATATTTCGGCCTCGGTAGGCACCCCTGTTAAGGCGGTTAAATCAGGTACGGTGACAGAGATTACCAACCATCCCATGCTGGGAATAATGATAACTATTGACCATGGTAATGGCCTTGTTACCCGCTATGCAAACCTGCAGAACGGAAACATGGTCGAAGAAGGCCAGAAGTTGGAACAGGGAAAGGTCATTAGCGGAGTAGGAAATACCGCCGAATTTGAAATCGGGGATTCCCCCCACCTGCATTTTGAAGTGTTGGAAGACGGAGAACACCGGGACCCCAAGCTGTATCTGCCCAATATGTAACCCTTAAACAGGATTTTAACCCAAACTTAAAAAGGAGCTCTCGCTCCTTTTTTTATATTACCATGCGGCTATGGCTCCGTCGGCCCTTGGCTCGGTGGCTCCGACCAGAGTGCCGTCTTTCATCCTCCAGATAATCTGCCCTCTGCCAAAGGAAGCAGTATCATTGTGGTACTGCAGGTCGTGACCAAGCGCCGCAAGGGACTTCATTGTTATTTTGGGGAACTGCCGCTCAATATATACCTTTTTACCTTCCACCCACTGCCACCGTGGCGCATCCAGTGCGTCCTGCGGATTCATTTTGAAATCCAACGTATTAACAACCACCTGTACATGACCCTGAGGCTGCATCAATGCACCCATAACCCCAAAAGGACCTATTGCCCTGCCATCCCTGGTCAGAAAACCGGGTATTATGGTATGATAGGGCCTTTTCATGGGCGCTATGCAGTTATGGTGGGATTTGTCCAATGAAAAACTGTATCCCCGGTTGTGAAGGCTTATCCCTGTACCCGGCACCACCAGTCCCGAACCGAAACCCCTGAAATTGCTTTGTATAAACGACACCATATTGCCATCCCCATCGGCAACCGCAAGGTAAACGGTGCCTCCCTTAAGCGGAGTGCCTGCTGCAGGAGGCAGTGCAGTATTTCCTATAAGCTTCCTCCTTTTTGCCGCGTAATGGTCCGACAGCAGTTCTTCAACCGATGCTCTCATATACTTTGGGTCGGCTATGTATTTAAGTCCATCGGCAAAGGCCAGCTTTACCGCTTCCAACTGCCTGTGGTACGTATCGGCAGCATCCCTTTTGCGCAATTCAAAACCCTTCAGTATATTAAGCGCCATTAAAGCAACCATCCCATGACCGTTTGGGGGGATTTCCCACACATCATAGCCCCTGTAATCAATCTTGATTGGCTCCACCCATTCCGGCCTGTAAGCTTTCAGATCTTCCTTCCTCAGATACCCATTATATTTTCTTGAGAAGCTGTCTATCCTCTCGCTCAGCGTTCCTTCATAGAAATCCCGCGCCCCGGTAAGTGCGATTGCCTCAAGGGTGGAGGCATGACCGGGTGACCTCCATGTCTCTCCGGGCTTCGGCGGCCTACCCGAAGGGGCAAAGGTTTCAAACCAGTGCCTAAACTCCTCTCCCTTAAGCAGCCGGCCGTACAGTTCAAAGGCCCTGGCCCAGGCCCCGGAAACTGTCGGCGATACCGGATAACCCTCACGGGCATATCCTATGGCGGGAGATAATACCTCGGTTAGAGCCAGCTTCCCAAAACGCCCTGAAAGCTCCGCCCATGCGTAAGGAATGCCGGGAACAGTTACCGGTATCCAGCCGTACCGGGGCATTTCTTTGTATCCGGACTTTTCCAGCGCCTCTGCCGATATGGCCTTTGGCGCCCAGCCGCTTGCATTCAGGCCATGTAGTTTGTCACCGGTCCATATTAATGCAAAGGCATCGCCGCCAATCCCGTTTGAGGTTGGTTCCACCACCGTAAGACAGGCAGCAGCGGCTATGGCTGCATCCACGGCATTGCCGCCTTTTTTAAGTATTTCCAGACCTGCCCCGGCGGCAAGGGGCTGAGAGGTGGCAACCATACCTTTTTTCGCATATACTACATTTCTTCTTGATGTGAAATTGAACCTCAACGGGTCAAATTCCATTTGGCACCCCCCTGTCACTGCAAGGACTGCAATATCCCCCCTGCTTCTATTTCAAAAGGAATACAATCTTGGTCAAAAGTTGACTCTCGGGCACATCCATAGGCGAATTGTAATAAAACTCATAGCATACCCCTGTCGGCGTGTACCCGTTTTCCCGTATCCAACAGGTCATTGCATCATAGACCGGTGCCATTTGGCTGTACGGACCCTTGTACATGCAGGATGCCTGTTTGCCTGCGGGGATTTGTCCCGACTTTATTTCACCTTTACCGGCAAAAGGTTCAGCTACCGGAAACCCCATCTCCACATCAAGGTCCTCCATATCCATATTATAGTATGCCGTAAAAGCTGCGTCCGATGGTTTCCCGCCCAGCTCGTTCAAATACTGAATAATGGCTCCATAAGCCTTTCCCAGTTCCTGCGGCAGATTACCCACCGACGTCCTTTTTCGAATAGACAGTACCGGCTGTGCCGGCTGTTCGGTCAGTTGAAATTTATGTTCCATAATACTTTTCCTCCTTAATCCTTTTTCCCTGATTATAGCATTAGAAACATGACAGCTGTATGTCATGTTCCCTGAGAATACTTTTTATATATTTTTTGAGCTATATCGGCCAGAATTTCCCGTATATGCGGCGGGCTTACCACTTCTACCCCTGTCCCAAAGCTTAGCAAAAACCCGTAAAGCCAATTGTTCTCGGGCAACAGTGCTGTCACCATGATTTTTCCATCCCGGTCTTTTACCATCTCATGCCCAAACCAATCATCTATAATGCCCTCCATCTCTTTTTCGAAGACCACTCTGAGCTGGATCATACTGTCGGAGGTTGGCCATTCATTATCCCCTGGTAACCGCTCCACAGATACCTCCTTTGGATTATATGTTTCTTCCAGAACCTTTAGTTCCCTTAATCTTGACAGTTTAAAAAAACGAAAATCCTGCCGCAGCCGGCACCACCCGTACAGATACCACTTCTGCCCTTTTAAAACAACCGAGCAAGGCTCAACACTGCGGTGCGTCCTTTTACCTCCGGTGTCTATATAGGTAAATTCAATCACTTTAAGATTTCCAATGGCCTTGCGTACAGCCGTCAGCTTATCCCCTACCCATCCGTCTCCTCCCCAGGGAGACAAGTCTATCACCATCTGCCTGGATTTGAAGTTCAGGATTTCCTGCTGCGCCGGCGACTGGGTATTAATCAGCTTTTCCATCAATAAATCATGCCTTGCATCCGGCATGGTACCCGACACACCCCTCAGCATGGTAATGATTGCAGCCATATCGTCGTGGGTAAGGACGCTTTTGTCAAGACGATAGCCTTCTGCAATGCCAATACCGCCATTGGCACCCTGGTAGGTCACTATAGGAATACCCGCAAAATTTATGGCATCTACATCGCGAAGAATGGTCCTCACCGAAACGTCAAACATTTCTGCAAGGTCTTTGGCGCGTACCCGTTCCCTCCTGAGCAAAACCACCAATATGGACATCATCCTATCCAGTTTCAACCGGCCATCATCTCCCATACCCAAAAACCGCTTTCCACCAATATTCTACAGATTGCAGCCGAAATCCTTCCATATACCGGTATACTGCATATACAGGAACCTTGATGTAAAAAAAAGCCGGGATGGCAGTCCCGGCTGGCAGAGAAGGTATTTATACATACCTTCAGGTGTATTGATAGCATTTTCAAATCAGGCTTTATGGGTAGAATATCTATAATATCTTTTCAACTTTTTGCGTGAGGATTTATTCAGAACAGTACCGAGGATATTTGACTTGACACTATTAAGAATATCTATGGTAACTCTCAGAGATTCCATGGAAGTTTTTCCTCTCTCCACCACCAGGATGGTTCCATTGGCCATCCCGGAAATTATTGATGCATCGGTAACCGTAAGAGCCGGAGGGGTATCGAATATAACGATATCGCTTGTTTTTTCCATCTTACCCATAAATTCAAACATGGCTTCAGAACCTAATAATTCTGATGGATTGGATATAATGGTCCCACCCGTTATTATCTTCAGGGAAGCTCCTCCGGGAAGTATTATATCCCGCATTACTTCATTAATATCCAGATTCTCTGTCAAAAGATTGGTTAATCCCGGCTGATTGGGAACATTAAAAAACTTATGCATCATAGGTTTTCTTAAATCTGCATCCACCAGAACAGTTCTATTCCCGGCCTGGACCAGCACAGCCGCCAGGTTATAGGCTGTGGTTGATTTACCCTCCCCGGGACTTGGGCTGGTTATAACTATGGATTTTACATCGCTGTCCAGATTCATGAAAATTAGATTAGTCCGTATCTTTTTATAGGCTTCTATGATGGGATCATCCTTCTGAAACAGAGCAAATGCCGGATTCTTCATTTTCTCACCTCATTTCTTTTTAAATACGGGTATTGAGCCCAGCACAGGAAGAGAGAAATGTCTCTGAATGTCTTCCGGAGTGCTGATTGACTTATCGAAAAAATCGACCAGAAAGGCCAGGAACAGGCCTACCATAAACCCTAATACTGCAGCAATGGAAATATTGATTAGCGGTTTTGGTGAAACAGGCTTGTAAGGAATAACTGCCTGATCTATTATCTCTATCATATTTGTGCTAAAGATCTCTTCTGCCTCTGCTGAAAATATCTGGGCATAGGTGTTGGCAATCCTTGCCGCTTCTATGGGCATGTGATGTGAGATTGCTATTTTTAATATCTGCGTGTTGGGAACTGTAACAATACTGCTACTCTCCAAAAACTGTACGTAATCCATATCCAGATTCAACTGCAATATAACCTGCTCCACTACTTTTCTGCTTTTTATCAGCTCCTTGTAGTTATTTGCCAGTTTATCGAAGAGGAGCATGTCGTTGTATTGAAGTTCCCTCTCAGCCTGTCTCTTGCTTATAATCATGGTAGTGGTGGCTTGATAAGTAGGTGTAATATAAAAATAGTTCAGATAAACCGAGCCGGATATACTTATCAGCATTACAAGCAATATAATCCAGAACCTCTTTTTCATTATTGCAATGTATTCCAACAAATCGATTTCTTCCATATGCTTTATACCCCCTTAGTGGCTCTTGTTCAATCGAGCTGTTTTCTCTGTCTGTGATCCAAATCCATTACATACACTAATTAAGAAAATTATGCCATATTATATATATGTTCGAAAGGTTTCGCCAAAATATGGGGGTGAACCCACATTTTTTTTTGCAAGCAGGCTTGGTACCGGGAATAAGCAGACACAAACATTCCGGAAGGATTGCTTAATCCTGATGTATTTTGTTGATAATTGTCGGCTGCCGGATTGACTAAAACATAATATAACACTCTCTGCCATACAGATTTTGCCTTTTAAAATATCATCCTATTTCTTCAAATACCGGCCACTCCTTGCTTAAACCCGTCATTGTCTGCCTTAGATTACTGCTCGGGAGTTTTTTGTGGAATCTGAACCTGAATAGATATATAGGATATTTTGTCGTAATTTCTTGTATATTTTTCATCGACAGAATCATAAGAATTATTAATATAAAAAAGTTATTAATAAGTTAACTTATATAAAAAGCATCCGTTAATACGGTTTTATTCCCATTGATTTTAATACTGACGGCTATGTCGGACGTGGCTTGCCTGAAATCCATGTGCAAAGAGTCGTTTTCTAATCAAATTCTAATCTGTTTCTAATCTGCATCTAAGGCATAAAGCCTATAATCCAATTATAAAAGCCGGAACACACGGGAGCAAATTCCCTGATACCGGAAGAGCTAGAGTAACCGGCCCGGCTAAAAAATGGAGGGATTATTATGACAATAAAAATTGAACACGTGGACTTGATTATGCAAAGGGCAAACGTAGGATATGCCGAAGCAAAGGAGGCACTGGAAAAATGCAATGACAGCATAGTTGATGCACTGGTTTACCTTGAAAATCAGGACAAAGTCAAACCAAGAAAAACCAAGGAATGTGGGCACGGGATGGCCGACAGCATCACCAATCTGATACACAGGGGAAACCGAACAAGGTTCATACTCAGAAAAAAAGAAAAGGACGCCCTTAACGTACCCGTCAACGTTGCCATTATTGCCGGCATACTGGCTGCTCCGGTAGCAGCGGCAGGAATCCTGCTGGCTCTATTCACCAGCCACAGGATAAGAATCGAGAAGGAAGACGGCAAAGGAGTCCAAGCCAACGAAATATTCGACAAGGTATCTTCGGCAGTGGAAACGGCAAAGGAAAGCTTTTCTTCAGGCAATCCGGAGCAGGACAACCATCAGACGCAGCAATAGGTGCTTTTCTAACCAAAATAATATATAATTTTAACTATATATAACGTGCTTAAGACTTTACATCTCTCAACGTGTCATCCTGGACGTAACACTTGTCATCCTGAGCCAAGCGAAGGATCTTATTTTCACCTTCAAATCAGATTCTTCGGGCTCGGATCTCTTAAATGACAGGTAGAGGAATGTAATATTATTAATGCATTATATATAGCATCTGGTATTGGGAGGCATTTTATGACCAAGGAAAGAATCCTTATAGTAGAAGATGAAATCAAGTTGGCGAGGTTTATTGAACTGGAGCTGCAGCACGAAGGCTATGACGTTGCATCGGCCTTCGATGGAAGAGAAGGACTGCGAATGGCCCTTCAGCCGGACATAGCCCTGGTGATTCTTGATATTATGCTGCCGGTTTTAAATGGAATGGAGGTTTGCAGGCGGATTAGACAGGCCTCCGACATTCCCATAATTATGCTTACCGCCAGGGATGAAATAATGGATAAGGTGATGGGCCTTGACCGGGGAGCGGATGATTATATAACCAAACCCTTCAACATCGAAGAGCTCTTGGCCCGTATACGCTCCATCTTAAAGCGCAGAGGCAGCCGTCCGGCAGACCGGCGTCATTTAATAGCCGGGGATCTTGCCATTGACCTGGAAAGGTATCAGGTATTCTATCGGCAGGAGCCGGTAGAGCTTACCAAAAGGGAATTCGATCTGCTTAAATACCTTGTGGAAAACCAAAATATAGTCCTTACCAGAGATATATTACTCCGGGAGGTATGGGGTTACGATTACATAGGAGATACAAATGTGGTGGATGTATATATTCGTTACTTAAGGAGCAAAATCGACCAGAGATTTGACATAAATATAATCAGGACTGTACGAGGGGTGGGATATATTCTGGAAAATGGGTAAACTCAAATCTTCCACTCAAGGAATAAAAAAATTTATAAGTACACTATTTTCCATATGCAAGGTGTTGATTAAAAGCCTGGCGGTTATTGCCCGTATACTGGGTAAGGCAGCCGGGCTGCTCCTATATCCTCTTACCGGCGCTGCTCTGCAGTTGAAAAAGCTGCTGAGGTTTTCGCTAACCTTTAAGATTACCACCACCTATGCACTTATGTTCACAGCTTTGCTATTCTTGTCCAGTCTTCTCACAGTTCTGGGAGTGAGAATCTATCTTATATACGTCCTGGATATGGAAGACGTATATACCGGTAATATCTTTGCGATATTGTCGGCGGTAAATACCGTTATTATTTTCGTGTCCCTTGCGGTAGGTTCAAGGGTAAGCCGCAGGATGCTGCAGCCCATACAGCGGATGACGGATACGGTTAAAGAAATATCCGTACAAAACCTTGACAAGCGTCTGGATGTGGGCGGCTCCCATGATGAGCTTAAGGAACTTGCCCAAACCTTCAACCAGATGATTGACCGCATACAGGGCTCCTATGAACGGCAAAACAGATTTGTAGCCGACGCCTCCCATGAGCTCAGGACACCGGTGGCCGTTATCCAGGGCTATGCGGACCTTTTGGACCGCTGGGGAAAGGGGCACCTGGACGTTATGGAAGAATCGGTGGGAGCAATAAAGGACGAAACCGATAACATGAAACAGCTCATTGAAAAGCTGCTTTTCCTGGCAAGGGCCGATAAAAACCAATTAACGCTTAAGAAAGAGCCGTTTGTTATAGACCACCTACTGGAAGAGATTGCTACCCAAAGCCGGCTGCTTGATACCGGCCATAACATAAGCCATCGTATGACAACCGGGAGTTTGGAGCTTTTTGCCGACCGCAGCTATATTAAACAGGCCCTTAGGGTGTTTGTGGATAACAGCATCAAATATACCCCGGCCGGCGGGACTATAGAAATACTTGGGTCACAGACAAAAAAACACGCAATAATAACAGTAGCCGATACAGGCATAGGTATACCACAGGAGGATATCCCCCTTGTATTTGACCGTTTCTACCGCTCGGACAAATCCAGAAACAAAGAAAGCGGCGGTCACGGCCTGGGGCTTTCCATAGCAAAATGGATTATAGACAGCCATAACGGAAAGATAAAGGTGGAAAGCACCGCAGGTAAAGGTACAAAAGTTTCGGTACATCTGCCATACACTTCCGCGGCCATCAGAAAGGGACATCCTCCCATCTAAAGCTTAATGCCCTAGTTTGGAAGGATATCCCCCCTTTTTCAAAGAAATGCTTCAATCTATACTACCTGTTATTAATCCGCCCTTTTAATATGGGAAGTTTTATATGGCTTGGAAATTCGTCATTGTGGTACACTTTCTGTTCCGCAACAACATATTCCGTATCCAGGGCCGGGTCATTTCCGGTATTATGATTTGGAAATGCAAGGTTCTTTGCGCCGGATGTAACCTGTACCCTTATCCTATGGCCCTTTTTAAATACATTGGCGATTTTGGTCATCTTTATTTCATACTTTTCGACCTTGCCGGAGGTTAAGAATTCAGGTTTTTTGAACGAATTCCTAAATCTTGCCCTGAGAATTCCGTCGGATAACCTTATTGAATTTCCCTCCTCGTCCACATCTGTCAGCCTTACAACCCAGTCGGTATCCCTTGCGCTGCTTGACGCATAAAGAACTGCAAACACATCTCCCGCAATCATCAGATCCTCGGTAAGGGGCTTGGATGTATATACCAAAACATCACTGCGCTTTTCTACATCCCTGTAGTTCTCAGGAACACTGAGCTCGTTCTCTGAAACATCAACCAGGTACGGCGCAGAATCTTCGGGATTAAACACATAAATGTCCGCCGGCTCTTTTTGCGGAGTATTACTGTCAAGTGCCGCTCCATCTGCGTTTAGGGCCGCATCCCCATCGCTGTGCAGGTACAGTGACGTATACTCAACCTCCTTTGGAGGCCAGTTGTCGGATTCCATCCATTCATTGCTTCCAACCATATAGTAGTGGACACGGGCTTCCATTTCCACACCATTGTTCAGCCCTTTAAGGAACCGGTCAAACCACCGAAGGTACAGCAAATCCAGGTCATAACTGATGGCATTGTTCCCGAAGGGTACACTGTGGATATCCCGTGTGGAGTTTGCCTGATGATACCAGGGCCCCAGGATCAGCCTTTGGTTGTCCCGGTTGTTGGACTGATTCATTTCCCATGCCTCGGTTGTACCCATACCGTCATCATCATACCACCCGGATACTATAAGGGAAGGCACATTAATCCTCTCACCATGAAGAGTCCAGTCCGAGCCTTCCCAGAATTCATCATAGTTCGGATGCCTCATCCACTCATCCCAGAACCCTATCGGCTTACCCAGGATTTTTTCCGGTATATCCTTAATTGGCCTGATTTTCAGAACACTGTCCCAGTCATCTCGATCCATTGCTTGGGTGTTTATGGTCCTTTCAGCCATCATAAAAGCCCATGCAAGCATACCCGAAACCACAGTTCCGCCCTTTCGCGGTATGTCCACAAATGGACTCCCGGCGGTCACCTGGCTGACTATTGCCTTCAAATGCGGGTTTCCGCCGGCTGCAGCTGCCCACTGGACAAATCCACCGTAGGAACCCCCAATCATGCCAATCTTACCGTCCGACCATGGCTGGGCTGCTACCCAGTTAAGGGTGTCATCACCGTCACCCATTTCATATGCCATTGGAATCCATTTGCCTTGAGAATCCTCACGGCCCCTGGTATCCTGGGTGACAAGGGCATATCCCCTCTGTACAAATCTCATTTCCACTTCACCATACCTGAACCTGCCATAGGGAGTTCTTACAAGTATGGCCGGAACCTTTGCATCCTCGGGCAGACCTGTCGGAAGCCAGACTTCGGTAGCCAGACTGACTCCGTCCCGCATCTTTACCATGTGTTTTCCTATATGGTTTATGCCATGGCATCCATCCGGCAACAAAAGGTCTTGCCATTCCCTGAGCGGTGTCAGTTCCTCATATCCCGGCTTAACCATGATTATACAACCATCCCGTTTTGTATAGATAAAGCCTATTACCCTGCTGCCCAGCACGATTATATCCAAAGGAAATTTAACCTCCCTTTGAGCCCAAATCCATGCCTCCCGGCCTTTTGCTTTCATGCTGGTGTAACGATTGTATACATGCCCCCAGGGGAAGCGCACAGAGTCGCTTCCATTCCAGTTGTATTCATTCATGACCTTGAGATTTTTATTCACTTCATAAATTGATATTTCATAGGACCGGTCATCGGGGTTTATGGTATCCCAGGCCGACCACTGTCCTGTGGCTTTATCCAGCCTTCTATGCCAAATCCCGTCCCGGCCCAATACCATATCGGCCATATGAATACCGGAAATATAATACGCAAATCTGTTTTCCACATCCTTTATACATTCCAAACAAAATCACTCCCTTGCCCTCACCGGGTTTCGACTGTTTCGCTTATTTTATGCTCCTACGACTGCCCTCAGGAGATAGGCAACGCCTATGCCTACATAATTGCCCAGGGCCGAGCCTATGGCGCCCAGCACTATAGCCACGCTTATTATTGACTTCCATTTTCCCGTTCCTGCCACCAAAGCCGCCGAAGCACCATCGGCTACTGCCGCAACGATGGATATAAGTACATATTGGTATTTAATTTTGAACAACCGGCATAATGCAACGTGTAGTACGAGGGATCCTGCAATAACAAAGAAGCAGAATACGGCAATCAGGGGTGCGGAGTTCATAAATTCTTTGATATCCACAAGGAATCCGATGATAACCAAGAAGAACAGAGCGACGAAATAGCCCACGTCCATATTGCCCTTTATCTCCCTTACCGGCTTGAACTGAGCCAATATCAATGCAAAAGTGGTTATCAGCAGTATGCGTACCGCCCCCGAGGTGAGATCGCTAAACCCCTGGGATATGACTGTTGCAGCTTCGGCAACAATAAACCCTATGGCAAACAGGAGCGCTATATCAGTTACCGACCATTCCTTCTTGGAGAATAATTCGGTATCATCATCGGTTGCCAGCTCTTCCGCCGTCATCGAATAGGGCCATACTTTCTTAAACCACTTTGATCTGGCCAGTATGCCGGGAACAGCGAAAAACAATACTAATGCAGGCATACCTATTAAATAATCCGCTGCATTGGCACTGGCAAAGGTTGCAGCCGAAGCATTGAGACCCGTACCTATTGCGGTCAGGTTGGCACTGCCCCCCGTATATGTACCTATAAACATCCCGGCAACTTTCCAGCCCTCGGGTATTCTTGCAGCAAAGTACAGTCCTGTAATCAGGGTAACAATACACACGCTGATGACAGCAAAGAGCATTGCCAACAGAGGCTGTTTGGAAAGTTTAACCCATTCCTTAAGGTTAACGTTAAGAAGAAACATTGTCAGTGAAATAGGAATAGCATATTGAAAGAATGCCCCATATACATCATGCCAGTGAGGCATAATATTAAAGTTCGCAAGAATAATACCGATAATTATACAGATTATTGCCGGGCCAAAGGATTTGAAAAACTTGACTCTCAGCAAAAGAAATGATACTGCCACTACAGAAGCCATAACAGCGAGTACCGCTCCCTGGCTTGTTACTAATGTTTCCATATATTTTTCCTCCTTTTTTTATGTAAGGGGACGCACCTTTATAACCGGCACTTCTGATTGGATAAGAAAAATCTCCGGTCAACATTCCCTGCCGGGGAATGTCCCCTTTATTTATTCAGTACCTTCCGGTATACCCGGAGAAAGTTGCCTCCAAGTATCTGTATTATTTCATTTTCACCGTATCCTCTGTAAATCAGCCTCTCTACCAAAAGGCTTATATCCTTATGACCATCCAGTACATCAAAGGGTTTCCGGGTTATACCCTTTATGGTTCCGGCGGGCATATCTTTGAAAAGCCTGTCACACAGGTCAAAACCGAGACCCACGTGACCGGGACCCGCCAGGTCGGCAATATGATCTATGTGGTTTACAAGGTAATTAATATTAGCATCCCCGTCACTGTCTGCAACCAGTATACTGGATGCGTTTATTCCAATCACACCGCCGGTGGACGCTATTGCTTCAATTTGCCGGTCGGTCAGATTTCTGGCTATACCATTAAGGATACGGCAGTTGGAATGCGAAGCTATAACCGGTTGCTGCACTATATCCATTACATCCCGGAAGCCTTCATCGTTAAGATGGCTTACGTCTATGAACATACCCATTTTTTCCGCTTCTTTCACCAGTTCAATACCGAAATCGGTCAAGCCACCGCCATTTCCGGCTGCCGTTTCAGTAAAGCGGCTTCCATCTCCGGCAAAATTACGCCTGCTCCATACCAGGCCCATAATCCTCAGCCCCAGCTTGTAAAAAATCTTCAACAGGCTGATGTCGTTGTAGAGAGGTTCAACACCTTCAAAGGACAGGAGTATTCCCAGTTTTCCGCTTTCCTTTGCTTGGATGATGTCAGAATAGCTTTTGCAGAGCATTAATTTTTCCCCGGATTCCTCAATCTCACTGTACAGTGCACTGACCTGATTCAGAGCTTTTCGCAACGCCATCTCGGGCAGAAAAATATCGTCAATATACAGCGACGAAACAACCAGGTTAACCCCACCTTTGTTAAACCCGGGCAGATAATCCGATTCAATAACCCTTTTTCGGCCATAACTTCTTTGCTTTTCCACGTCAAAGAGTAAATCCAGGTGAGCATCTGCAACAAAATACTCTTTCAGGATTCCAGAGGAAATATTAATGTCTACGTCTTCTTTACCTTCCATTACATCGCCTCCTTTGATTGCGCCGCAGGAAAAGTATTCATCCTGATGTCAAGTCCTGTATTCCCACAGCGGGTGTACTTAAAATTAGTATTAATAAAAAATTTAACTATAAGTTAATTAACTTGTAGTTAAGTATAAGGTAATTTAATTCCTCTGTCAATAACAAATATGATTTTGATTGATTAATTCTGAATAGGGGTTTTATAAAGGAAAAGGAATTGGATTAATACATGGCGGGAAACTGGTAAGCAACAATAACCGCGTTGGTATCGGCCGGGTTTTTAATGTTATGCGGCACTCCGGGGGCTATATAAAAACTGTCTCCCCTGGCTAACGTGAACACTTTGTCATCAACGTATATGTCAACCTGTCCCTCAATTACTATAATGCTTTCCTCCGGTTCATGGATGACCAGCTTTTCGGAAACCCAGGCCTTGGGTTTCAGTTCATTATAAAAGCCCAGCATCCTGGGTTTGTTGGGAGTTTGACTGCAAACGGGTGTTATGAACTGGTATACGGTTCCGATTTCCGGTACTACCATTCTTCTTCTGGAAGTCCCCTTAATCAAAGCATATCTTTCGAAGGTATCGCTCTCACAGGGCTCAGAAGGTATATACTTTTCATTACCATCCATAAGAAATGTTATTATGGGGGTGTTCAGGCCGTCTGCAATTTTTCGCAGCGCCTCCAGGGAAGGTTGCTTAAGGTTCCTCTCGAGCTGTGAAAGGTAGCTTGCCGTATAACCAATCCTTGCTGCAAGATCGGCCAGGGTATAGCCCTTTTCAAGCCGGATGTTTTTTATTATCTCTCCCTTCAAAGTTAACCCTCCAATCACAAATGGCATTAGACCTGCCATAAATATATTAACAGAAATGCATATGTTTAGGCAAGGTGGTTAGCATTTTCAAAACATTTCCTGCAATAACCGATACTTAGTTTAAACATTGGGTAT
>JAENYX010000036.1:27713-29135 GCA_016841565.1 Clostridium thermobutyricum | reverse complement strand
AAATACATAAAATCCAATTTGTACAAAACCGTCGAGGACATTGACTTTCACGAGTTCATGGAGATGATGGAGGAAGGGATGTCACAGACGGAAATAGCCGGTGAACTGGGAGTGAGCGAGAAGGTAGTAGGCTTGCTGGCAAAAGAAATAGAAAAGGATGTATAGAATGATAAAGGTTCTTACCGAGGGTCACGATTTTCATTATGAGGTGGCTGATATCCTGGCAAATTATTGCGGCCGGGATGAGATAGAGTTTGTCAAAGAAAAGGTTCCGGTTCCAAACCGGGGTCTTTTTGTACACAGCATACTGGGATACCACTCCGGCGGTGGCAAATTGGAGTGTAGTATTACCGGCCAAGGGCGCTCGGTAAGTAAGGTCGAACGGGTGACACCGTCATACGGAGACCATTCGGAAATAAGGAAACGCAATAAAAGGTATGTAAAGCACAATCTGCTTAAGGCAGCCGAGGAATTTTTCGATAAAGGGCTGCCCTGGGGAATACTGACCGGCATAAGGCCGGTGAAGATGATACACAAACTGATGGATCAGGGTATGGAGGAAAGGGAAATACTAAATCACCTGGTTGAATTCTACAGGCTGGCACCCGAGAAGGTGTGCCTCGGCATGGATATAGCCCGGACCGAAAGAAGGTTTATTTTTCCCTATAATCCCAAAAAGGTGAGTATATATATAAGCATACCTTTCTGTCCCACCCGCTGTTCCTATTGCTCCTTCCCTTCCAATCAGCTGTCAAGATGGGGCGGCTTTACAGATCGGTATATAGACTGCCTTTCCCGGGAGATTAAAACTGCCGGAGATGCGTTAAAAGATCGTGGGTTTACCTGTGACACTGTTTATATAGGGGGAGGAACACCCACCTCCTTGAGCAGGGCCCAACTGGACAGGCTTTTGGATAATGTAGAGTGTAACTTTTTAAGCACCGGTACCCGGGAGTTTACCATTGAGGCAGGGAGGCCGGATACCCTGGATAAGGCCAAACTGCAATCCATCAAAGAACACCGGGCCACCAGGATAAGCATAAACCCGCAGACCATGAATGCATCCACCCTTGAGGTTATAGGCAGAAAGCACAGCCCCGGGGACATACTCCATGCCTTTGAACTGGCAAGGCAGACCGGGCATGATAATATTAACATGGATATTATAATGGGGCTGCCGGGTGAAAACGAGGATATGGTGGCAGGTACGCTGGAGCATATAGGAAGGCTTAAACCCGAGGGGGTCACGGTACATACCCTCGCCATAAAAAGGGCATCAAGGCTGCATGAGGAGGCTTTTGAAGCCGACTGGGTAGATGAATCGGAGGTAGAGGCCATGATGCGGCGTACCGAAGGGTTTCTTCAGTGCATGGACATGAAACCCTATTATCTGTACCGTCAGAAATATATGGTGGGGAACCT
>JAENYX010000036.1:20576-27613 GCA_016841565.1 Clostridium thermobutyricum | reverse complement strand
AAATAACATCCCAATTGTAGTTGACACCCTGAGGGTTGTAGACTATAATGGTTTTAAAATCCATACACGGAATATGGACAATGACGGGAAGAGTAGCCGCCCGGCGGCGCACAGGGAAGAGAGGCCATGACTGAGAGCCCCTCGGCGTTTTAAGGCTGGTGAAGGACATTCCTTAAGTCTTACGGCTGAAAATTGCAGTAAGCCGTTACGTTGGAAGCGTTAATTCCATTGAGTGGGATACATATGTATCCAAGCAGGGTGGCAACGCGGGAAAGTCCCGTCCCTGATGACATTAATAATAGTCATTGGGGATTTGTTATTTTTCGAAGAAAAAAGGAGGTAGTATTATGGCTATACAAGCGCCAAGAGGCACCAGGGATGTGCTGCCGGGGCAGGTGTATAAATGGCACTATGTTGAGAGTATGTATCGGCAGATTTGCCGGGAGTTTGGTTTTGGTGAGATAAGGACACCCATTTTCGAAGATACCGAGCTGTTTGTAAGAGGTGTGGGCGAAACAACCGATGTTGTGCAAAAGGAGATGTATACATTTGAAGACAAAGGTGGAAGGAGCATAACCTTAAAGCCCGAAGTAACCGCTCCGGTGGTGAGAGCGTTCATAGAGCATAAACTGTATGCAGATACTCAGCCCTTCAAGGCGTATTATATAACTCCCTGTTTCAGATACGAGCGGCCCCAGTCGGGAAGACTACGGGCATTTCACCAGTTCGGGATAGAAATAATAGGCTCGCCTTACGCTTCGGCCGATGCCGAGGTAATATCGCTTGCCATGCTGTTCTTTGAGAGACTTGGACTAAAGAACCTGGAGCTCAGGATAAACAGTGTGGGATGTCCAAAGTGCAGAAAAGAATACGGTAAAAGGTTAAGGGATTTTTTAGCCCAAAAGCTGCCTCAATTGTGCGAAACCTGTAAAACCAGGTACAATACAAATCCTATGAGGATAATTGACTGCAAGGAGGAAAAATGCCAGAAAGCAATTGAGGGGATCCCGCTAATGATTGATTATATATGTCAGGAGTGCAGGGACCACTTCGAAAACCTGAAGGAGCACCTGGAAGGCATGGGCATGGTTTATACCATTGATCCGGCCATAGTCAGGGGTTTGGATTATTATACAAAGACTGCATTTGAAATTGTCTCCCGGGACATAGGCTCCCAGGGTACCGTGTGCGGCGGCGGCAGGTATGACGGACTTGTGGAGGAATGCGGAGGTCCGGACACCCCGGGTATCGGGTTTGGGCTGGGAATAGAAAGGCTGCTGCTTACTCTGGAAAGCCAGGGAATAGAGATTGAAAAGGAAGAGGATACCGATTTGTTTGTGGCCAGTATAGGTTGCGAGGCTGCCAAAATGTCTTTAAGCATTGCTTACAAACTGAGAGCTGCCGGGGTCAAAGCCGAGTGCGACCATATGGGCAGAAGCTTAAGGGCACAGATGAAATATTCCGACAAGCTGGGCGCTAAGTTTACCATAGTGCTGGGAGACCAGGAACTCTCCCAGGAGATGGTGGCTGTGAAGAATATGGCCAGCGGAGAAGAAACAAAGGTGGAGCTGGATATCCAAACAATAAAGAATACAATAATGACCGAAAAGGGGAGTAAATAGTATGCAGGGGATTAAGAGGACACATATGTGCGGACATTTAGGTACCGGCGACACAGGAGCCCAGGTGGTGGTGGCAGGATGGGTTCAGAAAAGGAGAGACCTTGGGGGCCTGATTTTTCTGGACATAAGAGATAGAACAGGTATAGTGCAGGTGGTAGTGGACGGAGAAGTTTCGGCACAGGCTTTCAAAACAGCCGAGACCTTAAGAAATGAATTCGTGGTGGGGATAAAAGGGACTGTGGTTAAAAGAAAGGAAGATTCAATAAACCTGAAATTGAAGACCGGTGAAATAGAAATAGTGGGAGAGGCTATAGAGGTATTCAACAGCGCCCAGACTCCGCCAATTTATATTGAGGATAACTCAAACGTTACAGAGGTTCTTCGCCTTAAATACAGATATCTGGATTTGAGAAGGCCGTCCATGCAAAAAAACCTGATGCTGCGTCACAGGCTGTCCATGGATGTCAGGAAGTTTCTTGACAAAAACGGGTTCATAGAGATTGAAACGCCGGTGCTTACCAAACCGACTCCCGAAGGAGCCAGAGACTATCTGGTTCCAAGCAGGGTCAATCCGGGGAAATTTTTCGCACTGCCCCAGTCACCACAGCTTTTCAAACAGCTTTTGATGGCGTCGGGGGTGGATAAGTACTTCCAGATTGCACGCTGTTTCAGGGATGAGGATTTGAGAGCCGACAGGCAGCCCGAATTCACCCAGATTGATATTGAGATGTCCTTTGTGGATATGGAGGACATAATCGCATTAAACGAAGAGCTTATGTCCTATATATTTGAAAAAAACCTTGGGATCAATCTGTCTTTGCCCTTTGATAGGATGACTTATCAGCAGGCCATGGATAACTATGGTTCCGATAAGCCGGATACCAGATTTGACATGAAAATAGTCGATATAACCGACATAGTTGCGGGTTCGGAGTTTAAGGTGTTCAGCGGAGCTGCCTCAAAGGGAGGCTATATCCGGGGCATAAATGCCAAGGGGTGTGGAGAGAGCTTCAGCCGCAGAGAAATAGACGGGCTTGGTGAGTTTGTCAAACAATTGGGAGCTAAGGGGCTGGCATGGATGGTAGTAACCCAGGAGGAGATAAAATCTCCCATAGCCAAGTTTTTGAATCAAGCCGAGATGGACGGTATTGTTGAAAGGATGGGCGGAGAAGCCGGGGATCTGCTGTTGATGGTTGCCGATCTGCCTGCAATAGTATACGATTCTCTCGGCCAGCTGAGGCTGGAGCTTGGGAAAAGACTGGGGCTCATAGATGGGGATGCATTTAATTTCTTGTGGGTTACACACTTCCCCTTATTGGAGTATGACCATGAAGCCGAAAGGTATGTTGCGGTACATCATCCTTTCACTTCGCCGGTGAAAGAAGATATAGAACTGTTGTCAACCAGCCCCGGAAAAGTAAGGGCCAATGCCTATGACCTGGTTTTAAACGGGCTGGAGCTGGGAGGAGGAAGCATAAGAATTCACGATAATGAGCTGCAGCAAAAAATGTTCGACATTTTAGGGTTTGACCGGGAGAGGGCACAGGAAAAGTTTGGCTTTCTTCTGGAAGCCTTTAAGTACGGTACGCCTCCCCACGGGGGTATAGCCTTTGGGCTTGACAGGCTGGCCATGCTGGTGGCGGGAAGGGAAAATATCAGGGATGTAATAGCCTTTCCAAAGACCCAGAATGCTGCTTGCCTGATGACGGGTGCGCCGGCCCAAGCCGACGGCCAGCAACTGGACGAGATTCATATTAAACTTGATATCCGGGAATAGGGACAGCAGAGATGTTGCAGGCTGAAAAATAAAAATGGTTTATTATAGGAACTGCGTTATTTTTAAATTTGTGGGTATTATATTTATAAGCAAATAAATGAATTAAAATAGGAGGGATAACATGGAAAAGGTTGTTGTATACACAACAAAGACATGACCCCATTGTACAACAGCGAAGGAGTATCTTTCGCAAAAAGGCGTGCAGTTTGAGGAGAAGGATGTACAAAACGACACCCAGGCCAGAAAAGAGCTGATGGGAAGAGGGATTATGGCTGTACCGGTAATAGCTATTGGTGAAGAATTCATAGTAGGTTTTGATAAAGCAAGATTGGAGCAAAAGCTTTCCTAACAGAATTAGAATGTGGTTATGCAGGTAGTTGAATTTTCTGCATGAAGGTTGAGTATAATAAGAATGAATGGTTCTAATGCAACTGTGATGGTAAATTGTATAAGTTGAAAATAAAAAACCACTATGATATTATTAAACTGACAAAGGGAGCAGCCCTGCTGTGTACGTGACCATCGGTATAGTTTTGAGCCAACATTATGACATAGGGAATCTGAGCTCTGGATATGGCACATAAGCCTCCATCGAGGGGACATGTAAAGTACTCAGGAGGATACCCACCTGCGTTAGCAGGTTCAAAACGACCGACCACGGCATAGTGGGGATTTTTCGTTTCTTTTGTTTTTTACTGTAACGGGAAGTATGGTTTATGGAGGAGTAGAGAATGTTACATAGCTTTTCCAGAACAGAAGCTTTGATAGGCAGGGAAGGTTTGGAGATACTGAGGGCGAGTAAGGTGGCTGTATTCGGCATAGGAGGCGTAGGAAGCTTCGCTGCCGAGGCGTTAGTCCGGTCTGGTGTCGGCAGCCTGGTAATGGTTGACCATGATGATATATGCCTTACCAACATAAACAGGCAGATACATGCAACAACAAAGACTGTAGGAAGACCGAAGGTTGAAGTCATGAAAGAGAGACTTCTGGATATAAACCCTCACGCCGGGATCAGGGCTGTAAAGAGGTTGTATAATGCAGACAGTGCGGAAGAGTTGCTCGAGCAGGACTATGACTATGTTATTGATGCTATAGATATGGTATCTTCAAAGCTTGACCTTATAGTCAGGTGTAATATTATGAATATAAGGATTATCAGCAGTATGGGGGCCGGTGACAAACTGGACCCCGTACTCTTTCGTGTTGCCGATATCTATGAGACCAGTGTTTGTCCTCTGGCCAAAGTTATGAGAAAGGAACTGCGGCAAAGGGATATCCGGGCCCTTAAGGTTGTATATTCCGACGAAAAACCCATCGAACAAAAGATGGAGGCCGGCGGGTATATGGACAGCCGTGTTTCGCTCAATAACCAGGGCCGGTGTTCAGGAAGAAGACATATACCGGGAAGCATGTCCTTCGTACCGTCGACAGCAGGTCTTATTATTGCTGGAGAAGTGGTTAAAGACCTGATTGGGTATAGCAGAAAGTAATAGCAGGGCTTGTATTATTAACCATATAAAAATATAATAATAATAAAGGCAAACTGCTATGAATATGGAATATATTTTGAGATATGCGAAACATCAGGGTAGTTTGCCTTTACTGACCGGCATTCTAATTAGTAAATAGCATTGGAGGGGGAGTTTTGGAATTCCAGAGAGTAAAAAAGAAAGATTCTGAATTATATGCATCTATCATGAAGGAACTGGAGAGGCAAAGAAGTAAAATTGAATTAATAGCCTCTGAAAATTTTGTAAGTACGGCGGTTATGGAAGCCATGGGGAATCATCTCACCAACAAATACGCCGAAGGGTATCCCGGCAAAAGGTATTATGGAGGATGCGAACACGTAGATGTTGTTGAAGACCTGGCAAGGGAACGGCTCAAAGCACTTTTTGGCGCAGACCACGCCAATGTACAGCCCCACTCGGGTGCAAATGCCAACCTTGCGGTTTATTTCGCTGTTCTTAAACCCGGTGATACAGTGATGGGTATGGATCTGTCCCATGGGGGTCATCTGACGCATGGAAGCCCTGTAAACTTCTCGGGCAAATATTACAACTTTGTATCCTATGGCGTTGATAAAAATACCGAAACCATAGATTATGACAAGGTAAGGGAAATCGCAGCCCAATGCAGACCCAGGTTGCTGGTGGCAGGTGCCAGTGCATATCCGCGCATAATTGATTTTGAGAAGCTTGGAGAAATCGCAAAGGAAACCGGAGCGCTGCTTATGGTGGATATGGCGCATATAGCAGGCCTTGTGGCGACCGGATTGCATCCAAGCCCGGTTCCCTATGCGCATTTTGTTACTACTACCACCCATAAAACCCTGAGGGGACCCCGGGGAGGAGCAATACTGTGCAAGGCTGATTTTGCCAGGGACATAGACAAGGCTATATTTCCCGGCACTCAGGGAGGACCGCTAATGCACGTGATTGCGGCTAAAGCGCTAAGCTTCAAGGAGGCAATGTCCCCGGAATTCAGTGGATACCAGAAACAGATTGTGAAAAATGCTGCAAGGCTGGCTTCAGAGCTGGTAAAAAGGGATTTCAGACTGGTTTCGGGAGGCACTGACAACCATCTTATGCTTGTTGACCTAAGGAACAAGGGTCTAACCGGCAAGCAGGCCGAAGCACTGCTGGATGATATCGGTATCACCGTCAACAAAAACACCATACCCTATGACCCGGAGAGCCCGTTTGTAACAAGCGGTATAAGAATAGGAACACCGGCTGTAACCACCAGGGGCATGGAAGAAGAGGCCATGGAGGTAATAGCGGATATTATAGGAATAATTATCGACAACCCCGAGGCAAAGGAAGTGGCCAGGGCAAAGGTAGACAGTCTGTGTAACCAGTACCCGCTCTACGGCGAAATTAAATAAAGTATTGGAGGTATGATATGGACTACAATGAGGTGTTAAGCAAAGCAAGGGAAATACTGGCTCCTGATTGTGCCGTATGCAGGGAGTGCAATGGAGTCTCCTGCAGAGGCAAAGTGCCTGGGGTAGGGGGAAAGGGTACCGGAAGCAGTTTTATTAGAAATTATGAATACCTTACCGGTGTTAAGATTGTAATGGATACCATATACCAGAATAAGGGACAGGACACTTCAATAGAATTATTCAATCATACTTTCAAGGGACCCATATTTGCAGCTCCCATTGGAGGAATGAATGTCAATTACAATAATGTTATCAGCGAATTGGATTATACTACGGCTGTAGTAACGGGAATGGCAAAATCCGGATGCGCCGCGTTTACCGGAGACGGAGCCGACGATAATTATTTTTATGCGTCGTTAGACCCTATTCGAAGTGTGAATGGCGTGGCGGTGACAACCCTGAAACCATGGAATAATGAGAGAGTATTTGAAAAAATGAAAGCTGCCGAGGAAGCAGGAGTTATGGCCATTTCAATGGATATAGATTCAGCCGGACTGGTCCATCTTGCCAAATCAGGAAAACCGGTTTTTTCTAAAACAATAGAAGAGTTGAGAGAAATCGTATCCCGTACAAAGCTGCCCTTCATACCAAAGGGAATTATGTCGGTTAAGGGTGCCGAGAAAGCAGCCATGACCGGCGCATACGGAATAGTGGTGTCTAATCATGGCGGCAGGGTACTGGATTACACTCC
>JAENYX010000036.1:10947-20476 GCA_016841565.1 Clostridium thermobutyricum | reverse complement strand
GCGCATACGGAATAGTGGTGTCTAATCATGGCGGCAGGGTACTGGATTACACTCCTGCCACATGTGAAGTCTTAAGCGAAATCAGACAAGCTGTGGGGAATAAGATGAAGATTCTTGTAGACGGCGGAATAAGAACCGGAGCAGATGTCTTTAAGGCTCTCGCCCTGGGCGCAGATGCAGTCCTTATAGGGAGGCCATATGCAATTATGGCAATTGGAAACGGAGCAGATGCCGTGCAGATGTATACCGAAAAGCTTATAAATGAACTGAAGGATGTAATGCTTATGACAGGATGTTCTACTCTGCATGATATAACCATAGACAAGATTTGTGTAACAAAATAAAGCGGATTAATACAGGATGATAATATGTTATGAAATTAGAGGATTGAGGCTTGCCGGAGTTTTAACTCTGTTATTATGCTTTGGTCCTCTTTTGTTTGATTCTCGGGTATATATAGACTATCATATTATTAGTGGGACAGATCACAGGTGCCAGGTACTAGGGGCTAGGTACTAGTTGGCAGCTCGTAGTTGGCAGGGTAAAACTTGCGGATGATAGGTTACAGAGAGAGGCATCCAAGCCTCTGAAGCGTAGAGAATGGATGGCAGTACAACTGCATAATATTGGTGTGTCCCCTGTCGTAATCTATATACAACGCATTAATAACATTACATTCCCTTATATGTCATTCTGAGGGCGAAGCCCGAAGAATCTTCCTGGAGATAGACATAAGATCCTTCGCTTGGCTCAGGATGACAAGCGTTGTGCTCAGGATGACACGTTAGGAGATGTAAAGTCTTAAGCACGTTATATATATAGAGAGGATTGGAGTGAAAAATATGAGCAGGTATCCCAGGATGGAGGTATATCTGGACAGAATTGAGAGTAACTGCAGGAGAACCGTAGAGTTATGCAGACCCTTGGGGATAGAGGTTACAGCCGTTACAAAAGGTTTCTGTGCTTACCCTGAAATAGCAGAAAGGCTTGTTAAGGGAGGGGTTAAATCCCTTGCGGATTCCAGGATAGATAATCTCAAAAAACTAAAGAGTTTGGATGTGCAGAAGATATTACTTAGAATACCCATGATAAGCGAGTTGGATGACGTTATATCATTTGCCGATATAGTGCTGATATCCGAGGTTAAGACTGCGGAGATTCTTGGCCGGAAAGCCAGTCAAAGGGGTGTAACGCAAAGAGTTTTGGTAATGGTGGATATTGGCGACTTAAGGGAAGGTTTCTGGCCGGATGATATAGTACCGGCTTTCGGACAGCTGTTAAAAATAAAGGGCATTGAGGTTGTCGGCCTGGGTACAAACCTGTCTTGCTATGGGGGAGTTGTGCCCAGCCAGGAGAACCTTGGCGTTCTGGCATCATTCGCAGAACAGATAGAAAAAAGATACGGCATAAGCCTTGATATAATATCCGGAGGCAATTCCAGCAGTATGCACCTGGTATATAATGAGGGAATGCCGGACAGGATAAACAACCTAAGGATAGGAGAAGCCATACTTCTGGGAAGAGAGACCATCTTCGGAATACAAAGGGAGAGTTACTACAACAATACATTTGTATTAAAGGCCGAGATAGTCGAAGTCAAGGAAAAACCGTCTATACCCATTGGAGAGATAGGCAGGGACGCCTTTGGCTGTGTTCCCACATTCGAGGACAGGGGAGTAAGGAAAAGGGCCATTATCGCAGTGGGGAAGCAGGACATACATCCCGATACCCTTATTCCCTATGATAAAGATATTATTATACTTGGAGGAAGCAGTGACCATACCATACTGGATATATCCGACTGCGGGGAAGATTACCAGATTGGCGATATCCTGGCCTTCGATCTCACCTATGGCGGGATGCTGGGAGGAATGACGTCGCCCTATGTGGAAAAGGTACTAATCAAATAGGCAGGGGTTCTACGCCCTGGTGCGGAGGTAAACTATAATGGACAGGAACAGGAATGGAAGCGCTCCCCTGGCTCACCTGGTGAGACCTGAGAGGTTGGAGGAATTTGCAGGGCAGAAACACCTGATTGGCAAAGGAATGCTTTTATACAGGCTGATTAAGGCCGATATGCTGTCCTCGGCAATTTTTTACGGTCCCCCCGGTACGGGAAAGACTACACTTGCCAGATTGATAGCAAAGGAAAGCAGTTTTGTTTTCAGGCAGCTAAGTGCAGTATCGGCTGGAGTGAAAGAGATAAGGCAGGTGGCAGAGGAAGCTGCCAACCCTATACTCACTCCCGGAGGTAAAATACTACTTTTTTTCGATGAGATACACCGTCTCAATAAGGGCCAGCAGGATGTGTTACTTCCCTATGTGGAAAATGGAACCATCATTCTTATAGGGGCTACCACAGAAAACCCCTATTTTGAGATAAACAAGGCACTGATTTCACGCTCTACGGTATTCCGGTTTTATCCTTTGTCCCATGAGGATATATTAATACTGCTTAAGAGAGCGCTGGAAGTGGCAGGCAATATAGATAACCGGTCAACAGTAGTGTTAAAGGAGGAAGCCTTGAACCACATAGCCCGTGTAAGCGATGGTGATGCAAGACGGGCTTTGAATGCCCTTGAGCTTGCACTGAAAACAACTCCGACTGATGGTCAGGGAAAAGTGGTTATAGGACTTGAAGAAGCCGAGAACTCAATTCAGCAGCGGGCCCTCCGGTATGATAAATCCGGTGACCAGCACTATGATGTTATTTCGGCTTTTATTAAGAGTATGAGGGGCTCGGACCCCCAGGCGGTGCTGCATTACCTGGCCAGGATGCTGCATGCCGGTGAGGATATAAACTTTATAGCCCGAAGGATTGTAATAGCCGCGGCTGAGGATGTCGGCCTTGCAAACCCCAGAGCCCTTGAAGTGGCGGTTGCTGCTGCCCAGGCAGTGCGTATGATAGGTATGCCCGAAGCCCGGATTATACTATCGGAGGCTGCCCTTACGGTGGCGCTTTCACCCAAGTCAAACTCGGCCTATCTGGGTATAAACCACGCCCTTGAGAATGTTAAAAACGGCAGAATCGGAGAGGTGCCGGCTCATCTTAGAGATTCCAATTATCCCGGGGCCGCCGGGTTTGGACATGGGAAGGGGTATCGGTATCCACACGACTATCCCGGACACTATGTCAGACAGCAGTATCTTCCGGAAGAACTGGAAGGAGCAAAGTATTATGTTCCAACCGACCAGGGTTCCGAAAAGAACATAAAAAGCTATTACGAATACTTAAGGGGAAGAAAGGTATAACCATAACAAAGATTCAGCCCATGGAGCCATAGAAGAATCCGGAGGTTTCACACCAAACCGATAACCGGATGATTTGCAGGCTATGATTTTTCTATCGGGAGATGGTATATTTATACCGGGACCTATCATCAACGAAATCGATCTGGATTTTTATCAGTATACGACTTGTATATAAAAAAGATCCCTGTGTGAAGCTCATTGACCTTGAGCATTTACTTCAGTATTTGCCGCCTGCCTGACGGCAATGCTTTTTTTATATCCTCCTTTCTCATTATGCAGGAAGGAGATATGGAAAATGCAGTTTTGTCAGAGAGGGAGTGCCTGTTTCCTAAAGAGGGTATTATTAACCAGGAAACTAGAACAATAATTATGGGAATAAACACAGTAATTAAAAGGATTGTCGAAAAAGTATTATAGTTGTTGGTTTTATATGATATAATATTTATGCTTTGTGCAAGAATAGATATTTATTTAACATTCATTTCCTGGGAGTTGTTTGTCAGATGAACCGGACAAAAAACCGGCTGCTTATCAAATGGAGTATGGTACTTTTTGCCTTCTGGATGGGTGTTTCGGGTAAATTACTGACCCATGAGGTGATTTTGGCTGCCCTGGTTATCACATGTGTCGTAGCGGTCCTTGGCAGAACCATGCCAATGAACATCCGGGAAGGCAGCAAGACGGTTAATGGCGCTGCCGGCATTAAGAATGCAATGCTGTATGTATTTTATATGGTAAGCGACATTGTATCGGCAAACCTGCACGTTGCCAGGATTGTTCTTTCACCGGGGATGCGAATAAACCCGGGAATGGTAAAATATGAGCACGGCTTAAAGGAAAGGTTTGCCGGGTTTTTGTATGCCAATTCCATAACGCTGACACCCGGGACCCTTACAGTACTTATGGATAAAGACGATATTACCGTACATCTGCTGGAGCTGGAACAGGAAAGCGGCCTGCGGGATTGGAAGGTGGCCGGGGTTATAAGAAGGATGGAGGATGGAGAATAGCATGGCGGAGGTATTGATAGCTTTTTGCTTATATCTGAGTATAACTATTTTTTTATGTCTGTACAGAGGGGTGAAGGGTCCCACCCTTGCCGACAGGATAGTGGCAATAAACGTAATAGGAACAAAGACCGTTGTAATAATTGCTATCATATCCTATGCTGCAAAGGAGACTTTTTTTCTGGATGTATCTCTGGTTTATGCATTGATAAGTTTTCTGGCAACCGTTTACATATCCAAGTCACAGGATATTGCCAGAGGGGAGGGATAGTATGAACTGGCTGGTGATTGCATTCATGGTGTCGGGTCTTTTCTTCTTTACCGCCGGGACTGTGGGACTGCTGAGGTTTCCTGATGTTTATACCAGGACTCACGGAGCAACAAAATGCGATACCCTGGGCGCTCTTTTGTGCATCATTGGGCTGATGGTCTACAATGGATGGTCATTGGAGCTTGTTAAACTATCCCTGCTTGTTATATTCCTTTGGATCGCAAACCCAACCGCTGCCCACCTTATTACAAAGGCTGCGTTGAGGTGGGGGATACCGGTTTGGAGCAGTACCGCGGAGGGGGAGGACAACAATGAGCATGGCATTTGATGTGATTCTGCTTGTATTTCTGATAATATGTGCTTTGATGGTGGCCTATACAAAGAATATGCTTGCCGCAGTGGTTATCTTTGCTTCATACAGCCTGGTCATGGCAATAATCTGGCAGATGCTGGACGCACCCGATATTGCAATTACCGAAGCGGCAGTGGGGGCAGGAATTACAACACTTCTCTTTGTAGCCGCCATAAGAAAGACGGGGGGAGCAAAAAAATGAGAGTGGCAAGTATTGGCCTTATATTATTTTTTATGCTGATAATACTGCTGTCAACCGCAGCAGAGATTCCTCCGTTTGGGAATAGTATGAATCCTCCGCACAACTATATCAGCCACCACTATTTGACGGAATCAGCCCATGAAACCGGCGCCGTCAACGTAGTAACCGGAATTATTCTGGATTACAGGGCTTTTGATACCCTGGGTGAGGCAACAGTCATATTCGTTGCTGTTATTGCGGTCATATCGGTTTTATGGAAGGGAGGGTCAACCCATGACAGAGGATAATGATATTGTACTGCAGCAGGCTGTGAGGCTGATGTCTCCCTTTATATTTGTTTTTGGTATATACGTGACCTTTCACGGGCATTTGACCCCCGGAGGGGGTTTTTCGGGTGGGACCATAATAGCCGCAGGCCTCATTCTTAACAGTATTGCACACAAAAAATTTAATGGCATAGTGTCAATCAGGCCTTTGCTGACCATAATATGTTTTTCCCTTTTACTGTACGGCACAATAAAGGCGTTAGGAACCTTTTTTCCGGAGTTTATTCACGGCGTTGTTCCGCTGGGCGTACCCGGCGACCTGTTAAGCGGCGGAACCATACTTCCGCTAAATCTTGCGGTAGGCGCAATTGTAAGCTGTATAATGTACATCTTTTTCAGCCTGATAGGAGAGGGTTTATAATATGGATTTTCTTGTGAGACTGTTGGACAACTATTTCTATGCGGCTTCCTTTATATTGTTCCTGATTGGTTTTTCCATACTCCTTCTAAACAATAACCTTATTAAAAAGATAATAGGTATGAACATAATGGACACATCCATTTTCCTGCTCTTTATTTCCATGGGATATATAAAGGGGAAAAGGGCGCCAATAATAGATGCGGGGAAAGCTGTCAATCCTTATGATTACGTAAACCCGGTGCCTTCTGCACTAATCCTTACCGGTATTGTTGTGGCAGTCAGCGTTACAGCTTTTTTGCTGGCCCTTGCCGTCAGGCTTTATAATCTGTATGGCACTGTGGATATGGATCAGATAATTAAAATAAGGAGAAATTCAGATGGAGACCGTTAGAAGCTTTCCGGCTGTAATCATATATCTGTTTCTTATAGGAGCTTTCATACAACCTCTGATTAAAAGCAGGAGGATATCTTTGCTGCTTAGCGCAATTATCACCGCCACAGCCGCGGTACTATCATTTCTGGTGGTATTGAATGTACGGGACGGTGGAAAGTATTTGCTTGATGTTGCGCGCTGGGAGGCCCCATTGGGTATCGAACTTAGCATAGGTTATGTAGAAGCATTTTCTATGTCGGTAATATGTGGTGTGGGAATGCTGATAGCCATATATGGTATGGGTATGATTGAAAACGAGCTCCCGCAGTACAATGTCACTTTGTACAACACCCTCTTTCTTGCCCTGATGGGGTCAATGACCGGAATTGTTGTCACAGGGGATTTGTTCAACATGTATGTGTTTATCGAGATAACCTCCATCACTGCCTGTGGGATAATCTCGGTTAAGGATGATAGCAGGAGCATTGAAGCTACCGTCAAATACCTTGTATACAGCACTCTGGCCTCGGGGTGTATTCTTCTGGCAATTGCATTGCTGTACGGAATTACCGGCAACCTTAACATCAGATTCATGCATTATCACCTGACCGAAGGAATACATCTATACCCCAAGATTATTTTACTGGCTGCCGGTCTCTTCATTGTTGGATTCGGCGTCAAATCGGCACTGTTCCCGCTGCACATCTGGCTGCCCGATGCCCACTCTTCGGCGGTTACAACATCAAGCGCCATTCTATCGGGTCTTGTACTCAAGGCCTATACGGTGGGGATGATAAAGGTACTGCTGGGGGTATTCGGGATGATGCTGCTGACCATTTTTCCGTTGAGCGCCATTTTCATGTTCTTGGGTTCGGGTGCGGTGCTGATAGGCTCGATTCTTGCCCTTACCCAGTCAAAGCTAAAGAGGATGCTGGCCTATTCAAGTGTTGTGCAGATGGGATATATATACCTTGGGCTGTCGCTGTTCAATGAGATTGGGTATACAGGGGCACTGTATCACATACTCAACCATGCCCTAACCAAAACTTTACTGTTTCTTTCGGCAGGCAATATAAGATATTATATAGGTAAGGACAGACTTACGCAGTTCAAAGGAATTGGCCATAGGATGCCTGTAACAATGGGTGTCTTTGCCATCGGAGCCCTGTCAATGGTGGGCGTGCCGCTTACCAGCGGTTTTAATACCAAGTGGTACATTGGAGTTGGCGCCATTTCATCGGGGAATACCTGGGTGCTGATTGTACTTATTATAAGTTCTTTGTTAAATGCAGCGTACTATCTTCCTATTGTAGTATCGGCTTTTTTCAGGAAACCTGACACAGAGGAACAAACCCAAAGCAAGGTCAGGCTTCCATGGTATACTTCGCTTCCTATGTTAATCATTGCCTGGCTTATTATCATTCTAGGTCTGTATCCGGATCCTGTAATAAACTTCATTGGGAGTGCAACTAAAATTTTCTAAGGTGGGATTCTATGGACAGAATATCGTGGCTGGTCTTTATACCCGTATTTCTACCTTTTCTGGGCCTCTTCATGATTATTAAGGCCAGGAAGAATTATCTGTGGATGAAAAGGGTTTTCAGTATAGCCGTAGCATTGCTGGTCTTTGCTGTGAATGCTTATCTGGCTGCTGGTGTGTTTAACGGTAATATCTACTCATCGCCACGTTTTATCGTTAATGGCTTTCTTCAGATTTACCTCAGCCTGGATGGGCTGGGTGCCGTATTCTCCACTCTTGCATCCTTTCTATGGATATTTGTAACCATATATTCCTTCGGCTATATGCGTGGCCATGCCAGACAACTGCGTTATTTTGCATTTTTTACCGTCTGCCTGGGAATAACAATGGGAATAGCATACGCCGGAAACCTTTTTACTCTGTATATATTTTATGAAATGCTGACTCTGGCAACATATCCTCTGGTCATTCACAAAGAGGATGGGAAGGCCCATGAGGCCGGGAAAAAATATCTGATATACGCTTTTTCCGGTGCCGCACTGATACTGGCCGGTATGATACTCCTTTCCACCTATTCGGGGACCCTGGATTTTGTTGCCGGGGGCCAGCCGGCCTTTAACCACCCTGATACATTAGGCATACCTTTTTCCATAAGCTTTATTCTTTTCTTCTTTGGATTTGGGGTTAAGGCTGCCATTGTGCCCCTGCATTCATGGCTGCCTTTGGCAATGGTGGCGCCAACGCCTGTCAGTGCTCTGCTGCATGCCGTTGCGGTGGTCAAGGCAGGAGTGTTTTCCATGGCCAGGGTTGTTTATTATATCATAGGAACCCAATGGGTGTCTTCCTTTAATATTTATTTTTTATACATAATAGCTTTTTCAATACTATTTGGTTCGGTGCTGGCAATTGGACAGGACAACCTGAAAAAGCGGCTGGCCTATTCTACCATAAGCCAGCTGGGTTACGTACTTCTGGGTATCGTACTTGCCAATCCCCGAGGCTATACCGGAGGGATACTTCACCTGGTAAATCACGCCCTGATAAAGATTGTACTGTTCCTGTGTGCAGGATGCATAATGCGAACAACCGGTAAGACCGAGATAAGCCAGATGAAAGGAATAGGCAGGGAAATGCCTGTAACCATGACAGCCTTTGGCATTGCATCGGTGTGCCTTGTAGGTATACCTCCAACCAATGGATTTGTGAGTAAGTGGTATTTGTCCCTGGGAAGCCTGGACGCCGGTCATCCTTTTCTGGTGGCAGTTTTGCTGATAAGTGCTCTGCTGACGGCGGCATATCTGTTTCCCATTGTGGGCATTGCCTTTTTTACCAAGACATCCCATGAGGTGAGACGGATCCCTGAGGTTCCTTCCAGCATGTATTATCCTCTGCTGTTTCTTTGCATAGTAATGACTGCCTCAGGATTGTTTTCGGGTAAGCTCAGTCAGTTGATCCTGGGAGGCTTGAAAGTATTATTCTAGTTACAGGAGGGAGAAGTATTTTGGAATTATATTTACCTTTTGTGATAGTATCATTACCTTTGGTAGGCGCTTTTGTATCCTTTATAGCCGGTAAGCATACCAGAAAGATGGGTAATACAATTGTTCTTGCCACATCCATTACGGTTTTCGCATGTGTGACAGTCCTGCTCAGGTATGGACTTCAGGGCAAGGCATATACTGCCGAATGGTTAGGCGTACACCTGAGAGTGGACGAAATGACACTTATCATGGCCTTTGTAACATCACTGCTTTGGCTTATGTCTTCTGTATATTCGATTAAATATATGGAAACAGAAAACAATCTGGACAGATATTACATGGCATTTCTTCTCACTCTGTGCGGATGCCTGGGGGTGGCTTTCAGCGGTGGCATTATAGAATTGTTCGTGTTTTTCGAAATGGC
>JAENYX010000036.1:0-10847 GCA_016841565.1 Clostridium thermobutyricum | reverse complement strand
TGGGGGTGGCTTTCAGCGGTGGCATTATAGAATTGTTCGTGTTTTTCGAAATGGCATCCCTGATACCGTATATTTTAATACTTCACAGCCACAGCTCTCTGGCTCATAAGGCGGCATCAAAGTACCTGTATATGTGTGTTATAGGCGGGTTCCTTGTATTCTACGGTGTGGTTGTAACCTATTGGCTTAAAGACACCGGCGATTTTTCGGTTATTGGAAATGGCCAGGCAATACCGGTCACTGCACTCATTGCCTTTCTTATCGGGTTTGGAATCAAAGGAGGAGTGGTGCCGCTGCATTCATGGCTGCCGGATGCTCATTCGGTATCGCCCAGTTCCATAAGCTGTCTGCTCTCGGGAATTACGGTAAAGGTGGGAATGTTCAGCCTGATTAAGCTGGTCTACTATATAGCTCCAAGTTATTTTAACGGACAGACCATATGGGATGACCTGCTGATAGGTGTTGCACTGGTTTCCATCATGCTGGGCTCGGTAGTGGCAATTGGTCAGAAAAGGATCAAACGGATGCTTGCTTATTCCACCATAAGCCAAATGGGTTACATAGTGCTGGGCATTGCGCTTATGACCACAAGGGGTCTGGCGGGAGCGCTATACCATTTTTTCAGCCATTCCATGATGAAGGGCAGTCTTTTCCTTATAGCCGGAGCCCTGAAGCATGAAAAAGACATAGAATACCTTGAAGATTTTAAAGGGCTGGCCAGGGAAATGCCCATAACCATGACATGTTATACCGTTGCTGCATTGTCAATGGTGGGCATACCGCTCTTCGGCGGGTTTACAAGTAAGTGGTATCTGGGGCTGGGATGTCTTGATGCCGGGAATCCATACTATTTGGGAGTGCTGCTGCTCAGCAGCCTGCTAAATGTGATATACTTTTTTCCTCCGGCGATAAATGCCTTTTTCCCCAGGGATACCGTTCATAAGAAAAAAGGGTCCTTCAGGTTCGACGAACTTAGTCCTGTTATGCTGGTGCCGATAGTAATATTGGCATTGGGCGTAATCTATGCAGGTACCTTTGATAACTTTATGTTAAGATTGGCCCGGAGAGCAGCATCCGGAATAATGTTCCGTTAGTACAGGCTGAACAGGGGGTAGACATATGACGGTGGAAATATTTCTTCTAATAGCCGTAGTCTTGCCATTTTTGGGTGGCGTGGCGGCCAAGGTTATATGTAAGGATAACTCAATGAAGTCAGGGCTTCTTTCATCGGCGATCAGCCTTGCCGTGCTGATTTCGGGCATAGCTTTGTACCCGGAAGTTTATGCCGGGAATGCTGTGTTTACGGTACGGGGATTTTTTATAGGAGATATAATTTTCAGGGTTACACCCATAGGATACGTGTTTGTGCTGCTTTCATCCATTGTATGGTTTGCCGCATCGCTCTTTTCAATAGTATATATGGAAAACAATCATTGTCAGGGAAGGTTCTACATGTTCTTTCTGTTTACTCTGGGCTCTACACTGGGAGTGTTCCTGTCGGGTGATATGATAGCGCTGTTCACATTCTTTGAGATTATGTCCCTTGTTTCCTTCATGCTGGTCATTCATGAGCAGGACCATGCCGCAGTGGACGCCGGGAACCTGTATATATTCATGTCGGTGTTTGGGAGTCTGATGGCTCTGATGGGATTATTTATGCTGTATCACAGCGCAGGCACCCTTGATATCATTAAGCTTGGACAGGTGCTGCAGGGAATGGGCCCCAAAAAGTATTTTATTTACTTTTCAATTGTCTTTGGGTTTGGTGTAAAGGCAGGAATGGTTCCTTTTCACGTTTGGCTGCCCAAGGCACATCCTGCGGCGCCGTCTCCGGCAAGTGCAATATTGTCGGGAATATTGCTCAAAACCGGTATATACGGCATTCTTATTGCGTCTATGGTATTCATGGGGCAAAGCTCCGGCACCGGTAAAACCATAATGGTTTTTGGAGCTGTTACAATGATTGGCGGGGCCGCTTCGGCCCTTAGAAGTTCAAATTTTAAAAGACTGCTTGCATACAGCAGCATGAGTCAGATGGGCTATGTCATTATGTCCATAGGGTCATCCCTGGTTCTCGGGAAGAATGGCTGGCTGGGATATGCGGGTGGAATATATCAGGCTGTCAACCACGGAATATATGAGGCTATGCTCTTTCTTATGGCCGGATACCTTTTACTGGCAGCCGGAAGCATCGAGCTTGGAGAGTTGAAGGGTTTTGCAAGAAGGGACAGGTCGGCAGGGTTATTTCTTATTATCGGACTTGCTGCCATATCGGGATTTCCGGGTCTAAACGGATTTGTTGGTAAAACCCTGATTCATGACTCCCTTTTGGAAGCCATGCATGAAAACCATGGCATATTTTATTATCTGTCGGAAAAGGCATTCATGCTCGGGAGTGCTCTTACTGCCGCATATTGTTTCAAGCTGACGGCATTGCTGTTCAGCAGCAGCAGAGACATATCTTCACAAGCAGTGATGGATAAAAGAAGGAGGAGTCATGTGTTGGTAAACTCTTCCTTTGGCATACTGAGTTTGGCTATACTGGTAACAGGAATAATGCCCGGAGGGCTGATTGGTCTTATGAGCCCCGCGCTGTCGCATCTGCATTATCACCCGATACACCTGTACAGTATAGGAACTCTGACAGGTTCGGCCAGTGTATATATATTAGGGTTTGTCATATATTTGCTATACAGGAAGCTGGCTGTTCCGGTATTGAGTAATATGACGCCGGAGAAAATTATGGCAGATGATGCAGTGGCTGCTCAAAGAACAGGTCTGTCCAAGGATTTGGTATCAGAAAGGATTAATGAATTGGAAGAGGGAATAGGTGAGGCTTCGGGTCGTTTCTCAAAGAATTTAAAGCTTTTGTTTAACTGGATTCTAAGAGCTTTTGGTTTCCTTGACCGGAGCTTTAGCTTTCAATCTAAAGGCACCGGGTTTGTTACTGCACTGTTTGGGCGGATATTTGGAGTCATATCGAGGTTTTTCTTGTTTTTGGACACAAGCTTTAGCTTTGAAGGAAATGTATATCGTCCAATAATAAAGCAGACATACAAAATATCAAGCAAGGTATTCGGGATAATTGACAGAGGAGCAGATTTTTTCTACACCTTCTTTACCAGTTTTCTTACCGGTATATACCACAGGGAAGATGACCAGGCCGAGGAATCGGTTGTGATAGAGATAAGGGAAAGAGGGGTATTGTACAAGAAATATACCCGGGTGTTCAGGGAAATCATGCATGGCCATTTTAGGGAGGCCGGTGTCCTTGTAAGTGGGTTTTTCAGGGACAAGGAGTATAACAGCTTCAACCTGAATGTTGGAGTAATTTTATTTGCCGCAATAGTGGTGATTTTCATGTTAATATTTGTAATGTACGTTCCCATATTAACCGATGGTGTACTGAAAAACACATAACCGGTATATATCAGATCAATATGCTCAGTGTCATTTCCCCAACAGGCTGTATTTAAGGAAGACTTTTCAAATGCCGGATTATAGAATATAATGATATTAATGCTAGTCTAGGGGGATAGTAAATGGGGTCTTTTGGGGAAAAGACCTTCCAGGCTCGTTTAAATATACTGGGGGAATTCGCCGACAGAGAGCTTGAGAAGGAATTTGTCGGTCATGAGGTTGCATATTCAATTAGGTTGGTGAGACCAGCCTTACTGCTGCTGGGTATATTGTATTTCCTATTTATTATTGCAGACTATGCATTGATAAGAGATGGTCATACATTTAATTTAATTCTATTAAACAGAGCGTTATTTCTGCTATTGAGTATCATTTTCCACTTCCGCTTGAAGAATGTCAGCCGGTTAAACCATTATTATGAATATGTTACTGCTTATGAAATAATCGGGACACTCTTTCTCCTGTATATTTTCATTAAATATGAGTATCCGATATTTTTAGTACAATCCTCCGACATAATGATTTTACTGCTGCTAGTTTTTTTAATTCCAAACCGTTTGAACTATATGATTATGGTTTCATTAATAATTAGCATAAGTTTCTTTGCCTTGTCTTTTCATACCGGAGTACCCATAAACGCCCGGGAGTTTACTGCATCAATAGTACATATTATGATTGTTATAATACTGGTCGGAATATCGGCCCTTAATATCAATCGCTACAAACGTATTCAATATGCAAGCAATAAGGAGCTTATCAGGCTGTCTTCAAGGGATTCACTAACAGGCATTTACAACAGACACAGATTTGAAGAGGAATTATACCGTAGTATCAGACATGCACAGAGATATGGCACACAGCTGTCACTAATTTTGTTTGATATAGATGATTTCAAGAGGATAAATGACAATTACGGGCATCTGACAGGAGATCAGGTACTGATTGAAGTAACCAGGGCAATTAAGATGGAAATCAGAGAATCCGACATGTTTTGCAGGTGGGGCGGCGAGGAGTTTGCACTAATACTCCTGGATACCGATAAAGAGAATGCCACAGAACTTGCCCAGAGGCTTAGGACGCGTATTTGTTGCACTTATTTCGACCCTGTAGGCCAGATCACCTGCAGCTTCGGGATAACCTCATTTAATCCCGGGGATGATTCCAATTCCTTGATTGAAAGGGTTGACAGATTTATGCACATGGCAAAGCAGCTGGGAAAAGACCAGGTTATTAACGATTTTTAACTTTTTCCAGGACCAGGTAACATTGGCGGCCAGACAAAAGGGCGGGGAGCAGAGCCTTTCCACTGCTTTTTTTATTTGGAAGTATTTTTGCCAAATAAAACCTTATACTAAGGTGGGAGGGAAAATATGGCCAATAGGATCGAAGAATTGATATGCAGCAAGCAAATGTATATGGTCAAGACAGAATTGGAGCGCATGCAAGCCGTTGACATTGCGGAGATTATTAGTGAAATGGATGGGAAAACCGGTTTGCTGGTATTTAGACTGCTGCCCAAAGAGGTAGCAGCCGAAGTCTTTTCGTATATGTCGGGGGCAAGGCAGTTGGAATTGTCTGCTCTTGTAAAGGAAGACGAGCTAAAAGCAATTATTGATGTTTTGTATTTTGATGATATGATAGACTATACAACAGTAGTTGATGCTGTGGCTTTACTGGCCTATTTCAAGATTGCAGCGCTGATTATCGGGATTGACTAGATAATATTTAGTTTTTTGTGCATAATAAAAAAACCCGCAGGCGGGTTTTTTTATTTGTTATTTTAATAATTGTTTTTTTTCGCATAACAGTCCTTGCAGTATACAGGTCTGTCATTGGTTGGTTTGAAGGGTACCTGGGCAGTTTGGCCGCATTCTGCGCAGACTGCTTCATACATCTGCCTATCCTGTCGGCCAAATCCGCGGCCACCCCTGCGGGAGCTAGCCTTCCTGGCAGCACGGCACTCGGGACATCTTGCCGGCTCATTCTCAAAACCCTTTTCTGCGTAGAATTCCTGCTCGGAAGCACTGAAAATAAAATCTCTTCCGCAGTCCTTGCAATTCAATGTTTTATCCTGATACATAATAAACCTCCTCATGGCTTTGCCCGTTATCTTTGAAGGGGTCCGATTACTTTCCAGGAGATAATAGGCAACGAGAAGGAACGGATAATCCGGACTTCATAAAAATAAGGGCTTTTATTCTAGTATATATTATTATTTGTAAAATGTACATAGCTAATTATTATGCGTTATCAGGGCAGTATATGGTTGTAATGTCCAATAATATTGCCGTCATTGTTTAGAAAACGGTTAGTATGGCAAAAATAATTGCTGAATGTGATTAATCGGATATCCTGCGCTTGATAAGCGGAAATATTACTAATCAGATGATTATGAGAGGGATGGCGCAATGAAACCAAAAGTGGGAATACCCAGAGCTCTGCTCTATTATAATTATTTCCCCATGTGGAAGGCCTATTTTGAGGAATTGGGAGCAGAGGTGGTATTGTCCGACCTGACCAATAAGAGAATACTTAATGAAGGTGTTAATTGCTGTGTTGATGATGCATGTCTTCCAATGAAGGTATTCCATGGTCATATAATTGACCTGAAGGATAGAGCAGACTACTTGTTTATACCCAGATTGATAAGTGTTAAAAAAAATGAATACATCTGTCCAAAATTTTGCGGTCTTCCCGATATGGTGCTGAATTCCGTCAAAGGGCTGCCACCGGTGATAGACTGTACAATTAACATGAGGAATGGCTCTTCTTCTTTCAGAAAAGCCGTGCTGGAGGTTGGAAAACGCTTCACACAGGATTACCGAAGAATTTACAGAGCCTATAATAAGGCCATTGCCCAGCTTAGGGATTTTGAGAGCCTGATGGAGAAGGGGGCTACGCCCCTTGAGGCCATGAAGGGGGAGCTGCCCCGGCATGAAGGCTTTAAGTATACGGTGGGGCTGATAGGACACCCCTATAATATATACGATAATTATGTGAGCATGAGGATAATAGATAAGCTGAGGGCAAGGGGAATAAATGTTGTCACCCAGGACATGGTATGCACCCGGGAATTGGACAAAATCGCCGGGAATTTCACCAAACCGATGTTCTGGAGCTTTGGTAAGAAAATTATGGCGGCATCCCAGTACCTGATAGAAAAAAGGCAGGTAAGGGGGATTATCTATCTTGTAGCCTTCGGATGCGGACTGGATGCCTTGGTGGGTGACCTTGTAGAACGCAGAATAAGAAGAAACGGGCTTCCGTTTTGCCTGCTTACAATAGACGAACATACCGGAGAAGCGGGTATAGATACCAGACTGGAAGCCTTTATTGATATGCTTGAATGGAGGGATGCAGCAAAGTGTTAGTTACCTTTCCGCACATGGGAAATGCATATATCGCAATGAAATCTGTATTGGAGGATCTGGGAGTGGAGGTACTGCTACCGCCTCCCTGTACCAAGAGGACACTTGAACTGGGGACAAAGCATTCGCCTGAGCTGGCTTGCCTTCCTCTCAAGCTGAATATCGGCAACTATATAGAAAGTCTTGAAAATGGTGCTGAGGTAATAGTCATGGCAGGGGGCTGCGGGCCCTGCAGATTTGGGTACTACGCAGAGGTGCAAAGGGAAATTCTTGAAGACCTTGGGTATAAGTTCGAAATGATAGTACTGGAGAGGCCCCAGGGCAATATTAGAGACTTTATCAAAAAAATCTCTGTGATAACAGGCGGAAAAACCATTCTTCAGGTACTGGCTTCTATTAAGAGAGCAACGGAAGTTTCGGTCTTAATGGACCAGCTTGAAAAACTGTGCTGGCAGACAAGGCCAAGGGAGATTACCAAGGGTACTGTCAGCGGCTTGATGCAGGAGTTCCATACAAGGGCAGGCCATACAAGGGGTTCGAAGCAGCTTACAATTCTTATAAATGAATATAAAGAGAAAATATCTCAGGTGAGTATTCAAAAAGACAAAGAGATATTGAAGATAGGTATTGTCGGAGAGATATATACGGTAATTGAGCCCTTTGTCAATGTTGGAATTGCAGAAAAGCTGGGCAGCCTGGGGGTGGAGGTTGACAAGTCTATCACGGTCAGCTATTGGGTGGTAAACCATCTTATAAAGGAGGCTTTACATTTACATAACAAGCAGGAGATTAGAGAAGCTTCCTATCCGTATCTCAGGAGCTTTGTGGGAGGACACGGACAGGAAAGCGTTGCAAATACAGTTATTTATTATAGGAATAACTTTGATGGCGTGATACACTTACTGCCCTTTACGTGTATGCCTGAAATAGTGGCGCGCAGTATTTTGCCTGTGGTAAGCCAGAAGCACGGCATACCTGTTATGACTTTGGTCTTGGATGAAATGACGGGAGAGGCAGGATATATGACAAGGCTGGAAGCTTTTGTGGATTTGATTGGGAGAAAAAAGGAGTTGAGTGGTCTATATGGACAGGAGTTATTATCTGGGAATTGATGTTGGCTCTGTGAGTACAAATTTTGTATTGCTGGATGGGGAGGATAATCTGATATACAGGGATTATCTGCGGACAATGGGTCAGCCTATTAAAGTGATACAGGAAGGTTTTAAAGCCCTCAGGGACAGAATGGGAAATATAAAGATTGCCGGTGCCGGAACCACAGGGAGCGGCAGAAAACTTGCAGGTATTATGGTGGGAGCCGATGTTGTTAAAAACGAGATAACCACCCACGCGGTGGCAGCACTTAAAGCCAATCCGGCTGTTAAAACTATTTTAGAGATTGGGGGCCAGGATTCGAAAATAATAATGTTAAGAGACGGTATTGTTTCGGATTTTGCAATGAATACCGTGTGTGCGGCCGGTACCGGCTCCTTTCTGGACAGGCAAGCTGCAAGGCTGCAAATACCAATTGAAGAGTTTGGTGATATGGCTTTGAAATCCAAAACAGAGGTAAGAGTGGCAGGCAGGTGTGCGGTTTTTGCAGAATCCGACATGATACACAAGCAACAGCTGGGATACAGGACCGAGGACATAGTCTATGGGCTGTGCCAGGCTCTTGTCCGTAACTACCTGAACAATCTTGGTAAGGGTAAGGATATAAGCCCACCGGTATTGTTCCAGGGGGGTGTTGCGGCAAATAAGGGCATCAGAGAGGCATTCAGAAGGGAGCTTAAGATGGAGGTGGAGATACCCTCCCATTATGACGTTATGGGGGCTATCGGGGCAGCCCTGATAGCAAAGGGGGCGGCTTTCAAACAGGGATTTACTGCTTTCAAGGGGCTTGATGTGACCGAGTGTTGTTTTGAGGTACGACCTATAGACTGTAAGGGATGTGCAAACATGTGCGAAATAATAGAAATTGTAGAGGATGGAGCTGGAATAGCCTGTTGGGGAGACAGATGTGGTAAATGGAGCAGCAGGATCGATAAAATGGCATAAACCTTTCCTTCGGAGGATACTCAATATTATGTATAATTTCCTGTCATGCGCAGAGAATATTTATGAGTAATAAGAAAGAGGTGGTTTTATGAATATAAGTGCACGAAATCAGATAAATGCAACTATCAAAAAAATCAATTCCGATAGTATTATGTCGGAGGTGATATTAGATATCGGTGGTCAGGAAATGTGCTCCACAATCACAACAGGATCGGTCAATAGACTGGGTTTGAAAGAAGGAGATAGTGTAAGGGCAGTCGTAAAAGCCAGCTCAGTTATGATATACAAATGAACCGACATATTGCAAATAGCGGAAAGAAACCTTTCCATACGGGAGGGTTTTTTTATACCTGTATAGAATTAATAAGGAATTAGCGTTGGGAACAGACCTGTAGTGGTCAGCGTATAGTACTTGGTACCTACGATTCGTGATCTACGAACTACCATCTACGGACTGCCAACAAAAGGGGGGAGATAAGAAAATGGGCTTTATTGATTTAAGAAGCGATACCGTAACACAGCCCACCGACGAGATGCGGCAGGCTATGTATAAAGCGCAGGTGGGGGATGATGTATACCGGGACGATCCCACCGTCAATAGGTTGGAAGAGCTGGTAGCCCGGGAGATGGGTAAGGAAGCAGCCCTTTTTACAGCCAGCGGCACTATGGCAAACCAGGTTGCAGTTATGACGCATACCCGTAGGGGGGACGAGATAATACTGGGAGAAAAGAGTCACATATATACCTACGAGGTGGCAGGTATAGCATACCTGGCCGGAGTCCAGACAGCTCTGGTTTCCGAAACCGACGGCTCCATGGATCCAAAGGTGGTCCAAGCAAAGGTACGGGCAAAGGATATACATTTCCCCGAAACCTCACTTATATGCATGGAGAATACACATAACAGGGCCGGAGGGATGGTTGTCCCACTAGATGTGATGAAGGAGATACATGCAATTGGAGAAATGCATAGCATTCCGGTACATTTGGACGGTGCACGCATATATAATGCCGCCACCTATCTGAAAGTGAAGGCAGAGGAAATAGCCCGTTACTGTGATACGGTAAACGTATGCCTGTCCAAGGGATTGTGTGCTCCCATAGGCTCGGTACTGGCCGGCAGCCGTGAATTTATTGAAAGGGCGAGAAAATTCAGAAAGATGGTTGGAGGGGGTATGAGGCAGGTAGGAATAGTTGCTGCAGCTGGAATAGTGGCAGTGGAAAAGATGAGCAAAAGACTGCAGCAGGACCATGACAATGCCATGCTTCTTGCAAAGGGACTTAATGAGATTGAGGGAGTGTCGGTTGATCTTGAAAAGGTTCAAACCAACCTAATAATGGTGGACTTCGGCGGTACGGGTTTAAACGGGATACAGGTGGCAAAAAGGCTTAAAGAAAACGGGATTTTGATAAATGGTTCAACTGCGCCGGTAGTCCGGTTTGCCACGCATTATTATATTACCGAAAGCCATGTAAATAATGCTGTTCAAACAATTAACAGAGTAATCAAAGAATAACATTTAAGGGGACACGGGAGTGTCCCCTTAAAATTATAGACAAATACTAAAGGGCTTCATGAAAATCGACTTATGCGAAAATGCTTTTGAGAAAACTTATGCCTCGCTTCTTGAAAATCCTAACGCATCCTATGGGGCATCCGTGCCCCAAAGGAGCCTGGCTTGGCGTCCTGCCAAGCCTACGGATTTTCTGCAAAGCTTTGGCTAGTTTTCTTGCTAAACCATTTTTAGCATGCGCTGTTTTTTCATGAAGCCCTTCTTAAGAAAGTCGTCTACTGCAATTTTTCTTCAGCCGGAGCAGACACGGGAGTGTCCCCTTACTTGAAAAAATTACTCACTGTATTTCATCAAACTCAATCTCATGTTGAAGGATTTCATCAATACGTTTTTCAATCCGGTCAAGGTCAAAGTTGGCTTCTTTTTTTATGCTTTTTCTCAGCATAGGGCCGATTTGCTGGATGTCGTCCCGTATGTCGTATAACAGCTC